>NZ_CP076022.1:1437431-2156147 GCF_018622995.1 Arthrobacter jiangjiafuii
CTCCGCAGGGCACCGGGCTGCGCCGGCACACCGACTTTTCCGACTTCTACGTCCGCCACGCCTCCACCGACGGGCACCGGATCGTTTTCGAAGCCGCCGGCGAGCTGTGGCTGCTGCCCTCCCTGGACGACGACGCGCGGCGGCTGCCGATTACGCTCGGCTCCGCAGGCACCGGCCGCCGGCCCAGGCCGCTGGATCCTGCGGCGCACCTTGCCGCGGTCAAGCCGGACGCCGAGGGAACGGCTTCCGTTCTCGAAACCCACGGCACCCTGCATTGGCTGACCCACCGCGACGGACCCTCCCGCATCATTGAAGCCGATTCCGCTGTGCGGGCCAGGCTGGGCCGGCCGCTGGCCGGCGGCCGGGCCGTCTATGTCGCCGACGTCGGCGGCGAGGAAGCCCTCTACGTCCGCAACGTGTTCGCTGACCCTGCAGTCCCCGGCGCGGGGGATACACCCGCGGTCCGCAGGCCGGAGCCGGTTCCAAGCGCACCGGCCGACGACGACGCCGAAATTCCGCTGCCACGCCCCGTATCGGCAGCCACCGGCACGCCGGTGCAGGTTTCGGAGCCCGTGTCCGCCCCGGCAGCCGGACATGAGGCGGATGGTGCTGCAGCCGCCCCGGCTCCGGCTGCCACGGCGGCGGAGGCCGGGTCCGGGAGCGGCCAAACGGCAGCGGGCGAGTCAGCCGACGGCTCCACCCGCCGCATCAGCTTCGACAAGCCCACCCGGGTCGCCCAGATTACGGCCAGCCCGGACGGCTCCGCCGTAGCGGTGTCCACTGAATACGGCGAGGTCTACCTGCTGGATCCCGAGCAGGGAACCCTGAGGCGGGTCGCGGCCGCCGGCCACGGTGCCGTGGACCAGCTTGCCTTCTCCGCCGACTCCGCCTGGCTCGCCTGGTCCGAGCCGGTGACCGCCGAAGCTGCACGGTCCCGGATCCGGCTGCAGCACGTAACGGAGCCCGGCGCCGCCGCCATCGACGTCACCGACGGCCGCTTCCGCGACCACTCGCCGTCCTTCACGGTGGACGGGCGCTACCTGGCCTTCCTTTCCGAGCGCAGCTTCGATCCGGTCTACGACACGCACCGCTTCGACCTGAGCTTCCCCTCCTCGACCAAACCCTTCCTGGTAGCCCTGGCCGCTGACACACCGTCGCCGTTCGGGCCGTCGGTCCACGGGCTGCCGGTGCCCCGGGCCGAGCTGGTTCCGGTGAAATCCGACGACCCCGCCGAGGCAGCGCCCGCAGGGCCGGTCACGGAAGTTGATGCCGCCGGGATCCAGGACCGCATCATCGCGGTTCCGGTGCCGCAGGGGCGCTACGAAAAGCTCACTGCCGCCGACGGTTCCCTGCTGTGGCTGGCCTCCGACACGTACGGCGTGACCGGTGACGGCCGGGCTTCCACGTCCGAGCGTCCGCCGGCCAGCCGGCTGGAACGGTTCGACCTGGAGAAGAAGGACGTCTCCGTGCTCGTTCCGGCGCTGGAGGACTACGAGGTCAGCGGGGACGGCCGCAGGGTCGTCTACGTCCACGAACGCCAGGTGCATGCCGTGCCCTCCTCGGCACGGGCCGACGCGGATTCCCCGGACCACGTCAGCGTGGACCTTGGCCGCATCCGCGTGCAGCTTGAGCCGCTGAAGGTCTGGGGCCAGGAATTCGATGAAGCCTGGCGCCTGCAGCGCGACTTCTTCTGGGCCCCGGACATGGGCGGACTGGACTGGGGCGGCGTGCATGCCCGGTACCGCCCGCTGGTGGAGAACCTGGGTTCACATGATGACCTGGTGGATCTGCTCTGGGAAATGCACGGCGAGCTGGGCACCTCCCATGCCTACGTGGCACCGAAGCCGACGACGGAACCCGGAGCCGGTGCCCAGGGCTTCCTCGGCGCGGATCTGCGGCCGGGCCCGGGCGGCTGGGAAGTCGTGCGGATCCTCGCGGCGGAATCCTCCGACCCGCAGGCCGTCTCACCGCTGGCCGCCCCCGGCGCCGATGTGCACCCGGGGGACATCATCGCCGCCGTCGACGGCCGTCCGGTGCCTGCCGGGCAGGGGCCGGCGCCGCTGCTGGCCAATGCAGCCGGCCGGACCGTGGAACTGACCGTCATCAGCGGATCCGACGACGCCGCGCCCCGCCGGCGCCGCATCGCCGTGGTGCCCCTGCGCAGCGAGGAACGCCTGCGCTACCAGAACTGGGTCACCACGAACCGCAGCATCGTCCGGGAAGCCTCCAACGGCAGCTTCGGCTACCTGCATATCCCCGACATGGTGGCCAACGGCTGGTCGCAGCTGCACCGAGACCTGGACCAGGAATCCTCCCGCAATGCCCTGATCGTCGATGTGCGCCGCAACCGCGGCGGCCACACGTCCCAGCTGGTGGCCGAGCTGATCGGACGCAAGGTCAGCGCGTGGACGATGGCGCGCGGCGAGCAGCCCACCACCTACCCGGCGCACGCACCGCGCGGCCCGGTGGTCATCCTGACCGACGAATTCGCCGGATCCGACGGCGACATCATCACGCAGATCGCCAAGCTGCGCGGCATCGGCCCGGTCATCGGGATGCGCACCTGGGGCGGCGTCGTCGGCATCGACGGCCGGTTCAAACTGATGGATGGCACCGGCGTGAACCAGCCGCGCTACGGATTCTGGATGGCCGGCGGCATCGAGTGGTCGGTGGAGAACTACGGCGTGGACCCCGACATCGAGGTACCGTTCCCGCCGCACGCCTACGCCGCAGGCGAGGATCCCCAGCTGGAGCACGGCGTGGGCATCCTCAAGGAGATGCTCTCCGAGCTGCCCACCGACCAGCCGCCGGCACTGGCGGGCTATCCGTCGCTGGTGCCGGCCCCGCTGCCACCCCGCCCCCAGGCGGGCAGCACGGAAGGGCAGGCAGGCAGCCAGGGCGCTGCGCGCGGCGGTCTTCCGGGGCCGGTGGGGGCCGCAGGTTCCACCTCCGACCGTGAGGCCGGGCGCCACTAGTCCGGTCCGGTTTCTGACCAAAGCGGCCCCTGTTCCGAATGGAACAGGGGCCGCTCTGGCGTTCGAGGTCCTGTAGTCGAGGTGCCTAAACCCTAGGATTCGAGGGTGGCGTCCAAGGTGATGGTGATCCCGGCCAGGGCCTGCGAGACGGGGCAGCCGACCTTGGCGGCCTCGGCGATGTCGCTGAATTCCTCGGCAGTGAGCCCCGGTACCACGGCGGTGACCTTCAGACGGCTCTCGGTGATCCCGGTTCCGGGTACGAAGGTCACGTCCGCGGACGTTTCAATGCGCTCTGCGGTCTTGCCGGCATCGGCCAGGCCGTTGCTGAAGGCCATGGAGAAGCAGGCGGAGTGGGCTGCGGCAATGAGTTCTTCGGGGCTGGTCTTGCCGTTGGCCTCCTCGGCACGGGCCTTCCACGTGACGTCGTAGGTGCCAAGGCCCGAGCTGTCGAGGGTGACGTTGCCCTTGCCGTTGAAGAGGTCGCCGTTCCAAACGGTGTGGGCTGAGCGGACTGTAGCCATGGGGGGGCTCCTTAAAAGCAATGGGATGAAGGCCGGCAGGTGCCGGCGCTTCATCCCATCCTTTCAGAACGTTGTGCCTGCTACCACATGGTGGCCAGGGCGATGTTGAGCACCGTGAGGATGCCCACGCCGTTGGCCAGGCCCTTGCCCACGGGCTGGCCCTTCTTGTACTTGCGCTGGCCGATGAAGGCCATCACGGCAATGACCAGGGCCACCGTGAGCTTCACGGCGATCTTGATGTGGTTCAGGCTGGCGTCACCCATTTCGGCCAGCCCAACCAGCAGCAGACCGGTTACCAGCTGCAGCAGTGCAGCGTGGAACTGGCCGGGCATGACCGTGGGGTTCTTGATCTTGGCGAACCAGATACCGACGATGATTGCTGCGCCCAAGATGTGCAGGAAGACAAGAAAGCTCTGTAGGAAGTCCATTGACCCATCTTATCGACACCCCGTCAGCATTTTCTGTCCGACGACCTGTGGGGACGGTAACTTTTCTACAACATGTAGAGGGGGTGCGGGACCGGACAGCAAAAGGGCGCCTCCCCTTTGGGGAAGCGCCCTTTGCGGTGCTAAGCCGTCAGTCCGGGACTAGAGCCCCAGGTCCGAGGAGAAGTTGCCTTCTTCAAGCCGTGCCTTGAGCGTCTGCAGGAAGCGGCCTGCATCTGCACCGTCCACCAGGCGGTGGTCGTAGGACAGGGACAGGTACATCATCGAGCGGATGGCGATGGTGTCATTGCCTTCGGCGTCGGTCAGGACAACCGGACGCTTCACGATGGCACCGGTGCCCAGGATGGCTACCTGCGGCTGGTTGATGATCGGGGTGTCGAACAGGGCGCCAACGGAACCGATGTTGGTGATGGTGAAGGTTCCGCCGGAGAGCTCGTCCGGACCGATCTTGCCCTGCTTGGTGCGCGAGCCGACGTCGCCGATGCGCTTGGCCAGACCGGCAAGGTTCAGGTCGCCGGCATCGCTGATCACCGGAACCAGCAGGCCCTTTTCCGTATCCACGGCGATCGCGAGGTGCTCGGCGTCGTGGTACGTGATCTGCTGGGCATCCGAATCGTAGGATGCGTTCAGCTTCGGGTGCTGCTTCAGTGCCTCGGTGACGGCCTTGGCGATGAACGGCAGGAAGGTGAGCTTCGCGCCGTTCTGGGCGGCGAAGTCATTCTTGGCCGAGGCGCGCAGCTTGGCGATGCGCGTCATGTCCACTTCCTGGACCTGCGTCAGCTGGGCTGAAACCTGCAGCGACTCGACCATGCGGCGGGCGATCGTCTGGCGGATCCGCGGTGCCTTGACCGTGGTGCCGCGCAGCTTGGCGCTTTCTTCGCTGATCTTCGCCGGTGCGGTCTGGTCCGTGGAAGCGGCAGCCGGTGCGGAAGCAGCCGGCTTGGCCTCGGATGCCTTCTTGGCTTCGGCAGCCTCGAGGACATCCTGCTTGCGGATGCGGCCGGCGACGCCGGAGCCCTTGACGGTGGACAGGTCCACGCCGTGCTGGTTGGCGAGCTTGCGCACCAGCGGAGTGACGTAGGTGCCTTCGGAGTCGGAAGCCGCCGGGGCTTCCTGCTTCGGGGCTTCCTGCTTGGGAGCCGGCTCCGGCTTCTTCTCTTCCTGCTTCGGAGCGGGAGCCTCTTCCTTCTTCGGCTCTGCGGCGGGAGCTTCGCGCTCCTCGGCCGGAGCGGCCGCAACCGGCTCGGCTTCCTTCGGCTCGGCCTTGGCCGGAGCGGCAGCACCGGAACCAATGACGGCCAGGACGGCGCCAACCTCGGCGGTGTCGTCCTCGTTGACGCGGATTTCCAGCAGCTTGCCGGCAACGGGGGAGGGGATCTCGGTGTCTACCTTGTCGGTGGAAACCTCGAGCAGCGGCTCATCCATTTCGACGTCGTCGCCGACGGCCTTCAGCCAGCGGGTGACGGTGCCTTCGGTGACGGACTCGCCCAGGGCAGGCAGGGTCACTTCGGTGCCTTCAGTGGAGTCGGAGGACCCGGCTGCGGGGGCTTCCTCGGCTGCTTCCTCCTTGGCGGGAGCCTCCTGTGCGGGTGCTTCCTCGGCCGCGGGAGCTTCTTCAGCCGGGGCTTCTTCGGCGGGGGCAGCGTCGGCGGAGCCGGAGCCGTCGCCGATGCGCACCAGCGCCTCGCCAACTTCAGCGGTCTCGTCTTCGGCTACGAGGATTTCCTCGATGACGCCGGCAACCGGCGACGGGATTTCGGTGTCCACCTTGTCGGTGGAAACTTCCAGCAGCGGCTCGTCTACCTCGACGCGCTCTCCCACGGCCTTGAGCCAGCGGGTGACGGTACCTTCGGTGACGCTTTCACCAAGGGCGGGTAAGTTCACGGTTTCAGACATATTGTCCCCGTTTCTCCTTATTAGATCTGTTGACCAGCCGTACCGCTGGTGCTGGTGGTGTGAAGCCTAGTGCACCCGGTGGTCCGGCTGCCGGGTGCACTGGGCAGGTGGTACTTGGTCTAGCCGTGAAGCGGCTTGCCGGCGAGGGCCATGGCGGCCTCGCCGAGAGCTTCATTCTGCGTGGGGTGGGCGTGCAGCAGGCTCGCCAGGTCTTCCGGGTAGGCTTCCCAGTTCACGATCAGCTGAGCTTCGCCGATCTGCTCGCCGATGCGTCCGCCGATCATGTGGACGCCCACGATGGGGCCGTCCTTTTCGCGGACCATCTTGATCAGGCCGGAGGAGCCCAGGATGGAGGTCTTGCCGTTGCCGGCCAGGTTGTATTCCTGGACCTGGACATTTTCGTCGCCCAGCTTGGCCTTGGCAGCCTTCTCGGTCAGGCCCACGGAGGCGATTTCCGGCTCGCAGTAGGTGACCTTGGGGATGTTCACGTCTTCGACGATAACCGGGTTGAGGCCGGCAATCTCCTCGGCGACGAAGATGCCCTGCTGGAAGCCGCGGTGGGCCAGCTGCAGGCCGGGAACAATGTCGCCGACGGCGAAGACGTTGCCGACGCCGGTGTGCAGGCGCTCGTTGGTGATCACGAAACCGCGGTCCATGGTGAGGCCGGCCTCTTCGTAGCCCAGGTTGGCGGTGACCGGTCCGCGGCCGACGGCCACGAGCAGAAGGTCCGCTTCATAGGTCTTGCCGTCAGCCAGGGTGACGACCACGCCGTCGTCGTTCTGCTTGACGTTGTCGAAGAAGATGCCCGTGCTGAACTTGATGCCGCGCTTCTTGTAGGCGCGCTCAAGCTGCTTCACGATCGCTGCGTCTTCGTTCGGCACCAGCGAGGGAAGGCCCTCGATGATGGTGACGTCCACGCCGAAGGAATTCCAGACCGAGGCGAACTCGACGCCGATGACGCCGCCGCCCAGGATGATGGCGCTCTTCGGAACGGTGTCCATCTTCAGGGCCTGGTCCGAGGTGATGACCTTGCCGCCGATTTCCAGTCCCGGCAGTGAACGGGAGTAGGAGCCGGTGGCCAGGATGATGTTGGCGCCCGTGTAGGTGGTGCCGTTGACCTCGATGGTCTTTTCGCTGGTGAGCTTGCCTTCACCCTCGATGACAGTGATGCCCTTGGACTTGATCAGGCCCTGCAGTCCGCGGAACTTGCCGGCGATGATGTTGTCCTTGTAGGAGTTCACCGCCACCATGTCAATGGAGTCGAAGGTGGCGTTGATGCCGTACTTCGCTGCGGACTTGGCGTTTTCGGCGATTTCCGCCGAGTGCAGCAGCGCCTTGGTGGGGATGCAGCCGTTGTGCAGGCAGGTGCCGCCCAGCTTCCCCTTTTCAATGAGTCCTACTGAGAAACCCAGTTCCACGGAGCGAAGGGCAGCGGCGTAGCCGCCGCTTCCCCCTCCGAGGATCAGGATGTCGAATTCTTGCGCAGTTGCCTTTTCGGCCACTTGGACGCTCCCTCGCGTAATCGGTGACGCACATGGGCGCGTCGTTTTAGTGATTTGGGCGGTTGTGATCGTCTCTCACACTATCCCGCCGGCAGGGCTCCATCCACTCAATGAAGGTCCGCCGGCGGGAACTGTAAGGAGAAACACCAGCCACAACTGTCATTCCAGGTGCCCCCGGGCAGGGGGCGGTGCTATAGGTGCGCCCGTTATGCGGAGCGGGAAACCACGTCTTCGGCGTAGGCCACAAGCGTGCGGACTGCGACGCCGGTGCCTTCCTTGGGCGTGTAGCCGTACGGTGAGCCTTCGTTGAAGGCCGGACCGGCGATGTCCAGGTGCGCCCACGGGATCTTCACGCCGTCGACCTCGCCGACAAATTCCCGCAGGAACGTCGCGGCGGTCATCATGCCGCCAAACCGCTCGCCGTGGTTGGCGATATCCGCAACCTGAGAATCCAGGCTGGCACGGAGTTCTTCCGGAATCGGCATCGGCCAGAACAGCTCGCCGGCGCGGTCCGCGGCGGCCTTCACGGCGTCGCGCACTCCTTCTTCACCCATGACGGCTGAAACGCGGTTGCCCAGGGCGATCATCTGCGCGCCGGTCAGGGTGGCGACGTCAATCAGGACGTCCGGTGCCTCCTCGGAAGCCGCAACCAGGCCGTCGGCCATGACCAGGCGGCCTTCGGCGTCGGTGTTCAGCACCTCGACGGTACGGCCGCCGTATGTGGTCATGACATCGCCTGGACGCTGCGCGGTGCCCGAGGGCATGTTCTCCGCCAGGCACAGCCAGGCGGTGACCTTGACCGGCAGGCCCAGTTCGGCGATGGCGAGCAGGGCGTTCAGGACGACGGCGGCGCCGCCCATGTCGCACTTCATGGTCTGCATGCCGGCAGCGGGCTTCAGCGAGAGTCCGCCGGAATCGAAGGTGATGCCCTTGCCCACCAGGGCCAGCTTGGCCTTGGGGCGCTGCGGGGCGTATTCCAGCTTGACCATGCGCGGCGGCCGCGAGGAGCCCTTGCCGACGCCCATCAGGCCGCCGAAGCCGTCCCGCTCCAGCTTCTTCTCATCCATCACCGTGATCTTGACCTTGGCGCCAAGCGGCTTGGCCAGGTCCTTGGCAGCGGCGGCGAACGTCTCGGGGTAGAGGTGGCTCGGCGGCTGGTTGACCAGGGTGCGGGTCGCATTGACCGCGCGGCCCAGGATGCGGGCGCGCTCCAAAGCCGGCTTGAGTGCCTTCTCATCGGCGGCGGGCGTGACGATGATGATGCTGGCCACCGGGGACTTGACCGCTGTGCCCTTGGCAGTGCGGTGCTCGCTGTAGCTGTACGCGCCGAAGAGCGCACCCTCGGCAACGGCTGCGGCGTCGGACACGGTGGCGGCGGGCAGGGCCAGGGCAACCGATTCGGTGCCGGCCAGCTGGCGGATCGCTGAGCCCGCGGCACGGCGCAGGGCTTCGGAAGTGAGCGGAACGCCGGCGGCAACCTTGCCCACTCCGGCGAGCACCAGCATCTGGGCTTCCAGCTCGGGCAGGCCGGGCAGGCGGTGAACCTCGTCGGCGGCACCGGTGACCCCGAGCAGCGGCAGTGAGGCAGCCAGTGCTGAGGCAGCCTTGGGGCTGAGCGGGCTCTCAATCAAAACGGGGCCGCCGGGAGTCTGGCCGATCCCCACCACCAATGCCTGGGCCGGTACTTTCTGTACGTCCCTGGAAATCACCGACAGGTTTGGCTCGTTCGTTCTGATCACGAAGTTTCATCCTTAGCGTTTTGCGCGAATTGTGGTGAGCGCCGCGGTCTAACGTTTCCCGACATGCATGCGCCGGGAGCGGCTCCTCGTACCGATCGTAGTCTCTTGCCCGCACCGCGTCCGTTCGTGAAGCGTTACCGTGCGCCATCGGGGGAGACGGGAATGAAACGCGGGGGCGGCGGCGTTTAGGGTTGAGTACACAGCGCGTCCTGCGCCGTACCTGCCGGCGGCCGAGGTTTCTCCCGCCGCGGCAGAGGAAATCCAGAGCCCGGGGGACCGAAGCGCATGGAAGCACAGAAGGGGAAGACATGCTTGATCCGCTGACCCTGTTCAACCTGAATCCCGAGGTGGCCGACGACGAGGCCCTGCACGGATTGCAGCTTCTGGTGGGCTTCACCGGGTTCGCCGAAGCCGGCCACGTGGTGTCGCAGATCCGGGACGAACTGCTGGAGACCCTGGAACACGACGTGGTGGCGACGTTCGACGCCGACCAGCTCATTGACTACCGGGCACGCCGGCCGCAGATCTTCTTCCAGGAAGACCATCTGGAGGACTACGAGCCGCCGCTGCTGAACCTGTACCGGATGTATGACGGGCTGGGGGAGCCGTTCCTGTTCCTGACCGGTTTTGAACCCGATGTGCAGTGGGAACGCTTCGCGGCCGCCGTCGTGCACCTGGCCAAAACCTTTGACGTGCAGTTGGTGAGCTGGATCCACTCCATTCCCATGCCCGTACCGCACACCCGGCCGGTGGGCGTCACCGTGCACGGCAACCGCCCGGACTTGATGACAGGCATCAGCGCCTGGCGGCCCACCGCCCAGATCCAGGCGGCCGTGGGTCATATCCTGGAACTGCGGCTCACGCAGGCGGGGATCGATGTCCTTGGCCATGCCATGCACGTGCCGCACTATCTGGCCGAGGCCGAGTTCCCACCCGCCGCCGTCGCCGGCCTGGAGTACCTGGGTGCAGCTGCTTCGCTGATGCTGCCCACGGACCGGCTCCGCGAGGCCGGCCGCGACGTCGAACGCCAGATCGCCGAACAGGTGGAGGCCTCAGCCGACGTCAAGGGTGTGGTGGCCACACTCGAGAAGCGCTACGACGAATACACCGACAGCACAGTGCGCCGTTCCCTGCTCGTGAAGGACAACGACGAACTTGCCGACGCCGAGGAACTCGGTGCCGCCGTCGAGGCCTACCTGGCCAGCCCGCAGGCGGAAGAGGAGTCGGAAGCGCTGCGGCCCGAAACACACGAGGCAACGGAGGAAACGGAAACCGGTGGGACAACGGACGGGCACGCCGACCAGCAGTTCGGAACGACGCCGCGGGATCAGTCGCCGCGCGACTCCTAATCCCGGGGTGGCTGCGTGAACGGCAGGCGCGCCTGGCTGGTGTGGGGCGTCAGCGTCCTGGCCTATCTGGCAGCGGTCACGCAGCGGACCACGTTCGGCGTTGCGGGGCTCGAAGCGACCGCCCGTTTTGACGCGACCGCGTCCATCCTGTCGGTCTTCACCGTGGTGCAGCTGCTGGTCTACGCCGGGCTGCAGATCCCGGTGGGCGTCCTGGTGGACCGGTTTGGTCCGCGCCTGCTGATTGCCGGCGGCGCCGGGCTGATGATGGCCGGGCAGCTGCAGCTGGCCACGGCGGATTCGGTGGCCGGCGGCATCCTGGGTCGGTCCCTGGTCGGGGCCGGCGATGCCTTGACCTTCATCAGCGTATTGCGGCTGCTGCCGGCCTGGTTCACCGGCCGGCAGATCCCGATCCTGACCCAGTGGACCGGGATCGTGGGGCAGCTGGGCCAGATTGCCAGCGCCATTCCCTTTGCCTTTGTCCTGCACCGGTTCGGCTGGAGCCCGGCCTTTGTGTCGGCGGCTTCACTGTCGGTCCTTGCCCTGGTGCTGACTCTTCTCTTGGTCCGGAACCGGCCGCCCGGGACCGCAGGCCCGCAGGTGCTGCCGCTGCGGCAGACCGCCACCTCCCTTGCGCAGGCCTGGCGCCAGCCCGGCACCCGCCTGGGCATGTGGACGCACTTCACCATCCAGTTCCCCGGCACGGTGTTCGTGATGATGTGGGGCTTCCCGTACCTGGTCAGCGCCGAAGGGGTGGATTCCTCGTGGGCCTCGGCCCTGATGACGCTCTTTGTGGTGGTGGCCGTGATCTGCGGTCCCTGGCTGGGCTCCTGGGTGGGACGGCATCCGCTGCGCCGTTCCACGATGGTGCTGCTGATCGCCGGGGCGATGGCCTGCGCCTGGCTGGCCGTGCTGCTCTATCCGGGCCCGGCACCGCTGTGGCTCCTGGCACTGCTGGTGGCCGTCCTGGCGATCGGCGGTCCGGGGTCGATGATCGGCTTTGATTTTGCGCGCACCTACAATCCCGGGAACCGGCTGGGCACCGCCACCGGCATCGTGAACATCGGGGGATTCATTGCCTCGCTGGTATCCATGTACCTGATCGGTGTGGTGCTGGATGTGCTCAATGCCGCCGGCTTCTCCGGAGGGGACCTGTACGCCCTGGATTCCTTCCGCATCGCCCTCGCCGTCCAGTTTGTGGTGATGGGATTCGGTGTCGCCGGGATCCTATCGACGCGGGCCAAGGTCCGGGCGCGGATGGCCGACGACGGCGTTCGGCTGCCGCCGCTGCGGCAGGCCCTGGCCCGGGAGCGGTTGCGCAAACAGGCCGCACGCAGGGGCACGGAACAGTCCTCCCCGGGCAACGAAACCGGGTAACGCTCCGGGCACCGGCCCTCCACCGCCGGCGGGTTCCTTTGGTGCTGATGCGCGTTGTGCACAGCCGGTGGCGCAGTGCTGGCTGCCGGCGCCGCACCGGGCCAGGCTCGGGGCATGACGAACATCCCCAGTGCCCGCGAATCCCAGCAGGAGCCCTTCCGTGTAAGCGGTCCGGCCGACATCCTGGCGTTCATTCCCCACAGTCTCGGTTTCGCTCCGCAGGAATCGCTGGTCCTGATGACCATGAACACCGCGCGGCTCGGTGCCACGCTGCGCCTTGACCTGCCCGCTGCGGCTCTGGACTACCGCGGGTACGCCGCCAGGGTGGCCGGACTCCTGCGCTCCGACGAGAGCGCGGACGGTGTCCTCATGGCTGTGTACACGGACCGTGCATGGAAGCGGGCGGACAGCCCGCCGTACCTGCGGCTTGTCACCGCGCTGGGGGAGTGCCTTGCCGATGCGGGGCTGCCCATCCGTGATGGATGGCTGGTGTCGGCAGCCACCTGGCGCGACTACTTTTGCAGCGACAACGCCTGCTGCCCCTGGCCCGGCCACCCGCTGGGGCAGATTTCAGACAGCTCCCTGAGCGCTGAAATGGTGTTCCGCGGCAGCGCCTACGCCCGAACCCTCGATGAAGCCGTTGGCCAGGACCAGCCGGCGCCGTGGGAACACGGCCGGGAAACAGCCGCCCATGCCCGGGCCTTTGCCCGCCGGATCAGCGGCCACTGGTGCCGGTATCCGCAGTTCTCCGGCACCCTTGCGGTCTGGGACCGGTTCTTCACAGAAGCCGCGGCACCTGCCGGTGCTCCCGGGGAGCGGCCGCGGGGCTGCGCACAGCTTCGCGCCGACCCGGAGGCAGCCGGTTTCCTGCTGGCAAGCCTGCGGGCCCGGCCGGTGCGGGACACGCTGTTGGTGATGGCGGCACTGGGACGCAGCCGGGCCGTTGCCGGCGCTGCTGCCTGCGGGCTGCTGGCGGCCGATACCCGCCGTCCCGTCCTGCCTTCAGCTCACGCCGTCCAGGCCGACTCCCTGGATCCGGACTCACTGGACCCGCTGGAACCGGACCGGAAAGCCGGGGCGGATTTCCGGTCCGTCCTGGTAGGGCAGTATGGCCAGGCTCCGGATTGGCGCGGTTTGGACGCCGCATCCCTGGTCTTCGCTGAGCTCCTTGCGGCCCACGCAGATCCGGAGAGCGGGGACGAGGACGGTGAGGCAGCCGCTGCCCTGCTCAGCCTCCTGGCCTGGGCGGAGTGGGCGCGGGGGCGCGGATCGCGTGCACAGATCTATCTGGCCCGGTGCCTGGACTCCCATCCCGGCTACCGCCTGGCGGAGCTGTTACAGGAACTGCTGGCCACCGGGATGTTCCCGGCCTGGGCGCAGAACCCGGCCACGGCATGGAAGGGAGCCGCCGGAGAACGTGCCAGCCGTGGCCCGGAATAGCCCGGTGCAGGCGCGGCCACCACGAGGCCCGGCAAGGAACGGGTCCGGACGGGCTGCCGGCGGCACAACTCGCTGCACAACGCGGCGCACAACTCGACGCACAGCGCGCCGCTCCGGGACCTGCCCGGGACGCCCGGCCGATGCCGCCGCGGTTGATGGCACCGACGGGAAATCGTGAGACAATGGGAACCGAGACCCGGTCGGGTTCGTGTATCAAGTATCGCTTCTTGGACCTTTTGCTGTTGCAGAGGGAACAGAAACCGAAGTGTGAGTGTTCCCTCAGGAGCAACCATTATCGGGATCGCTTGAAATCAAGCACGGACTTGACAGGGTCATAGTGGTGTTGCCCCCAATGGCGATTCCACAGCCCGCCGTATGAAAGGTTTTCTGTGTCGCCGAGAAAGACAACTGCAGTCGAAGAGACTGACACTGCAAGCAAGCGCACTGCCGTGGACGAAGCGTCGGCCGCTCCGGCTCCGATGGAAGCTGCTGCCGGCGAGAAGACTGCTGTGAAGACGGTCCGCAAGGCCGCGGCACGGAAGCCCGCCGCTGCTAAGGCTGGCACCGCTGCAGCCCGCAAGCCCGCCGCCAAGTCGGCCAAGGCCGCCAAGGCAGCAGCTGCAGCGGAGGAGGAAGAGTCCCGGCGTGCCGCCGAGCCCGCTGAGCCGGAGCTCGACGAAGCCGCAGCGCCCGAGGCAGTACCCACAGGTTCCGGGTTTGTGTACTCCGACGCCGACGACGATGACGCCCCTGCCCAGCAGGTCGTCTCCGCAGGCGCCACGGCCGACCCGGTCAAGGACTACCTGAAGCAGATCGGCAAGGTTGCCCTGCTGAATGCAGAGCAGGAAGTTGACCTGGCCCTGCGCATCGAAGCCGGTCTGTTTGCCGACGAGAAGCTCGCAGCGGATCCGGACATGGACCCCAAGCTCAAGCGCGAGCTTGAATTTATCGTCCACGACGGCAAGCGCGCCAAGAACCACCTCCTGGAGGCCAACCTCCGCCTGGTGGTCTCCCTGGCCAAGCGCTACACCGGCCGCGGCATGCTGTTCCTGGACCTTATCCAGGAAGGCAACCTGGGCCTGATCCGTGCAGTCGAGAAGTTCGACTACACCAAGGGCTTCAAGTTCTCCACGTATGCCACTTGGTGGATCCGCCAGGCCATCACCCGCGCCATGGCTGACCAGGCCCGCACCATCCGTATACCGGTGCACATGGTCGAGGTCATCAACAAGCTGGCCCGCGTCCAGCGCCAGATGCTCCAGGACCTGGGCCGCGAGCCCGCTCCGGAAGAGCTGGCCCTGGAATTGGACATGACTCCTGAAAAGGTTGTTGAAGTCCAGAAGTACGGCCGGGAACCCATCTCGCTGCACACGCCCCTGGGCGAGGACGGCGACTCCGAGTTCGGTGACCTCATCGAGGACTCCGAAGCCGTTGTCCCTGCCGATGCGGTGAGCTTCACCCTGCTGCAGGAACAGCTGCACTCGGTGCTGGATACCCTCTCCGAGCGTGAAGCCGGTGTTGTGGCCATGCGCTTCGGCCTGACGGACGGCCAGCCTAAGACACTGGATGAGATCGGAAAGGTTTACGGGGTCACCCGCGAACGTATCCGCCAGATCGAGTCCAAGACCATGTCCAAGCTGCGTCACCCGTCTCGTTCCCAGGTGCTGCGCGACTACTTGGACTAATCCCTGCCGGTGCCCCGCACCTGCATTGAGTCCTGTGGGATGATGCCTCCGCTCCGCTTCGGCGGGGCGGAGGCATCCTGCGTTAACGGTCCCGCCGGCCGGGTCCCGCCGGCCGGGTCCCGCCGGCCGGGTCCCGCCGGCCGGGTCCCGCCGGTTGGGGTGCGGCACAGGTACCTGGCGGCGAAACCCAACCGGACATGAAAAGGATCCCTCCCGCATGGCGGAAGGGATCCTTTCAAGCTGTATGCGGTGCCCGGGTGTTCCGGTCACACCGCCAGTGTTGCGTCCCTAGTCTGCGGGGACCGGAACGGCCTTTACCGTCAGCCTGGAGGTTTCATCCTGCCATTCCGAGGTAAGGGGACGGAGGTTGGCCTCCACGGCCCGTGCATGGTGGCCGCAGAAGAGCAGCTCACCGCCCGAGGATTCAAGTACCGCACGTACGTACGCCTGCGCGCCGCAGCGGTCACAGCGGTCCAGCGTATTCAGTTCACGAGTAGCTACTGCTGCCGTCATGAAAGCCTCCTCAAGGGTGTTGATACTTCATATAACCATCTTTACGCCGCGCTCCTTGGCGCATGGGCCCGCCTTTCGCTCTACGCGTACCAATCCGGCGCGCTTTCGTGAGGTAATTCACGGCGCTGAGTCGCTGCGGGCCAGTGTCGGTGCAGGGCCTTAACCTTGGAAGTGGCCCGGTTTTTGTCCGGGTCCACAGCTTGCTCGGCGATCCGCCGACTAACGGTCCCCAAGGCCTGAGGAGTTTTGAACACGTGGCGCCCCCGAACACTGAGTACAACGCCCGCCACCTTTCCGTCCTGGAAGGGCTAGAAGCCGTCCGGAAGCGTCCGGGTATGTACATCGGCTCCACCGACTCCCGCGGGCTGATGCACTGTCTCTGGGAGATCATCGACAACTCCGTCGATGAGGCCCTGGCCGGCTACGGGCAGAGCATCAAGGTGATCCTGCATCCGGACGGCTCGGTGGAAATCCACGACGACGGCCGCGGCATCCCGGTGGACATTGAACCCAAGACCGGACTCACCGGCGTCGAGGTGGTCTTCACGAAACTGCACGCCGGCGGCAAATTCGGCGGCGGCTCCTACGCCGCATCAGGCGGACTGCACGGCGTGGGCGCTTCCGTGGTCAACGCGCTCTCCTCCCGCCTGGACGTCCAGGTGGACCGCGCCGGGAAGACCTACCAGATGAACTTCCGCCGCGGCGAGCCCGGGCATTTCGCCGACACCGGCAAGTCTCCGAGCCCCGACGCGAAGTTCTCACCGTTCCTCGAAAGCTCCAGCCTTGAGGTGGTCGGCAAGGCCAAGCGCGGCGTCACCGGAACCCGGATCCGCTACTGGGCTGACCGGCAGATCTTCACCCCCGATGCCAAGTTCTCCTATACCGAACTGCAGGACCGCGCCCGGCAGACCTCGTTCCTGATTCCGGGACTGCGGATCACCCTCCGCGACGAACGCCGCCTTCCCGGCACACCGGGAGAAGCCGGCCCGGTGGAGGAAGTGTTCCAGCACGACGGCGGGATCGCCGAGTTTGTCGAGTTCCTGGCCGCAGACGCAGCTGTCACGGACATCTGGCGCCTTCAGGGCAGCGGCAAGTTCAAGGAATCCGTTCCTGTGCTGGATGCCTCCGGGCACAGCAAGATCACCGAAGTGGAGCGGGAATGTGAAGTCGACATCGCGCTGCGCTGGGGGATCGGCTACGAAACGAACATCCGCAGCTTCGTCAACATCATCTCCACCCCCAAGGGAGGAACCCACCAGGCCGGCTTCGAGCAGGCGCTGCTCAAGACGTTCCGCAAGGTTATTGAAGCCAATGCACGCAAGCTCAAGGCCGGCAACGACAAAATCGAGAAGGACGATGTCTTCGCCGGCCTGACCGCAGTGCTGACCGTCCGGCTGGCCGAGCCACAGTTCGAAGGCCAGACCAAGGAGATCCTGGGCACCTCGGCCGTGCGGGCCATCGTGGCCAAGGTTGTGGACAAGGAAATCTCCGCCCGCCTGAACTCCACCGCCCGCAACGACAAGTCCCAGTCGGCGCTGCTGCTGGAAAAGGTCGTTTCGGAGATGAAATCCCGGATCTCCGCGCGCGTCCACAAGGAGACCCAGCGGCGCAAGAACGCCCTGGAAACCTCCTCCATGCCCGTGAAGCTGGCCGATTGCCGGATTGACGACAACGAGCGCTCCGAACTGTTCATCGTCGAAGGTGACAGCGCGCTCGGCACCGCCAAGCTGGCGCGGTCCTCCGACTACCAGGCGCTGCTGCCGATCCGCGGCAAGATCCTGAACGTGCAGAAGGCCTCGGTGGCGGACATGCTCTCCAACGCCGAGTGCGCAGCCCTGATCCAGGTGGTCGGGGCCGGGTCCGGGCGCAGCTTCCAGCTTGACGCCGCCCGGTACGGCAAGGTCATCTTCATGACCGACGCCGACGTCGACGGCGCGCACATCCGCACGCTGCTGCTGACGCTGTTCTTCCGCTACATGCGCCCGCTGGTCGAGGCCGGCCGCGTCTACGCCGCCGTTCCGCCGCTGCACCGGGTGGAGGTCATCAACCACGGCGCCAAAGCCAACGAGATGATCTACACCTACAGCGAGAAGGAGCTGCACCAGCTGCTCGCGAAGCTGCAGAAGGACGGCAAGAACTACAAGGAGCCGATCCAGCGGTACAAGGGTTTGGGTGAAATGGATGCAGACCAGCTGGCCGAAACCACCATGGATCCGCGGCACCGGACCCTGCGCAGGGTCCGGATCGACCAGGCGGCCGACGCCGAACGCGCCTTTGAACTGCTGATGGGCAGCGACGTCGCTCCGCGCAAGGACTTCATCGTGGCCGGGGCGGCGATGCTGGACCGCGACCGGATCGACGCCTAACCTCTCAGGTCAGTACGCCTGGCCGGATCGAGCCGGGGGGCTGGACCGGATCGAGCCGGAGAAACCTGGACCGGATCGAGCGATACCGGGCTCAGCGGCTTCCCCGGCGACCCGGGCTCATACGATGCCCGGGGCCACCAGGAGCGTTGTGGGCACGGCCAGGAGCAGTCCGGAGAGTATCAGGACCGCGGTGCGCTGCCAGGCCGGCAGGGGAGGCTGGGGCGTGAGGAGGCGGCTCAGGCGGTGGACCGTGCCCAGCTGTTCCAGTTCGTCGGGGCTGCCCAGCAGCGGGGTGCTCACGGCGGGAGCCGGAATACCGCGGTCAGTGGGGGCTGCACCCGTTCCGACGATCGCCACCGCCCGCACCAGGGTCTCGGATGGCACCTGCGCCAGGGCGTCGTCGTCGGCCAGCATTTCAATCAGTTCGTTCACGGACTGCTGGGCCAGCTGGGACGTGGGCAGCCAGGGCAAGGCGGCGCGCCAGGCGGCGAAAGCCCACAGGAGCAGATGGTGATGCTGGGCGAGGTGGGCCTTTTCGTGGGTCAGCACGGCCGAGAGTTCGTCGTCGGAGAGCATGTCCAGCAGGCCGTCGGAGAGCACCGTGACGGATCGGGCTCCACCGGGCAGGCAGTAGGCCACCGGGGTGGGGTGGTTGATGACCACCGTGGCCGGGCGGGTGGCAGACGGTGAGCTCAGCAGCGTCAGCATGTCGCGGTGCCGGTTGCGGCTGCGGCGGATCCGGTAGTACGTGAGCAGCAGGGTGAAGAGCAGGTGTGCGGTCAGCAGCACGGCGGCGCTGAGGGCAAACACGTGCACGAGGCCCAGCGTGGTGGCGGGGGCGCCGTTGAGCAGGATATTCCCCAGCCCGCGCAGGGCATCGATCAGGTTCGGGCCCAGGGGCTCCAGGCCCCACGTGAGCATGGCCCCGATCATGGACAGCCCACCGGCCAGTGCTATGGCCTGCCACAGCACCAGGGCGGTGAATGGGGACCGTGCCGGCCACTTCGCCCGGGACAGGGCAATCGGAACCGGCCACGCCAGCACGAGGGCCAGCGCAGCAAGGCAATATGAGGCCCAGAACACCGCGGCGGAGGGGAGTTGCGGCCGGGGTCAGGCGCCGCCGAGCAGCCGGCGCAGGGTTTCCGCTTCCTTGACTGACACCGAGCCGACGAACCGGGCCAGTACCGCCTCGCGGTCCGTTACGGAGCCGAGGACCTCATGCATGAGCTCAGCCGTGTGTTCAGCCTTGGACGTGATGGCACGGTACCGGTGCGGGCGGATGTTCCGCTCCCGCTGTACCAGACCCTTTTTCTCCAGCCGTGAAAGCACGGTCAGGATGGTGGTGACCGCCAGGCCCTTGCCCAGGCCGGTGCCGGCGGACGGGTTGGCCTCGGCCAGTTTCTCACGCAGTTCGTTGGCCGTTGCGGCCTCGGACGACTCCCACAGGAGGTCCATTGTTGCCCGCTCCAGCTCGCCGAGGGTAGCCATCTGATGTTCCCGTCTTTCCACTAAATCCGCCGGCCCTGGCCGCTCCGTGATTATCGCGGAGGTGCCGGGACCGGAGGAGGGTCAATATCCCTCTAATGTACAGGGTTTCCGGGGCTGGTTCTACATCACGTAGAAAAGTCTTGGGAAGTGTTCTAGGATCGTCAGCAGAATGAACTTCTACCGTCTGTAGAACTTCTGGTCCGAGTAAAGGAAACATCCCTTGGAAGCACTCGATATTGCCCGCTGGCAGTTTGGCATCACCACGGTTTACCACTTCCTCATGGTGCCCCTGACCATCGGCCTGGGGCTGGTGGTGGCTACTCTGCAGACCATGTGGGTCCGCACCGGAAAAGAGCAGTACCTGCGGATGACCAAGTTCTGGGGCAAGCTGTTCCTGATCAACTTCATCATGGGTGTGGCCACCGGCCTGGTGCAGGAATTCCAATTCGGCATGGCCTGGAGCGAATACAGCCGCTTCGTTGGTGACGTCTTCGGCGCACCGCTGGCCTTGGAATCCCTCCTGGCCTTCTTCACCGAGTCGGTCTTCCTGGGCCTGTGGATCTTCGGCTGGAATCGGCTGCCCAAGAAACTGCACCTGGCAACCATCTGGATCGCCACCCTTGCATCTGTGCTCTCGGCCTACTTCATCCTCGCTGCCAACTCCTGGATGCAGCACCCCGTGGGTGTTGAAATGGTGGACGGCCGCCCGGTCCTGAACGATATCTGGGCCGTGCTGACCAACAACACCCTGCTCGTTGCTTTTCCGCACCAGATCACCGCTGCCCTTTCGGTGGCCGGCGGCTTCCTGCTGGGTATCGCCTGGTTCCACCTCTGGAAGCGGCGCAGGGACGGCATCGACACCGTCAATGCCGACGGTACGGTGACCGTCGGTTCGCGCCCGGAAACCGGCCGCGACACGACCGACCACAGTGTCTGGATCAAATCCCTGCGTATCGGTGCTGTCGTCGCGATGATCTCCTTTGCCGGAACGGCCATCACCGGTGACCTGCAGGGCAAGCTCATGTTTGATCAGCAGCCCATGAAGATGGCCGCAGCCGAAGCCGCCTGCCACGACGGCACCTCCTTCTCGATCCTCTCCGTCGGCGATGTCGGCGCCAAGAACTGCGACGACGTCACGGCGGTCATCGAGGTCCCCGGTCTGTTGTCCTTCCTGGCCAACAACGACTTCGATACCGAGGTCAAGGGTGTCAACACCCTGATTCCGGAATACCAGGAGGCCTACGGCACGCACATTCCCGACGATCCCAAGTACGGGGAGCAGGCCGGCACCGAGATTGACTACCTGCCGGTGATGTCGGTGACCTACTGGGGCTTCCGCATCATGATCGGCTTCGGCGGTGTTGCCGCAGTTGCCGCAGCCGCTGCCCTGTGGGTGACCCGCAAGGGCACCGTGCCGGCGTCCAAGTGGCTGATGCGGCTGGCCGTGTTTGGCATCCTTGCCCCGTTCGGCGCCAACAGCGCCGGCTGGATCTTCACCGAGATGGGCCGCCAGCCCTTTGTCGTGGCGCCCAACCCGAGCTTCACCGGCATCGACCAGGTGTTCATGTTCACCGCCTCCGCGGTGTCGCCGGGGGTCTCGCGGGCCGAGCTGCTGTTCTCGCTCGCCGCCTTCGTCCTGGTCTATCTGGCCCTGCTGATCGTGGAAGTGAGGCTGCTGTTCAAGTTCACCCGCGGCGGTGTTCCCTCCGCAATGCCCGAACTGCTGCACGGTGACGGGCACGACGGCGGCTCCTCCGGCGGCATGGATTCCGCCGGCGGCGACGACGGCTCCGGCAGCGACGGATCCGGCGGCACCACCAAGACCAAGCAGCCCGACGATGTCCTCGGCTTTGCCTACTAGACGCTCTGGAGACCAGTTGTGATTTCGCTACCTACCCTGTGGTTCATCGTCCTGGCCTTTCTCTGGACCGGCTACCTCTTCCTCGAAGGATTCGACCTCGGTGTCGGCATGCTCATGAAGCTCATGGGCCGCACCGAGAAGGACCGCCGGGTCATGCTCAACACCATCGGCCCGGTCTGGGACGGCAACGAGGTGTGGCTGATCACCGCCGGGGCCATGACCTTTGCAACTTTCCCGCTCTGGTACGCCGCCCTGTTCTCGGCCCTCTACATCCCGCTGGTGTTCGTGCTGCTCGGCCTGATCTTCCGGGCCGTGTCAATTGAGTACCGCGGCAAGCACAACGATGACCGGTGGCGCAGCCGCTGGGACTGGGCCATGGCGCTGGGCTCCTTCGTGTCCGCGTTCGGCGTCGGCGCCGCGCTGGCCCTGACCACCACCGGGCTGCCGCTGAACGAGAACGGCGACCGGGTGGGTGGGGCCTTCGCCTGGTTCAACGGCTACGCCGTGCTGGGCGGCTTCGCCGTCGTCGCCTTCTGCCTGGTCCACGCCTGCGCCTTCCTGGCGCTGAAGACCCGTGGCGACATCGAGGTGCGCGCCCGCCGCGCCGTCGTCCGCTGGCTGCCGCTGGGCGTGCTCCCGATGGCCGCCTGGGCCATTGTGGTGCAGCTGCAGAACGGCAAGGCGCTGACCCTGATTCCGCTGGTGATCGCCGTAGCGGCCGTGGTGCTGGCCTGGATCACGGCACGCCGCGGCCGCGAAGGCTGGAGCTTCACGTGGATGGGTTTGTTCCTGGTGGCCGGAGTAGTCACCATCTTCGCCTCGCTGTACCCGAATGTGCTGCCCTCCACTTTGGATCCGGCCTGGAGCCTGACCGTGGACAACGCCTCCTCCTCCGATTACACCCTGACCGTGATCTCCTGGGTTTCACTGTTCGGCCTGCCCCTGGTGGTGCTCTACCAGGGCTGGACCTATTGGGTCTTCCGTAAGCGCATCACGGCTGCGTCGATTCCGGCTGCCCACACGGTGAACGCGCAGTGAAACCGGTCCTTCCGGTCAGTGCTGCCAGCCGGCGGGCGCTGTACCTCCTGGGACTCCTGGCTGCCGTCAAGGCCGCCGGCCTGGTGCTGCTGGCCACCGGCATAGCCGCCGGCGTGGCCGGGCTGGCCGCCGGCGGCCCCGATTGGCGCTGGGTGCTGGCCAACGGCGTCGCCGGCGCGGCGCTGCGGTCACTGGCGGTCTGGGGCACTGAGACGGTGTCCCAGCGGGCAGCGGCCGGGGTCAAGGAGGAACTGCGTGCCTCCCTCACCAAACGCGTGCTCGACGACGGCGGCAGCGTTCCGGGAATGGGCAGCGGCGCGCTGAGCGTCCTGATCACCCGCGGCCTGGACGGCCTGGATAACTACTACGCCAAGTACCTGCCCGCCCTGGTGACCTGCGCCGTCGTGCCCCTGCTGGTGGGACTGCGGATCCTCTCCGCGGACTGGCTCAGCGCGCTCGTGGTGGTGCTGACCGTGCCGCTGATTCCGGTGTTCATGATCCTGATCGGCCTGCACACCGGCGACAAGACGGCGGCAGCCGTGGATGCCCTGAACCGGCTTTCGGACAACATGCTTGAACTGGCCAAGGGGCTGCCGGTCCTGGTGGGCCTGGGCCGGGCGCGTGCGCAGACCCGCGCACTGCGCGACGTCGCCGACCGTTACCGGCTCCGCACCCTGGAAACCCTGCGGGTGGCGTTCCTGTCCTCCATGGCGCTGGAACTGATCGCCACTATCTCAGTGGCCCTGGTGGCCGTTGTGATCGGCGTGCGCCTGGTCAACGGAGACATGTCGCTGGAACTGGGCCTGCTGGCCCTGATCCTGGCCCCCGAGTGCTACCAGCCGCTGCGTGATCTGGGCACCGCCCACCACGCCAGCGAGGACGGACTGGAAGCCCTCAAACGCACCAACGCCGTGCTGGATGCCCCCGCGGCTGTGTCGCTGGTGCCGGAAAAGGCAGGCTCGGCCGGGCGTCCGGCTGGAGCGGGCCTGGCGGTGTCCGGGCTGAGCATCCGGTACGCCGGTCGGCCGCAGCCGGCGGTTTCAAACCTGAGCTTCACCGTGCCCAGCGGCAGCATCGCTGCCCTGACCGGACCCAGCGGCACCGGCAAGACCTCGGTGCTGGAGGCACTCGCCGGGCTGCGCCGCAGCGGCGGTGACACCACGATCGAAGGCACCGTAGCCGGTGTGGACCGGGCAGCGGTTGCCTGGATTCCGCAGCACCCGGTGCTGGTGGAGGATACTGCCGCCGCCGAGATCGCCCTCTATTCCGGACTGGACGCGCAGGAGGGACGGCAGGCTGCCATCGAGGCCTTGACCGCCATCGATTCCCTGCACCTGCTGGACGCATGCACCGCCGACCTGAGCCCGGGGGAGCAGCGGCGGGTCGCCGTCGCCCGTGCCCTGGCCCGGGTCGCCTGTCAGCCGCAGGTGCGCATCCTCCTCGCCGACGAGCCGACCGCACACCTGGATGCCCGTAGCGCTGCCGCCGTTATCGAGGCGCTCGAACGCCTGCGCGGAAGCGTGACCGTGCTGCTGGTGGCCCATGACCAGGACGCCGCAGCGATTGCCGGGCAGCTGATTCCGGTGACGAATCATCAGGGGGACGCCGCGCAGGAGACAGCCGCTGCCGGCGCCGTCCGCGACGCCGGGGCTGCATCGTTGGCCGGTTCCGCCGCTTTGGCCGGTTCCGACGCCGACAGTCTTTCCGGCAACGAACCGGACGGCCGCCGCGACACCGGTCCCGCCGCCGCTCCTGCACCAACCGCTTCTTCCGCCCGCTGGCAGGAGGAGCTCGCCGATACCGGCACCCACCCGGTGCACCAGCCGCTGTGGAAAAACCTCATGGTCCTGCGCCCCTGGAGCCGGCAGTTCCTGCTGGCACTGTTCCTGGGCACCGGCGCCACGCTCTTTGCCGTTGCCCTGACCTCGCTGTCCGGCTGGCTGATTGTCCGTGCGTACGAACAGCCTCCGATCCTGTTGCTGCTCATGGCGATCGTGGGCGTGCGGTTCTTCGGCATCGGCCGGTCGATCCTGCGGTACATGGAACGGCTGCGCCTGCACGACGCCGTCTTCCGGGGCACCAACTCGATCCGGATCCGGCTCTGGAACGGGCTGCTGCAGCGCCCCGAGGGGTGGCGCCGGCTTGCCCGCGGCGGCGGTGCCCTGGAACGCCTGGTCGGTGATGTGGACGAGCTGCGCGATATCGCGCCCCGTGTCGTCTTCGCACCGCTGACCGGATTCTTCACCGCGGTGGCCGCCTGCATCGCCACCGGCCTGCTGCTGCCCGAGGCGCTGCCCGCCCAAATCGGAGTCTGCGTGGCCGGACTCCTCCTCGCTCCGCTGCTGGCCCACGCCGCCGACTCCGCTGCCCGCGCCGCAACCGTGCGCCTGCAGTCCCGGTCCATGTCCGCCATGGCCCGACTGCTCTCTGCGGCACCGGACCTGGAAGCCAACGCCAGTGCCACCGCCGTCTTTGCCCGGCAGCAGGAACTCGACGCCCGTGCCGGCGCAGCGGTCCGCCGCAGCGCCTGGGCACAAGGTCTGGCCAACGCCCTCACGGCCTTGGTCTGCTCCCTCGGCGCGCTGTACATGCTCACGCTGGCTGGCTCGGTGCCCGCTACGGTGGCCGCCGTCGTCGTACTTATGCAGCTGGCCCTGATCGAAGCGTTCGTTGCGGTCAACGGGTCCATCCAGCAGTTCACTGCCTGGCGGACGCTCGGCGACAAGGTCCTGCCGGATCTGGGGACCGACGACGTCGAGCCCCGGGAAGCGTCCGGGGATGAGCTGGACGATGAGTTGGGCGAGCGGCACGACGGTCCGGAGCCGGAAATCCCCGCCGTGGAAACCGTGCAGCTGCGCGGCATCAGCTACAGCTATCCGGGCCAAACCCGGCCGGTCTTCGAAAACCTGGACCTGGACCTGGAGCGCGGCTCCTGGCTGGCGGTCACCGGAGAATCCGGCAGCGGAAAATCCACGCTGCTGGGCGTCCTGCTCGGATTCCTGACCCCGCAGGAAGGATCCTTCCGGATCAACGGCGTCGAGGCCGCGGCGCTGCCCGCCGCTGCCCGGCGGATGGCCTGGTGCCCGCAGGAGGCCCACCTGTTTGACTCCACCCTGCGCGGGAACCTGCTGCTGGCCCGCGACCGCCGCCATGCTCCAAGCGAAGCGGAAATGGCTGACGCACTGCACGCCGTCGGCCTGGGCCCGTTCCTGGCCGGACTGCCCGACGGCCTCGATACCCGGGTCGGCGCCGGCGGACACTTCCTGTCCGGCGGACAGCGCCAGCGCCTGGCGGTGGCGCGCGCCCTCCTGACCGAGGCCGACGTCGTTCTGCTGGACGAGCCCACGGCGCACCTGGATGCCGAGGCAGGCGAGCAGCTGATGGCGGACCTGGCCGGCGGGCTGCGCGGCAAATCCGTGGTGGTGGTGACACACAATCCGGCCGATGCCGCATGGTGCAGCAGCAGCATCACCCTGGGCGAGCCGGTGTGTGCGGCACCACAGGCGTAAGAGTGCCCAAGGGTCCCTGTCATAGGCTGGAAACATGACGATCTCCATGCCTCCGGAAATTCCTGGACCCGCGACGGGCCTGCGCTGGCGGGCCATCTCGGCCGAAGACGTTGACGCCTGGCTGGAACTGGTCCGGCGCATCGCCGCAGTGGACAAGCCGGGATATGTCCAGCAGCGTGCGGATTTGGAGCATGTCCTGGCCGCCAGCTCGGACAACCCGGCCAGGGACACCCTGTTGGGACTGGACCGCAACGGCGTGCCGCGCGCCTACGGCTACCTGGTCCGGACCGAAGGTTCAGACAAAATCCACGGTGCCGGGGGAGTGGACCCGCAGTGGCGCCGTCGCGGTATCGGGACCGCCATGCTGCGTTGGCAGCAGCAGCGCGCCCGCGAACGCCTGCTGGAAACCGGCCACGAGAAGGGCCTGCTGCGGTTCATGGCCGAGGAGGACAACGCCTCGCACGTGGCACTGTTCCACGCGGCCGGTGGGAAGGTGGTGCGCTACTTTACGGAGATGAGCCGGCCGCTGGATGCCGGCATTGCGGACGTGCCGCTGCCGGAGGGTTTGGAATACGTCACCTTCCACGAGGACATTTCCGAGGCACTGCGCGTAGCGCACAACGAAGTCTTCCGGGACCACTGGGGCAGCGAGGAACGGGATTCCGAGCGCTGGCAGCACAACGTGGAACACCCGCACTTCCGCGCGGACTGGACCTTCGTGGTGATGGACACCGCCGCCGGGGAAATTGCCGGCTACAACATCGCCTCCTTTGATCCGGAGGCCAAAAACCTCACCGGCTACACCGAGGGCTACACCGAGCTGCTCGGTGTGCGCCGGAATTGGCGGGGCCTGGGCCTGGCACCGGCCATGCTGGGAGAAGCGATGCGCCGGTACAAGGCGTCGGGCATGGAGCGTGCCGGTCTGGGCGTGGACACCGAAAACCCCTCCGGCGCGCTGGGGCTCTATGAGCGGCTCGGGTACGAGCCGACCTTCCGCGAGGTCTTTTTCGACTTCCACGTGCTGCCGTAAGGCGCAAGTCGAAGATCGCCCGGCCGGTACTCCCACTGTGGAGTTGATGCCCTAACGGCCGTCCGGCAGGGGCGTGAGCCCGACACTCGATGCCGGCCGCACAGAGGTCCGAGCTGAGCGATGGGCAGCTGAGCGATGGGCCGGAGTGACGGCCGGTCGGCATTCAAGAGGTTAGGGACGCTGGACGAGGGCGGCCGCTAAACCCGCGGCCCAGCCCGGCGCACTGCCGCCGTGCGGCGGGCGGATGGTTCCGGCGTCGATCCCCGCGCCGTGAAGCAGCCAGGACACGAGCGAATTCGAGTTCCACATGTCGGCCGAGCCGGGCACCTTGCGTCCCCAGATATGGCGCGGCACCTGGGCTGTGCGTTGCAGCATCGCGGCGCCGGCTGAGGGGGAGAGCCGGAATTCGACAGGTGCCGCGGCCGCATACGGGCGGTCCGGCAGGACGCCGTCGCGCCAGCAGCGGACCTCGTAGCGGAACAGTCGTGAGCGGCCCAGCCAGCCCAGCCCCACCGGTCCCGTGGCTACGACCCCGCGGGCTGGATCCTGCCGGACCCAGGCCGGGGACATTTCAATGACGTACTCCGCCCCGCCCAGAAGCACGATGAGGGCACTGTGGAACAGCGGCTGCGGTACACGGTGCTCCAGCCGGGCGTGGACGGATTCCCACCATCGGCTGGTGTGGACCACCACGTGTCCGCCCGCTCCGACCGGCAGCCACCACAGCTGTACCCGGGCCGTATCCATGGCGCTAGGGGTGCGCGGCTGTGGGTTGGGCGGCAGCCGGGTCAAGGGCGGCGGGCAGGACCCAGATCGACTGGGCCGCGGGAAGCCCCAGCTCCAGCCTCTTCCCGCCGGTAGCCAGAGTCAGCGTGCCGGCGTAGGCCTGGCGCGCCAGCACCTGCACCTGCACATCCAGATGCAGGCCCAGGGTCGCCAGATACCGCAGCAGTTCCGGGTCGGTGTCCGAGACGCGGGCAATTGTGGCGCTGGTGCCGTCCTCGCAGGCACTGAGCCGGACCGCGGCCAGCGGGGGGAAGCTGCCGTCTTTGGACGGAATGGGATCGCCGTGCGGATCGCGGACGGGATACCCCAGCCGCCGGTCCAAGGCATCCACCATCTTGTCCGACACCGCGTGCTCCAGGTGTTCGGCCTCGTCGTGGACCTCGTCCCAGCCATAGTCCAGGTACTCCACGAGGAAGGTCTCGATCAGCCGGTGCCGGCGCACCATGGCCACGGCCTCGCGGGTTCCGGCCTCGGTCAGGGTGATTGATCCGTACCGTGCGTGGGTCAGCAGCCCCTGGGTCGTCAGTTTTTTCACCGCTTCGGAGACCGACGAGGGCGAGTTTCCCACATGGGCCGACAGTGCCGATACGGTCACGGGTGCGTCGGTCCACTCCTGGGCGGTCCAGATGACCTTGAGATAGTCCTCGGACGCGGTTGAAAGCTGTTTGGTACCCACCCCTTTACCTTACGTGTTGCGGTCCGGATCGGCGGGCGGCACCTGCCGCGGGTCAGTCGTCACGCGTGCCCGGTGCACCGTTCACTCCGCGCCGGGGTTCCCGGCTCAGAATTCCTTCATATCCAAGGCGAAGCGGAACCGGACGTCATTGCGTTCGAGTCTGGCGAGGGCAGTGTTGATGTCCCGTGCCGGCAGTACTTCCACATCTGCGGTGATTCCATGGCGGCTGCAGAAATCGAGCATGGCCTGTGTCCCGGCGATCCCGCCGCTGCCGGCAGAGGCAATACTCTTTCTGCCGATGAGCAACGCCAATGGATCGAACTCCATGGATCCGAGTGCGCCGAGTGCGCAGAGTGTTCCGTCAAGTCCGAGGGCGCGGAGGTAAGGGGTGAGGTCGTGAGGAGCGGAGGCCGTGTCAAGAATGAGGTCAAAGCGGTTTGACTGGGCCTGCATAGCGGCTGAATCTTTCGATACGACAACCTCGTCGGCCCCCAGTTGTTTGGCGCCGGAGGCTTTTTCCCGGGATGTGGTGAACAGGACGACGTGCGCGCCGAGTGCGTGGGCGAACTTCACGGCGAGGTGCCCCAGGCCTCCGAGGCCGACGATTCCTACAGTCATGCCTGGTCCTGCGTTCCAGCGGACAAGGGGTTCCCATACCGTGACCCCGGCGCACATGAGCGGGGCGACTCCGGCGGGGTCGAGGTTTTCGGGGAGCGGATAGACGAACTTTTCAGTGGCAATGTATTCGCGGGCGAATCCGCCCTGGGTTGTGGACCCGTCAATCCGATCGGTGCCGCCGTACGTCAGAGTGGGGAATTGCTCGCAGTAGTTCTCCTGGCCGGCGGTGCACATGGTGCAACTGCCGCAGGAATCCACGATATTGCCGACTGCAACTGAATCCCCAAGACGGAACCTGGTGACGTCCCGTCCTGTTTCCGTGACAGTGCCGACGAATTCGTGGCCTGCCACCAGTGGCTTGTTTCCGGGGCGGTGTATCTCGTTGAGGTCGGAGTGGCAGACCCCGCAGAAGGTCACATCGATGGCGACGTCGTTGCTGCGGAGGTCCCGCCGTTCAATGGTCTCAACCGTCAGGGGCTGGTTGGCTGCGGTAGCGGTGAGTGCCGTGGTTTTCCGCATGGGAATCTTCTTTCCGGTGGGAACTGCTGCTGGCGGGCGTGGGAGCGGGTACTTCAAGAGCCTCAAAAACAAACTAGTTAGTTACTTGATTCGGCGACACTACGCCGTGTGCGTAAAAAAGACAAACCAACTAGTTTGTTAGGGTGGAAGGATGAAGCCAGGAGACGCTACCCGCGAACGCCTACTCGCTGCCGCAAGCGAGGAGTTCGCGGCATACGGGATTGCCGGCGCCCGGGTGGACAGGATCGCGGCCAACGCCCAGGCAAACAAGGCCCAGCTCTACGCGTTCTACGGCAGCAAGGAGGCCTTGTTTGAAAGAGTCTTCAGTGCAGCCCTTGACGGCATCGTCAACGCCGTTCCGATAGACGGAAAAGATCTTCCGGGATATGCGGTGCGGCTTTACAACGAATATCTCGAGCACCCCGAACTGGTCCGCCTGGCGACCTGGGCCCGCCTGGAGCGGCGTCCGGCCGGGCACCTGACCGCCGACGCTGACCGGCTCGATTCGGACAAGCTCGCCAATATCGCAGACGCCCAGAACGCCGGCTATATCGACAAGTACTTCACCCCGTTCGAGGTGCTGACTACGGTTATCGCAATCTCAATGACCTGGTCTCCGGCCAGCACAACGTTCACTGCGACGTCGGCCGACGCACCCGCCGAACATCAACGCCGACGCGAGGTATTAACCAGAATCGTCCACAGAACCTTCGCGCCGGCAACGTAGCTGGAGCCGGCCGGGGCAGATCAGCGGTGCACTGGAGCGCTACAACCGTTTCGATCTCTGCTAATACCCCCTGGGGGTACTTGACGGATACCCTAGGGGGGTATAAGTTGAGAACCGGATTCCATACCTAAGGGGAGAAACATTGAGCCAGTCACCGGAACTTGAGCGGGAACTTGACCTGGATCCTGCACCCGCCGAACACGGCTACACCACTGACAAAGAGGCCTACCTGAAGCGGCTTCGCCGCATCGAGGGCCAGGTCCGCGGGATCGCCCGCATGGTTGAAGAAGACAAATACTGCATCGACATCTTGACCCAGGTCGCAGCCATCAATAAGGCGCTGCATGCCGTGAGCCTGGGCCTGGTGCAGGACCACATGTCCCATTGCGTGGTCGGAGCCGCCCGGGAGGCAGACGCCACCGGCAATCCCGCCCTGGTCCAGGCCAAGGTCCAGGAGGCCACCGACGCCATCGGACGCCTGCTGCGCTAATCCCGCACCGAGGCCCAGCGCTCGTCGCACCCCACTACGCTGCGCACCGGGTTCCGGTGTGCGGCACGCGCATTCGAAAGAGGAACACCCATGGAAACCACACTGAACATATCCGGCATGACCTGCGGACACTGCGTCTCGTCGGTGACCGAGGAACTTGAGGCCCTCGATGGCGTCGAGCGGGTCAGCGTCGAGCTCAACACAGGCGGTATCTCAACCGCCGTGGTGACCTCCAGCCGCAGCCTTTCCCCCGCCGAGCTCGGCGAAGCGGTGGCCGAGGCCGGCTACCTCGTGGTGGAACTCTCCGCCTAGCCGCGGGCCTACCGCCGCCGCACAGGCGCACGGCGCGCAGGCCGATTCCTGCGCGCAGCCATTGGTATTGGAAGGACAGCATCATGACCAGCAACGACAAACTGCTGCAACAACCGCAGGTGCGGGTAGTTGACCTCAAGATCGAGGGCATGACGTGCGCTTCCTGCGTCAACCGGGTGGAGCGCAAACTCGGAAAGATCGACGGCGTCGAAGCCACGGTGAACCTTCCGCTGGAATCCGCGCGGGTTCACGTGCCCGAGGGCGTGAGCGACGAGCAGATCCTGCAGACCGTTGACTCCGCCGGTTACAAGGCACGGCTGGTGCACCCGCACGGTTCACGGGCCACGCATACGGCGGCCCGGGCTGGAACCGGGAATGACGACGGCGGCCGCCACAGCGTCGAAGGCACCGGACCCACCGGCACGGACCACACCGGCATGGGCCCCGAGGACACGGACCACGACGGCATGGACCACATGGCCCACGGCGGCACCGCCGCAACACTCCGCCCGCGCCTGATCCTGGCCGGCGTGCTGACCGTGCCCGTCCTGCTGATTTCGATGCTTCCGGCCCTGCAGTTCAGCAACTGGGGCTGGGTCGCCGCGCTCCTGGCGCTGCCGGTGGTGACCTGGTCAGCATGGCCTTTCCACCGGGCGGCAGCCATCAATGCCCGGCACCTTGCCTCCACCATGGACACGCTGGTCTCCATCGGCGTCGCGGCCTCCTATCTGTTCTCCCTGGCCACCCTCGCCGCCGACCCGGGCCTGACCGCAGCCCCGGAAATGGCCGGCATGGGGGGAGCGGGGGAGGTCCACCTCTACTTCGAGGTGGCATCAGTGGTGACCACTTTCCTGCTGCTGGGCAGGTACCTCGAAGCCAATGCCAAAACACGCGCCGGAGATGCCCTCAAGGCCCTGCTGACCCTGGGGGCGAAGGACGCAGTGGTGCTGCGCAACGGCACCGAGGTCCGGATCCCGGCCGACACCCTCAGCGTCGGAGACCTGATTGTGGTCCGCCCCGGCGAGAAGATCGCCGCCGACGGCATCGTCACGCAGGGCCAGTCCGCTGTAGACACGTCCCTGATCACCGGCGAATCGGTTCCCGTGGAGGTGGGCCCGGGCGACGCTGTCACCGGCGCCACCGTGAACACCTCGGGCCGGCTGCTGGTCACCGCGACCCGGGTGGGCAGCGAAACCACCCTGGCCCAGATGGGCCGGCTGGTCAGCGAGGCACAGTCGGGCAAGGCGCCAATCGCCCGGCTGGCGGATCGGATCAGCGCCGTGTTTGTGCCGATCGTGCTGGGTATTGCGGTGCTGACCTTTGTGCTGTGGCTGCTCCTGGGCGGCGACCTGCAGGCAGCGTTCACTGCCGCCGTCGCCGTGCTGGTGATCGCCTGCCCGTGTGCGCTGGGCCTGGCCACCCCGGTGGGCCTGCTCACCGGCACCGGGCGCGGCGCCCAGCTGGGCATCCTGATCCGGGGCCCGCAGGTGCTCGAGGACACCCGGACCGTGGACACCATCGTGCTGGACAAGACCGGCACTGTGACGGACGGCCGGCTCTCCGTGGTGCGGACCCTGGCCTTCGCGACGGCCGCCTCCGGCGCGCCTGCCGAAGCCGGCGCCGCCTCGCCTGCGAGCCGGGCGGCCGAGGCCGAACTGCTCCGGCTGGCCGGAGCCGTGGAGGCGGCGGGGGAGCATCCCATCGCCGTCGCCATCGCTGCCGCGGCGCAGAACGCAGCCGACGACGGCGCCCTGCCGGGCCACGGTTTGTCCCCGCTGCCGGCGGTTACAGGGTTTGATTCGGCCCCCGGCGGCGGCGTCCGCGGAACCGTGGAAGGCCACGCCGTCGTCGCCGGCCGTCCCGGCTGGCTCCAGGAGAACGGCATCACCCTGACCGGGGAAACCCGGACCGCCCTCCGCACGGAACAGGAGGCCGGATCCACGGCCATTCTGGTGGCGGTGGACGGGCGGACTGCCGGCATCATCAGCCTGCAGGACAACCTCAAGCCGGGCTCGGTGGCCGCCATCGCCCGGCTGCGGGCCCTGGGCCTGCGCCCGGTGCTACTGACCGGTGACAACGCGGTGGTGGCCGCCCGGGTGGCCGACGCCGTCGGCATCGCTCCGGCCGATGTGCTGGCCGACGTGCGCCCTGAAGGCAAGGTCGAGGCGATCAAGCGGTTCCAGGCCGAAGGTGCCACGGTAGCCATGGCCGGGGACGGCGTGAACGACGCCCCGGCACTGGCGCAGGCGGATCTGGGCATCGCCATGGGCTCCGGCACCGACGTCGCCATCGAAGCGGCAGACCTGACCGTGATGGGCAACGACCTGGGACAGGTGGCCACCGCAATCGAGCTCTCCCGGCGCACCCTGGCCACCATCAAGACCAACCTGTTCTGGGCCTTCTTCTACAACGCGGTCGGCATTCCGGTGGCGGCCCTGGGGCTGCTGAACCCGATGATCGCCGGTGCCGCGATGGCCGCCAGCTCCGTGCTGGTGGTGGGGAACTCGCTGCGGCTGCGCCGCTTCGGTAAGACGGGGCAACGCCTTCCTGCGAACTAAGGGTGCCGGGGTGCGGGGGCGGCACCGGCTGGGCAATCCATGGCGGCCATCAGGCTTATCCGGTTCGGTGGATTTGCCCGGACCGGCGTGCTGATGTCGCCATAGCTGCGCCTTCGGCGGGCCGGGCTCTGTCCAAACCCGCCATAGCTGCGCTTTCGGCGCCGTGGTTGCACCGAACGTACACGTCCGGTGGGATAAGGGCAGCCCGGGCCGTCGAGAGTACACATCTGGTGATTTTCCCGGCGGCGAAGTCGCCATAGCTGCGCTCCCGGCGCCCCGGGCTGTGGTCAAACCCGCCATAGCTGCGCTCTCGGCGCCGCGGGCCGTGTTCAACCCGCCATAGCTGCACACTCGGCGGCCCGGTTGCACCGAACGTACACGTCCGGTGGGATACGGGCAGCCCGGGCCGCCGAGAGTGCTGGCCCCAGGGGACGCCGGAGCGTTGGCCCGGAAGCCGGGGCCCGGGTCAGCCGGCCGCGGGGTCCTCGCCCGGCTCCACGGGCGTGCAGCTCGGGCCCACGAGGTCCACCGGATTGGTCAGCGGAATACCGGAGCCGTCCCGCCGCCCGTGCTCGGTGGGCAGCGCCCGCGCCACGCCGTTGGCTGCCGCGGCCTTGGCCGGACCGTGCCCGGCCCACGCCACGGAGAGGGCGTCCTCGCCCTTGAGGAAACGGTGCGCCCGGACGCCGCCGGTGGCACGGCCCTTGACCGGATACTCGGCGAATTGGGTCACCTTCACCGACCCGCCCGGAGTGCCCGGCAGGGTCTCACTGCCGGTGGAGACGGTGACAACGACGGCGGCCGGATCGTTTTGCGCCACCACGCCGAAGAACACCACCTTGTCATCGGCGCCAAGCTTGATCCCGGCAACACCGCCGGCGGTGCGGCCCTGCGGCCGGACCAGACCTGCACTGAAGCGCAGCAGCTGCGCCTGTTCGGTGATGAACACCAGCTCGTCGGTGTCGTTCTGTGCCACGCCTGCGCCCACCACTTCATCCTTGGGCTTGAGCGTGATCGCTTCCCAGTCGTCGCGGTTCAACGGATAGTCGGGGTTGACCCGCTTCACCGTGCCGTTGCGGGTACCCAGCGCCACGACCTCGTTCAGCGGCACCATTGCAATCAGCTTTTCGCCCTTGCCCAGGGTGATGAAATCCTTCACGGGCACCCCGCCGGCCAGGTTCGGCAGTCCGGAGGTGGGCGGCAGTGCCGGCATGTCCAGCACCTGGATACGCACCATCCGGCCCGAGGACGTCACCGCCCCGATCTCGCCGCGCGCCGTCGTCTTCACCACCGAACGGAAGACGTCGTGCCGCACCCGCTGCCCCGCTTCGGTCAACGGCTCCTGGTTCGAGGTCCGGGCCAGCTGGCCCGAGGCAGTGAGGATGACCCAGCAGGGATCGTCGGCGATTTCCAGCGGCAGGGCAGCCTTGGCGCCCTTGCCGGTGGCGGCGGGAGCAGCGGCAACACCCTTGAGCGGTGAGGCGGCCTCGGATTCGAGCAGCACCGTGCGCCGCGGCGTGGCGTACTTGGCAGCCACTTCACCGAGCTCGTCGGAGACCAGGGCGCGCAGCCGCGGCTCGGAATCGAGGATGTCCTGCAGCTCCTTGATGGCCAGCAGCAGTTCCTCCTGCTCCTTCTCCAGCTCAATCCGGGAGTACTTGGTCAGCTGGCGCAGCCGCAGTTCCAGGATGTGGTTGGCCTGGATCTCGGTGAGGTCGTAGATGGCCATCAGGCGTTCGCGGGCCTGGGCGGTCTCATCCGAGGAACGGATGATCTGGATGACCTCGTCAATGTCCACGATCGCAATGAGCAGGCCCTGCACCAGGTGCAGCCGGTCCTGCTTCTTGCGCAGCCGGAAGGCGGTGCGCCGCCGGACCACGCCCAGGCGGTGCGCCACGTACACCTGCAGCAGTTCCACCAGGCCCAGGGTGCGCGGCTGGCCGTCCACCAGGGTCACGTTGTTGATGCCGAAGGAATCCTCCATGGGCGTGTACCGGTAGAGCTGGGCCAGCACGGCGTTGGGATTGAAGCCGTTCTTCAGCTCGATCACCAGGCGCAGCCCGTGGCTGCGGTCGGTCAGGTCCACCACGTCGGAGATGCCCTGGAGCTTCTTGGAAGTGACGGCGTCCTTGATCTTCTCAATGACCTTTTCCGGGCCCACCATGTACGGCAGTTCGGAGACCACCAGCCCGGTGCGGCGGGCGCTGAGCTGTTCCACCTCCACCTTGGCGCGGGTCTTGAAGGAGCCGCGGCCGGTGGCGTAGGCGTCGCGGATGCCGTCCAGGCCCACGATCCGGCCGCCGCTGGGCAGGTCGGGGCCGGGAACGAAGCGCATGAGCTCTTCCAGCGTGGCGTCCGGGTTGGCGATCAGGTGCTGGGTGGCGGCAATGACCTCGCCGAGGTTGTGCGGGGCCATGTTGGTGGCCATACCCACGGCGATGCCGGTGGCTCCGTTGACCAGAAGGTTCGGGAACGCCGCCGGGAGCACCTCGGGCTGCAGCAGCTGGTTGTCGTAGTTGGGGACAAAGTCCACCACGTCTTCGTCCAGGTGGTCCGTCAGCGTCAGGGCCGGTGCGGCCAGCCGCGCCTCCGTGTACCGGGAGGCGGCGGGGCCGTCGTCGAGCGAACCGAAGTTTCCATGCCCGTCGATCAGCGGCAGGCGCAGGGCCCAACTCTGGGCCATCCGCACCATCGCGTCATAGATGGCCGAGTCGCCGTGCGGGTGCAGCTTGCCCATCACCTCGCCCACCACGCGGGCGGACTTCACATGGCCGCGGTCCGGCCGCAGGCCCATATCCGCCATCATGTACAGGATGCGCCGCTGGACGGGCTTGAGGCCGTCGCGGGCATCGGGGAGGGCGCGGGAATAGATCACCGAGTACGCGTACTCGAGGAAGGAACCTTCCATCTCGGTGGTGACATCAATGTCGATGATGTTCTCGGCGATCTGCTCGCCGGGTGAGGTCTTGGAGACGGGTTGGCGCCGGGCCATGCTGTTGTCGGGTCCTTGCATTGTCTAGGGGGCAAACGGGTGAGCGGGAGACCGCGGCGCTGCGGCCGGGGTGCCCTGCAGACAGTGGAGAAAAATTCCCACTACTCTGAGTCTATGGCTGAGCAGGGACATTACCCCGAATATTGGGAAGCTGACGTGGTGTTGCGTGACGGCGGCACCGGGCATCTGAGACCGGTGTCACCGGCGGATGCCCAAGCCCTGCAGGAATTCCACATGAAGCAGTCGCAAAGCTCCATCTACCTGCGCTTTTTCACCTACAAGGCCAAGCTCAGCAACAAGGAGCTGGAGCGGTTCACCAACGTGGACTACCGGGACCGGGTGGCGTTTGTCATCACCATCGGCTCGGAGATCATCGGCATTGGCCGGTATGACCGGCTGGATGACCCCACCGAAGCCGAAGTGGCGTTCAATATCGCCGACGGGCACCAGGGCCGCGGGCTGGGATCGATCCTGCTCGAACACCTGGCCGCCGCCGCCCGCGAAAACGGGATCCGCCGGTTCTCCGCCGAGGTGCTGCCCGAGAACCGCAAGATGATCGGCGTCTTCGCCGACGCCGGTTATGAGGTGCGCCGGCATTTCGACGACGGCGTCATCGCCCTGGACTTCAACATCGACCCGACGGACAAATCCCGGGCCGTGATGGAATCCCGTGAGCACCGCGCCGAGGCCCGCAGCGTCGCAGACCTGCTCTCGCCGTCGTCGGTGGCGGTCATCGGCGCCAGCCGCGAGTGGGGCACCGTTGGTTACCAGTTGCTCGAACACATTGTCGAGGGCGGCTTCACCGGCTCCGTGTATGCCGTGAATCCCGAGGCCTTCGAAGTGGCCGGCATGGTCTCGTACGCCAGGATCGGCGATATCCCCGAACCGGTGCAGCTGGCGATTATCGCCGTCCCCTACGACCAGGTCCTCGCCGTCGCCGAGGAGTGTGCCCGGGCCGGGGTGAAGGGGCTGCTCGTGGCCAGCGCCGGATTTGCCGACGACGGCGAACGCGGCCTGGCCCGGCAGCGTCGCCTGGTGCGCCACGCCCGCGCCAACGGCATGCGGGTGGTGGGGCCGGCCTCGCTGGGCCTGATCAACACCCGCCCCGGGGTATGCCTGAACGCGTCCATGGCGCCGGCGCTGCCGGTGCCCGGGGGACTGGGCCTGTTCAGCCAGTCGGCTGCCATCGGGGTCCTGCTCTACGCCGCAGCGCAGCGCCGCAACCTGGGGCTGTCCTCCACCATCTCCGCGGGGAACCGCGCCGATGTCTCAGGCAACGACGCCATGCAGTACTGGGAGGACGACACCGACACCAAGGTGGTGGGCCTGTACCTGGAATCCGTGGGCAACCCGCGTAAGTTCTCCCGGATCGCCCGCCGCCTGGCCACCTCCAAGCCGGTCATCGTCGCCAAGTCCGATGTCACCGGGCTGCAGCTGCCGCCCGGCCACGCCGTGCGCACCACCCAGGCACCCCCGGGCGCCCTGGACGCCATGCTGCGCCAGTCCGGAGTGATCCGGGTCAGCACCAACGAACAACTCATGGACGTGGCGCAGATTGCCGTCAGCCAGCCGCTGCCGACCGGTCCGTCACTGGCCGTCTTCAGCAACTCCACCGCACTCGGCCGTGTGGTGGCCGACGCCGCCGTCGGCCTGAGGCTGGAAGTGGGCAGCCTGCAGACGGACCTGGTACTGGACGCCGGACTCAGCGTGGCGCTGCCGCTGCTGCGCGCCGCCGTCACCAAGGCGCTCGCCGACGACGCCGTGCACGCCGGCGTCGTGACCCTGCTGCCCGCACCCGGGTTGACCGTGGAGCAGATCGCGGCTTGCCTGCAGGAATGCGTAGCCGAAACCGGCAAGCCGATCGTGGCCGCCTTTACCGGCATCATGGATCCCGGCGCGCACGTCGAGGGACTGCTCACCAGCGGTGGCCGGGAGGATGACGGCCGCCAGTCGGGCCTGCCCTGTTTTGCCAGCCCGGGAGCCGCCGTTACAGCGCTGGCCTCCGTGGTCCGGTACACCGAGTGGGCCGCCCGCGACCATGGGCACTTCACCGAACCGGCGGGGGCGGATCCCGACGGCGCCCGGAAGTTCCTGGAGGAACTGCACCCCCGGGTTCAAGGGGACAGCCTGCTGCGGCTGTCCCCGGCCGAAACCGAAAGGCTGCTGGGCTTCTACGGCGTGCCCCTGCTGCGCTCCATCGCCTTCGCCACCGCGGACGAGGCAGTGGCCGCTGCAGACGAACTTGGCTGGCCCGTGGTCATCAAAACCATGGACGAACACCTGCGGCACCGCCTGGACCTGGGCGGAGTGCGCCTGAACATCTCCACCCCGGAGGAGCTGCGGAGCAACATTGCCCAGATGAAGCAGGCACTGGAGCCCTACGGCAGCTTCGAAATGGAGGTCCAGTCCATGGCGCCGGCCGGCCAGGGCTGCACCGTGCGGGCCATCGAAGATCCGCTGCTGGGCCCGGTGCTCTCCTTCGGCCTCGCCGGTGACGCCGTGAACCTGCTGGATGACTGGGCGCACGGCATTCCGCCGCTGACCGACACCGACGTCGCCGAGCTGGTGCGCGCCCCGCGGGCGGCCGGCAAGCTCTTCGGCTACCAGGGCCTGCCGAAGGCCGACGTGCCGGCGCTGGAGGACCTGATCTCCCGGCTGGCGCTGCTCAAGGACGAGCATCCGGAGATTGCGCTGCTGGAAATCAACCCCGTGCTGGTGTCCACTGCCGGGGTGACGGTGCTCAGCGCCGACATCCGGATGGGCAACCCGCAGCGGCGGACCGACAGCGCCCGGCGGGCGATGCGGGACTAAGTCGGGCTCCACCCGCGCGCCATTTAGGTGCTGGGGCGTTCTCTGAGGGAAACTGGAAGCATGTCGCCGTTACTTTCCGCTGAACGCCGCAGCCTTGACGCTTCCATGGAGCGCGCCGGCTTTTACCCCACCCTTCTGGCGGACGTGGTCCACGACGCCCTGGACGGCCGTGAACCGCTGTCCCACCTGATCCATCTCGAAACCCATTTCGAGCGCACCGAGGTGCACCGCCACATCACCGTGCTGGTGCTGACCGAGGACATGCTGGTCATCACCCACGTGGATGACCAGCAGCTCGATGACGCCGGGGAGCAGATGATGGCCCAGGTCTCCACCGAGTCCGTTCCGGTTACCCAGATCCGCTCCGTGATCCTGGGCTACATGTACGCCCAGCCGCAGGACTACAAGCCCTCGGACCAGGCCCGCGAGCTGACCCTGGCCATCGCCTGGTCCGGCGGCCAGCGCCTGGACATGGGCCCGGCGGGCTGCTCGGACCCGCAGTGCGACGCCGACCACGGCTACACCGGCACCATCGCCCAGGAGGACATCGTGCTCCGGGTCAGTGCCGAGGCCGACGGCGCGCAGGCAGTGCAGAACGCCAAGGACTTTGCCCGCGCGCTGCGCAAGGTCAACACCGACACCCTGAATCTGCGGCCGCTGGAACCCGGGGACACCCGCCAGCGTGCAGCGGGCATCGGCAGCCGGTTCAACCGCAGCCACCACCAGCGGTAAGGGGTCATGGACGTAGGAACAGACGCCGGCACCAGCTCGAGCCCTTCTCCGGCGGCCGGTGAGCCGTTGCCTCCGGCTCCCGGGTACGGACGCAGCAGCGTTGCGGAGGTGCTGGCCAGTTCGGCAGCCGTCCTCGGCGTGCCGGGATTCACCAACACCCTGAAACTGCCCGCCGCCAAGCGCGTCTGCGTGGTCATGGTGGACGGCCTGGGCTGGTCGCTGCTGAAACAGCGCAGCGGCCATGCCCCGTTCCTGCGCGGCTTCCTGCCCGCAGGGCGGGTGCTGACCGCAGCTTTTCCCACCACGACGGCGGCGTCCCTGGCCTCGCTGGGCACCGGACGTCCGCCGGGTGAACACGGCATGGTCGGGTACGACGTGCTCGACCCCGAGCAGGACAAGGTTGTGAACCTGCTGGGCAACTGGGACCCGGGCGTTGATCCGCAAACCTGGCAGCCCTGCCCCACCATCCTGGAACAGGCCGCCGAGCATGTTCCGGTCGCCTCGGTGAGCCTGCCCCGGTTCGAGCACTCGGCGATGACCGAGGCAGCACTGCGCGGCGGCCGCTTCATCGGTGCCACCGGCGTCCACGCCCGGGTTGGCGCGGCGGCGGAAGCCCTGGCCGCCTCTCCGCGCATGCTCATGTACCTGTACTGGAACGAGCTGGACAAGGCCGGGCACAAACACGGCGCCCAGTCGGCGCAGTGGGGCTACCAGCTCGAGGAGCTGGACAGCGCCCTGAAGCTGCTGGCCGGCCGGCTGCCGGCAGACACCCTGCTGCTGCTCACCGCCGACCACGGCATGGTGGACGTCGCCCCCGAACACCGCTACGACTTCTCCGCAGATCCCGCGCTGGTTGCCGGTGTACGGCACACCGCCGGCGAGCCGCGGATGGTGCACCTGTACCTGGAGCCCGACGCCGGTACCGGCCACCGCGAGAAGCTGATCGCTGCGTGGCGGGCAGCCTATGGCCGCAAGGCCTGGATCACCACCCGGGAAGAGGCCGTCGCTGCCGGCTACTTCGGACCCGTAGTCACCGACGCGGTGCTGCCGCGGATCGGCGACGTACTGGTCCTGGCGCGGGAGCCGATCGCCCTGTACGACACCCGGCGCATGAATCCCTCATCGCTTGCAGTGGTGGGACAGCACGGGTCCCTGACCAAGGCGGAACGGGAAGTGCCGCTGTTGACGCTGGCGGCCCCCGCCGCGAAGAAGGCTGCCGGAGCACACGCCGGCCGCGGAAAGAAATAAGCCATGGCAGAACTCGTTTTCTTTTCCGGCACCATGGACTGCGGGAAATCCACACTCGCACTGCAGATGGACTACAACCACAGTGCCCGCGGGCGCGGCGGCATCCTGTTCAGCCGCAACGACCGTGCGGGGGACTCCATGATCTCCTCCCGCCTGGGCCTGCGCACACCTGCCGTGGAGGTCACCGACAGCACGGACTTCTGGGACGAAGTCACCGACCGCCGCCGTGCCGGGGCTGCCGTGGACTACCTGATCTGTGACGAAGCGCAGTTCTATTCCGCCGACCAGGTGGAACAGCTGGCGCGGGTCGTGGACGAACTGTGCGTCGATGTTTTCGCGTTCGGCATCACCTCCGACTTCCGCACCCGGCTGTTTCCGGGATCCGCGCGGCTGATCGAACTGGCCGACCGCATGGAGGTGCTCCAGGTGCGGGCACTGTGCTGGTGCGGCCGCCGCGCCACGCACAATGCGCGGACCGTCAACGGTGTCATGGTGGTGGAGGGCGACCAGGTGGTGGTGGGCGACGTCGGCAAGCACGCGCCGGCTGTCGGGACTGCCGACTCTGCTGCTGCCGCACCTGCTGAGGAACCGCTCTTTGCCGCCGAGGCAGTGGCTCCCGTGGTGGGGTATGAAACCCTGTGCCGGCGCCATTACATGCGCAGGGTTACCGCTCACAAGGCCGAAACGATCGACGGACAGATGCCGGGCTCGGCCACTGACCTCGATGTGTGTGCAGTGCATCCGCGCACGCTCTGAACGCCTACAGCCTCACACTCTGAAACGCAGACGTCCTGAACACGTGATCCCGGGCTTTGGGCCCGGGATCACCTGTTTCAGTCGCCCTTGGTGCCGAAGACGATTTCGTCCCAGCTGGGCACTGACGAACGCTTGGGCTTGATCGGTCGGCGCTCGGCGGCGTCGTCCTTGGCAGCTGCCTCGTCGGTGGCTTCCGGTGTCTCGGTCCGCCGGACCTCGGTGACCCGGTCCCACGGGAAATCGGTCCGGCCAGCCTTCCGGCCGGCGGGCTTGGCCTTGCTGCGGGCCGCTGCGGGAACCACGGAATCCGCGGGTGAGTCTGCGTCAGCTGTGTGGCCGGGCTGGGCGGCACCGCCGATTCCTGCAGCGCCGTCGTCGGCCTGGCCGTTGCCGCCTGCGGCGCTGGTATCCATGCCGGTGTCGGGGGGTGTGATTTCCGTGCGGCGGCGGAAAGGCCGGGCCAGGACACTGATCTCGCGGGTGCCGGGGCTGATGCCCTCGGAAAGCCGGAGGGAGTCCGGTGCATCGGGTGACTGCGGGACCGGATCGCCGGTTCCCGGAGCAAGGCTCAGGCGTCCGGTGCGGGGCCGGGGGGACTCGGCGTCCTCCAGGTCGGAGCGTCCGTCACGGGGGTGCGCTGCCGGAATGCTGCCCTTGGCCAGCAGGGCGGCCAGGGCGTCGTCGCCGTCTTCGTCGGATCCCAGCCGCTGGCCGCGCCGGGAGCGCAGCACCTCCAGCAGGTTGTCGGTGTCTTCGCTGCCGTCACCGGCGTCGCCGTCGGCTTCGGGAACAGCAACTGCCTCGAAATCAAAAACGCGGTCGGCAACTGCCGTGAGGCGGCGCGAGGGCACCGGGGAGTCAAGCGGCTCAAGCTCGCTGAGCAGCTGGGCCCAGCGGTTGGCGTTGGAGATGCTCTTGCGCAGGGGGCTGAAGGTCCACCGGGCCGGCGGCTCTTCACCAACCGACACCTGTGCCTCTTCGCCGAGATCAAAGCGCGCCACGACATCCCAGGTGGAATCCGGGCGGCGCCAGGCATCCCACTCAACACTGTCAGGGTCCACGCCGAAGGCCTTGAGCCGGTGGTTGACCATGTCGCCCAGGTTGACCGGGCTGTCCCCGAAGGTGCTGCGGTAGCCGTCATGGGTGGCGGAAAGAGGAGCCGCGACTTCCACGGCCTGGGCCTGCCGGGCCACGTATTCGCGTTCGGCCTGGACCGGACCTTCGTAGCGGCGGATGTGGGCCAGATCGAGGCCGGAGACCTGTGCAACGTCTTCGGCGCTGGCACCGGACCGGATGCGGGCCTGAATATCGCGCGGAGTCATGGCCGGGCCCTCGGGGCGATCCGGCGCTGCCGTGGAGCGGTGCACGGATCGGGATACCGAAACCCTCAGTGCCTCATCCATTCGAAGCCGGAAGGTTTCTCCCCCTTTGCCGCTGAGCAGCAGATGCTCGCCACCCTCATGGACACCCACGAGACGTAGATCCTGCATGAACCAATCCTCCACCCGATAGCAATTTCCTTCTTGAAACAATGCCACCCGAAGGCGCGAAAGCCTACTGTTTACGGGGGTGTGGCGCGGATTCGCGGTCTCCGATGGGCCTGATCAGGGCCAGGGCGGGCGGCTTTCGGCTTCACCTGCTGTGTTTTTCTCCCGGCCCCGTAAAAATGTTTGGACAACGGGCACAAAACGGAACGCCGCGGCGTTGATACCTCCGAGCCGCAGTAGCATGCCCGTGAAGCAACGGGGCGGTTCTGAGGAACACCTCATGACAACTCGACCGGATGGTGAGAATAGAGATCATGGCGACAGATTATGATGCGCCGCGCAAGACCGAAGAAGACGTCAACGAAGAATCCCTTGAAGCACTGAAGACCCGCCGCACCGCCGCCACGCAATCGGCGGTGGTGGACGAAGACGAGGCCGAGGCCGCGGACAGCTTTGAGCTGCCCGGGGCGGACCTCTCGGGAGAGGAGCTGCTGGTCCGGGTGATGCCCGCCCAAGCGGACGAGTTCACCTGCGCCTCCTGTTTCCTGGTGCGGCACCGAACCCAGATCGCAGCTGAGCGCGACGGACTGTACTACTGCACCGACTGTGAGGGCTGACTGGCGGGGAGGACCCGCCGGGCCTAGCTGCTGAGCGCGCGGACCAGTTCTTCGGGATGGCGGGTGGACGTCAGCCAGTACGGCGTCCGGTCCGCGGGATCAGTGATTTCGATCCTGACGACCGGAGAGATCCAGCCGCGGAAGCACATGAAGGCGGTGCCGTTCAGGCCGCGGCCGCGCTGGAATACGGCGTCGTCGCCACGGAAGCCCTCAACCGTGCCGATGTAGCGCCGTTCGATTTCGGCGCGTCCCACCTGGAGGGTGTCGGCAGTTACCCGGATGACCGGAGTGTTGACCAGCAGGACGGCGATCAGGATGACCAGGGCGACACCGGCCGCGATGAGTCCTGCCTCCAGACTGATCGGCAGGAAAATGAGAATGCAGGAGCAGGCGGCGCCGACAGTCAGGACCCAGATCCAGAACGACGGACTCAGTCGTTCGGAGTACAGGACAGTGTTCGCAGGAGTCTGGGCAGAAGGGGATGACATGTCTTTAGCTTGGCACCTTTGCCCCGGCATTTCATCTTGGCCCCCTGTGCCGGGATATCCGCCGCACGGCGTACCGGGAAGCGCCAGGAAAACGCGCTAAAGTGAGGTGCGGTATTCCCGGGCACGCCCGGGGCTCGCACGCGGACCCCCGCGCGGCGCGGACCTAAGATCCAGAACGAGGAAGTCGGAGACACCGGTGCTTGAAGCAGGCCCCACCATGACCGTCCAGCTGAAGATGCTCGACGACGGGCTGGAACCGCCGTCGTACGCGCATCCCGGGGACGCCGGTGCCGACCTGCGAACGCGGATCGACCTTGTGCTGGAGCCGGGGGAGCGGATGCTGGTTCCCACCGGCGTGGCCATTGCCCTTCCGTTCGGGTACGCGGCGTTTATCCATCCCCGTTCCGGTCTGGCGACCAAGCACGGGCTGACCGTGGTCAACGCGCCCGGCACTGTCGACGCCGGCTACCGCGGCGAAATCAGCGTCACGCTCCTGAACACCGACCGGTCCCAGCCCATTCGGCTGAGCCGCGGCGACCGGATTGCCCAGATGGTGATCCAGAAGGTCGAAACCGCTTCCTTTGATGTTGTGGAGGAGCTCTCCGAGTCCGTCCGCGGAACCGGCGGCTTCGGGTCCACCGGCGGATTTACTGCACTGCCTGCCTAGAGCGGCTGTCCGGGGGGCCGGCAGCAAGCGGCCCTCCCTATACAAGAGAGGAACCCGGTCATGGCATTTGGGCGACTGAGGAAAAACAAGCAGGAACAAGACACGAACGACGACGCGCGGAGCGACGAAGAGGATGCCGGCGCCATCGCCGAGGCACCGGCGTCGGGCCCGTACGACGTCGCCGACAAGCCCTCCGAGGAAGGCTATGTAGACCTTGGGGCACTGCGCATTGCCGCCGCCGAGGGGCTGCAGCTGCGCCTGGAGGTCGAGGAGAAGACCCAGCGCGTAGTGGCTGTCACCCTGGACCTGAACGGTTCCAGCCTGCAGCTGCAGGCGTTCGCCGCGCCCCGGTCCGACACCCTCTGGGACGATATCCGCGGGCAGATCGGCAAATCCGTGGGTTCCCAGGGCGGCACCGTCGATGAACTTGAAGGTGTCTTCGGCACCGAGCTTCTGGCCAAGGTTCCGGCCCAGGCGCAGGACGGTTCCAAGGGCTTCCGTGTTGCGCGCTTTGTCGGCGTGGACGGTCCGCGCTGGTTCCTGCGCGGTGTCTTCGGCGGTCCGGCCGCCATGGATCCCGCCGCCGCGGGCCCGCTGGAAGAGGTCTTCCGCAACGTCGTCGTCGTCCGCGGTGAACAGCCGCTGCCGCCGCGGGACCTGCTGCAGCTGCGCCTGCCCCGCGACTCCTCGCCGCTGCCGCGCCCCGGCGGCGCCACCTCGGACCGGCCTGCTCCTCCCGAGCGCGGCCCCGAGATTTCGACCATCGGCTAGCCAATGGCCCCGAAGCGAGCTGCCACGCCATCGGGCCCGGACACCCCGGTGCCTGTCAGCGCCATGCCCGCACGGGGCAGGGTGTACAGCGGCGGATACGTGCAGTCGATCACCGTGGTTCCGGCAACTGAGCCGCCGCGGTTCACGGCCATGGTGGAAGACCCCGGTGCCGCCTACCGCGATCCGCTCTCCCGCAAGCCCGTGGCCAGGGTCCGCCTGGTCTGGGTAGGCCAGAGGCGGGTCCCGGGTGTCGAGGCCGGCACCCGGCTGGCATTCGAAGGCATGGTCAGCACGGTGGACAGCTATCCCACGATCTACAACCCCCGTTACGAAATCATCGGGCGTCCGGAGGACGAATCATGACTGATCCCCAGGGCAACGTGCCCCACGGCGCCGTGCCCCAGGGTGCCGACCGACCGGAAGCTCCGCGGGCAGTAAATGCCACGGCGGGGGAGCCGGAGACCGGTGCTGCCGGTTCTGCCGGCCAGCCCAGCCTGGGCGACGTCGCCGGCGCTTATGCGGCCAAGGCCGGAGTGGAGCGCGGGGATGACGGCCAGATCGATGTGCTGAAATCCGTGGGCGGGGTCCGGGGGCTCGCCGAGGCGATCGTGCCGGGCCTGCTGTTTACCCTGATCTTCACGATCACATCGGGGCTGTATGTTTCGCTCGGTGCCGCCGTGGCCTCTGCTGCCGTCTTCTCGGCGGCGAACCTGGTCCAGAAGCGCCCGCTGATGCAGTCCCTCACGGGTGTCATCGGCGTCGTCATCTGTGCCGTGGTTGCCCTGCGCAGCGGCAGCGGCACCGAGTTCTTCCTGCCCGGTTTCTTCCTCAACGCCGCCTACATCCTGGCGTTCATTGTGTCGATCCTGGTTCGCTGGCCCGTGGCCGGTCTGCTGTTCGGCTTCATCCGCGGCGAGAACCTCGAGTGGCGCTCCGACCGGAAGCGGATCCGCGTCTATGCGTTGGCGACGTGGATCATCATCGCCGTGTTCGCGCTGCGCCTCGGTGTCCAGCTGCCGCTCTATCTGGCCGACAATGTCGCAGCCCTGGGCACCATGCGCCTGGCCATGGGCGTGCCGTTGTATGCGCTCGGACTCTGGCTGGCCTGGATGGTCTCCCGGCCGCTGGCCGTGCCGGACGTCCCGGCGGAATCCCGGGGCTAACCAAATTCGGTTAGCCGATCCCTTGGCCGCGCCCGCACCGCCGCGCCGAGTGTGGGGCTCATGCCGAAATAGCCGACTTTTTCCAGCGTGATCCCGACAGTCGACGCTGCGAAAGGGCGTGATCCCGACAGTGGATGGCGCGAAGGGCGTGATCCCGAGAGTGGATGGCGGATAAGGGTGTGGGCGAGTGCAGCCCGGCACGGAGGCGGGAGCTCTAATCCTTCGCCGGCAGCCCGGGAAGCAGCACCGCACGCAGGTCGTCCTCGGCGCTGATCGTGCAGATGAAGAACAGCTCGTCGCCCGGCTCGATCACGTCGTCGTTGCTGGGCGTGATCGGGGCGTCGTCGCGCAGGATGGCCGTAACCGTCGTGTCCGCGGGCCAGTCGATCGAACCCAGGGTCTTGCCGCTCAGCGGGGAATCGGCGGGAACGGTGAACTCCACCATCGAGGCCACACCGGTCTGCAGCGTCAGCAGCCGCACCAGGTCGCCCACCTCCACCGCTTCCTCCACCAGCGCCGTCATCAGGCGCGGCGTGTTGACTGCGACGTCGACACCCCAGGAGTCGTCGAACATCCAGTCGTTCTTCGGGTTGTTCACCCGTCCCACGGTCCGGGCCACGCCGAACTCGCTTTTGGCCAGCAGCGAGACCACCAGATTGACCTTGTCGTCGCCGGTCGCGGACACCATCACATCGGCTTCGTCCAGCATGGCGTCCTTGAGCGTGGTCAGCTCGCACGCGTCGCCGATCAGCCAGCGGGCACCGATCAGCCCGCTGCGCCCCACCACCTCGGGCTTCTCATCGATGAGCAGCACATCGTGGTGATGGGAGAGCAGCTCCCTGGCAATTGAGGATCCAACGCTCCCGGCGCCGGCAATTACAACTTTCACTGCGTCTCCTTGACCGGCGGCACCGCGAGGATGCGGCTGATTTCACTGGTGCGGTCCACGTTCATCATGGCGTGCAGGACGTCGCCCTGCTGGTAGCTGGTGTCGGGGCGGGGGAGCACTCCTTCGCCGAACCGCGTGAGGTAGGCAATCCGCACCCGCGCGGCCTGCTCGATCCCGCTCAGCGTCGTCCCGAGCCAGCCTTCATGCAGGGACAGTTCGCCCAGGATGAGCCGGCCGGAGGATTCACGGAAATCGCCGTTGATGCTCTGCTCCGGCAGGATCCGGCGCAGAACCTGGTCGGCGCTCCAGCGGACAGCTGCCACCGTGGGAATGCCCAGGCGCTGGTAGATCTCGGCGCGGCCCGGATCGTAGATCCGTGCCACCACATGTGGAACGTGAAAAGTCTCACGCGCCACCCGGGTTGCCAGGATGTTGGAATTATCACCCGAGGAGACGGCCGCGAAGGCATAGGCGTCCTCGATGCCGGCCTCCTTGAGCGTGCCGCGGTCGAAGCCGACGCCGGTCACTTTCCGTCCGGTAAAGGTATGCCGCAGGCGCCGGAACGCCCTTTCATCCTGGTCGATCACGGCCACCGTATGGCCGGCATTGTCCAGTGTGTGGGCAAGGGACACGCCTACGCGCCCGCACCCCATGATGACGTAATGCGCCAACTGCTACCTCGGTTCCTGATGGTTGACTTCGACAAAACCCAAACGGCCAGCATAGACCGGGCCGTACCGCGAATATGCACGGGCGCCGCCACATGGTGTGATGGTCTTTTAGGCTCCTTCAGGAAGTATCCGGCACTATGACTACCGACACCACCACATCCGAGATTGAACTCACCATCGGCGCCCCCGCCCACGGCGGCCATTTTGTGGCCCGCCACGAAGGGCGTGTGGTCTTTGTCCGTCATGCCCTCCCCGGAGAGCGCGTCCGTGCCCGCCTGACAGACGCGGCCGACGGCGCCAGCTTCTGGCGTGCCGACGTCACCGAAGTCCTGGAAGCGGCTCCGGGCCGGGTCGAGCATTTCTGGCCCGAGGCAGATGCGCTGCGCGCCGCCTCCCGCGGCCGGCTGCCGGTGGGCGGAGCCGAGTTCGGCCACATCGACCTTGCGACCCAGCGCGCCCTTAAGGCCGACATCTTCGCCGAGCAGCTGCTGCGCCTGGCCAAGGTGGACCAGAAGGTAACGGTCGAACCGGCCCTGGACGAACGCGCCGACGGCCTGCACTGGCGGACCCGGGCCAGCTTCTCCGTGGCCCCGGGCGGCCGCCTGGCCATGCATGCCCACCGCTCCGACGAGCTCATCCCCGTCCAGCGCATGCCGCTGGCCGTGGAGGCCGTCAACAACCTGCAGCTCTGGGACGTCGACTTCAGCGGAGTATCCCGCGTTGAAGTGGCCGTACCGACAACCGGTGCGCCCCTGGTCCTGCTGATTCCGGCAGCCGGTGCCCATCCCAAGTCGCTGGGGCGCATCGCATCCGCCCTTCCCACCGGCACCTCCATTGCCTCCTGGGACCCCGAAACCTCCACCCTGAACCGCCTGCGCGGCCGCACCTGGGTGCAGGAAACCGTACTGGGCCACGATTACCGCGTCACCGGTGCCGGCTTCTGGCAGATCCACCGCAACGCCCCGCAGACCCTGATCGGTGCGGTACTGGACGGACTGCAGATCCAGCCGGGGGAGCAGATCGCCGACCTGTACGCCGGCGCCGGCCTGTTCACTGCACCGCTGGCCGATGCTGCCGGGGAAAGCGGGCGCGTGCTGTCCGTCGAGGCTTCCGCCGCTGCGAGCCGTGACGCCCGCAAGAACCTGTTTGCCGCCCCGCAGGTCGAAATCCTGCAGGGACGCGTGGACAAGGCGCTGGCCGCGTACGAAGGCCGGCTCGACGTCGTCCTGCTGGATCCGCCGCGCGTGGGTGCCGGCAAGGACGTGGTGGGCCAGATCGTGGCCGCCGCGCCGCGCGCCGTCGGCTACGTCTCCTGCGATCCGGCCTCCTTTGCCCGCGACCTGGGCTACTTCCAGGATCTGGGCTGGAAGCTTGAGTCGCTGCGGGTCTTTGACCTCTACCCGCACACGCACCACATGGAGTCCTTCGCGGTGCTGACCCCGGCCTAACCGGGCCGCCGCGTAACAGGCGCGGCAGGTGTTGCACCAGGGGCGTCGGGCCCGGAGTCCGGCGCCCCGCGCGTATCTTCAAGGTCACAGGGCCGTGTAACGGATAGTATAAGAGCAGTTGTGCAGATCCGCGCCGTTTTTTGGGGAGTCTTCGCCTGCTTTGGCGGGCAGGCCTTTTCGGTCGGCAGGGGGATTTCCCGGCAGCGAAAATAGTCCACCATTTTCTCAGCCGTCCCCCGTGGCACCGGTTAGGGAGTCCTAACTGGCACGCCGCGGACCGCTGGACAAAGATAATACGGTGGCGAGAGGAGTCCTATTATGACTAATGTGGACAGCTTCGGATCCAAGGGCGTACTAAACGTCGGTGGAAACGAATATGAAATTTTCCGGTTGAATTCCGTCGAAGGCGCAAAGAGCCTTCCGTTCAGCCTTAAGGTCCTGCTGGAGAACCTGCTGCGCACCGAAGACGGTGCCAACATCACCGCAGACCACGTACGCGCCCTGGCGCAGTGGGATGCCAACGCAGAGCCCAGCACTGAAATCCAGTTCACCCCCGCTCGGGTCATCATGCAGGACTTCACCGGTGTGCCCTGCATCGTTGACCTGGCAACCATGCGTGAAGCCGTTGCAGAACTCGGTGGAGATCCCAAGCGGGTCAATCCGCTGGCTCCGGCCGAAATGGTCATTGACCACTCGGTCCAGATCGACGCCTTCGGCAATGCCGGCGCCCTCGAGCGCAACATGGAAATCGAATACCAGCGCAACGGCGAGCGGTACCAGTTCCTTCGCTGGGGCCAGACGGCGTTTGACGACTTCAAGGTTGTTCCCCCGGGCATGGGCATTGTCCACCAGGTCAACATTGAGTACCTGGCCCGCACGGTCATGACCCGCGAGGTCGACGGCGTCCTGCGCGCCTACCCGGACACCTGCGTCGGCACCGACTCCCACACCACCATGGTCAACGGCCTGGGCGTGCTCGGCTGGGGCGTCGGCGGCATCGAAGCCGAGGCTGCCATGCTCGGCCAGCCCGTCTCCATGCTTATCCCGCGCGTTGTCGGCTTCAAGCTCACCGGTGAGATCCCGGCGGGCGCCACTGCCACCGACGTCGTGCTGACCATCACCGAAATGCTGCGCAAGCACGGTGTTGTCGGCAAGTTCGTGGAGTTCTACGGAGAAGGCGTCGGAGCCGTTCCCCTGGCCAACCGCGCCACCATCGGCAACATGAGCCCGGAATTCGGTTCCACTGCGGCGATCTTCCCGATCGACGACGTGACGCTGGAATACCTGCGCCTGACCGGCCGCTCCACCGAAAGCGTGGACCTCGTCGAGGCCTACGCCAAGGAACAGGGCCTCTGGCACGACCCGTCCATCGAGATCCAGTACTCCGAGTACCTCGAGCTGGACCTGTCCACCGTTGTTTCCTCCATCGCCGGCCCGAAGCGCCCGCAGGACCGCGTGGAACTGACCAACGCCAAGGAACAGTTCCGCAAGGATCTGAAGAACTACGTCCACGAGACGGTTGAAGCCGAGAGCGGCACCGTCGACGAGGCTCTGGAAGAAACCTTCCCGGCCTCGGATGCGCCGTCGTTCAACGCCAACGCCACGCAGATCGAAGACAAGGAACACGACCTGGTCTCCAAGCGGGACGCCCCGGCGGACCGCTCCAGGAACTCCGTTCCGGTCACCATGGCAGACGGCCGCAGCTTCGAGCTGGACCACGGCGCCGTGTCGATCGCTTCGATCACCTCCTGCACCAACACGTCCAACCCGTCGGTGATGATGGCAGCAGCAGTGCTGGCCCGCAACGCCGTGGAAAAGGGCCTCGCCTCCAAGCCGTGGGTCAAGACCTCCGTGGCTCCGGGTTCCAAGGTAGTCACCGACTACTACGAGAAGTCCGGCCTGATCCCGTACCTGGAGAAGCTCGGCTTCTTCGTGGTCGGCTACGGCTGCGCCACCTGCATCGGTAACTCCGGCCCCCTGGAAGAGGAAATCTCCACGGCCATCAACGAGGCCGACCTGGCAGTCACCGCAGTGCTCTCCGGTAACCGCAACTTCGAAGGCCGCATCAACCCGGACGTGAAGATGAACTACCTGGCCTCCCCGCCGCTGGTAGTCGCCTACGCACTGGCCGGCACCATGGACTTCGACTTCGATGCTGACCCGCTGGGCCAGGACGAGGCCGGCAACGACATCTTCCTGAAGGACATCTGGCCGAACCCGGTCGAGGTCCAGGAGATCATCGACGCCTCCATCAACAAGGAGATGTTCAGCAACAGCTACGACACCATCTTCGAAGGCGACGACCGCTGGAAGTCCCTGCCCACCCCCGAAGGTGCAACCTTCGAGTGGGATATGGAGTCCACGTACGTGCGGAAGCCCCCGTACTTCGAGGGCATGAAGGCCCAGCCGGAGCCCGTCTCCGACATCGAGGGCGCCCGCGTCCTGCTGAAGCTCGGCGATTCCGTCACCACCGACCACATCTCCCCGGCCGGTTCCTTCAAGTCCGACACCCCGGCAGGCCGCTACCTGCTGGAGCACGGTGTCGAGCGCAAGGACTTCAACTCCTACGGCTCACGCCGAGGCAACCACGAAGTGATGATCCGCGGCACCTTCGCGAACATCCGCATCAAGAACCAGCTGCTCGACGGCGTTGAAGGCGGCTTTACCCGCGACTTCAGCCAGGCTGATGCACCGCAGGCAGCTGTCTACGATGCTTCCGTCAACTACCAGGCCGCCGGCATTCCGCTGGTTGTCCTGGCGGGCAAGGAATACGGTTCCGGTTCCTCGCGTGACTGGGCTGCCAAGGGCACCGCGCTGCTGGGCGTGAAGGCTGTTGTAGCCGAGAGCTACGAGCGGATCCACCGCTCCAACCTCATCGGCATGGGCGTCCTTCCCCTGCAGTACCCGGCCGGCGTCAACGCCGAGTCCCTGGGCCTGACCGGTACCGAGACCTTCTCGGTCTCCGGTGTGACCGAACTGAACAACGGCACCACGCCCAAGACCGTCACGGTCACGGCGACGCCGGAGAACGGTGAAGCCATCACCTTCGAAGCCGTTCTGCGCATCGACACCCCGGGTGAAGCCGATTACTACCGTAACGGCGGCATCCTGCAGTACGTCCTGCGCCAGATCACCGCTAAGTAACCCCGTCGGCAGCACAGCTGCCGAGCAAGGTCCAGAGCCCCGCCAGCTGAGTTTCATCCTCGGAAGGCGGGGCTCTTTGCCGTCGCGGAACCGGGCGCCTGTCCGCAAGCGTTAGAGTTAAACGGTTGTGACGGTGTGCAGTGCCGTTGCCCGAGACGCAAGGGAGACGCCCGTTGGGACTTCTGGAAACCATCCGTGATCCGCGGGACCTGAACAGGTTGTCCGTCGAGCAGATGGAACGGCTGGCAGCGGAGATCCGGTCCTTCCTCATCAGCAATGTCGCCCAGACCGGCGGACACCTGGGCCCCAACCTTGGGGTGGTGGAGCTGACCATGGGTATCCACCGGGTCTTCGATTCGCCGCGGGACAGCATCGTTTTTGACACCGGGCACCAGTCCTACGTCCACAAGATGCTCACCGGACGCCAGGACTTTTCCACCCTCCGCCAGCAGGGCGGGCTCTCCGGCTATCCCTCCCGCGCCGAGTCAGTGCACGACATCGTGGAATCCTCCCACGCCTCCTCCTCCCTGTCCTGGGCCGACGGCATTTCCCGCGCCCGGCAGCTGACCGGCGAAGGGGACCGCTACACCGTGGTGATGGTTGGCGACGGCGCCTTGACCGGCGGCATGGCCTGGGAAGCCCTGAACAACATTGCCGCAGACCAGCGGCGCCGCGTCGTGATCGTCGTCAACGACAACGGCCGTTCCTACGCCCCCACGATCGGCGGCCTTGCCGACTACCTTGCCTCGCTGCGCCCCACCCTGGACGCCGTACGCACCCACCATGTGTATGAAAACACCCTCGGCTGGTGGAAGCAGCGGCTGCAGAACGGGGGACCGGTGGGCCGGTTCACCTATCACAGCCTCCACGCGGCCAAGCGCGGCATCAAGGACTGGTGGGCTCCGCAGGGCCTGTTCGAAGACCTCGGCATGAAATACATCGGCCCCATTGACGGCCATGACATGGCAGCCGTGGAGCGCGCCCTGCTCAAGGCCAGGAACTACAACGGCCCGGTGCTGGTCCATGCCATGACGGAAAAGGGCCGCGGCTACGCGCCGGCCCGCGCCCACGAGGCGGACCAGTTCCACGCCGTCGGCATCATCGACCCGGAAACCGGCAAGGCGGTGGAACCGGGCGGCAAGCAGTCCTGGACGTCCGTGTTCGCCACCGAAATTGCCGACATTGCCGATGAACGCGAAGACATCGTGGGCATCACCGGAGCCATGCTCATCCCCGTGGGCCTGCACCGGTTCGCGGAACGGCATCCGGAGCGGGTGTTCGACGTCGGCATCGCCGAACAGCATGCCCTGACCTCCGCGGCCGGCATGGCGTTCGGCGGGCTGCACCCCGTCGTCGCGCTCTATGCCACCTTCCTGAACCGCGCCTTCGATCAGCTGTTGATGGACGTGGCGCTGCATAAGGCCGGCGTCACCATCGTCCTGGACCGTGCCGGCGTTACCGGACCCGACGGCGCCAGCCACCACGGCATGTGGGACATGTCCATGCTCCAGATCGTGCCCGGGCTGCACCTGGCCGCGCCGCGGGACGCCACCCGGTTGAAGGAGGAACTGCGCGAGGCGGTCGCCATTTCCGATGCGCCCAGCGTGGTCCGGTTCTCCAAGGGAACCGTTGGACCCGACGTTGAGGCCGTGGAACGGACCAAGGACGGCGTGGATATCCTGGCCCGCCGCCCGGTTGATGAGCAGTCCAACGACGTTCTGATTGTCAGCGTCGGCGCGATGGCCGAAATGGCGCTGCAGGTGGCCAACCGGCTCGGCGCCCAGGGCATCAGCTCCACCGTGGTGGATCCGCGCTGGGTCCTGCCCGTGCCCGGTTCCATCATCCGCATGGCCGCGGAACACCGGATCGTGATCGTCATCGAAGACGGCGTGCGCGCCGGCGGTGTGGGATCCAGGATCCGGCAGGAGATGCGTGCCGCGGGCGTGGACACAGCGCTCAATGAAGTGGGCCTGCCGGTGGAGTTCCTGGACCACGGAACACGCGCCGAGGTCCTGGAGCGGGTGGGCCTGACCGCCCGCCAGGTGGCCAACGACGTCGTCGCCCAGGTCCTGGGCACGAAGGTTCCGTTTGCCCGGCCCCTGCCCGGGCAGGACATGCCTACCGGGCAGATCCCGAAAATCCAGTAAGCCGGCTCCGCGCGGCCCGCGCGGCGGCAGTCCCAAGGAGGAAGAGCCATGGCACAGGAACAACCGGACGTGGCTGTCACCGGCGCCACCGGTGCCCTCGGGGGTGCTGTCGCCCGGCTGCTGGTAGGAGCCGGCGTCAACCAACGGCTCCTGGCCCGCCACACGGCCCGGCTTCCGGAACTGCCCGGGACCCCCGTGTATGCGGCGGCCTACTCGGACCGGGAGCATGCTGCCCGGGCGCTCCGGGGGGTCAAGACCCTGTTCATGGTCTCTGCCGCCGAGAGCACCTACCGCCGCCAGGACCAGCGCACCTTTGTGGACGCCGCGGTGGAGGCCGGGGTGCAGCACATTGTCTACACCTCGTTCATGGGTGCCGCGCCCGACGCGGTGTTCACCCTGGCCCGGGACCACGCGGACACCGAGGAATACATCCGCTCCCGGGGGCTGGCGTTTACCTTCCTGCGGGACTGCCTGTACCAGGACGTCCTGCCCACCTTTGTGGGGCGCGACGGTGTGCTTCGCGGCCCCGCCGGGGACGGGCGCCTGGCCGCGGTGGCCCGGGCCGACGTCGCGCGCTGTGCGGCGAGGATCCTGACCGCGCCGCAGGAACACACGGGTGCCGTCTATACGCTTACCGGCCCGCAGGCACTGAGCTTCGAGGAGATCGCCGGCATCCTGACCCGGGTGGGCGGCAGCAAGGTCAGCTACCGGAATGAAACACTCGAAGAAGCCCGGGAATCGCGGAGCCTGAGCGGGGTGGGCCAATGGCAGATCGATGCCTGGGTGAGTACCTACACGGCCATTGCGGCCGGCCAGATGGCGGAGGTCAGCGGCGACGTCGAACGCATCACCGGCATCCCGCCGGTGGGCCTGGAAGACTACCTGAGGCACAGGTAACTGCCCGAGCCGTAAGAACTTAGATGACAGGTTGCGGTTGCAGGCGTTCCCCTTCCGATGGGGAGTGTCTAGGCTCAAGACATGCCCGAACCAAGCCTCGAACACGTCCGCCTGTTCCTTGACGAGTGCACGCTGGGCGGCCTGGATGAATCCGAAGCCGTCCCCGCTGCCGACCTGTACGGCATGTATATCGTCTGGTGCGAGAACGCCGGCCGGGAGCCGGCCTCGGTCAACACCTTCTACGGCGCCGTCCGGGACGCCGGCCTGCCGGAGACTGTGCGCCGCTCGGAACGGGTCTACGAGGGTGTGCTGCCGACCGGCCCGATTCCCGTCCAGTACATCCTGGAAACGGACAAGCCCCCAGGACCCAACAGCAATCCCTTCCCCTTCACCGGCTGAGCGCCGGACGGTGGCGCGGGCCACATCCGTGGCGGCGATTCGGTAGCGTAAGCACCATGACTTCTTACAACAGACTCGGCACCTCAGGCCTGACCGTTTCCACCGTCGGGCTGGGCTGCAACAACCTTGGCCGCTCCGGAACCCGGACCGAAGACCAGGCCGGAACCGACGCCGTCGTGAACGCAGCGATCGATGCCGGCATCACTTTGTTCGATACGGCTGACACCTACGGGGCGGTGCCGGGCCTGAGCGAGGAACGGCTCGGCAAGGCCCTGGGTGCGCGGCGCGACGACGTGGTGCTGGCCACCAAGTTCGGCATGGACATGCAGGGCGCCAACGGGCGGGATTTCGACGCGCGGGGTTCCCGGCGGTACATCGTCAAAGCCGCCGAGGCGTCGCTGCGCCGGCTGGGCACGGACTGGATCGACCTGTACCAGTTCCATACTCCGGATCCGCTGACCCCGATCGAGGAAACCCTCGCCGCGCTCGACGATCTGGTCCGCAGCGGCAAGGTCCGCTACATCGGCCACTCCAACCGCGCCGGCTGGCAGATCGCCGAAGCTGAATTCACCGCACGGATGGGCGGCTACACGCCGTTCATTTCCGCGCAGAACCACTACAACCTGCTGGACCGGCGTGCCGAACTCGAAGTTGTCCCCGCCGCCGAGGCGTACGGGCTGGGCCTGCTGCCGTACTTCCCGCTCGCCAACGGCCTGCTCACCGGCAAGTACAGCTCCGGCAAGGCTCCCGAGGGCAGCCGCCTGACCCACTCCCGGCAGAACCTGCTGGAGAAGGCCGACTTTGACCAGCTGGCCGAATTCGGTGCCTTCGCGAAGGACCGTGGGCTGACCGAGGTGCAGGTGGCGTTCTCCTGGCTTGCCGCCCAGCCTGCCGTCTCCTCGGTCATTGCCGGAGCCACGACTGTGGAGCAGGTGCAGCAGAACGCCGAAGCTGCGTCCTGGGAGCCGTCCGGGAAGGACCTGGAGGAGCTGGACCGGATCTTCCCGCGGGTGCCGAAGGTTGCTTTGTTCTAGGTTCTTCCCGTCACCTGGGCGGGTGGAGGGTCCGGAACCTTTGGCGGGTGGAGGGTCCGGAACGGCGGCAACGAAAATCCCGTCTCGCAGAGCTCGCCGGGATTATTAAAGCCGCCTAACCCGGACCCTCCGGCCTCCGCGGTCGCTCGCCTACCCGGGGACCTCCCAGCCGTCGAGTGTCGGGTACATGCCGCTTTTGCCGCACCATTCCAGCATCGCCCCGACACTCGGCGGCCGCAGAACAGGTGCCGGTGGCATGAGGAACGGGTTACGAAAAGGTAGCTGGTGCCGGTGGAACTTCCCCTCATCCTGTGGTCCACTGGCGTTGTGGCCCGAGCGTTGCGACGATTCGTGTAAGCCCGCCCCCTCGGACCGCCGGTGTGGAAATCCGGCCCGATCCGAAGGAGACGACATGTGTCGTTGGCTAGCGTATTCAGGTTCCCCCGTCCGTTTGGACGACCTTCTCTACAAACCCAGCAACTCCCTCGTCATTCAAAGCAAACACGCGCGCATGGGAGCCGAGACCACCAACGGGGACGGGTTCGGTCTTGGCTGGTACGGCACCGAACCGCTTCCCGGGCTCTTCCACAGCACCATGCCTGCCTGGCACGACCGCAACCTGCGCGAGCTGGCAGCGCAGGCGTCCGCGGGCCGCGTCTTCGCGCATATCCGCGCCACAACCGGCACCGCCATCCAAGAAACGAACTGCCACCCGTTCCGCCACGGCCAGTGGCTCTGGATGCACAACGGGGCGCTCACGGACTTCCCGAAGGTGAAGCGTGATCTGGCCATGGCGGTTGAGCCCAGCCTCTATCCGCAGATCGAAGGATCAACGGACTCCGAGCTGTTCTTCTACCTCGCGCTGACTTTCGGGCTGGAGCGGGACCCCCGCGCGGCGGTGGCCGAGGCGGTGGGCTTTATCGAGGACGCCGGACGGCGCCGCGGCATCGAACATCCGGTGCAGATGACGGTCGCAACCACCGACGGCGACACGACCTGGGCCTTTCGCTACTCCAGCGAGGGCAGCTCCCGATCACTCTTCGTCAGCAGCGACATCACGACTCTCCAAGCCCAGTACCCGGACCACCCGCTGCTCCACGGACGCTCGGACGACACTCGGTTGGTCGTCTCCGAACCGCTCGGGGATCTTCAGGGCGCGTGGCAGGAGGTTCCGGACGGCACATGCCTCGTCGTCCACGGAGGCGAAAAGGACCTGTATCCGTTTACGCCCTCGGCTCCGGTCGCTGCGGCGGTCTGAGCCCTGGTTAAACCGAAAGCGCCGGACGGACCGGAGTAGGCGGCGAAGGACATAAGGAGGGCTCCCACCGAAACCGGCGGGAGCCCTCCTTCCAACAGACTAGGAAGCGGCCGCAGCCGGCTCCTTCTCCGCATGGAACTTCTTGCCGTTCACGCGTTCGGACGCACCGACGCGGTCCAGGTACGGCGTGATGCCGCCCAGGTGCATCGGCCATCCGGCGCCGAGGATCATGCACAGGTCGATGTCCTCGGGACCTGCCACAACGCCTTCGCCCAGCATCAGGCCGATTTCCTCGGCGAGGGCATCCTGCGTGCGCCGCAGGACTTCCTCTGAGGTGGACGGCGTGTTGCCGAAGTCCAGCATGGCCAGGGTTTCGGCCGGAATGTACGGCTTTCCGTCCTCGTCCTTCTGCCAGAGCGACTTGATGCCGGCGTCGATGATCTTCTGAGAGTTCTTCGACAGCCAGAACCGCTCGCCGAAGGCAGCATGCAGGGATTCCTGCACATGCTGGCCCACCGGCAGACCCACCAGGGCCAGCAGGGTGAACGGGGACATCGGCAGGCCCATGGGGCGCAGCGCGTTGTCCGCCGTCGCGGCGTCGGTGCCCTCGTCGAAGACGGCGGTGATCTCGCCGAACATGCGGCCCAGGATGCGGTTGACCACAAACGCGGCGTCATCCTTGACCAGCACTGCGGTCTTCTTCAGCGCCTTGGCCAGCACAAACGCAGTGGCCAGCACGGCGTCGTCGGTCTTGGGGGCGCGCACGATTTCCAGCAGCGGCATGACGGCCACCGGGTTGAAGAAGTGGAAGCCCACCACGCGCTCCGGGTGCGCCAGGTCAGCGGCCATCTCCGTCACGGACAGTGACGAAGTGTTGGTGGCAAGGATGCACTCGGGGGAGACTACGGCCTCCACCTCTGCGAACACCTGCTTCTTGACGGAGAGTTCCTCGAAGACGGCCTCGATCACGAAGTCTGCATCCGAGAACGCTTCCTTGGAGACAGAGCCCGAGACCAGTGCCTTGGTGCGGTTGGCGGCGTCGGGGGAGATGCGCTTCTTGGCGAGCAGTTTGTCCACCTCGGCGTGCACGTAGCCCACGCCCTTGTCCACGCGGGCCTGGTCGATGTCCGTCATAACGACCGGGACCTTGAGCTGGCGGGCGAACAGCAGCGCGAGCTGGCTGGCCATCAGGCCGGCACCGACCACACCCACCTTGGATACCGGACGGGCCAGCTTCTTGTCCGGAGCGCCGGCCGGACGCTTGCCGCGCTTCTGCACCAGGTCCAGGAACGCGTAGACGGTGGAGTGGAACTGCGGGGTCTGCATCAGTTCCGCCAGCGCTTCGCACTCGGCGTCGCGGGACTGCTCGGCGGTCCAGTTCTTGCCGGCCTCCAGCAGGTCCAGCACCTTGGCGGGGGCGGGAGCAGCGTTGGAGGTGCGGGCCTCGACGACGGCGCGGCCGCGGGCGACGGCGGCGTCCCAGGCTTCAGGGGCGGTGGCCGGGTCTGCGGAGTGAGGCCGGGACACGGTTTCCTCACCGGTGATGACACGGGCGGCCCAGGCGAGGGACTGCTCCACGAAGTCGGCCGGTTCGAACATCGCGTCGGCAATGCCCAGCTTGAACGCTGCCGGACCGGAGAGGGTGCGGTTGTTGCTCAGCGGGTTCTCGATCATGACCTTGACGGCGTTTTCGGGGCCGATCAGGCGCGGCAGCAGGTAGACGCCGCCCCAGCCCGGCACCAGGCCGATGAAGGCTTCGGGCAGGGCCAGGGCTCCGGCGCCGGTGGAAACGGTGCGGTAGTCGGACTGGAGGGCTACTTCGAGCCCGCCGCCCAGGGCCACGCCGTTGATGAACGCGAAGCTGGGTACGCCCAGGGTGTGCAGCTTGCCGTACACCTCGTGGCCCAGGCGGGCCATGGCCAGCCCGTCCTCGTAGGAGGCGAGCTTCTGCGTGGCGGACAGGTCGGCGCCGGCCACCAGGTAGTGCGGCTTGCCGGTGACGCCGACGCCGACAATCTCGCCGGCCGCGGCCCGCGCCTGCAGGGCATCAAGCGCTGCGCCCAGTTCCAGCAGGGTGTTCGGGCCCAGCGTGGTGGGGCGGGTGTGGTCGACGTCGTTGTCCAGGGTGATCAGCGCAAAGGTGCCGGCGCCGCCGGGCAGGGCGATGTCCGAGACGTAGGAGTGCGTAACGACCTCGGTGGGGAAGAGGCCGGCCAGCCGCTGGTAATCGCTTGCAGTCATTACTTTGTGGCCTCCGTGGACTCGGTGTCGGTGTTGTAGTCGGGGTGGTTCGGGTTTTCCCAGATGATGGTGCCGCCCATGCCCAGGCCGATGCACATGGTGGTCATGCCGTAACGCACGGTCGGGTCTTCCTCGAACTGGCGGGCGAGCTGGTTCATCAGGCGCACGCCCGAGGAGGCCAGCGGGTGCCCGACGGCGATCGCGCCGCCGTAGCGGTTCACCCGGGGGTCGTCATCGGCGATCCCGTAGAAGTCCAGGAAGGAGAGCACCTGCACGGCGAAGGCCTCGTTGATTTCAAACAGGCCGATGTCCTCGATGGACAGGCCGGCCTGCTTCAGGGCCTTTTCCGTGGCGGGAACCGGTCCGTAACCCATGACCTCGGGCTCGACGCCGGCGAAGGCGTAGCTGACCAGGCGCATCTTGACGGGCAGGCCCAGTTCCTCGGCGGCGTCGGCGGAGGCGAGCAGAGCCGTGGTGGCGCCGTCGTTCAGGCCCGACGCGTTGCCGGCGGTGACGCGGCCGTGGGCGCGGAACGGGGTGCGCAGTTCGGCGAGGTCCTCGACTGTGGTCCCGGGGCGGGGACCTTCATCGACCGAGTTCAGGGTCCAGCCCTTGCCGGGCTTCTTGGAGGCAACGGGGACCAGGTCCGGCTGGATCTGGTTGTTGGCGTAGGCCTTGGCGAGCCGTTCCTGGCTGGCCGCGGCGTACGCGTCGGTGCGTTCCTTGGTGATTTCCGGGAAGCGGTCGTGCAGGTTCTCGGCGGTGTTGCCCATGTTCAGGGCGGCCGGGTCCACAATGCGTTCTGTGACGAAGCGCGGGTTCGGGTCGGCGTCCTTGCCCATCGGGTGGTTGCCCATGTGCTCCACGCCGCCGGCAATGACGACGTCGTACGCGCCGAAGCCGATGCCTGAGGCGGTGGTGGTGACGGCGGTCAGCGCGCCGGCGCACATGCGGTCGATTGCGAACCCGGGCACGGACTGCGGCAGGCCGGCCAGCAGCGCGGCGGTGCGGCCGATGGTCAGGCCCTGGTCGCCGGTCTGCGTGGTGGCGGCAATGGCCACTTCATCAATGCGTTCCGCGGGGAGGGAGGGGTTGCGGCGCATCAGCTCGCGGATGCACTTGACCACCAGGTCATCGGCACGCATGCCGGCGTACATGCCTTTCTCGCCCGCCTTGCCGAACGGAGTGCGGACTCCGTCAACGAAAACTACGTCCCTGATCTGCCGTGCTCGGCTTTGTGGGCTCACGTACAACTCCTCTTTGAGATATGAAACGGAACACTGTCCGGCCACCGATGTTACTCGCCGGTAACTTAGGCTGCAAGCGTTGGTGCGCATCGGCGTCGGGCGCGGTGCGGGAGCGCACGACTGACATGGACCCTATCGGAGTTGCCCCTCACCTGAGAGCGAACGGACCGTTTTCAGGATCCTCCAAGGACGCGCTCGTATTATTGTCGGACTATGGATGACCCTCCCTCACATAAACCCTTGCCCCTCCACGCTCTGACCGGATCTCCGGTTGCAACCAGAGAGGGGCGCCCGAATGTATGAATTGATCATGCTCGGTGTTGGGCTTCTGCTCACGGTCGGCACCGGGCTTTTTGTTGCCTCCGAGTTTTCGCTGGTCAATCTGGACCGCAATGACCTCGAGGCGCGGCAGGCCCAGGGGGAAAAGCGCCTGGGCCCCACCATCAAGGCCCTCAAGATCACCTCGACGCACCTCTCCAGCGCGCAGCTGGGCATTACGCTCACCACGCTGTTGACGGGTTACACGTTTGAACCGGCCATCAGTTCCCTGCTGCGTGAACCGATGCTTGCCCTCGGTCTTCCGGAGGCCTTCGTGGGCGGCGCCGGCGCCGTCATCGGTATTTTCCTGGCCACCGTATTCTCGATGATCATTGGCGAACTGGTGCCGAAGAACTTTGCCCTGGCACTGCCGCTGGCCACGGCCAAGCTGGTCATCCCCTTCCAGACCCTGTTCACCACGGTGTTCAAGCCTGTCATCGTGCTGTTCAACAACACCGCCAACGCGATCATCCGCTCCTTCGGCATCGAGCCCAAGGAAGAACTCTCCGGTGCGCGCAGCGCCGAGGAACTCAGCTCGCTGGTCCGGCGCTCCGCACTGGAAGGAGTGCTGGACCAAGATCACGCGCAGCTGCTCAGCCGCACCCTGCGGTTCTCGGACCACACGGCCGACGACGTCATGACGCCCCGCGTCCGGATGTGCTCGGTCGCAGCCGGCGCCAGCGCCGAACAGGTCATCGACCTGGCGATCACCACCGGCTACTCGCGCTTCCCGGTCCTGGGCCGGGACTCCGACGACATCCTGGGCGTGCTGCACGTCAAGCAGGCCTTCGCCGTTCCCCTCGCGGAGCGTGCCGCGGTCAGTGCCACCGAGCTCATGGTGGAGCCACTGCGCGTCCCGGAGTCCATGGGTGTTGATTCGCTGTTGGGGCTGCTGCGTCAGCAGGGCCTGCAGGTAGCCATCGTTGCCGATGAGCACGGCGGTACCGCCGGCATCGTGACGCTGGAGGACCTGGTGGAGGAAATCGTCGGCGAGCTGGAGGATGAGCACGACCGGGCCCGCGTGGGCGTGGTCCGCAGCGGCCGGTCGCTGACCTTCGATGCCTCGCTGCGCCCGGATGAGCTGCGCGAGCGCACCGGCGTGTCGGTGCCCGACGGCGAGGAGTACGACACGCTCGCCGGTTTCGTCACCGACCAGCTGGACCGCATTCCGGAACTCGGCGACGAAGTGGCACTCACCAACGGAACCCTTCGCGTGGAACGCGTGGTCGGCACGCATGTCGAACGGTTGCGCTACACCCCCACAGAGGGTGCGCTGCCCAGTGCCCACGACCAAATCATTGACGAGCTCACGAAGGACCTGGCATGAGTGAATATCTTCCCGGCATCATCTGGCTCGTAGTCCTGCTGGTCGTCAACGCCTTCTTCGTGGGCGCCGAGTTCGCCGTCATTTCAGCCCGCCGGTCACAGATCGAGCCCAAGGCCGAAGCCGGCTCCAAGGCCGCGAAGACCACGCTCTGGGCGATGGAGCACGCCACTTTGATGCTGGCCACCAGCCAGCTGGGCATCACGGTCTGCTCGCTGGTGATCCTGAACGTCTCCGAGCCGGCCATCCACCACCTGCTGGAAATCCCGCTGGGCCTGACCTCACTCTCCGCCGAGGCCATCGGCATTGTCGCCTTCGTGGTGGCCCTGCTGCTGGTGACCTTCCTGCACGTGGTGATCGGGGAAATGGTTCCCAAGAACATCTCCTTCTCAGTGCCCACCCGTGCCGCCCTGCTGCTGGCGCCGCCGCTGGTGATGGTGGCCCGGATTTTCAAGCCGGTGATCTGGTCGCTGAACGGCATTGCCAACAGTGTCCTGCGGCTGTTCAAGGTGGAGCCCAAGGATGAGGCCACCAGCGCCTACACCATGGATGAAGTGGCCAACATCGTGGAGCAGTCCACCCGTGAGGGCGTGCTGGCCGACGCCAGCGGCACCCTGAGCGCCGCCTTCGAGTTCACCTCCAAGACAGTCGCCGACGTCGAGGTTCCGATCTCCGGAATGGTGCTGCTGCCCGAGTCTGCCACTCCGGCCGACATCCAGCAGGCCGTGGGCCGCCACGGCTACTCCCGGTACATCCTGACCGATGACGACGGCGTCCCCAGCGGCTACCTGCACCTCAAGGACGTCATGGACCTGACGGAGCCGGAGAAGTTCAACGCCTCCGTGCCCACCAAGCGGATCCGCCGCCTGGCCTCGGCCTTCCGTGGCAGCGAGCTCGAGGACGCCCTGGCCACCATGCGCCGCACCGGCGCCCACGTGGCCCGGGTGTTCGACGCCGACGGCAACACCACCGGCGTGCTGTTCCTGGAGGACATCATCGAGGAACTGGTCGGCGAAGTGCAGGACGCCACCACCGTGTAGCGGTCCTGCCGTCCTGGCTGGTCCAACCCAGCCGTCGACGCCGGCCGCTCCCTTGGGGTGGCCGGCGTCGACGTTTAATGAGCACGCCAGCCTTATTGCACACGAGTGGCTATTGCTATTAGCCATTTGGCTAACTAGAGTAGCTATATGACCACTTCACCAGATGCACCCCGCCCAGTCACCCAGTTCCTCCAGCTCAACGAAGGCCGGATCGCCTATGACCGCACAGGGTCCGGCCCCATGGTCCTCCTCGTCCCCGGAATGGGGGAACTGCGGGCCAGCTACCGCTTCCTTGGTCCCCGGCTCGTCAAGGCCGGTTTCACTGTCGTGACCTGCGACCTGCGCGGCCACGGCGAGAGCAGTGCTTCGTTCACCTCCTATGGCGACGCCGACACCGCCGGCGACATTTCGGCACTCCTGGAGCATCTGGGGGAGCCGGCCGTGGTGGCAGGGAACTCCATGGCTGCCGGAGCAGCCGTCATAGCCGCCGCCGACCGGCCCGACCTGGTGGCCGGACTGGTCCTGATTGGACCCTTCGTGCGGAACCCGCCCAACCAGAGTGCCGCCGTCGGGCTGGCTTTCCGCATGCTGATGGCGAAGCCCTGGGCGGCCCGCGTCTGGGGAATGTACCTTCCAATGCTCTATGCCGGCCGGCAGCCTGCGGACTTCAGCGACTACCGCAGGGAAGTGGTGGCTGCCATCCGCCGCCCCGGATACGGGAAGTCCTTTAGCCTGACCACCCGCACCACCCACGCCCCCGCGGAGGCGGCCCTTGCGCGGGTGAGCGCCCCCACCCTGGTGATCATGGGGGAGAAGGACCCCGACTTTAAGGATCCGGCGTCGGAGGCGCAGTGGGTTGCCGCAGCCCTGGACGGCTCGGTGGTGATGGTCCCGGACACCGGCCACTATCCGCAGTCCCAGGACCCCGCAATAGTAGGCGACGCCGTGGTGCAGTTCCTGGCCAGTGCGGTCTACCGTGCCTAGGGCAGCGCTCAGCGCCTCGGCGGTTGTGGCGGCCGGTGCACAGTTGCTGGATGAAGTGGGGCCGGCCGACTTCAGCCTGGCTGTCCTTGCCGAGCGATTGGGCGTCCGTCCGCCGTCGCTCTACAAACACACCGACGGGCTGGCCGGCCTGCGGCGCAGCATCATGCTCCACAGCAAACGGGATCTGGCCGGCGTTTTGGTGCAGGCCGCTGTCGGCCGATCCGGTGACGCGGCCGTCCGTGCGGTTGCCAACGCTTACCGGCAATGGGCACTTGCCCACCCTGGCCAATACCCTGCCACCCAGCTCCCGCCCGTGGCCGGTGATGCGGATGACGCCTCGGCATCTGCAGCCATTTTCAACGTGACCCAAGGGGTGCTCTCCGGCTATGAACTGACCGGAGACGACGTCGCGCATGCCATCCGTTTTCTCCGCAGCTCCTTTCACGGGTTCCTCGCGCTGGAAACCGCCGGCGGATTCCAGATGCCCGTCGACATCGATACCAGCTATGAACGGCTGGTCGACAGCATCATCGCCGCCCTGAACAGCTGGAGGCCGGCAGCCTGACCGCCACCGGAACGTCCATGAACCCGGCGGCCGTGTCCCCAGGCCGGGCCGGCGCCGGGTGCGTGTAGTTTGAAGGCCAAGCAGCAGGAAATCGCAGCGGTCGTTGCGGCAGGGGGAACGCATGGAAAAGCAGATGTATCAGGGTGCCGAGCAGGGCGCCGACTACACAGCCGAGGCGCCTACACCTTTTGGCCTGGGCATCCATCACGTCCAGCTGTCGATTCCAGCGGGCACGGAAGATGACTGCCGCCGCTTCTATGTCGGCATTCTCGGCTTCACGGAGGTGCAGAAGCCGCCGGTGCTCGCGGCCCGCGGCGGCCTTTGGCTGCGGGCGGACAAGCTGGAAATCCACCTCGGCGTCGAAGAGGACTTTCGTGCGGCGAAGAAGTCCCATCCGGGCATCCTCGTTGCCGATCTGGACGCGCTCGCCGTCCATGTTGGCGGGCATGGGCTGGTGCCGGAATGGGATGACGCCTTTCCGGGCATGCGCCGGTTTTATCTGCGGGACAACAACGGGAACCGGCTGGAGTTCCTCTCCCCGGCCTCCTAGGCCCTCAGCGGCACCCCGCCCCCCTGAGCCGTCAACTAGCAGTTGACAGTTGGCTCATGTCAATGAATCATTGACGAATGACCCATATCACTTCGGTGCCCACGGGCACTACGGCATTCCCATCCCAGTCAGAACGCCGCTCTTCCCAGCGATTGGTTTCCACTCATGACTGATGCACCACAGCCGTCGGACGAAAAAGTCAGGGCCGCACTCGCTGAGATGATCGCCGGACTGGACCCCACGCTGGCCGAGCGCTTGGAACACGACGTCGAATCCCACCTGGAACTCATCGCCCTGACCAACCGCGGGGCACGGGAAATGGAGCAGCTGCTGCAATCCTCCGTCACCTCGGCGCGTCTTGCCGGTGCCAGCTGGGAACGCATCGGGCAGCGGCTCGGCATGAGCCGGCAGGCGGCACAGCAGCGATTTGGCCGCGTGCCGGCAGAAGAGGGCACCGGTGACACATTGCAGCGGCGCAGGCTGACACCGGTGACGGCCTTTGATGAGATGGAGGCCCTGGCCGAGGCCGGACGCCAGGGGTGGCATTCGGTGGGCTATGGCGCGTACTTCCACGATCTGGTCCGCTCGTCCGAGCAGTGGGAGCATCTGCGGGTTCCGGCTTTTGGTTCCGGTAGGCGGGGCCTGGAGAAGGCGGGCTGGCAGAAAATCGGAACTCTCTGGTTCCCGTGGGCGTACTACGCCCGGCCTACCGGGAAACCGGTGGAGGATGAAACCAAGGCCGCCGGATAGGCCATGGATCCGTCAGCGCCGGAGCTGACCCGATCAGCAACGGGTTATCCCGTCCATCTGCCGGAAGCCATGGTTCCTCAGCTGCAAAATGCCAGCGGTGCTTGTGCCGCCGCGCCGCCGCGGGTTGGCTGGGCGCATGGGAAAAGTCATCTACTCCGTGTTCTCCAGCCTGGACGGCTACAACACCGATGCCGAGAGGGACTTCTCCTGGGCCTTTCCGGACGACACCGTTGTGGCGGCACTGACCGCGGACCTGGCATCCGTGAGCACCTATCTGTACGGCCGGCGGATGTACGAAACCATGGCCGTGTGGGAAACCGACCCGACCGCCGCGGAGGGCTCGCCGGAATCAGCGAATTTCGCGGAGGTCTGGAAAGGCGCCGACAAGGTGGTCTTCTCCTCCACCCTTGAGGATGTCTGGACCGAGCGGACCCGGCTGGAGCCTTCCTTCACCCTGAATACGCTTGAACGGGCAAAGGCCGAAGCCTCCGGAGACCTCACCATCGAGGGGCCGACGCTGGCCGGGACCGCGCTGCTGCTGGGGGCGGTCGACGTCGTCGAACTGCTGATCTGCCCTGTCACCGTGGGAGCGGGCACAAAAGTGTTCCCGGACGGGCTGAAACTGGGGTTCCGGCTCGTCCGGGAACGGCGCTTCGACAACGGGATGGTGCAGGTCAGCTATGAGGTGGACCGACCCTAGGGTTCAGGAGCGGACCTGGCTGGCCTCATACTTCTGCAGTGAGACCACCATGCCCAATCCGGTCAGCACCGCGCACCACAGCAGTGCCTGCCAGCACACGGCGCCCAGCCAGGCGATGACGCCCAGTGCCGTGAGCACCCCGGCAGCCGGGGTGCCCTCGGCGCCTAGAATGGATGGGTTCCCCCGCCGCCTGCCAGAAACCGTGGAGTCAGTCATGTCCCGAGGTAAACACCATCCGCCGCGGCCGAAACCGGCCAACAGCGAAGGGATGCTGATTGCCAATGACCTGAAAAAGGACCGCGGCTGGACCGAAACGCAGATCAAGACCTTCCTGCCGGAACCGGACCAGACGGCCCGGAATCCGTTTTCCCGCAAGGCGGCGCCGATGAAGCTCTATGCCCTGGACCGGGTGGAGGCCATCGAAGCAACGCCGGAGTACCAGAAGGCGCGGGAGGCATCCCGGACCCGGCAGCTGGCCGCCCGGGGGAGGGCCCTGGCCAAGAAGAAGGAAGCGGTGGCCGCCGCCGAGGCCCTGGAGTTGCGGATCGAGCCCGAACCGTGGCAGCAGATGCAGGACAAGGCAATTGAGCACTTCAACAGCAGGCTGCGCCGCAGCCAGTCACCGGCCAGCCGGAAAACCTCGACCGCCCGGCTGGACCGGCTCACGGTGAACTACCTGCGGCACAAGCAGACCTCCTACGAGGAGGAGCTGAAGGAGTTCAAGGGCGTGGTGGGCGTGGGGGAGGCGTACCTGGTGGTCCGCAACCGGATCCTGGACCTCATTGCCGAGACCTATCCTCCGCTGCGCACCGAGTGTGAGCGGCAGAAGTTCGACGCCCCGGAACTGCCCGACGGCGTCACGCTCTAGGCGGGTACTCCCACCGCCGCCGTGGTCCCCGCAGTGTGAAAGACTCAGCCGGTGATCAGGAGCATCAAAATCTCAAACGAATACCTTCTGGTGGAGCGCGCGCCCGCGGCCGCTGACTACGTGCACCTGCGCGCGGCCGCTGGGCTGACACCCCGGCGGTTGGATCAGGCAGTTCCGGCATTGGCCGGCAGCTGGAAGGCTGTCCACATCCGGCATGTGGCAACCGGCGAGACGGTTGCGATGGGAAGGGTCATCGGTGACGGTGGTTGGTATTTCCACGTGGTGGATATGGCTGTCCTGCCGGCCCACCAGCGGCGGGGCTTGGGTGACGCGGTGTTGGGCTCCCTCCTGGCGGCCATCCGGGAACAAGCCCCGGAGAATGCCTATGTGAACCTGCTGGCGGATGTTCCCGGGCGGAGGCTCTACGAGCGGCATGGATTCCGGGAAACCGCCCCGGATTCCATCGGGATGGCCCTCACAGGCGACGGCCTGTAGTCCGACCACGCCCCAATCTGCTAGCCGTAGCTCCACTGCAGGCCAAACGGCCCGTCACGCTCTAGGCGTAAGCATGCTTACCATTTAGGTGCCTGTGCACGGTTTCGTTAAGCTAAAAGGGATGAGTACCGCAGAAATCTCCCCGAAAACCGCCCGCAATAAGAGCACCGATCCAAGCACCAACGGCATGGTCCGCGTGCGCGGCGCGCAGGAGAACAACCTGCGCAACGTCGACGTCGACATTCCGCGCGACGCGATCGTCGCCTTCACCGGCGTCTCCGGATCGGGAAAGTCCTCGCTGGCCTTCGGCACCATCTACGCGGAAGCCCAGCGCCGCTACTTCGAGTCAGTGGCCCCCTATGCGCGGCGCCTGCTCGCCCAGGGGCACACGCCCAAGGTGGAGGAAATCACCGGGCTGCCTCCCGCCGTCGCACTCCAGCAGCGCCGCGGCACCCCCAGTTCCCGCTCCACCGTGGGGACGCTCACCACGCTCTCGAACTCCATGCGGATGCTCTTCTCCCGCGGCGGCACCTATCCGGCCGATGCCGAACCCGGCAGCCTGGACTCCGACGCGTTCTCGCCCAACACCGCCGCCGGCGCCTGCCGCGAATGCTCCGGTCTGGGCATCGCGCATACCGTCACCGAGGACTCGCTGGTGCCGGATCCCACCCTGTCGATCCGCGACGGCGCGATTGCGGCCTGGCCCGGCGCCTGGCAGGGCAAGAACCTGCGCGACATCCTCATCCAGCTCGGCTACGACGTCGACGTGCCGTGGAAAAAGCTGCCCAAAAAGGACCGCGACTGGATCCTGTTCACCGAGGAACAGCCCGTCGTGATGATCACCCCGCAGCGCGACCGCGTGGCCAAACCGTACAAGGGAAAGTTCTGGAGCGCGAAGTCCTACGTGCTGCACACGCTGGCCGATTCCGGCAGTGAGCAGATGCGCAAGCGCGTGCTCGAGTACATGGTCTCCGGTCCCTGCCCGGTCTGCGGCGGCGCCGGCCTGCGCCCCGAGGCCCTGGCCGTCACCTTCGCCGGCCGGAACATCGCCGAACTCAACGGCGCCACCCTGGCCGAACTGGCCGAGATCATCCGGCCGACGGCGGAGCTCAAGTCCGCCGGCACCGCCTCCCGCGCCAAGGCCTCCAACGAGGACACCGAAGTGGCCGTCACGGTGACCCGCGACCTGCTCTCCCGGCTGCAGGTGCTCATCGACCTGGGGCTGGGCTACCTCAGCCTGTCCAGGTCCACCCCCACCCTCTCGCCCGGGGAAATGCAGCGGCTGCGGATCGCCACCCAGCTGCGCTCGGGCCTGTTCGGGGTCATCTATGTGCTCGACGAGCCCTCCGCCGGCCTGCATCCGGCCGACGCCGAACCGCTGCTGGCGGTCCTGCAGGAGCTGAAGGACGCCGGAAACTCGGTGTTCGTCGTCGAGCACAACATGGACGTGGTGCGCAGTGCCGAGTGGATCGTGGATGTGGGTCCGCAGGCCGGCGACGGCGGCGGCACAGTGCTCTACAGTGGCCCCGTTGCGGGGCTGGCCGACGTGGCTGAAAGCGCCACCCGGCCGTTCCTCTTCGGCGAGGCCGAGGATATCGCGCCGACCCGGCGGACTCCCGACCGGTGGCTGAACCTCAAGGGCATCACCCGGCACAACCTGCGCGAGCTCGACGCCGAGGTTCCGCTGGGCGTGCTCACCGCCGTCACCGGTGTCTCCGGCTCCGGCAAGTCCACGCTGGTCAGCCAGGTGCTGGCCGAAACCGTGGGGGAGCACGTCAACGGCTCGGCTGCCGCTGCCGCTGCTTCGGCTGAAGACAGCGAGGGCGAAGCGGACGACGACGTCGATCCCGGCGCCTCCGTGCGCGACATCGCCGGCCTGGAGCATCTGGACCGCCTGGTGAAGGTGGACCAGCGGCCCATCGGCCGCACGCCGCGCTCGAACCTGGCCACCTACACCGGCCTGTTCGACGCCGTCCGCAAGCTTTACGCCGGCACCGACGAGGCCCGGGCCCGCGGCTACAACGCCGGCCGCTTCTCCTTCAACATGGCCGGCGGACGCTGCGAAACCTGCCAGGGCGAGGGCTTCCTCGCCGTGGAACTGCTCTTCCTGCCCGGCACCTACGGACCCTGCCCGCAGTGCCACGGCGCCCGCTACAACGAGGAAACCCTCGAGGTCACCTACCGCGGCAAGAGCATCGCCGATGTGCTGGCCATGCGGGTGGAAACCGCGGCGGAGTTCCTCGCCGACGTGCCGGGTCCAGCGCGCAGCCTGCGTACCCTGCTCGACGTCGGCCTCGGCTACCTGCGCCTGGGCCAGCCCGCCACCGAGCTTTCCGGCGGCGAGGCGCAGCGCATCAAGCTCGCCACCGAGCTGCAGCGGGCCCGCCGGGGCCACACCCTGTACCTGCTCGACGAGCCGACCACCGGGCTGCATCCCCAGGATGTCCGCCTCCTGCTGGCGCAGCTGAACCGGCTCGTGGACGCCGGGAACACCGTGGTGGTCGTGGAGCACTCCATGAACGTGGTGGCCGCGGCGGACTGGGTGATCGACATGGGCCCCTCCGGTGGAGATGCCGGCGGCCGGATCATCTGCGCCGGAACTCCCGCCGAGGTGGCAGACTGCTCGGCGAGCCGCACCTCGACGTACCTGGCCGCGGCCCTGGGCCGATAGCGGCGTTACGTCTCTCGGGGGATTGGGCCGGTAGGTTGGGTCCTGATCTTATTCAGGACCCAACCGCAGAGGACGGAACCCCGCTATGACCGCTGACGACCTGACGGTTGATGACCGTCCCGAACCGCCGGACGCCGGGGGCGAACGTGAGATCCTCTGCGGCTTCCTGGACTTCCTGCGCGCCACCGCGGTCTTCAAGGCCCGCGGGCTCAGCGACGAGGACGCCTCCCGCCGGCTGCTGCCCTCGCTCACCACCGTCTCGGGGCTGCTGCGGCATCTGGCCGACGTCGAGCGGGTCTGGTTCCGTGAGCGGCTTGACGGACAGGCCGGAGTCCCCACGCGGTGGTCCGATGCAGAGCCCGACGGCGAATTCCTCGTCGGCCCCGGCGACAGCCTGGCCGCGATCATCAAGGACTACGAAGACGCCTGCGCCGAATCGCGCGCCGTGCTCTCCCGCTACGATCTCGACGATCCGTGTGCCGGCACACCCGCCGGGCACAACGTGCGCTGGGTCCTGACCCACATGATCGAGGAAACCGGACGGCACTGCGGGCATCTGGATATTCTCCGCGAACTGCTCGACGGCGCTACGGGGGAGTAGCGCGGAGTACCGGAAGCCCCGGAGGCCGGTCAGGCGCCGTCGTTCTCTTCCAGCCAGGCCTTGAGACCGTCGTAGATCTCCACGGTGTCGCGCTCGACGGCGTCGGCGGTGGCTCCGCTCAGTCCGTAGAGCCGCACGCTGAAGACGCAGTCCCGGTCACCGGTGGGGGTGATCAGATACTCCAGCGTGCCGGCTGGTTCCTCGGCCACCCGCTCGTCCCAGCGGGCGTCGAAGGTGAGGACAAGCCGGTACGGTGCCTCCGCCTCCTGGACGGTTCCTACGATGAGGTTGTTGCCGCCGTCGTCGTACAGGGCGTAGTCACTGCCCGGTTCCATGCTTCCACGGAGCCGTGAATCCCACATCCAGCTGCGCTGAACGTTGGAAGACGTCAGAGCGCGCCAGACGTCTTCGGCCGGACAGGCCAGCGTTGTGGAGTAGATGGTTTCGATGGAGGCAGCGTTGGGCATGGTGGTGACCTTTCCAGTCTTGGGAGCGGGATGCGGAGCGCGGCAGGCAACCACGGCGATCCGGACCGATGGGCCGAGACTAGTGCAGCTTCCCACGGGGCAACAGTGTCGAACCTGCTATTTGCCCCTCTGGCCGTGAAACAGGAGGTGCCCAAGTGGCCTGTGGGTCAGGCGTCGAACCGGACAAACGCTCGCAGCGGCAGCCCGCCGTCGTCGTCGGCCGCTTCTCCGCCGGCCTGCCGGTAGCCCAAGGCCTCGTAAAACGCCTTCTGTCCGGGTTCGGTGTCGGTGAGCAGCACCTTCTGCCGCACGTGCGCAAACGGGGCCAGGACCAGCTCGGCGAGCTGCCGGCCCAAGCCGGTGCGCTGATGCCGCGGGTCCACCAGGATGTCCTGCAGATAGCAGATGGAGTGCCCGTCCGAGACGACGCGGGCCAGGCCCACCAGCTCCGCGTCCTCCCAGGCCACTGCCACACGCGTCGACCCGGCGAGGGCGGCGGCCAGGGTCTGCGGGCTGTCGGTATAGGCACTCCAGCCCACGGCGTCGTAAAGGCGGACGACGGCGGCAAGGGGCAGGTCGGCGCCGGCGGCGTATTCGAGGGATGGCATGCCGACAGCCTACGCGGCGGCGGGGTGGGTTCCGGGGATCCCTTGTGCGCGGGAGGTTCGGCTGGCACTATCGATTTACGATAGATAGTTGCCGACAATCAATCACCGGGGGATCCACGTGACCAGAGACGCCATCGCTGAGCTGAAGCTGATCCTTGCCATCCTGTTCGCCGCGGCGGTGGTGGCCCAGACCGTCATCCTGCCGTGGATGGCTGCCGACATAGTCGCCCACTTTCCGGAAGTCCAAAGCCTGCGGCAGCCCATCCTGGTGCTGTCCGTGCTCGCCGTGGCCTGCATCGAGGCGGCGCTGCTCTGTCTATGGAGACTGCTGACCCTGGCGGGGTTGAAGCGGACCTCCGGGCGCCAGTTCCTCCGCTGCCTGGACGCGCTGGTGGTGTCGCTGCTGGCTGGCGCCATACTGATGGGCTCAATGCTTGCCATGATCACGGAAGCGGACCAGGGAACCGGCGGCCCGATACCCCCGCTGGTGCTGCTGACGGGAATAGGCGGGTGCACTGTTGCGGCACTCATTGTCTTAGCGAAGCGGCGCCAGCTTACCGTTGCAGCTGAACGGGAGACCCGTCGTGCCTGAGCCCTTCGGGATAACGGAACGTGTACGCAGGGGTGACGAGGTGTGGCTGGGCATCGCCATCGGGTTCCTATGCCTGGCTCCGATCACTACGCTGTTCGCCTTCGGTTCCGGTTTCGATTTTGATCCGGATGACTATCCGGGCTCGTACTATCTGGAGCAGATTCCCCGGCGGCAGACTGTGATGGCCATAACCATGGCGGTTCCGGCTGTCTCTGCCCTTGCGGCAGCGTTCGGGGCGGTCCGGCAGCCCCGGCGCTGGCAGAAGACTTGCGCTGCAGCAGTGCTTTTTGTGCTGGCAATGCTGGATTTGTGGATCTGCTGGGTGCTGGGACTTGATGCCGTTGAGAGTGCCAAACGGTATTCGGAGATGTTCTAGCCACGTTCATTTAATTTCGGTCTTATCCCGAACCGCGGCAGGCCGTGCTGTGTTCGTCCGGTGATACGATTCCGAAAAGTAAATGCAGGCAGCGAGGGGATCACAATGGCTAGGCGTTCTAAGAGCGGGCGCCTAGCAAAGGATAAATACACCCGAATGGCCAAAGCCTTAGCATTTCTGCTTGCCGGGCTGGTGATCTTTGTCGGGGGAAGCACACTGGGTGTGGGAATGGTCCTGGAGGCTCAGGATGACCGCAGAGTGCTGGCCGAAGGCGTCCGAACCACCGGCGTCATCACTAAAGTCGAGTTTTATACCGATCGGAGGCGCCACTCATACAAGGATCTGACGGTTTACTTTCTCACTGAAGATAGACGCGTTTACGGCAAGCGCACCCTTGAACGGTATTACGATCACGTTGAAGGGCCAGAATCGACAGTTGCAGACCAGATGCATGGCGAAAAAAGGGTAGTTTTCTATGATCGCTCTGATCCGGGCAATTCAGTCATAGAGGGCGCGACTCAATCGTTCACCGTGGCTTATCTGGTGATTCTGCTCGCCGCCGGCTTCGGAGCTGCGTTTATCCGGTCGGGCTGGGTTGGGCTGCGGAGAAGGCAAGCGTGACGGGGCCCGGGAACCGCCCAGTAGTGACAGAGCCCGGAAACCGCCCCGGCCACAGCTCCCCGAAGCCTCCGCCCGGCCGATAAAGCTGCCGTCAGCGGGAAGCCGCGGTGTCCTTTTCCTTCTCCACCAGCGGATCGGGATCCAGGAAGGCGACCGTGAGGACCGCTGCCGTCTGCTCGATCTGCCATTCCCGTGCACCCAGGTCCCGCAGCGCGGCGCTGATGCTGTCCAGGTTGATGTCTGCCGGCGGGCGCCAGGCCACCCGGCGCAGGTGGTCCGGTGTCAGCAGGTTCTCGATCGGCAGGTTCAGTTTCTCCGCGACGGCAGCCAGGCGCGGCTTTGCGGTCTGCAGGCGCGCTGCAGCGGCGGGATCGTTCTTGGGCCAGACGCGCGGGGGCGGCGGGGCATGTGTAGGGATATGCAGGGGCGGCAGCTCAGTGGTGGACCGGCCGGCTGAGATGCAGCGCATCCAGCGCGGGGCTTCCTTCTGCGCGGCCCGGCCGTGGAAGCCGGGCGTGCCCAGCAGCTGCGGCACGGTGGTGGGCATGGCCCGGGCAGCGGCAACGATGGCCGAGTCCGGAATCAGCCGGCCGGGAGCGGTGTCGCGGTTCTCGGCCAGGTGCTCGCGTTCGGTCCACAGTTCACGCACGACGGCGAGCTGCCGGCGGTCGCGCAGCTGGTGGATGCCGTTGGTCCGGCGCCACGGGTCGACGCGGGGCGGTGTCGGCGGTGCCGTGCGGATGGCTTCAAACTCCTGCTCCGCGAAGGCGAGCTTGCCGGCGTCGTCGAGCACTTTGATCAGTTCAATGCGCAGCTCCGCGAGGACTTCCACGTCCAGTGCGGCGTAGCGCAGCCAGGGCTCGGGCAGCGGGCGGGTGGACCAGTCGGCTGCGGAGTGTTCCTTGGCCAGGGTGAAGCCGAGCAGGTTTTCGATGACGGCGGCCAGACCCACGCGCGGCAGTCCGGCCAGGCGCGCCGCGAGCTCGGTGTCGAAGAGCTTGTCCGGCCACATGCCCAGTTCGGACAGGCAGGGAAGGTCCTGGGTGGCCGCGTGCAGGATCCATTCCACACCCTGCAGGGCATCGTTGATGATGTCCAGGTTGTCGAACGGTTCCGGGTCGATCAGCCAGGTGCCCGAGCCCTCGCGGCGGATCTGGACCAGGAAGGCGCGCTGTCCGTAGCGGAATCCGGAGGCACGTTCGGCGTCGACGCCCGCAGGTCCGGTTCCGGCGGCCAGCGCCTTGGCTGCTCGCTCCAGGCCCCGCATGGAGTCGATGATCAGCGGCACTCCGTCTTTTGGCGCCGCCAGCAACGGGAGTTCGGGAGGCTCTACCTGTGGGTCAGCGGATGTGGTGTTCGAGGCGGTGCCGGGTATTTGCGCGGTCATAAGGACTTCAGTCTATCGAGTCTGCCGGTGCCGGTGTGACAGGCGCGGGCGCGACGACGGCGGAGCTGCTCGGTTTGGGTGCGGGGTGGTTGTCCCTGCGGGGAATCCCTCCGCTTTGTGGCAATCCCTCCGCTGCGCGGCGGAGGGATTGCCACAGCCCGGAGGGATTCTCAGGACCGGATCGAGACGTTCGCGGACGATGCCGGTGTCAGGTGAGGCGCACGCGCGGCAGGGGAGTGACGCCGTCGGGCAGCGGCGGCAGCCCGGCGAAGGTGCAGACCATGTCGGACCAGGCTTCCAGATGGGCCTGGATGTCCGAGGTGTCCGGGGTCCAGGAGGCGCGCAACTCGATGTCGATGGCGTCGCCGCGGCCGGCCAGGGTCCCGTAGCTCTCGGAGAGGATCCGGGTGGCGGTGCCGCCGGCCGAGGAGTATCCGGCGTTGTGCTCTTGCAGGGCCTCCACGAGCCAGGTCCAGGCCACCGAGCCCAGCAGCTCGTCGTTGCCCATATCCGGTTCCAGCTCGGCACGGATGTAGGTGACGATCCGGAAGTTTCCGTTCCAGACGGCTGACCCGTCGGGGTCGTGCAGCAGGATAAACCGGCCTGCTGCCAGTTCGGTCTGTTCCGGCACCACGATTCCGGAGGGCCCGTGGCCGAGGCCTTCGTCGCGGGCAAGCGGCCCGGCGGCCAGGACCTCCGCACCGAGAGAAACCGCGAAGGGGGCCAGCCGTGCGGGCGCCGGAATCTCATTCAGGTGCAGCTCAGGTCGGCACTGCGCCCGGCGCAGGGAACCGAGGGCGTTCAGGAATTCGGGGGGTACTTGTGCTAAGTCACCAATTGCACTCACCTCCGCAGACTACGGTGGCAGCTCTCGGACCGATGCGCAGGCTCGCCGAAGTGTCCCATTCGTTACCTCTCCCAGCGTAGAAGGGGTTGCGTCCTGCGGGAAGGTGTGGCTGCGGGTCAGAGCGCGACACTCATCGAACCCGCGAGAGAAGGAGCGTTGCACCACCTTAACCACAGGCGGCCCCGGGACTCAAAAGAGAGCCCGGGGCCGCCCGTCCGGCAAAGCCCGGAAGCTAGCTGATCGGCAGCGCTTCCGGATCCTGCGGGCCCCGGGGAGCCTGCGGACCGGCGGCAACCTCACGCGCAATGGCTTCAGCGAAGGCGTCGACGTCGGACTCAGCCGTGTCGAAGGTGCACATCCAGCGCACCTCGCCGGTGGCCTGGTCCCAGTCATAGAACCGGAACGAGGAGCGCAGCCGGTCGGCCACACCGGCCGGCAGCTTGGCGAACACGGCATTGGACTCGGTGGCCTGGGTGAGTTCAACACCGTCGATCTTTTCCACCGCGGCGCGCAACCGCTGTGCCATGGCATTGGCGTGCGAGGCCGAACGCAGCCACAGATCGCCCTCGTACAGGGTGATGAACTGGGCGGAGACAAAGCGCATCTTCGAGGCCAGCTGCATGTTCATCTTGCGCAGGTAATCCAGGCCGGGGGAGGCCTCCGGGTTCAGCGAGACGATGCACTCGCCGTACATCATGCCGTTCTTGGTGCCGCCGAGGGAAAGGATGTCGACGCCGGCCTCGGAGGTCATCGCGCCCAGGGTCACGCCCAGCGCCGCGGCGGCATTGCCCAGCCGGGCGCCGTCCATGTGCAGGGTCATGCCGTGCTTGTGGCAGTGCTCGGCGATGGCGGTGATTTCCTCCACCGTGTAGAGGGTGCCCAGCTCGGTGGACTGGGTGATGGAAACGGCCAGCGGCTGCGCGCGGTGCTCGTCGCCCCAGCCCCAGGCCTCCTGGTCGATCAGTGCGGGGGTGAGCTTGCCGTCCGGGGCGGGGATCTGCAGCAGCTTCATGCCGCCGATCCGCTCCGGTGCACCGTTTTCGTCCACATTGATGTGGGCTGTGGAGGCGCAGATGACGGCGCCCCAGCGAGGCAGCAGCGACTGCAGCGCGGTCACGTTGGCACCGGTGCCGTTGAACACCGGGAAGGCGCGCATCTGCGAGCCGAAGTGCGTGGTCAGGACCTCGCGGAGCTTCGCGGTGTAGACGTCTTCGCCGTAGGCCACCTGGTGGCCCTGGTTGGCGGCGGTCAGCGCGTCGAGAATCTCGGGATGCACACCGGAATAGTTGTCCGAGGCAAAGGCGCGGATGGAAATGTCATGCAGGGGGGAAATGTTGGTCACAGTGTCCAGTATCTCTTACGGTTCGATCGGTTTTCGACGGGCTGCCGGTGGGGCACAGCCGGCCGGTCGCAGGCGGCAAAGCCGCCTGCAGGTGCAGCGGTCAGGCGCCCGGCACGAGGGAAATGCGGCGGCCGTTCAGCTGCGCGGCATCCTCGCTGAACAGCCCGACGACGGCGTCCGCCAGGGCCTGCACATCGGTGTAGGTGCTGAAATTCCGGTCCGGTTCGGCGGTCCGCATGGCATCGTCCACCAGGGCCTTCACCACGAGGACGACGGCGGCCGAATGCTGGGGCTGCGGGTTTTCCTTCGCACCGGACTGGGCCCGGCGGAAGCCCTGCGCGATGGCTTGGACCCAGGCCTCGGCCCCGGCCTTGGCTGCCGCATAGCCGGCGCCGCCGGCGGTGGGGGAGTCCACGGCGGTGGAGGACACAATGGCGAGCCGGCCGTCGTCGGACGCTGCCAGCTGGTCATAGAAGCTGCGGCTGACATTGCGCAGGGTGCGCAGGATGTTGGTTTCCAGGAAGTCCCAGTCGTCATCGCTCTGCCCGGTGATCCCGCCGCCGCCGCGCCAGCCGCCCACCAGGTGGATCAGCCCGTCGATCCCGCCGTAGGTCTCCTGCAGGTCGGAGGCCAGGGCTGAAACCTCTTCGGGATCGGACAGGTCGCAGGTGCGCAGATCGGCGTCGAACAGGCTAAACAGGGTGTTCTCGAGCCGGGCGGCGTCGCGGCCCACGGCCACGACCTTCGCCCCGGCGGCCTCCAGCGCCTTGCAGACCGCCGCCCCGGACGGGGAGCCGGCGCCGGCCACAAGGACCGTCCGGCCCCGGACAGTCAGGGATTCGGTGGATGGTCCTGCGGCCGGCTCAGTGCTCATTTACTTGGAACTCCCTGTGATTCCGGAGGTGGACTCGATGACCGGGCCCATCTTCTTGGACAGCGCTTCGTAGAACATGGACAGCGGGAACTCGTCGTCCAGCACCTGGTCCGTGAGCCCGCGCGGCGGGCCGTCCAGCGGCAGTGCGTCCGGACCCTTGGCCCAGACGGAGGCCGGGTTGGGGGTCAGTGTGGCGGACACGAGGTCGTAGGCAGCGAACCAGTGGGCGGTCTTCGGCCGGTCGATGGAGCGCCAGTACAGGTCCTCGATGTTCGCACCCAGGCGGACAACGACGTCGGCCACGTCTTCCCAATCGATGCTCAGCTTGCCGTCGGTCCAGTGCAGGACGTGGTTCTGGTGCATCCAGGCGAACAGCAGCTGCCCGCCGAGGCCGTCGTAGTTGCGCACCCGGCTGCCCGTAATGGCGAACCGGAAGATCCGGTCAAAGATCACCGCGTACTGCACCAGCGTGGCATGCTTGCGCGCTTCCGGGGAAGCATCCTCGTCTTTTTCGATCTTCACGGCTTCGCGGAAGGCGGTCAGGTCGCAGCGCAGTTCCTCCAGGGAGTAGAGGAAGTACGGCATGCGCTGCTTGATCATGAACGGATCGAAGGGCAGGTCCCCGCGCATGTGCGTGCGGTCGTGGATCAGGTCCCACATGACGAAGGTGTCCTGTGCCAGCTTCTGGTCATCGAGCAGGGCTGCGGCATCGGCGGGCAGCTGCAGCGAGGTGATCTCCGCTGCGGCGCGCAGGACCCGGCGGAAACGGGCGGCCTCACGGTCGGCGAAGATGGCACCCCAGGTGAACGTGGGGGTTTCACGGACGGCCACGGATTCGGGGAAGAGCACCGCGGAGTTCGTGTCGTAGCCGGGGGTGAAGTCCAGGAAGCGGATCGGCACGAAGAGCTTGTTGGAGTACTCGCCGGCCTCCAGCTCGCCGATGAACTCCGGCCAGACAACCTCGATCAGCACTGCCTCCACGAAGCGGTTGGTGGAGCCGTTCTGCGTGTACATGGGGAAGAGCACCAGGTGCTGCAGTCCGTCGGTGCGGTCCAGCTGCGGCGAGAAGGCCAGCAGGGAATCCAGGAAGTCCGGTTCTCCCAGGCCGTCGGCGACCCAGCGCTGCAGGTCCTGGACCACCAGGCGGAGGTATTCGGCGTCGTGTTCAAAGGCCGGGGCCAGTGCGACGACGGCGGCGGCCAGGGTGCCGATCAGTTCTTCGGCTGCAGTGTGGTTCTCGGCGTCAACAGAGCCGTTCTTGTTCTGCAGCTGCTGCAGATCGGTGGCCGCCTGTTTCAGCGCCTGCCAGGCCTCGGAGTCCACAGGGTTGCTGCCTGTGCTGACTGCTGCGAAGCCGGGGCGGGAGAGCGAGGGGAACGCGTGAAGAGACATGGATGCAACTTTCAGGAGCGGGAGCCGGTCAGGGATGCGGGGGACTCGAGGACTGTTGCGGCCAGCCTAGTAGTAAATACTTATTCTTACTGCAAATGTATCCACTGGTAAGAAGCTCTTAGGGTCGGGGGCTGTCCCTGATGGCGACCCAAAAGGTCGGCTTTAGCTGTTCCCGTTAGCTGTTGTCCTAGTGGGACATCGTTCGGGGCGGCAGGGTGCGGGCCCCTTTGCTCCTTCGGCACGTTCCTCAGGAGTAGACTCGAACGCTGTGGCATTGCTGTCACAGCAAACCAAACTTCTTTTTTTATCATTTTCTGCGATGTGACCCGGGACCATTTCTGCTGCTTGCAGCAGGGGGACCTCACTTTGGGCGCTTTCCCAGTTGAAAGGCCTCATTGTGAGTACCGCCAGCGCACATCCAACATCCCTGCCGTCACGGACGCGGGTTGCCGGCGTCGTCGCCGGAACCGGGGCCGCTCTGCTCACCGCCCTTTGCGTCGTGGCTGGACCGTCACCGGCATTTGCCGCCGAGGCGCCAGTTGGTTTGGGTACCGCAGGCAGCTATTCAGTGCTCGGCGGGCAAACGGTCACCAACATCGGCCCAAGCCAGCTGAATGCTGATCTCGGGGTCAGCCCGGGCGCCGCTATCGAGGGTTTCCCGCCGGGTGTCCACGGAGGGTCGGTTTATGCCGGCAACGCCCAGGCAGCCCAGGCCCAGGCAGACGTCGTCGTTGCCTACGACGACGCGGCAAGCCGAACTCCCACGGAAAGTGTTACCGGAGACCTCGTGGGCCGCACTCTGGGTCCCGGCGTGTATAACTCGGCAGGGCCACTCGCTCTCAGCGGCACCTTGACCCTCGATGCTCAGGGCGACCCCAACGCCGTCTTTATCTTCCAGGCCGCGTCTTCGCTGATCACAGCCAGCGCCAGCAACGTTAACCTCATTGGCGGCGCCGAGGCCTGCAACGTCTACTGGCAGGTCGGCAGTTCGGCAACCCTGGGCACGCAGTCATCCTTCACGGGCACCATCCTCGCGCTGACCTCAATCTCGGCCACCACCAATACCGTCGTCGAGGGCAGGGCACTGGCGCGGAACGGCGCAGTCACCCTGGAGAACAACACCTTCACCGCACCCAATTGCGCCCCGGCTCCGGCCGCCCCGGCTCCGGCCGCGACTGCGCCTGCTGTAGTTCCGACCGCACCGGCGCCGCTTCCGACGGAGACCGCGCCGTCGTCGGAAACGCCCGTGGGTCCGGCGGTTGACGCTGCTGAAGAAACATCCGAAGGAACCAACCGGGGCATCAATATTGACTCGGCGGCATCCGCTGGATCAACGTCAGCAGTTTCTGTCGCAGCCGCAATCGTAGCGGCAATTTTGGCTGTTTTCGCCGGAGCAACTGTCCTCATGCGTCAGACGTCCAGGAGGCGCTGATCGGCCGCAGGAAGACCTCGCGGTCGCCGTCGCGCAGGTTCCTGGCAGTGTGTGCTGCTGCCGTGTTGGTCTTCATCTTTGCGTGGGGAGCGGTGTCTCTGATCGACAGCCGCCAAGAAGCCGGGACCAGCATTGCCGCGCCCCCGCCGGCGGCTGACGGAACGGTTATGCCTTCGGCCACCGCCGTCGGGAACGATGCAGCCGTTGAAGCGTCCCCGCCGACGAGGCTCGCTATTGAGGACGCCGGTATCGACGTCGAGGTCCTCCCGCTCTTGCCGTCCGAGGAAGCGCTGGCCGAGCAGGCTATCGTGCCTCCTCTGACGGAGGATGGATATTGGCTTGCCTCGTACGGGCAGCCGGGCCGGGGTTCAACCAACACCACGTACCTGACGGGTCACAGCTGGGAGGGCAGCGAGTCTCCGTTTAACCGGCTCAGCACGCATGCCGAGGTGGGCAACACCATCACGCTGGACACCGAGGCCGGCTCTCTGGACTACGTGGTGGAGTCAATCACCACGCACGATAAGGAAACGCTCAAGGACAGTGACATCTGGAGCATCGTTCCGAACCGGTTGGTGATCATCAGCTGCTACACCGAGGACCTGTGGGGCAAGAACGTCATTGTCACGGCTGCACCCAAGCCTTAACTGGGGAACGCCGCGTAATGCCGGAATTTCCCGCCCGGGTACAGTGGGCGACACTCCCTTTCACGCTCTACCGGGAAAGGGCATCCGAGATTTAGGAGACGCCATTGTTGCTATTCGCTGATATCTCTACAGCTCCAGAATCCATCAATCCCGTCACCCCCGGGCCGGCAGGGTGGACGCTTTCACTATTCGGCGCCCTTTATCTGGTCCTGGTCATCGCCGCTCTGGTCAGCATCGCTAAAAGTACCCACCCCACGCCGACGGTAAAAGTGCTTTGGTTCCTCGTCGTCGTGGTGGCTCCCTTTTTGGGGTCGCTCGTATGGTTTGCGTTCGGCAGGCGCAAGGCTCCCACTCAGCCGACCGGCCGATAGCGGCCGAACTCAGTAGCCGCGGCTGTTGGGCGATTCCGTACCGATGACCGTCAGCGAAACCTCGGGGTGGTTCTTCTCGACGCGCTTGAGCGCCCAGATGTCGTTGAACAGGGCCAGGAACGCACCGTCGGTGCGCTGCAGCACCTCGGCACCATGTACGTTGGCCAGGATCTCAGCGGCATCCGGCGTCGTGAGCCGAGCCAGCGAGTAGTTCAGCGGTTCGTAGCGCATGGGGGCATTGAAGTCCTGCGTCATGCGGTCCTCCACCACCTCGAACTGCATCGGCCCGACGGCGGCCAGCACCGGCGCCTGGTCACCTCGCCGGTCAGAACGCAGCACCTGGATGATGCCCTCGTGTTCGAGCTGGTCGATGCCGCGGCGGAACTGCTTGTAGCGGCTGGGGTCCTTGGAGCGTGCCACGCGGAAGTGCTCGGGGCTGAAGAACGGAATCGGCGGGAACTCCACCGGCTCCTCCACATACAGGCTGTCGCCCACGCGCAGGGCCGAGGCATTCACGAGCCCGACGACGTCGCCCGGCCAGGCCTGGTCGATGACCTCGCGTTCGCGGCCGAACAGGTGCTGGGCGTACTTCGTGGCGAAGGTCTTGCCGGTGTTCGAGTGCGTCACCACCATGCCGCGCTCAAAGATGCCGGAGCAGACCCGGATGAAGGCCACGTGGTCGCGGTGGGCCTTGTTCATGCCGGCCTGGACCTTGAACACAAAGCCGGAGAATGGTGCATCCACGGGACGAAGCTCGCCCTCCTTGTCCTCGCGCGGCCCGGCCGACGGCGCCAGGTCCACCAGGGCGTCGAGGATCTGCTTCACGCCGAAGTTCAACGCTGCGGAAGAGAACAGGATGGGGGTGGCCTTGGCGGCCAGGAACGCGTCGCGGTCAAACTCGCGGCCGTCGATGACCAGCTCGGCTTCGCCCAGGGAGTCTTCCCAGACCTCTCCTTCGGCGGCGAGGGCTTCCTCCGGGGTGAAGTGGTCTTCCTTGGCCAGCGAGGCGCCGGAGTTCTGCCGTTCGAACTTTACGTATTCGTCCTTCTTCAGGTCCCAGACGCCGCGGAAGTCGCCGGCGATGCCAACGGCCCAGGTCAGCGGCATGGGGGCGAGGCCGGTGCGCTCGGTGATCTCGTCCATGAGCGCCAGCGGGTCCAGGCCCGGGCGGTCCCATTTGTTGATTACGGTGATGATGGGCAGGTTCCGGGAGCGGCAGACCTCGAACAGCTTCATGGTCTGGGTTTCCAGGCCCTTGGCGGCGTCGACGAGCATCACGGCGCAGTCGACGGCGGCAAGGACGCGGTAGGTGTCCTCGGAGAAGTCGGCGTGGCCCGGGGTGTCCAGCAGGTTGATGACCGTGTCGCGGTACGCGAACTGCAGGGCCGTGGAGCTGATCGAGATGCCGCGGTCCTTTTCCATCTGCATCCAGTCCGAGACCGTCTCGCGGCGGTTTTCCTTGCCGTTGGTCGCGCCGGCCGTGCCGATCACCCGGGCGTGCAGGGCCAGGGCCTCGGTCAGCGTGGACTTACCGGCGTCGGGGTGCGAGATCACCGCGAACGTACGGCGGCGGGAGGACTCGCGGGCAATTGCCGCAGTCGCTTTACCGGCCGGACTGGTGGTGGCGCTGACGGTGGGCTGAACCTGTAAGGACACTCCGCTGCTTTCACATGTGGTGGGTGGTGGCCGCAGGGCGAAACACTCGCGGCAACGCTGCCAGCGATGACAGCCTTTTTATTCTAGCCGCTGCCCGCCGGGTGCCCGGACGGTGCGGTCTCGACGGTGGACGCCCGCCCGGCTGGAACTTTCAAGGCGAAAGGCTCCGGTTTGTGGCAATTCCTCCGCCGCGCAGTGGAGCGATTGCCACAAACCGGAGCGGCTCGGACAAACCGGAGGGAATCTAGGTCCGAAGGAGGGCCCTGAGCCGGAAATCGGCGTGTCCGGGCATACCAGCGGTCTGGTGCCGTCGTCGTTATCTTCGCCTAGTGTGGTTTTCGACACCCTCCGGCTCCGGCCCCCTGAATGGACCCGGCACCGACTTAACGCCTTACGACGACGAAAGGCCGCTCCCATGGCTGAAGCATTCATTATTGACGCAGTCCGTACTCCGGTTGGCCGCAGGAACGGCGGGCTGAGCAGCGTCCATCCCGCTGACATGGCCGCTCACGTGATCGCCGACGTCGTCGGACGCACCGGCATCGACTCGGCGGAATTCGACGAGGTCATTCTCGGAGCCATCGACCAGGTGGGACCGCAGGCCATGGATATCGCCCGCACCGCCTGGCTGGCGGCCGGCCTGTCCGAACGGGTGCCCGGAACCACCGTGGAGCGCCAGTGCGGCTCCGGCCAGCAGGCCGTTTCCTACGCGGCGCAGGCAGTGATGAGCGGCACCAGTGACCTGGTCCTCGCCGGGGGAGTGCAGAGCATGTCCTCAATCCCCATTGGATATGCGAACACCGCGGCTCGGGAATTGGGCTTCCCGGACCCTTTCACCGGATCAAAGGGCTGGGCCGAGCGCTACGGGGACCAAAAAGTCTCCCAGTTCCTCGGGGCCGAAATGATGGTGGACAAGTGGGGGCTCACCCGCAGCGAACTGGAGGATTTCGCCGTCGAATCCCATGTCCGGGCGCTCGCCGCCCAGGCCGAAGGGCGCTTTGACCGGGAAATCCTGCCGCTGAACGGCCTCAGCGCCGATGAAGGGCCCCGCGAGCCAAACCGTGCCAAGATCGAGTCCCTGGCCCCGCTGTCCGAGGGCGGCCGGCTCACTGCTGCCACGTCCTCGCAGATTTCCGATGCTGCGGCTGTGCTGCTGCTGGCCTCCGAGGACGCAGTGCGGCGTTACGGGCTGAAGCCGCGGGCCCGGATCCATTCCGTCTCCGCCCGGGGGGACGATCCGATCATGATGCTCAGTGCGCCCATCGAGGCGACCCGGCATGCCCTGGGCCGTACCGGCATGAGCCTGAAGGACATCGACCTGCTGGAAATCAACGAGGCGTTCGCCTCCGTGGTGCTGGCCTGGCAGCGGGAGCTCGACGTCGACCTGGCCAAGGTGAACGTCAACGGCGGCGGCATCTCACTTGGGCACCCCATCGGTGCCACCGGGGCCCGCATCATGACCACGCTGCTGCACGAACTCGAGCGCACCGGCGGCCGCTACGGCCTGCAGACCATGTGCGAGGGCGGCGGGCAGGCCAACGTCACCATCATCGAACGGCTGGATGAGGGGTTCCGCCTGTAACGGCCGCGTCATGTGAACTCCTCTCGATTGACAAGTGACTGCAGTCACTCAACACTGGTGTCTTCAGTTGCATGTTTTCCAATAAGCATCATTTGTTTCCTCCATGTGTCGTCCGTATTTCCGGAACCACAGGAAACAGATTGAGGAGACTCCCATGACAGCGCAGTACCAGCCCCAACCGCTGGCCGAGCACGAGGTCACCGCCGCAGCGCGGGACCTCGTGCTCGCCTTCTCCCGTACTGACACGGACGCCTACTTCGCGGCCTTCGCCCCGGAGGCCACCTTTGTCTTCCATCCCGAAGACCGGCGCCTGGAATCCCGGGCCGAGTACGAGGCCCTGTGGAAGACCTGGCTCGCCGGGGATTGGTCCGTCACGGCCTGCGAACGCAGCGAGGCCCGCGTTCAGCTGCTCGGCAGCACCGCCGTGTTCAGCCATACCGTGCACACCACCACGAGCACCGGCGGCACCGAGGAAACCACTGTTGAGCGGGAAACCATCGTGTTTGCCCGCATCGACGGCCGCATCCTGGCCGTCCACGAGCACCTTTCACCCAGCCCGGCTGCCGCCGGCAGCACCGCCTAGAGTCCGGGGAACCACCATGACGTCATCAGCATCCGGCACCGGCCGGCTCACTGCTTCCGCTCCGGGAACAGCTTCAGATACGGGAGCCCGCGGTTCCGCGTGGACCCGCCTGAACCACCGGCTGGACGGGAACTCCGAAGGCTACGGCCCGCTCCGGGGGACCCTGGGCACCGGCCGGATCGGCATGATCTGGCTCGCCGCCAACCTGGTGGTCACCACCCTGCTCACCGGCACGCTCTTCGTTCCCGGCGTCACCTGGTTGACCGCAGTGGGCATGATCATCCTGGGCACCGTCATCGGCGGAACCGTCCTGGTACTCATCGGCAACATCGGCACCCGGACCGGGCTGCCCACCATGTCGCTGACCAAGGGCGCGTTCGGGCTGCGCGGCTCGTTCGTTGCCGTGGCAGCAAACGTGGTCATCCTGATGGGCTGGAGCTGGGTGCAGGCCATGCTCGCCGGTGTCACGGTCGACTTCCTGGTTCAACGCGCCACCGGGTTCTCCAACCCGATCCTGTTCTCGGTGCTCTGCCAGCTGCTCGTCGTCGCACTGGCCATCTTCGGCCACAAGGGTATCGCCCGGGTGGAGCCCTGGCTGGCCCTGGTGATCCTGGCCATCATGGGCTACATCTTCACGGTCTCCTTCTCCACCTTCCCACTGGCCGACTTCACCGCCATCCCGGCCGATCCCAGCGCCGGCTGGTCGGCGATCACCGTGCTCGACGTCGTTATTGCCACCGCGATTTCCTGGACCGTGCTCTCGGCCGAGTTCAACCGGCTCGCCCGCACGCAGACCGCCGGCGTGGTCGGCTCGGCCACCGGCTACCTGCTCTCCACCGTGCTGGCGATGGTGCTCGGCGCCACTGCCATCGGCTATGTAGTGCTCGACGGCGGCGAAGCAGTCGGGTTCGAGCCGGCGGTCATCGTGGGGATCTTCGGCGCACCGCTGGCCGTCGTCATTTTCCTCTCCGTGATGGCCACCAACACCATGGTCGTTTACGGCATGGTTTCCTCCGTGGTGAACATGGTCCCGTCCCGGAAGATCCGGTTCCTGCCCACCGCCCTGATCCTCGGTGCCGTCTCGATTCTCGGCTCCACCTGGCTGGGGCTGCTGGACAGTTTCACCTCCTTCCTCACCGTGATCGGCTCCCTGTTCATCCCGGTGTTCGCCGTGATGATCGCCGACTACTACCTGGTGAACAAAGCCTCCTACGACTCCGACATCCTGAGGGCCCGCGGCGGCCGCTACTGGTTCCGGTCCGGCTTCAACATTCCGGCGCTGGTGACCTGGCTGCTGGGTGCGGCGGTGTCGCTGCTGCTGACCTACGCGGTGACCAGCCCAGTGGGGGCCACTATCCCGACCTTCGTGGTCAGCTTCGCCGTGTATGCCGGCTGGTGCGCCGCGGCAGGGAAGACCGTGTCCGGCCGGCCCGTGTCCCGGCACCTGAGCGATACCCAGAACGATGACCAGAACGACGCCCGGAAGGCAGAGCCGAACCCCGGTGAGCCGGCAACGGGTGCGCATTCGGGCAGTTGACCTCAGCCATCCCGTGGCAACCGGCATGCAGGTGTTCCCGGGGGATCCGGAGGTGGCCATCAGCAATGCCGCCACGGTTGAGGCGGACGGCTCAAAAAGTAGCCGAACTGCATTTGGGCAGCCACACCGGAACCCACCTGGATGCACCGCTGCACACGGTTCCGGGCGGGGCGGCGGTGGATGAACTGCCGCTGGAGCAGCTGGCGGGTCCGGCCCGGATCGTGGGGCCTGCATGTGTGTCAGCCGGTGGGGATCTGGCCGACCTGACGGTCATCCGCTGGCAGGACGTTGCACCAGGATTGGACGGGCTGATGCCCGGCACGATTGTGCTGTTCTCCACCGGCTGGTCGAGGTACTTCAACACGCCCCGCTACCTGCGGCACCCCTCGTTCCATCCCGAGATCGCCGAACGCCTGGTCGCGGCCGGAGTCCGGCTGGTCGGGGTGGACACGCTTAATCCGGATCCGACGCCGCTGCCCGGGTCCAGCGGGATTCCGCAGCTTCGGTTCCACGACGTGTTCCTGGGAGCCGGCGGCGGGATCGTCGAAAACCTGACCAACCTGGGCGCCGTGACCTGGCCGGACCCGCTGTTCTCCGCCCTGCCGCTGCGCCTGTCGGGAGTGGACGGTTCGCCGGTCCGCGCTGCCGCATTCAGCTCTGACGAGCCCACGGACTCATGGACTCACGGACGTTTCGTCACCGGCGCCGGCTCGCGCCGACCCGCCGCAGCAGATGGTCCGCGAGCCCCGCCGCGAAGCCGCCTGCCGCATAGGCGGGCAGGTCCCAGGGATTGAAGGTGGTGCCCAAGACCAGCCGCAGCGGCGGCCACAGTTCGGCCCACCGGGCCGGCCACGGCGTCAGCTGAAACAGCTCGATCACGCCACAGAGCACGACGGCGGCTGCGGCGATCGTAAGGCTCCGCGCCCGGGGTGCCGCGAAGGCCAGCAGCAGGTAGAGCAGGACGGCGTAAAGGATCCCGCCGGCCGCGTCGCCGGCTGTGCCAGCCAGCCCGGTGCGCGCCCAGAGTCCTGCGGCCACGACGGCCACGGCACCGCAGGCCAGGGCGGCGCGGCGGAGCAGCACCTCGTGAGGCAACAGCTCCCGGGGAGCGGGCACGGGTTTCAGGGGATGCACGGCAGACATGAACGCAGGCTACCCCAGGCGCTTAAATGATCCCCGCAGACCAGCGCAGCCGCAGGCTCTCCTCCAGTTCCTGCTCGGCCACCTTGCGTTCAATTCTGCCCAGCTGATCCTGCAGGTTGGGGATCCACCGGTTTTCGACGGCCCGCTGCCGGGTGCGGGTGGATGCCAGTTCGGCTGACACCAGCTGCAGGGCCCGCCCGGCGCTCGCAGCCGCAACCGCGGCTTCCAGCGCGGCCCGGTGTGAGGCCGCCGCGAAAGCCAGGGCTGAGCTTCCGCCGCCCGGGGATTGTGCGGGCAACAGACATTCGGACCCCTCGGGGTAGGAGATCCCCATGGCGCCACCCCACCGCACCTGCACCGCTGCCGGTTCGGCCGGTGCGGACTGGGCGATCCTGTCCTCACCGTCCAGGCCGGCCGCCCGTTTCAACCACACTGCCGCCTCGGCGGCGGCCTGCTCCCAGGCCAGCCGGGCGGCGTCGGCCTCTTCCTGCAGCCCGTCGATGGCCAGCCGCAGGATCCGCTGCTTGCGGTCCAGCAGCTCGGCTCCGCGGGTGGCGGTGGCCAGGCGGCGCTCAACATCAGCCTTTTCGGCCCGGCTGCCGCCGCTGCGAAACCCGCTCACAGCTGAAACCCGCTCACAACCTGGCCCCGCCGATCGGACCGGGCAGGTACTTGTCCAGGAACTCCTCGGAGAGCATGGTCAGTTCCCGCCGCGGCAGCAGCGCGAGGGCCTGCCAAGCCCGGTCCATGGTTTCATCGAAGGTCCGCAGTTCGTCCCGGCCCTGGTTGAGCAGATCCCGCTCCACCACGGTCCGGAACTCGATATACGCGTTGTCCGTCTCGCTCAGCGCCGCAGTGCCCACCAGCTCGGCCAGCTCGGCGGCTGACCGGGCACGGGCCATCCCGGAGAGGATCTGCGCCGCAACGTCCAGGTGGTCCTCCCGGGTGCGGCCCTTCCCGGCGCCGCTGCGCATCAGCCGTGACAGGGAGGAGAGCACGTCCACCGGCGGATAGATGCCGCGGGCGTCGACGTCGGGATCCAGGACCACCTGTCCCTCGGTGATGTATCCGGTCAGGTCCGGCACGGGATGGGTGATGTCCCCGGCGGGCATGGTCAGCACCGGCACGATCGTCACGGATCCTTCGCGGCCGCGCACCCGGCCGCAGCGCTCGTACAGTTCGGCCAGATCGCTGTAGAGGTAGCCGGGGTAACCGCGGCGGGCAGGTATCTCCCGCCGCGCGGCCGATACTTCGCGCACGGCCTCGGCGTAGGTGGTCATGTCCGACATGACCACCAGCACGTCCGAGCCTGAGTCGTAGGCAAGGGACTCCGCGACGGTCAGGGCAATCCGCGGGGTCAGGATGCGTTCGATCACCGGATCCCCGGCGGCATTGAGCAGCAGCACCAGTTCACCGGCGGCGGAGCGCTCCTCCAGCTGGTCCCGGACAAAGGCAATATCCGCGTGGGTCATGCCCATGGCGGCGAAGACCACCCGGAAGGACCGTCCCGAGGTGGTGGTGGCCTGCGCGGCGATCTGCGTGGCCAGGGTCAGGTGCGGCAGGCCAGGGACGGAGAAGATGGGCAGCTTCTGTCCGCGGACCAGGGTGGTCAGGGCGTCGACGGCGGAGACTCCGGTGATGACCGGATCCTGCGGCGGTTCGCGGTACACGGGATTCAGCGGCCAGCCGCCCACCGGTGCCGCAGTCTCGGCGCTGACGGGAGGGCCGCCGTCGAGCGGTTCGCCGCGGCCGTTGCAGACCCGCCCGAGCCAGCCCGTACCCGTGGGCACCGCCAGTGGCCGGCCTTGGAACCGGACCTCGATGCCGCCCAGCGACAACCCCTCGGTGCCTTCCAGGACCTGCAGGGTGACTTCGTCACCGTCGACCTCCAGCACCAGTCCGTGCCGGTCCGGCTGCCCGGCGATACCGACGGTGGCGAACTCGTCCCAGCCCACGCCGTCGGCCTCGCCCAGGACCAGCAGGGGCCCGCGCAGTTCGCGGACACCGCTGTGGCCCACCGGGGTGGTGCCGTCATTACTGCTCACGCGTGTCTCCGTTCCCGGGGCCGTCCCCGTGGTTCTCATCGGGCCCTGACCCGTGAAGCTGCTCCAGCTGGCGGATAAAGTCGCGGCCGCGGGCCAGGACGCCGTCGGCATCGGTGGGCCCGGTGTCCTCGCGCAGCCGCAGGATCCGGGTGAAGTCCACGCGTTCGACGTCGGCCGCCGGCACCCCGCGGGCCACCAGCGCCTGGCACACGTCCACCACGTCGAGCACGATCTGCAGCAGGGCCGAACCCTTTTCCGCCGAGCTGTACCCGTCATTGGGGCTCAGTGCGTTCTGCAGCAGCACGCCGTCGCGCACCAGCCGCCCGCCCAGCAGCACCATCTGCTCATGTCCCGGCAGGGACGCAGTGCCGATGATCTCGGCCAGTGCGGTGAGCCGGTCCGCTTCGGAGAGCAGCAGGGAGGCAGAGGCACGGCGCTGCGCCCAGAGCGGATCCCCGTGTCCGGCGTGCCACCGGCCGAGCGCGTCGGCGTCCCGGGAGAAGGAACCGCGCCAGCTGACCGCAGGGTAGTGCCGGGAATAGGCCAGATCCCGGTCCAGCGTCCAGAGGGTGCGCACAAAGCGCTGGGTGTCAGTGGTGACCGGTTCACTCATGTCGCCGCCGGGAGGGGAGACAGCCCCGATCACGGTGACCGACGCCGTCGCCCCGCCCAAGGTGCGGACCAGCGACGCCCGTTCGTAGAAAGCCGCCAGCTCACTGGCCAGGGACGCCGGATAGCCCTCCTCAGCGGGGAGGTCGCCGTTGCGGTTGGCAAACTCGCGCAGCGCTTCGGCCCAGCGGGAGGTGGAGTCGGCAATGACGACGGCGTCGTACCCCATGTCGCGGAAGAACTCCGCCACGGTGACACCGGTGGCGATGGACGCCTCCCGGGCCATCATGGGCATGTTGGAGGTATTGGCGATGATCACGGTGCGGTCCAGTAGCTTGCCGCCGGTCCGGGGGTCGTCGAGGCCGCTGAGCCCGTCCAGCACGTCGGCCATCTCATTGCCGCGCTCGCCGCAGCCGACATAGACGATCACGTCCGCGTCGGACCATTTGGCGATCTGCTGCAGGGTCAGCGTCTTGCCGGTGCCGAAGCCGCCGGGCACCGCGGCTGCCGCGCCGCGGGGAACGGGGAAGAGCAGATCCAGCACCCGTTGACCGGTCTGCAGGGGAACGACGTCGGTCAGGCGCTCGCCGAACGGCCGCGGACGGTGGACCGGCCACTGCTGCGCCAGCGGCACATCGGTTCCGCCCACATGGGCCACCGGATCGAGGGGACGGACGGGGCCATCGGCGAGCCACTGCACCTCCCCGCTGATGTTCGGCGGCACCAGGACCCGGAACTCGATGGTGCCCGCTTCCGGCACGGTCCCGAGCACCTGCCCCGGCTGAACGGTGTCGCCCACTGAGACCGACGGCGTGAAATTCCATGCGGTTTCCAGCACCGCCGGATCCTCCGCTGATGACTGCCGGTCCTGGGTCAGCCACAGCGGCGCAGAGGACAGCGGGCGGAGCAGGCCGTCGAACACCGTGCCCAGCAGCCCGGGACCGAGCAGGCCGGAGAGCTGGTGCCCGGTGCGCTGGACCCGGTCGCCGGCCTTCAGCCCGCCGGTGTACTCGTAGGCCTGCAAGGTGGCATCCGCGCCGTTGATGGACACCGCCTGCGCGGAGATCCGGTCCGGTCCCACGGCCACCACTTCCAGCATGGAGAGTCCGGGCAGGCCGGTGATTTCCACCAGCGGTCCGCTGACCCGGGTGATGGTGCCGGTTTTGGCCGGGCCGGATGTGCTGTCAGCTACTGTGCCCATAGCCGCTGCACCTCCCCGGAATGCCGTTCCAGCGCCTGTTCGGCCAGGGCCGGAAGCGAGAGATCCAGATGCCGTGATCCGGCGGTCCCGGTGATGCCGCCCTTGTAGCTCTCCGTCACGGAGGCCATCGGGCCCAGGATCCGGTCTGCCCGGTCGGTGAGCCGGCGGAGCATCTGCGGATAGCGCGGATCGCTGCGCAGCCCGCGTGCCTGCTCCAGGACCTGCCGGTTCAGCTCGGTCCGAAGGGCTTCCTGCTGGGCCAGCACGGTGCGCCGACCCTCGCGGCGGATGCGTGCCGACCTTCCGGCAGCTTCCGCCCGCGCTGCTTCGCGGCCCTGCTGCTCGGCGGTCCGGCGGATCTGCTCCGCCTCGTCCCGGGCCGCAGCCAGGATCTGTTCGGCCTGCTGCCTGGCGCCCTCGGCCGTGCCCCGGGCGTCCGTCTCCGCGCCGCGGCGCAAGGCGTAGCGCACCGGCTCGAGGGCGGTGTCGGATCCGGAGGGCAGCCGGCTCATCGGGGGAGCACCACGGTCAGCGGAGCGGACGGGTCTGCGAGATCTCCGGCGAGGACTTCGGCGGCGGCCGGCGTCAGCACGACCGCGGCAACGGTGTCGGGGAGGGTGGACCATGCGGCGCGGATTTCCGTCTCTGAGCTGGCCGGAAAGAGGACCGCACCGGCGAGGCGGTAGCCCTGGAGCAGGGCGGGCTCGCCAAGCGCCGCGACGGTTCCGGTGCCGTTGCTTCCGGTGCCGCGGTCGGTGCCCGCGCCGCCGGTTCCGCCGCCTGGTCCCGAGCCCGTCTCCGCCTCGTTCACGTCCGCGCTGCTCATGCCTGGCCGATGAGGATGATCGAGATGATCAGCCCGTAGATCGCGATGCCCTCGGCGAGGCCCACCACGACCATGGCCCGGCCAAAGATCTCCGGCCGCTCGCTCATGGCTGCCAGCGCCGCCGATCCGGTGTAGGCCACTGCGATGGCCGCACCGATGGACGAACCGGCCACGGCAATGGCCGCTCCGATCAGGGCTGCGCCGCTGCTGTCGCTGCCCTCGGTAGCCGCGGCGACAGCGGTGGCCGCAGCGCCGCCGTCGCCCGCTCCGGCCGTTGCGGGAGCAGCGTTCAGTGCCACGGCAAACAGTGCCAGGGCGCCGGCCATCAGCGCCGCGTTCAGGCCCAGCAGGGCCTTGATGCCGGTGCGTCTGTTGTGCCGGAGCAGGGCCACTGCACCCAGAGTGAGTAGGACCGCGAGGAGGAGCACCAGCGGAAGGCCGGTAAGCCAGGGATTCATGGGAGGTGCCTTTCAGCGGGGCTGAGGGATGGTGTTCCGGTTCCGGTGCCGGTGCCGGTTCCGGTTCCGGTCTCCGGTGTTGAGGTGCCGGTGTCCGGATTCCACGGCCGGAACCGTCGTCCTTCGTCTTGGAAAATCCGGGAAAACAGCTCGTAGTACTCCAGCCGCAGGGCCTGGATTCCGGCGACCAGGCCTTCCAGCGCAAAGGTCAGGGCATTGCCGATGATGAAGACGACGACGGCGGCTACGGCCCGCCAATCCGGAGCCCATAACGCCGTGGTGGCCTGCCAGACGACCATCATCAGTGCGGCGTGGGTGAGGCCGAAGGCAGCGAGCCGGGTGAAGGAGACCAGGTTGGAGCCCAGCTGCACCACGCTGTCCACCAGTTCGACGCTGGCCTGCAGGCCGCCGGTGGCGCCGCCGCCGGACTCGGCGAACAGCCCGATGAACATCAGGACCAGCGCCAGCAGTGCCACCACTGCGGCAACCACGAGGATCACCGGTTCTGCAGCCAGCAGTCCCCAGGCCACCAGGCCGATTGCCGCGAACAGCAGTGCTCCGGCCAGCCCGGACCTGGCATACAGGGCGTACCCCCAGCCGCCTTCGCGGACCCGGTTGATGGTGCCCAGCACATAGGATCCGGCCAGCAGTACGGCGCCCAGCACCAGTGCGGCGACCAGCAGCGGAATCGGTTCCTCCAGCGGGTCCAACCACAGCACCGGAAGCACCCCGGTGGGCCCGAAAAACTCGCCGTAGAGGAACCCGAAGAACACTGCGGCAACCCCGGCGCCGGTAATGAACAGCCAGGTCCGGCGGAACCGCTGCAGCCGCGGCAGGAACCGGAGCAGCAGCCCCGCGACCACCAGCAGGGCACCCTGCCCGGCGTCGCCGAACATCATGCCGAACATGACCACATAGGCCACCCCCGCGATCCGCGCCGGATCCAGATCGGCGTAGGGAACGGTGGTGTAGGTGTCCACGAGCAGACGGGAGAGCACCGGGGTCTGCTTCCGGGCCGGCTCATCACCGGTCAGCAGCGTGGGCGGCTGGACGCCACGCGGCCGCTTGAGCGGGACGGCGGACGCGCCGTGGGGTTCCAGCGCTTCCTGCAGCGAGGACAGCTTCTGGGTTGGTGACCAGCCCACGAGGGCTGCGACGGAACCATGCACGACGGCGGCATCTGCCGCCCGGTCGATTTCCTCCGGTCCGGTACCGGGCTCGTAGGGCAGGTCGAGCTCGACGGCGGCGCTTCGGGCCACCTCGGTGAGCATCTCGCGCCGGGATTCCAGCGGGGCCACCAGGGCCACCCGCTCCATCCGCATTGGACTCAAGGTCTCACGCCACGGCATCGAGTACCTCGCTGGTTCCGGTGGGTGCGGAAAGGCTGGTTCCTGAAGCGCCGGTTGCTGTGGTGCCGCCTGCAGTGTTCAGCGTTGCAGCAGCCAATGCCGCCCGCACCCGCCAGGCATCCGCCGCCAACACCGCCATCGCGCCAAGCACCACGTCCGGGCCGGGCAGCCCGGCACGGAGCAGGCTAAAGCCGTCGGCTTCCACCCTGCCGGCAAACCCGGCTTCAGCCCGCCACAGATCCGAGGTCGACTCGACACCCTCCAGGACCTGGGCAGAGGCAGGGGGAAGCGAGCTGCGCAGCGCCTGAAGCCCGTCGCTGCCGGTCCAGCCGGTTCCGATCAGGGGCCGCAGCAGCGAGACCAGCCGCTCGCCCGGTTCGGTACGTTCCACCAGGAGCAGCCGGGCGCAGATCAGCACCCCGGCCGTTGCCGCCCATGGACGCACTGCCGCCGCTTCGGAAGCCAGCCGGCGCAGCCAGACAACGGTCAGTACGTCCGCGGCAGAGGTATCCGGTCCCGGATCGCCCCAGGGAGACGTGGCCAGCGCCGCCCGCAGTTCTTCAGCGGTGGCGGCGGTCCGCAGCCGCGGCCACGCCGTGGCCAGGCCGCCGAGGTCAAAGTCCGGACTCCCGCCGGCTGGCTGATTCCGATGGAGCGCCCGGTCCAGGGCCAGGATGTTGTCCGCCTCGAACACCGCAGCCGCCGCACGGATCAGCCGGGTGCCGCCGGCGGGCAGCCAGCCGGCGAGGACCCGAAGCTGCCAGAGGACCGTCCTGCGCGTGGCCCGCTGCGCCTGCGCGAGCGTGCGGACCCCGCTCAGTTCGTCCCCATATACCGAATCGGCAAGCCGGGGGAGCACGGCCTGCAGCCCCGCTGCAGCGGCCAGTTCACGGCATGTGCCGGCTCCCACCCGGCGCTGGGCCATGGAGCGGGCTCGGACCGAGGCGGCCACCCAATCGGATCTCATGTTTCGCCTTCGCCTGCATCTGGTTCGCCTGTATTCCCAGGCGGAGCTGCATCCCCGGACGGAGCCGGCGCGTTTCCGAGCAGATCCTGTACCAGGTCGGCCACGATCACCGCAGCCAGTTGGGGAATCCTGGATTCACCGCGGCGCTTCAGCTCAGCTGCCTCGTCATCCGCCGCGCGGAGCATCTCTTCGTCCGCGGTGCGGGCTTCCTGCGAAACTTCCGCAATTGCCTGCGCACGGACGGCCCCGCTGTCCATCCGGGCCTGTTCCACCATCGCTGCAGCCTGGGTCCTGGCCTGTGCCACGGTCTCTGCAGCCCTCGTGGACGCGTCCTTGGTCAGCTCCTGAGCCTGCCGGATCGTCGGATCCAGTGCTTCGAACACCGGAACGAGTTCCGCCGCCGGACCCTGATCGTCGGTGGCCGGAACCCCGGCTGGCCCTGCAGGTCCCGGCGCTCCCACCGGCCGAAACCTGTCCAGCAAACTGTTGCGTGCCATAGAAGCACCTCCTGAGGAAAGCAGTCGTGGTCAGCGTCTGGCGTGGTCACTGCCGGTTTTTCGATAGCTAGCCCTGCGATAGCCAGCTTCAGCCCGCGCCGTGGTCGTCTCCCGTCGCTTGGGCCTCGGATTGCTCGCCGTGTTGCACGATGTCACCGTCGGTGAAGAGGATTCCCTGCGCGATTTCCCGCCACACCGGCGTCCTGCGCAGCAGGAATTCCAGTTCCATGCTGAAATGCTTAAACTCTTCGCCCAATGAGTCGTTCATGATGGCGCGGGATTCGGCATCAGGCTCCACGGCCATGCGCTGGACGTACCAGCCGATGGCCTCGGCCTCTTCGCTCAGGCTGGCGCACATCCGGGCGAAGGTCCGGATATGGGCAGGAAGTTCGGAAGGCGGCTCATGATATTGGTCGGTGCCCATGCAGATCTCCTCATGCGGCCAGCGTTGTCCCGGCCCCTTGTCCGGGACCCGTGGAAGAGGCGGTGCAGAAGCGCTGCTCGCCCGTTTCATCCCCGTCTTCGAGGTTACGTTCGGGCCTGCAGGGGCACAACGGTCCGGGTCCGGCGCGCGGGCGGGGCGGGCGAATAAGGTGCCGCGGGGCGAGTGAACCGGCGCGTCAGGACAAAATAGGCCGGCGGTGCAGGACAGGCAGCGCTGCGGACAAACAAGGCGGGCCCGGTGAATAAACCGGGCCCGCCTTCTTGGCCGGTTACGGGAGAGTTACGCGAGCCGGCCGTAGGCCGAGGCGAAGTGCACCAGCGGGTCTGCTTCGTCGTCGGGCGCTGCCCGCCGGCCCATGGCAACAACTTCTCCGACCACCAGCTGATGGGTGGCCGCCGTCGTGACCTGCGTGGTGCGGACCTCGAACCAGGCGATGCATCCTTCGATGATGGCAGCGCCGGTGGCAGGACCGCGGCCATAGCTGACCTGGTTGAGGAGCCCTTCGAGCGGCGATCCGGGACTGGCCAGCCAGTTGGCCGTGCCGCGCTGGCTGGCGGAGAGCAGGCTCAGCGCCCAGCTGCCGCTCTCCACCACGGCCTCGGCGATCCGCGATTCGGCGTAGAGGCTCACCAGCAGGGTCGGCGGATCGTAGGAAACCGACAGGAACCCACTGACTGTCGCGGCGTAGTCCCGTCCGCGGAGCCGTGTGGACACCACGGCCACCCCGCTGGCGATGTCGGCGCTGAGCAGCCGGTAGCTGTCGATGGCCTCGTCGGTCAGCTCTGCGGGGGAAACCGGTTCGCCGGGGAAAACGCCGTGTTCCACCGGCTTTTACTCGTCGGCGGTGTTGTTGCCGGCGGCGTCAGCGGGTACCAGCTTGACGGAGATGGAGTTGATGCAGAACCGCTGATCGGTGGGGGTGTCAAAACCCTCGCCCTCGAACAGGTGCCCCATGTGCGAGTCGCAGTTGGCGCAGCGGACCTCAATGCGGTCCATGCCCATGCTGCGGTCGTGCAGGTAGCGCACCCTGCCCTCGGCCAGCGGCGCGAAGAAGGAGGGCCACCCACAGTGGGAATCGAACTTCTCACCCGACGTGAACAGCTCGCTGCCGCAGGCCCGGCACTGGTACACCCCGGCGGTCTTGGTGTCCCAGTATTCTCCGGTGTAGGGCCGTTCGGTTCCGGCCTTGCGGAGAACCTGGTATTCCTCCGGGCTCAGTTCCTCGCGCCATTGTTCATCGGTCTTTTGTACCGGCACGGTTCCGGTTGTCTCTTCAGTCATATCCGCGTCAACGCTTAAGAGTCGCCAATAAATCCCGAGCCGGAGTACAGGTGCAGCACCGGCACGCCGAGGCGGTCCTGCGCCTCATTGGCCCAGTCGGTTCGGAAGGTGTCCGCCACGGCGTGCGGGGTGGTGATGACCACTACCTGCTGCGCGTCAGAGGCTTTCGCCGCAGCCACGACTGCCTGGACCGGGTCCTCGCCGGTGACCGAGCCGGTTGCCTCGAGCCCCGAAGCCTTCAGCAGCTGCAGGGACTCGGCGAGTTCCTGTGTTGCTTCCTTCGTTTCCTGGTCCTTCGTAGGCTTGCCGCCGGTGAGGTCGCGGAAGGCAGCGGAGAATTCCAGCAGGCTCAGGTTATCCAGTACGTCCACCAGCAGGTTCCGGCCGGGGTCCGAGGGCACCAGCACCTCGAACCGGGCGGGGTTGTCCTGCACCAGATACCGCAGGTTGGAGATATCGACGTCGTTCAGGGACTCTTCGGTCAGCACCACGATTGTTGCAGTCATGCGGCCAGCCTAGCCCGTCGGCCTCAGGGCAGCGGATGCGCGGCGCTTCGGTGTGGCGCAGACGATGCCGGCCCCGACGGCACGGTTGGCGGAAGCACCTCCATTCGTCGGTAAGAATGGAAGTATGCCTATCTCCATCCCCGCGCGACTGTCCGTCCCCGTACCCTCGTTCCTGGATGCCGCCGATCCGGCACCGGCCCCCGGCCTGTCCGCCCCCTGGATCAAATGGACGGCCTTCGGAGCCGGAATGGGAGCTGCCGCCACTGCGGCGCTTTTTGCCGCGACGTCGGGCCTGGGCGTCTATTTTGCCCGCCAGGTGGTCACCCCGCGCCGGACCAGGGACGCGAACCTCGAGATTCTTGCAGTCATTGATTCCGAACACGGCAAACAGGTCATTCTGCCGGCCAACGACGATACGACCGTGGACGGCACCTACAGCCTCTACTTCGACGGCGGCCGCGGCCACGCCCGGATCGGTGCCATCCGCTCCTACGTGCCGCGTGAAGGCACCGTGCAGCGCGACGTTGAAGAGGTGTACAGCGGCGACCTTGCCAAGGCCCTGCGCGGCTGGTGGAGCGGGTCCATCTACCCCTCACCGTCCGCCGTCGGCCTCGCCGAGGAACAGGTGAACGTCCCCGTCGACGGCGGTCTGGCTCCGGCGTGGCTGGTCCGCGCCGATCCCGACGCGAAGACCTGGGCGATCATGGTCCACGGCCGCGGCGCACAGCGGACCGAGTGCCTGCGTGCCCTCCGCACCGCGCAGCAGGCCGGGCTGACCAGCCTGGTGATCTCCTACCGGAACGACGGCGAAGCCCCCTATACATCCGACGGCCGGTACGGCCTGGGGCTGACGGAATGGCACGACGTCGAAGCCGCCATCCGCTATGCCCTGAACCATGGTGCCGAGGACGTGGTGCTGTTTGGCTGGTCGATGGGCGGCGCCGTCAGCCTGCAGGCCGCGGACCGTTCGCCGCTGCGCCGGCACATCCGGGCGCTGGTGCTCGACGGGCCGGTGATCAACTGGATCGAGGTGCTCAGCCATCACGCCCGCCTGAACCGTATTCCGGTGCAGTCCGGCCGGCTGGGACAGTGGCTGATTTCCAATCCGGCGGGCCGGGCGCTCACCGGACTGGCCTCGCCCCTGGACCTCAAGAGCATGGACTGGGTCTCCCGGGCCGAGGAAATCCGGATCCCGACCCTGATCCTGCACAGCGATGCCGATGAGTTCGTGCCTTCTGGTCCGTCCGCCGAACTCGCGGAGAAGAACCCCGGCGTGGTGACGTTTGAGCGGTTCTCCAAGGCCGGGCACACCAAGGAATACAACGTGGACCCGGAACGCTGGGAGGGCACCGTGCTGGTCTGGCTCAACAACATTCTGGGCCGCACCCGGCACCCGGCCGAACGCCGGTCGGATCCCGCCGAGGGTTAAGGGCCTGTCCTAGCTCTTCAGCACGGAGATCGGCGCGGTCAGTGCGTGCGTCATCCGGATCAGGTCGAATGGCGACAGCCCAATCTGGAATCCCCGCCGGCCGCCGGAGACATAGATGGTGTCCAGCAGCTCGGCTGCCGCATCAATGCCTGCGGGGCTGGGATGGCGCTGCCCGAGCGGCGAGATGCCGCCCACCACATAGCCGGTGCGGCGTTCCGCTTCCGCACGATGTGCCATGGAAGCTTTCCGGGCACCCATCAGCGCCGCGAATTTCTTCAGGTCCAGGTTGTAGGCAACGGGAACCATGGCAACCCCCAGCCGTCCGCCCAGATCGACCATGAGAGTTTTATAGACGCACTCCGGAGGCAGGCCGAGCTTGTCGGCTGCCTCCAGACCGTACGAGGGCGCGTCATGGTCGTGTGTGTAACTGAGCGTCTCGTACGGGATCTTCTCTGCGTCCAGGGCGCGCGTGGCCGGCGTCGCGCTTCCCGCTGTCCTGCTCCGCCCGCCCATGGTTACTCCTGTTCCCCGGCCGCCTGGGCGTCCGGTAGCTGTGAAGACTGGTTAGCTCACGTGGTTGCTCAGGGCATCCTGCTCGAGCCGGCGCTTGATGCGGCCAAGCATGGCCGACATTCCGCGCATCCGCAGCGGCGTGATGGCCCGGGTAAGTCCGAGCCGGTCCGGCACATCTGCCGGTACCGCCAGGATCTCCGCGGCCGGAAGGCCGTTCAGTCCCTCGTGGAGCACGCTGGCGAATCCGCGTGTGGTCGGTGCCTCCCGCGGTGCCGAGAAGAACAGCTGCACCCGGCGTTCGGGGGAGTCGTCCACCTCGATCGTCAGGAACAGCGGTGACTGGCACTCGACGACCTGTTCCAGCTGCTCCGGATGCTCGGCCAGCCGCTCCGGCAGATCCGGCAGGGTGCGCGAAAACTCCAGCAGCAGTTCAAGCCGCTCGACTTCCTCGAGGGCCTGGAAGTCCTCGATGATTTCGGCCAGCTGCGCCGGGATGGTGGTGGATGCAGGGGTGGTCATATGGTGTGGCTCTTCCGCTGTGGTGCTGGTGATCTGGCTGGTTTGTGTAGCTCTCTAGCGGGCTGCGGGGGCTTCCCCGGGCGCCTCGCCCTTGACGATCGGAACGCGGACGGCGTTGCCCCATTCGGTCCAGGAACCGTCGTAGTTGCGCACGGAATCAAAACCCAGCAGGTGCTTCAGTACAAACCAAGTATGGCTGGAACGTTCGCCGATCCGACAGTAGGCAACGACGTCGTCCCCTGCCTTAAGCCCTGCCTGGTCCTGGTACAGCGCCTCGAGCTCGGGCCGGGTGCGGAAGGTGCCGTCTTCAGCGGCTGCCTTGCCCCACGGCACCGATGCCGCGGTGGGAATGTGCCCGCCCTTCATGGCACCCTCGTCCATGTAATCGGGCATGTGCGTGCGGTCGCCGGTGTATTCGGCGGGGGAGCGGACATCGATCAGCGGGCCCTTGCCCAGGTGCGCGAGGACGTCGGGCAGGTAGGCGCGGATCGGCTCGTCATTGCGTTCGACGACGGGATAGTCGGTGGCGGTGACGTCGGGCTTGTCCGTGGTCGTCTCGCGGCCTTCAGCGATCCACTTGTCCCGCCCGCCGTCGAGCAGGCGCACGTCTTCGTGGCCGAACAGCGTGAACACCCAGAGCGCATAGGCGGCCCACCAGTTGCTCTTGTCGCCGTAGATGACCACCGTCGAGTCGCGGGAAATGCCCTTGCGGGACATGAGCGCGGCGAAAGCCTCACCGTCCACGAAATCCCGCGTATCGGCGTCGTTCAGGTCGGTATGCCAGTCGATCTTCCGTGCACCCGGGATGTGGCCCGTTTCGTAGAGCAGGATGTCCTCGTTGGATTCCAGGACCACGAGCCCGTCCGTTCCCAGGTTCTCGGCCAGCCACGTGGTGGACACGAGCCGTTCGGGGTGGGCATATTCGGCGAACTTGGATGCGGTGTCAGGGGCAAGCGACATGTACGGGGTCTCTTTCTAAAAAGCGGAGCTGCTGCTGCCGGACGCACAAGCGGCGGCACGGGCTTACCTCTAGCCTAACGATGAGCGGGTGCGAAAACTTCCGAAACACTGCTTGGAGCGCCAGGCACGGCTGGGAAACGTGGAAACCGGGCTTCGCGAATCCAGCCGCCGGGCGGCTGTTGGCGTATCGTTGCAACGGCGGCATTTGCCGGCGGCTGATCTGGTACCACTGGCCGCACCACCGTGTGGGATCCTTTTGGCACCTTGACTTTGACACCTATTACCTTGGATGGACGGATTGCGCACAGTGGCACAAGTGGAGCACCTTGCAGAGCGGACTCCCCGGGTCTCGACGGATGAACTATTGAAGGGGTTCTACCCTTCGCCCCGCTTCGGCAGCGTGTCCTTTGACAGCTACCGTCCGGATCCGTCGCAGCCCTCGCAGGCGCATGCGGTTTCCTCGATGGAAAACTTTGCTGCCGCCGTCGACGTGCCCGAACCGACCGGTCTGCGCAAGCTCTTCGGCGCCAGGAAGCCCGACTCCAAGGCGGGGTTCTATCTGGATGGTGGTTTCGGTGTCGGAAAGACCCACCTGCTGGCATCCCTCTGGCATGCGGTGGAGGGCCCCAAGGCCTTCGGCACCTTTGTCGAGTACACGAACCTCGTCGGTGCGCTGTCCTTCCGCAAGACCGTTGATGCGCTCAGCACGTACAAGCTGGTCTGCATTGACGAGTTCGAGCTCGACGATCCCGGAGACACTGTCCTGATGTCCCGCCTGATGCGGGAACTGGCCGATGCCGGCGTCAAGCTTGCTGCCACGTCCAACACCCTGCCCGGTTCCCTCGGTGAAGGCCGGTTTGCCGCCGTCGACTTCCAGCGGGAGATCCAGGTCCTGGCTGACCAGTTCGACGTTGTGCGGATCGACGGCGAGGATTACCGGCACCGCGGGCTTCCGCAGTCTCCCGACCCCGTAGCCGAGGATGAGCTCGCTGACCGTGTGGCGGCCGAATTCAGCGGCAAGGTTGTTGCGGACGATGATTTCAGCACGCTGATCAACCACCTCTCCACCGTGCACCCGAGCCGCTACCGCCAGCTGATCGAGGGTGTCGATGCCGTGGCGTGGCACAACGTTGGAACCATCACTGAGCAGTCCGTTGCCCTGCGCTTTGTGGTGCTGGCCGACCGGCTGTACGACAAGGATGTTCCGATCCTCGCCAGCGGTGTTCCGTTTGATCAGCTCTTCACGGAGGAAATGATGAACGGCGGGTACATGAAGAAGTACTTCCGCGCCGTTTCGCGACTGACCGCCCTGGCGCGCGAAGGCCAGACGGGCGAAGCAGCCTAACCGCTGTTTGCATTGCCGTAGATCTACCGCTCAGCCGTAGGTCCAACGCTTGGCCGTAGGCCCGAATGGGTCTATGAGCATCCGACCAGCCTCCGCGAGGGTACTTCCGGCCACGTTACTCGCGGTGCTGGTCCTGGCCGGTTGCGCGGCAGTCGGCCCCGGGGCGGATCCTGATTCTCCCGGGCCTGGGTTGGTGGGTCCCGCGCAGCCCGGCCCTGAGCCGCTGGTTCCTTCCGGTGAGGCTACCTTCATAGGTGAGGTCGATCTGGACCCGAAGCCTGCTGCCAGCCTCGACGGCAAAGGAAACCTGAGCCTGGTCACCTATGGCAGTTCCAGTTGCCCGCCTGTGGTGGCCGGCGTGGAGGCGACCTCCGCGGGCACCATCGCCATTGCTCTCGATGCTTCTGCCGAGGGTCCGTGCACTGCCGATATTGCTCCCACCACGCATACCGTTCCTCTGCCTGCCGGCGTGACGGAGCGCCCTACGACAGTGGAGATCAAGTACGTCAACGAGCCCTGGGAATACACCATCCCTGTTTCCTGAGCGGCCCACGAGGGCACTTTAGGCGCACGAAGGCACTTTAAATGACGAAGGGCCCTGGCTCCGCCTTGTGAGCGGAACCAGGGCCTTCGTCGTGCTCTGAAGCTATACGGCCGGAGGAGTCTGTCCGGGTTCGGTTCCTGTGCCGGGACCTTCCTTGCGGTCGACCTTGTCTACCGCTTCCGAGGCCTTGGTCTGGAAGTTACCGATCTTGTCGGAGTACTTGCCGCCGGTTTTCTGGTCGACGAACTTTCCTGCGTGATCGATACCGCCCTTGATCTTGTCGGCGTTTCCGCCCACAAGCTCAGTAGCCTTGTCCTTCAGCTCGCCGGCCTTGCCCTTGAGCCCGTCAAATACAGACACGGACACCTCCTTTCGCAGGGGAAACCAAACGTTTCCCGTTCCCATCAATCGTAAGTCAACTGATAAGTCTGACCAAGGACTTCCGCTTTGGGCTTGTCTGCCCGGAGGCCTGGGAGCCATGGGAATCCGGGGAGGCCGGGGCGGCCGGGGAGGCCGGGGGAGCCCTGCAGTCCGGATAACGTGGACACCTCCAGCGCGGAAAGTGGACTGATTCAGTCCGGAGAATGTGGAGACCGATTCAACCAGACAGCAGCGGCCGACGAAACGGATGAAAGAACGTATTGCGCAATGGTGTCTGAAACGGATCAACATAGGTGGGCGGAACAAACCAGGGGACTCCTTTCCGAATGGTGATGCGCCACTTCTCACCATGAATCAAATGGTGGTGGAATCCGCACAGCATCACGCCATTGTCTGTGCCGGTAGTCCCGCCGCGGGAGTAATACTCGATGTGGTGGGCTTCGCACCATGGAGCAGGAGCCGTGCATCCGGGGAAGGCGCACCCGCCGTCCCTGGCGATGAGGGCTTTCCGAAGGTGCGGCGGGAAGTAGCGGGCTGCAGTGCCAACATCGAGGATGCGGCCATCTCCACTCAGGACTACGGGAAGGATGTCCGCTTCGCAGGCCAGGCGCCGGATCTGGCGGGCCGGGGTGGGTCCGGCAAAGGTGAGCATTGCGCTCCCTTGAGATCTTCCGCTGGATGCGCCAGCCGTCCGCGCGACCCGCTCACTGAGCTGCTCGTACGGGATGATGGCGAGAACCTGGGGTTTGGATCCCCCGTGGGCAGGGAGCTGGCCTGATGCAAGGGCGATCCGGCAGGACGCAACCAATCCATCCAAGCACTTCTGCGCATGGCTCCTGGGATCTGGCGGGACCGCACGTTCCTTACCTTCGAGGTCCACGCAGGTCCCTCCAGCGGCAGCGGCGGCGTCACCAGTAGCTGTTGCGACGCTGCCGGCGCATTGCCCTGTGCGTGGGCTTGCCTCCGGAGTCAGGGCGGTCATGAGGGTTTCGAATTGGTCTTCCGTGGCAAAAATGTCCAGCCGGTGCAGGCCGCGGTATTTCCGGCGGACAAACAGTCCCTGGAGTTCGGCCTTCTGCTGTTCAGACGGTGCCGTCCCATCCGGATCAACGTGATTGATCCAGGCGCTGGCCACAACGTTGAGGGCATCCAGATCCTGGCTGACGGCTACCTCGGTTAGCGCTGACTCCATGGCTGCCCGCTCCTCCGCAGTGCCGCACCCCTGCACGCGCTTCATCGCCATGCTGACTGTCTGTGCAGCCTGCCCGGAGAGCAGTCCCCGTGCTGCGCTGTCAGCCAGCACGCCCAGTTCGGGCTCGATCTGCTGGCCGGTCAGGCTGGTGGCGGGGGAGAGGGTTGACCCAAGCCGTATCCTTCGCCAGGCTTCCCGGCGGCTGATGCGCAGCCGGTGCCTTAGATAGTCGGCGGTGTTCTTGTATTCCTGCTGGATGTCTCCCTCCGGCGTCGTCCAGGAATCGGATACTTCGGCGGCGATCCGTCCTCTATCCATGGCCGCGGCGGTTACGACCTGAAGATGGTCAACCAGCCGGGAGAGGTCTTCGATGCTCGAGGCCAGCGATACCAGTTCTGCCGGGTCCCGGCCGGGCAGCCCGCGGTGCAGGCGGGTGGTGAGTTCCCGGACCACTGCCACGACGCCGTCGAGCTCCACCGTGCCCGTCCCGGAGTGCCGTGCCTCCTGTGCTTCCCGTTCATCGTCCATAGGATCAAGCTTTCAGGAATGCCAGGAAGGTTCGAATCTTTGTTCGATTATGTGGAAAAGCAACCGGCCCGCGGAACAGTAGGACACCTGTGGAGGAGTGGTTTGGGGAGGAGAGGCTGAGTAGGACTTCCCCGGGCAGGAAATTAAAGAACGGAACCGGAAACAACGCCGGCTCATACTGGCGGCGATGTTCATCACAGTGACCGTTTCGCGGGTGTATATCCTCCTGCCGTACCTGGCCGTGGAGCTGGCTCATCCTCGGCCTGCAAGTAGTCCTGACCGGAGTCTTCATAGCCCTGCTGGCCCGGTTTGTCCTCCGCCAGCGCGCCGAATACTGGCGGGCACGGGGTAAAGATTCCAAACACCCAGAACAAAACGCCAAAATAAAACGAGCGTTAAACGCAGAAGGAGCAGACCAAATGGCCTGCTCCTTCCGGCGTCACTCCGAAGAGCAACAGTGCGAGCGGACGACGGGATTCGAACCCGCGACATCCACCTTGGCAAGGTGGTGCTCTAGCCAGCTGAGCTACGTCCGCAAAACAAGACAGTCGAAACTGTCCGTGCGCGATACTGGGATCGAACCAGTGACCTCTTCCGTGTCAGGGAAGCGCGCTACCGCTGCGCCAATCGCGCTTGATGCATCAAATGCTCCCAGGGGAGTCTTCGATGCAGTCAAGAGAGCGGACGACGGGATTCGAACCCGCGACATCCACCTTGGCAAGGTGGTGCTCTAGCCAGCTGAGCTACGTCCGCAAAAACACAGTTGTGCGCCAAAACGCCGAAACTGTAGTGCGCGATACTGGGATCGAACCAGTGACCTCTTCCGTGTCAGGGAAGCGCGCTACCGCTGCGCCAATCGCGCCCAAAGGGCTTGCAAGTCAGCCGTGGAGGTGGGGACGGGATTCGAACCCGCGTATACGGCTTTGCAGGCCGCTGCCTCGCCTCTCGGCCACCCCACCGTGACCACTGCATAAGCATAGGCCGGCCGGTCAACATCAACCGGTTTTACAGTGACTTGCGAGCGGACGACGGGATTCGAACCCGCGACATCCACCTTGGCAAGGTGGTGCTCTAGCCAGCTGAGCTACGTCCGCATGCTGAAGAAGTTCGTGTGATCGACTCGAATCGCTTTCGCTTTTCGCGGCGAACTCCCGCTTTCCAACGAAGAAAAACTCTACTGGACGTTTCGAGGTTCGTCCAATCGGCGCATTTTTGGCGCCGATTGGTCCTCCCTCGGCGGGCTGCTTTGTCGACGCAGGTCAGCCGGGGGTTGAGCCAGGAACAGGGGAAACTGCGGCGTTCCACCTTCCACGGGCACGACGACGACGGGTGGGGCTGGGTGCGCGGCGAAAGCGGGTGCCGCACCAGTAGGTGGCAGGCAGGCAGGCCGCGCCGGCCAATGGGGACTCCCAGCCAAGCAAGGGCAACCTGAGGTAAGCCCAAGTAGCCCAAGTAGCATTGAAAGCCCAGTGCCGGCAAGTAAAGCAAGAAAAGGTGGCGGCCATGATGATGGCGATGGACCGGCGGCGAAACTTCCCGGGTCGGCCCTATGACAGACATCGACGGGTGTCGCCGGACGCGGTTTGGAGTCGGCCGCGATCTGGGCTAGCATCTTTAGACGTTGCAGTTGTGAAAACAACAGCGGCAAGGGGGCGATTGGCGCAGTGGTAGCGCGCTTCGTTCACACCGAAGAGGTCACTGGTTCGAACCCAGTATCGCCCACCCCTTAGTACCCTGCAGAACCCTGCACGAGTAAGAACCCCTGCACGAGCGCATAGGCGCCGCAGGAGCGTAAACACCCCGCACAGACACCGGAATCGGAAAACGTCGGTGCCGGATGACAGACTGAAGATATGACTGATCCAGCTCTGGCACATGCAACGGAATTCGGGCGGATGTACTCCCGATCCCTCTCCACGCCTCCCTCGGTACCCTCCATCACCACGGTTATTGCGCAGGGTTCAACCTCACTGGACGGCTGGCACAGCCACATGGCGGCCACAGCCGTGGCGAAAGATCCCAAACTTGCAGCCAGCCTGGGAAATCCGGGGGCTATGCGCAGCATCGTCAAGGAAGCCTCGCGTGCCTCGGAACGGTATCGGGACCAGGCCGCAGAACGCGGAACCCGGGTCCACCACTACTGCGAGCAGGTCTCCCTGCGTGCATTGGACCTTCCCCATCAGCTTGAAGCAGCCCGCACCGCCCTGCAGGAACATGGCGAACATCAGTTTGCCGACCGCTTCGACGAGTGGTGGGACCTGTACCAGGTAGAGCCCCTCGCGCCGGAGATCACCGTCTGGAACGACGAAGTGGGCTACGCCGGAACCCTGGACCTGGTGGCGCGCATCAACGGCCGGCTCTGCCTGATCGACTACAAGACCAAGAACACCGACCGCGACGGGCAGGTCAAGCCCCTGGATGACAAGGTCGTCATGCAGCTGGTCGCCGGAATGAAGGCCAAGGAGTCGCTCGTGGACGCCGGAAACGGTGTGTGGGAGCCCTGGGCCTATGGGGAGGATCCGCTGCTGCTCGGCGTCGCCGTCGGCCAGACCGAAGTCCGGCCCATGCGCGCCAACCCCGCCGTCCTTCCGCAGCACTGGTTCAAGTTCTGTGCCCTGCGCCGGCTTTGGCAGACCTCTTACGACGTCGCCGCTGCCGGACGAGCGCTGCTGCCCATCGCACCGCCCGCCGTCGGCTCCCATGCGGTGCGGGCACCGCAGGCCTCCGTCTCCTAGGCCCGCTAACCCCCCAAACCTGCCAGCAAAACCCTGCAGGCAGAAGCCTGCACGCACCTGTGGCCACGGCCAGGGCGTTGCATTCGGTCCGGCCCAACTAGACTGGGTACCGGGCTTATCTGTGGTGCGCCTGTTGCGGCCAGGCGGTCAACACCTGCGCCGGCACCAGTTCACCACAGCACCAAAGCAGCACAGCACCACAGGCGCAGAGCCCCACTTCACTCTTCACGACAGTCAGTCAGCAGTTACGAGTAAGGAACGAACCCTAGATGGCAATCCTGAACATCCGGATTATCGGCGACCCCGTCCTGAGGACCCCTGCTGAGGAAGTCACGGAATTCGGGCCGGAACTGGCCAAGCTCGTCGCCGACATGGAAGAGACGATGGAGGACGTTGAAGGTGCTGGCCTGGCCGCACCGCAGGTAGGCGTCAGCCTCCGCGTCTTCACCTACCGGATCGACGGACAGTCCGGACACGTCGTCAACCCGGTCCTGGAGCTGAGCGAAGACCGCCAGGAGGACCAGGTCGAAGGCTGCCTGTCCATCCCCGGACTGGGCTATCCGGTGCCGCGCTACCGCTGGACCAAGGTCACGGGCGTCGACAAGTTCGGCAACCCGGTAACCATTGAGGGCGAAGGAATGCTGGCCCGTTGCTTCCAGCACGAAACCGACCACCTGGACGGCGTGCTCTACATCGACCGGCTGGAGGGCGAGAACCGCAAAAAAGCCCTGCGTGCCATCCGCCAGGCCGACTACGAAACCATCGCCGGACGCACGACGGCGGAGCGCGCCCAGACAGTGGGCTCCAGCTTCGGCGGCGGGTCCTTCGGCGCCGGATCCTCCTTCGGCGGACAGGCCTAACGGCCCGTGGCCATGCGCGTACTTTTCGCCGGCACCCCGTCCGTTGCCGTCCCGTCCCTGGACGCCCTGCTGGCAGCCGGCTTCGACGTCGTCGCCGTCCTGACCCGCCCCGACGCGCCGCTGGGCCGCAAGCGCACGCTCACGCCGTCGCCCGTTGCCGCCCGCGCCGAGGAACTGGGCCTGCCCGTGATCCGCGCGGCGAAGATTGACGACGACGCCGTCGCCGCCATCCAGGCCGCCAACCCCGATGTGGCCGCGATCGTCGCGTACGGCGGGCTGATCCCCGAGCGGGCCCTGACCATTCCCGCCCACGGCTGGATCAACCTGCACTTTTCGCTGCTTCCCGCCTGGCGTGGCGCGGCACCGGTGCAGCACGCCGTGATCAACGGCGATGACGTCACCGGAGCCTCCACCTTCCTGCTCGAAAAGGGCCTGGACACCGGACCGGTGTACGGGCAGCTGACCGAGACCCTGCATCCCGAGGACACCAGCGGTGCGCTGCTGGAACGGCTCTCGCACAGCGGCGCCGTGCTGCTGGCGCAGACCCTGTCGGCGATTGATGCCGGCACTGCGCAGGCCGTTCCGCAGGCCGGCGAGGTAACGCTCGCTCCCAAACTGACCATCGACGACGCGCGCGTGACCTGGACCCAGCCGGCGCTGGCCATCCGGCGCCGCATCAACGGCGTGACCCCCGAACCGGGAGCCTGGACCACTTGGGACGGCGCCCGCTTCAAGATCGGCTCCGCGGCCCTGCGCCCGGACATCACCGACCTGGCCCCGGGCCAGGTCCGCTTCACCGGCGGCACGCAGGCAGCCGCCGTCGTGGGCACCGGTTCCGCCGGCCTGGAACTGGAGCAGGTACAGCCCGCCGGCAAGAAAATGATGCCGGGGGCCGACTGGGCCCGCGGCCTGGCCAACCGTGAGGACGTGGTCTTCGAATGACCCCCCAGAACAGCACCCCGCAGAATTCGCAGAACAGGCAGCGCAACGAGAAGGGACACGAACGCAGCCGTCCCGCCGTCCGCAGCCGTACCGCGCAGGCCCCCGGCCAGCGCACCCGCGCCGCGGACCCGGCCCGGCTGGTGGCCTTCGAAGTGCTCCGCGCCGTCTCCGAGGATGACGCGTACGCCAACCTGGTGCTGCCCAAGAGCATCCGCAAGCACCACTTGGACAAGCGCGACGCCGGATTCGCCACCGAACTGGCCTACGGCGCGCTGCGCGGACAGGGCACCTACGACGCCATCCTGGCCAAGTGCGTGGACCGCCCGCTGGACAAGCTCGACCCGGCCGTCCTGGACGCCCTGCGCATCGGTGTGCACCAGCTGCTGGCCATGCGCGTTCCGGCCCATGCAGCCCTGGACCAGACCGTGGGCCTGGCCCGCGCCGTCATCGGCGCCGGACCCTCTGCCCTGATCAACGCCGTGCTGCGCAAGGTGACCGCCCTGGACCTGGAGGCCTGGATCGAGGAACTGGTCCGCGACGAGAGTGATCCCACGCGCCGTGCCGCCATTGAGCACAGCCACCCGGAGTGGATCGTCCGCGCCCTGCGGCAGTCCCTGGTGGCCCACGGCCGCAGTGTCGAGGAAATCACCGACCTGCTCAAGGCGGACAACGCCGCCCCGGTGGTAAACCTCGTGGCCCTTCCCGGGCTGGGAAACCTTGATGAAGCCCGCGAGGCCGGAGCCATCGACGGCGAGCTCGTGGTGGATTCGGCACTCTTCTCCGCCGGCGACGTCGGCCGCCTGGATTCCGTCCGTGCCGGCACCACCCGCGTGCAGGACGCCGGCTCGCAGCTGGTGGCCCGCGCCCTGGCCGCCGTCGACATCGGAGACCGCACCGCGGACGGCAGCCGCGACGGCGAGCAGTGGCTGGACCTGTGCGCCGGTCCCGGCGGCAAGGCAGCACTGCTGGCCGCCCTGGCCAACGAAAAGGGCGCCATCCTGCTGGCCAACGAGCCGGCGGCGCACCGCGCGAAGCTGGTCCGCCAGGCTCTGGAAGCCGTTCCGGGCGAGGTTTGGGACGTGCGCACCGGGGACGGCCGCAGCATCGCCGAACAGTACCCGGAAACCTTCGACCGCATCCTCGTGGACGCCCCCTGCACCGGACTCGGTGCCCTGCGCCGGCGCCCGGAATCACGCTGGCGGCGCAAGCCCACCGACGTCGGGGATCTCGGCGCGCTGCAGCGTGAACTGCTCACCGCCGCCGTGGATGCCGTGAAGGCCGGCGGCGTCGTCGCGTACGTGACCTGCTCGCCGCACCCGGCGGAGACCACCGCCGTCGTCGCCGATGTGATGCGCCGGCGCAACGACCTGGAGCTGCTGGATTCAGGCGCCGCACTGGACGCCGTCAGCCTCACCGGAAACCTGGGTGCCGGCCACGAGTCGACCGCGCAGCTGTGGCCGCACATCCACCAGACCGACGCCATGTTCCTGGCCCTGATCCGCCGCAAGCCCTGATTTTCAGTCCGTCCACAAGGAGAACCATGAGCAAGTGCTGCATCAACCCGAGCATCCTCTCGGCCGACTTCGTCAACCTGCAGGCCGAGCTGGAGCGGATCAGCACCGCCGACGCCGTCCACGTGGACGTCATGGACAACCACTTTGTGCCGAACCTGACCCTGGGACTGCCGGTGGTGCAGCGGATCCAGGAGGTCAGTGCGCTGCCGCTGGACGCACACCTGATGATTTCCGACGCCGACCGCTGGGCTCCGGCCTACGCGGAACTGGGCCTGGCCTCGGTGACCTTCCACGTGGAGGCCGCCGCGGCGCCGGTGAAGCTGGCCCGGGACATCCGCGACCGCGGTGCCAAGGCCGGTATGGCATTGCGCCCTGCCACACCCGTGGAGCCGTACCTGGACATGCTCTCCGAACTGGACATGCTGCTGATCATGACGGTGGAGCCCGGCTTCGGCGGGCAGAAGTTCCTGGACATCACGCTGCCGAAGATCCGCCGCGCGGCCGAGGCCATCCGTGGTTCCGGCCTGCCGCTGGCACTGCAGGTGGACGGCGGCATCTCCGCGGACACCATCGAGCGTGCAGCCGAAGCCGGCGCAAACGTGTTCGTGGCCGGATCGGCCGTCTACGGCAGCGGAGACCCCAATGAGGCCATCCGCAAGCTCCGGGAGGCAGCGGAAGCCGTCTCTAAGTGACCATTATTACTTGAAGCTTCAGTAATAATGTGCAGCCGGTGCGGCTGTGCAAGAATGAAATATCAATCGTGCTCCGGGGTCGGTGTAATTCCGAACCGGCGGTTATAGTCCGCGACCCGCACTGCAGCTCCCGAACCCTCGGGAAAAGCGGTGCGGTTGAACTGGTGAAACTCCAGTACCGACAGTTAAAGTCTGGATGGGAGAAGCACGTGCAGTTTGTTGAACCGACGGCTTTTTCGTCCCCGCACGCGCGGACGCCAAGGCCGTTGATGCATCGTACTGTCGTAACCCCCGGAGCCGCCGCTAAGGGATAGGAACGACATGGATTTTTTGCGGTGGCTCTTTGACGCTCAGGTACCGGTGGGATCGTCATCCCTGCTGGTCCGAGAGGTCGTAGGCAATATATTCGGGCTCCTCAGTGCCTTTGGCGGCATGCGCCGCAAAATCTGGGCCTGGCCGGTGGGGATCATCGGCAACCTCCTCCTTCTGACCGTGTTCCTCGGCTCCCTGTTCGGGTCCGCTGATTCAGCGACCCTGCTGGGCCAGGCCGGACGGCAGATCATGTTCATCATCGTCGCGGTGTACGGCTGGCGGCGCTGGAAGCAAAGCCAGCACGACGGCGGTGAGGCCGTCACGCCGCAGTGGGCCTCGGGCAGGGAGCGGATTGGCCTGGTGGCCGTTCTGCTGATCGGCACCGTGGCACTGACCCCGGTCTTCGCCCGCCTTGGCTCCTACGAACCGGTCTGGGCCGATGCCTGGACCTTCGTGGGCTCCCTGCTGGCCACCTACGGCATGGCCAAGGGCTGGGTCGAGTTCTGGCTGATCTGGGTGGCGGTGGACATCGTGGGAGTGCCGCTGCTCTTCAGCACCGGCTACTACGCCACGGCGTTTATGTACCTCTTCTACGGCATCTTCACCCTGATTGGCTTCTTCGTCTGGTGGAAGGCCAAGAACGATGAAAAGCCCCGGGTCGACGTCGTGATGCCGGACCCTCGGGTGCGCTGACCATGGGCGGGGCGACATCCGACAGCGGCGCACTTGCCGGCTGGGGCCCGGGACCTGTCTCCGAGGCCGAGGCGATGGGCATGGCACTGGAGCTGGCCCGCCGCGGGGTGCGGGGCGCAAACCCGCTTGTCGGCGCCGTGATCCTGGACCCCGCAGGGCAGGTCCTGGCCCACGGCTATCACCGCGGCGCCGGCACCCCGCATGCCGAGGCCGACGCCCTGGCAGCAGCAGCTGCGGCAGGAACGGACGTCTCCGGAGCCACCATGGTGGTGACCCTGGAGCCGTGCAACCACACCGGGCGGACGGGACCCTGCTCGCAGGCGATCCTGGCCGCCGGGATCTCCCGCGTGGTTTATGCAGCCGCTGACTCCAACGCTGAAGCCGCCGGGGGAGCAGCCGCACTGGCAGCGGCCGGGGTTGATGCCGAGGGCGGCCTGCTGGCGGCCGAGTCCGCGGAACTGAACCACCGTTGGGCCCTGGCCATGGCCGGGCGGCGGCCTTTCGTCACGGTCAAGACGGCGCAGACCCTCGACGGCCGGACCGCCGCCGAGGACGGCACCAGCCAGTGGATCACCGGCAGCGCCGCCCGCACCGACGGCCACGGGATCCGCTCCCGGGCTGACGCCGTCGTCGTCGGCACCGGAACCGTGCTGGCCGACGATCCGCAGCTGACCGCCCGCGACGAGCTCGGTGGCGCCGCCCGGCGGCAGCCGCTGCGCGTTGTCGTCGGGCACCGGCCAGTACCGGACAATGCTGCGATCCGCGGCACCGACGGGCGTTTCCTGCAGTTGGACTCGCACGACCCTGAAGTGATCTGCCGCGATCTGTACGGCCGCGGGGTGCGGCATCTGATGGTGGAGGGCGGTGCGCAAGTCGCCAGCGCTTTCCTGCGCGCCGGACTGGCCGATGAACTGGTGGCCTATGTGGCGCCGGTGCTGCTGGGTGCGGGCACATCTGCAGTCGGCGACCTCGGCGTGCAGACCCTAGCCGATGCTTCACGCTGGCGCTGGGACGTAACTGACGGCGGTCCCGCACGGCTGGTGGGACAGGATCTGCGGCTGCGGCTGGAACCGGTTCCGGAAACCGGCGCCACGCCTGCAGAGCATCACCTCGGATCTGGCCCACCACGCATGAACACCGACGAACTGAACCCACCCCGCACAGAACACTGACGAACTGAACAAACGTGAGGAAACAAGCGTGTTTACCGGAATTGTGGCTGAACAGGGCAGCGTTGTATCCCTGAACCCAAAGGCCGGAACCGGCAAGGCTGGCGGTTCCGCCGAACTGATCATCAGCGCCCCGGAAACGGGTGCCGGGCTGGAGCTGGGCGGGTCCATTGCCGTGAACGGGGTGTGCCTGACGGCCACCGCGGTTGACGGTGACCGGATCGCCGTGGACGTGATGGGGGAGACGCTGGAGCGCACCACCACCGGCGGGCTGCGTCCGGGCACGCGCGTGAACCTGGAACGGTGCGTGCCGGCCGGCGGGCGGCTGGACGGCCACGTTGTCCAGGGGCACGTCGACGGCGTAGGCCGGCTCCTGGAGCGCGAAAACCTCGGCGACTGGGACCGGCTGCGTTTCGCGGTGCCGCAGCGGCTGGCCCGGTATGTTGCGGAAAAGGGCTCCATCGCCGTCGACGGCGTCTCGCTCACCGTGACCGCGGTGAGCGACGCCGGTGAAGGGGAGCAGTGGTTTGAGGTCGGCCTGATTCCGACCACGCTGGCCGAAACCGGACTGGGCGCCCTGGCGCCCGGCGCGCCCGTGAATCTGGAGGTGGATGTGCTGGCCAAGTACGCCGAGCGCCTGCTTGCATTCACCGACCCGCGGAAGCCGGCGCACGCGGCTGCCGTGGAAGACGGTGCCGAATGAGCCCGGCAGAAGAGCCCCGGCAGGACGCCTGGCGGGACACTGCGGACCCCACCATCGCCATCCGCCTGGACTCCATCACGGCGGCCGTTGAAGCGATCGCCGCGGGCCGGCCCGTCGTCGTCGTCGACGATGAAGACCGCGAAAACGAAGGCGACATCATCTTCGCCGCGCAGCACGCCACCCCGGAACTCATGGGGTGGACCGTCCGCTACAGCTCGGGCGTCATCTGCGTGCCGCTGCCGTCCGAGTATGCGGACCGGCTGAACCTGCCGCCCATGACCGCAGTGAATGAGGATGCCAAGGGCACCGCGTACACGGTCTCCTGCGACGCGGCCGCAGGCGTCAGTACCGGCATCAGCGCCGCGGACCGCGCGGTGACCGCCCGCGTGCTTGCGGATCCCGCCGCGGTGGCCTCCGAACTCACCCGGCCGGGCCACGTCTTCCCGCTTCGGGCGCACGACGACGGCGTCCGCGGCCGCCGCGGGCACACCGAGGCAGCCGTGGAGCTGGCCCGGCTGGCCGGCTGCACTCCGGTGGGAGTCATCGCTGAACTGGTCCACGACGAGGGGTCCATGATGCGGCTGCCCGCGCTGCGCGGGTTTGCCGATGCCCACGGCGTGCCGCTGGTGTCCATCGAGGACCTGGCCCTGTACCTGGACGAGCTGGACGCAACCGAGCGCGCCGGTGTCGTTCCCGGCCCTGAGGTCCAGCTGCCCACCGCCTTCGGGGACTTCACCGCCCGCGCCTGGACAGACCCCCGGACCGGTGCCGAGCATATGACTGTCTCTGCTGCTGGAACCGGGCTCCAGCCGGATAGCGCAGGGGCTGACGCAGGATCCGGGGCTCCGCTGGTGCGGCTTCATTCGGAGTGCCTGACCGGTGACGTCTTTGGCTCCTACCGCTGCGACTGCGGGGAGCAGCTGGAGCAGGCGCTGGAGCTGATCAGCCTGCATGGCGGCACCGTCATTTACCTGCGCGGGCACGAGGGACGCGGGATCGGCCTGGCGAACAAACTGCGGGCGTACGCCCTGCAGGAGGCCGGCGCGGACACGGTGGAAGCCAACGAACAGCTCGGCCTTCCCGTGGATGCCCGCGACTACCAGGCCGCTGCCGAGATCCTGCACCGGCTGGGGCTGAACCGGATCAGGCTGCTGAGCAACAATCCGGCCAAGCGGGAGAAGCTGCAGCAGTACGGCGTCACCGTGGAGGCGATGGTGCCCTCGGAGGTGCCGATCCGCGCTGAGAACGAGCGCTACCTGCAGACCAAGCGGGACCGCATGGACCACCACCTGACCCTGCTGCGGACCCAGCCGGTCCAGCAGGGCTGACTACCACCCACCAACACCAAGGAGCAGAACCCATGAGCGGACACGGCGCACCGGATAACGACGTCAGCAGCATTAAGGCCGCGGGCCTGGACATCAGCGTGGCCATTGTTGCTGCCAGCTGGCACACCGAGATCATGGACGGGCTGATCAACGGTGCCCTGCGTGCTGTTGAGGATGCCGGCCTGTCCCCGAAGCTGATCCGGGTTCCCGGCAGTTTCGAACTGCCCGTTGCTGCCGCCCGGCTGGCACCGCACTATGACGCCGTGGTGGCACTGGGCGTCGTCATCCGCGGCGGCACCCCGCATTTCGACTACGTCTGCTCGGCGGCCACCACCGGCCTGACCGATGTCAGCGTCCGCACCGGCACGCCGATCGGTTTCGGTGTGCTCACCTGCGACACCGAGCAGCAGGGCCTGGACCGGGCCGGCCTGCCCGGATCCTCCGAGGACAAGGGCTATGAAGCGGTGGCCGCTGCCGTGAATACCGTGGCAGCGCTGCGGGGTGCCGGGGCCTAATCCGCGCCTACCTCCAGCTGGGCTATCCTCCGCGACACCACGGCGGACCAATGGGTTAAGCCGGTGGGACTGCGCCTAACAAGTGTGGGTGACAAGATGTGATCAGGTTTGATCAGTTGTCGCCGGCAATGGGTTCAAAATTCCACCGTCACCACGAATGAAAAATGAGAAAGGCCCTGTATCGCTTTGCAAGAAGGGAAACAGGGCCTTTCTCCTTGCCTGATTCCACCTCGTGATCGTTACGATCCAGAATCCAGCGGGTGTATTGGGTAGGGTTTCGTGTTGGTGCGCGCGCGCCTGTTTATTTATCTGGGGGAGCTTTGATGAATTTCAATAAAGGGGTAGCCGATCGTCTGATCGGCGCATGTCGAGATGCGAAGAGGGGAAGATTCTCATGAACAACCACAGCTTCTTCGCCTCCACCAGTGAGGACAACATGAAAGCGCTTGCAAACATGCCCGGAATAGTGACTCGATGAGGGCGCGGAGCGGTGCCATGACGTTGTTGCTGGTGGGTCTGCTAGGGCTCGCCGGTTGTGCCGGAAACCCAAACGCAGATCCGACCGAGCCACCTGCGCCAACGGCTGCTCAAACACAGAAGGAACCGATGAACGCTGAACTCACCTGGCAGGAAGCCAAAGCCCACACCCAGGCCATGGAACGGGAGATCGCCGCACTGATCCCGAAGGATGCTGTTCTCTCAATCGATCAACAGCAGACGGGCACGCTTCTGTCCTGCAACAAGACCCAGCACCACTGGGCTGCTTCAACGACGGTCACGGTCGCCGAAGGAACCGAGATAGAGCCCATCGTGAAAACCATCGAAGCCCACTACCGGGCGAACGGAACCGAAGTATCCGTCGATAGGGATATAAATGAAAACTATCGGATCCAGATCGACCCGCCCGCTCCAGGGGAGAGCCACCTCGTCTCCGAAGGAGACTCCCCAAACGAAATCCGTATCGCGTCAGGATCTGCGTGCTTCACCTTGCCCGAGGGCATCTACCCAGGTGGGGATTTCTAAAGGCCGCCGCAGTCTTTCGCCACAGGGTTACGCCGCGATGCAGTCGCTGTTGCACGGAAGCACGAAGCCCCGATCTCACAGATCGCCAAAGACTTCCGCGCATCCTGACGCGGTGTTCCGTTTATCACACGGACAAGTCCTCAATTGACACCATTTTCGAGCGATTGGGATACTTGAGGAGCGAGGCATCGGCTGCGGCCGGTGTCTTTCTGTGTGGAATCCGCACTCCATTACTCCGCCCGACTCTCACCCGAAAAAGCGTTATGAAGGAGAGAATCATTGACCGATTCAGCGAACCGGCCCGCCGAGCAGCGGAGGACAGGTAAACAGTCGTCCGTTGCGGAGGCGGTACAGCATTGTGGCGGGGGCAGCTACACCGACCGCCATGACCGGCCCCGCCAGGCCCCCCGGTCTGAAGGAGCCTACGTTTCCGGTGCCACGGACAGGCCCCACCCGGGCAGTTACACCGACGTGGACGGCCTGGAGCGCGGCACAGACCGGACCGACGGCTACTACACCCGGCGCGGCTAGCTGTCTCAGTCCAGCCAGCTGCAGGAACGTTTTGCCCGGCCGGAGGTGCAGGCGGCCTTTGCCGGTGCCGGCAGGGAGGCCGCGGTGTCACAACACTGCGGCCTTCCGACCCGGCAACCGGGCGTGGACCATATACGGCATGGGTGGTTTTCTTGGATACAGTTGCCCGGTGAATACGCCCGCGACCAACCGCCCGACCCTGAGCCCCGGGCTCTCAGGCACCGAATTCCTTCGCTGGTACTGGCTTAAAGACGAGCTTGCGGACTTTGCGCGGTCCACCGGGCAGAAGGCAACGGGCACCAAAGCCCTGCTCACCCAGCGGATCGCTGCAGCCCTGGACGGGCAGGAATTCACCGAACCGAGGCCAACACGGCAGGCCTCTCTTACCCAACTGACGGAGCCACTGTCAGGTTTGACCGTGATTCCCGCCGGCCAGCGGTGCAGCCAGGTTGTCCGCACCTGGATGAGCCGGCACATTGGTTCCGGTTTTCATTTTGATGCGCCGATGCGCAAGTTCTTTGCCGGTGCAGACGGCACCCAAACCCTGCAGGACGCCGTCGACCATTGGCATCAAACCCGCAACGAAAGCCGGCAGGATATTGATCCCCAGTTCGAATACAACCGGTTCACGAGAACCTGGCACTCCCTAAATCCAAACGGCACGAGGGACCAGATGTTGACGGCGTGGCATCTGTATCGAAGCCAGCCAACGGATCAACGACTCGGGGGAAACAAATGAACACCGGCTCCACTGCGATTCCCGACGAGGTTCATCCGTCGACCCGTGGACATATCGGGAGCGCGATTGCGATCCTGGCCGGCGCGGTGCTGTGCCTTCTGCCCGCTGCAATGTTTGGAACCGCTCTCGGAACATACCCGCACCGAATGGCCTGCACTCCGGCTACCGGGTACGGCTCCGGATGCTACGAGGGCGATCTGATGATCAGTCTTATGGTTTTTGGGTTCCTTTTCCTGTTCTGCGCGGCATTCGCTTTCGCACTGACAATGGCTTACCGCTACAACCTTCCCAGATGGAGAATGTGGATGCCCTTCGCGGCGTTTTGCATAGTCGTACTGATGACCGTCGCCGTGTTTGCGTTCACCATGGGGGCGGCTCCCGGGGAATACGTGTAATTTGTGGCGGCGCCGGGTCCCGGTGGGATCAGAACCTAGCGTGAGCTTTCCCGTGCAGCGTGAGTGGGCGATGGAGCGTCACCGAGCGAAGGCATCTCATCGTGGTGGATCCGCTCGTCGAGCAGCCGCAGCGGAATATTGGATCCGCCCCAGGCTTCGGAAATAAACTCCGCGGCAATCGACACAGCGGTTTCCTCCGGCGTCCGCGCCCCCAGATCCAGGCCCACCGGACTGTGGATGAGAGCCAGCTGCTCGGAGCCAACCCCGCTCTCCAGCAGCCGCTGCATCCGGTCCTCATGGGTGCGGCGCGACCCCATTGCGCCGATGTAGGCCACCGCGGGACCATCAAGCACCGCCTCGAGCAGCGGAACATCGAACTTCGGATCATGGGTCAGCACGCACACCACGGTGCGGGCATCGATCAACCCGTCCCGGATCTGGCCGGCATAGTAGTCATGCGGCCACGCGACAATCACCTCCTCGGCATCGGGAAACCGTGCCGCCGTGGCGAACACGGACCGGGCGTCGCAGACCGTCACCCGATAGCCGAGGAAGGCGCCCAGACGGGCCAGGGCGGAGGCGAAATCAATGGCGCCGAAGACCAGCAGCCGCGGAGCGGGAGCAAACGCCGCGAAGAACACGCTCATGCCGGCGTCGAGGCGTTCGCCTTCGGGTCCGTAGGTTAAAACGCCATTGCGGCCGGCCGCCAGCAGCCCCAGGGCATCATCGGCCACGGCCTCGTCCGCGCGGTCGCTGCCGAGGCTGCCGGTTGTTCCCTCCGGTGACAGCACCAGGTGCCTTCCGAGCCGGGCCGGATCCGGATGTTCAATCACGGTGGCCACCCCGACCGGCCGGCCGGCGCGGATGGCCGCTGCAACGGCGGGAAGCTGCGGAAACGTGGAGCGGGACACCGGCTCCACGAACACATCGATGGTTCCACCGCAGGTCAGCCCGACGGCGAAGGCGTCGTCGTCGCTTACCCCGTACCGGGCCAGCACCGGAATCCCGTCCCCGATGCACCCGCTGCCCAGCTCATACACCGCACCCTCAACACAGCCGCCGGAGACCGATCCGGTAACCGTGTCGGCACCGGTTACCACCATCCCCGCACCGGGCGGCCGCGGCGCCGAGTCGAACGTCCGGACCACCGTCGCCAGCGCAGCAGTGCGTCCGGCCTCCCACTCGGGCAGGAGGGCATCGAGCAGATCACGCACGCCGGTACCTCCGTCCTAGCTGCCGTACCGGGCGGCTCTGCGGCCCAACTGATAGGCGACGACGGCCACTGCCGTATAGAGCCAGAGCTGGACGGCGGGATGGCGCAGCTGTTCTCCCACCATGCCGCGGGCCAGGGCCAATCCGTCCAGCCCGTCTGACCCCTGGCCCGGGCGCAGGCCGGCCGGTCCGCCATCGCGGGAGCTCCTGCTGGCAGGAACAGGCCGCGCCATCCGCGGTGCCAACGGGATCGGCCGCGGGGGCTCCTCCGGTGATGGCGCCGGTCCGGCAGGGGCAGGACCGCTGGCCGGCGCCGCGGCGTCGTCGTAGCCGCCGGTGTGCGGGCCGCCGGGCGTGGGAGTCTGGGCGGCTCCCGGGGTTGGTTCGGGTACGGCGGCCAGATGCGCCGGAAAATCGGCGGTGTCCTGTCCGGCGTGGGAGTCGTTGATCAGGTCCTGCAGGTTCGCGGCGAAGACCCCCATCAGCTGCTCGGTGACGCTGCCGATGACGCCCTTGCCCATCGCGGCGGCTTTGCCGGAGAGCGCGACGTCGGCGCTGACCAGGCCCTGCGTTCCGTCACCGGCCTCTTCGAGCTGAAGGACCACGGTTGCCTGCGCCGTGCCCTGGCCGCGGGTCTCCTTCGCCGTGCCCTGCAGCACGGCCCGGTGCGACGCCGCATCCCGTTCGAGCACGTTGAGCTGGCCGCGGTACTGGAGCGAGACCGGACCGAGCTTGACCTTCATCCCGATCTGGTAGGCGTCATCGTTGAGCTTGTTCAGGACCTCCGCGCCGGGAATGCACCCGGTGACGGATTCGACGTCCATCACCGTCTCCCAGACATCGTCGATGGGCGCTGCAACGGTGAACGTGCTGTCAATATCCATTAGCTGATCCTGTTCGTCGACGGTGGGTTCTTCAACTGCGGCGGCCCAGCGGGTTCGGGCCCGGTCAAGGCGTCGGCCAGTTCGGTGAGCGCCGCATAACTGTGGCCGCTGACAAACGCTGAACAATAGGGGAGGGCTGCGGCCATCCCGCCGGCCAGCGGTTCAAAGCCCGGGGCGGCTAGGCGGGGATTCACCCAGATAATCCGGTGCGCCAGGCGCTGCAGCCTGGCCATTTCGCGGTCCACCTGCACAGGGTCATCCTGGGTCCAGCCGTCCGAAAAAATGATGACGACGGCGCCGCGCGCCATTCCGCGCCGCCCGTACCGGTCCAGGAACAGGCGCAGTCCGGTGGCGAGCCGGGTTCCGCTGTCCCAGTCGTCGGTGCCTGCCGCGGCCTGGGCCAGGGCGGTATCGGGATGCTGCACGGAGAGCTGCCGGGTCAGCCGGGTCAAATCGGTGGAGAAAACAAAGGCCTCGGCCCGGGAACTGCTGACGGCGCCGTGCAGCAGCGACAGATACACGCGGGTGAAGGCACTCATGGAACCGGAGACGTCGCAGAGCAGGACCAGCCGCCGCTGCGCGGTTGTCCGTTCGGCCCGCACGAGCGTCACCGGAATGCCGCCGGTCCGCCGTGCTGCCCGGGCGCTGCGCCGCGGGTCCAGCCGCCCGCCGTGCCCGGAGGGACGCGTCCGCCGGGTCCGGCGCCTGGGGGTGGAGAGCGCGATCGACCCGGCAAGCCGTTGCATCCGCGCGATCTCGGCGTCACTGAGCTCGGCGAAGTTCTTTGAATGCAGGTGCTCCTGGTCGGAGCTGACCATCAGCACCGCGTCCCGCACCGGCTCTCCGGCGGCGCCGTCACCGCCGGGGGTGGCCGGAACCGGCGGCTGGGGGGCATCAGCCTCCGGGCTGTCGGGCGGCTGCACCCGGCGGGCTCGCTCACTAGCCGGACGCGGCCGGGGTTCGGAGCCGACGGCGGGCGCTGCATTGGGGTCACCGCGGCTGTCCGCGGGATCGAGCAGCCCGTCGAACAGGGCCGCGAACACGGCGTCGAACACGGGAATCTGCGTGGCGTCGCGGAGCATTACCACCCGCGCGGTCCAATACAGGTCGCTGCGGCCGGCCGGGGGCACCAGCGCCAGGGCCTGCGCCAGCCGGGCGGACCGGTCCGGGGACCCGCCAATTCCGGCGCGGCGCAGTGCGGTGCCCAGCCCGGCGGCAAAGGCGGCCGTCTCGAAGCGGGGGATTCCCGGCCCCGGCAGCCCCCTCTGTCCTGCCGAAGTCAGCGGCGTTGCCGCATCGCGTTGTTCCCTCATGACGGTCACGGTCCGCCAGCCAGCCAGCCGGAGCCACGCGCGACGGCGAGGTCCAGGTCATCGCGGTTCTTCAGCACTGTTCCCCAGGTGCTGTCCACGGCCGCCGCACTCAGATGTTCCACATCCAGCAGTGCCAGGGCTGACACCCAGTCGATGGCCTCGGAGATTCCCGGAGGTTTGGCCAGATCAAGGCTCCGCAGCCGGCCCAGGGCATCGGCGGCTTCCAGCGCCAGCGGGCCGCGGGCAGCCGGGACGCGGCGGCGGATGATCTCGGCGACCCGTTCCGGGGCGGGGTAGTCAATCCAGTGGTAGAGGCAGCGGCGGGTCAGTGCGTCGTGCAGGTCCCGGGTGCGGTTCGAGGTCAGGACCACGATGGGCGGAAAGGCGGCCCTCACGGTTCCCAGCTCCGGGATGGTCACAGCTGCCTCGGCGAGCAGTTCGAAGGTGAAGGCCTCGAATTCGGCGTCCGCCCGGTCGATCTCGTCCAGCAACAGCACCGCCGGCCGTGGGCCGGGATGCTCGAGAGCCTGCAGCAGCGGCCGCCGGAGCAGGTAACCGGCGTTATACAGATCCGATTCCTGCACCGTGGTGCCGCCTGCCTCGGCGACCCGGATCCCCAGCAGCTGGCGGGGATAGTTCCATTCGTACAGGGCCTCGGCGGCGTCGATGCCCTCGTAGCACTGCAGCCGGTAGAGCGGGGTGTCCAGCAGGGTGGCCAGGGCCTTGGCGGCCTCGGTCTTGCCGACGCCGGGCTCGCCCTCGAGCAGGATCGGCTGGGGGAGCCGGACCGCCAGGAACAGCGCGGTGGCCAGGCCCGGGTCCGCCAGATAGTCGATCCCGTCCAGGGCATCCGCGAGCGACCCCGCATCCGGAAAGAGGTCAGCCGGAGCACCCGGGCGTGAATCCGTCCCGGCGGCCGCTGTCTCAGGAGAGGGCTGCATAGCGGTCCGGCTCAGCAACAAAGGCCAGACGGCAGCTGGGAGAGCAGAAGTACGTCACGACCCCTCCCGCCGTGGCCTGCAGCGTGCCCGCGGCGACGGTGACGTGCATGCCGCAGACCGGGTCCACCGCCTGCGTGCTGCCGGCCAGTGCTTGGTCGGCGGGTTCCGCGTGGTCTGTGCTCTCTGTGCTCTCTGTGCCCTCGTCCCGGGCCTGAGCCCGGAGCGCGGTGAATTCGGCCAGGATGGACAGTGCCGTTTCGGCCGGGGTGCGGGCGCCCAGCGGCAGGCCGGCGGGACTGTGGATGCGCTGCCGCGCGTCGTCGTCGACGTCCAGCGACGCGAGTACCGCTGCCGCCCGCTTGGCGCTGGCAACGAGGGCGATGTACGGGACACCGGCAGCAAGCGCGGCGGCGAGTGCGGGTTCCTCGTCCTCGCCGTGGGAGGCAACGATGACGGCGGCATCCCCGGCGGCCGGTGAAGCGGCGCTGCCGTCCGCCAGCTCGACATCAAGGTCCAGGCAGGCGCCCAACGCGCGCAGTGCGCGGGCCACCGGAGTGTCGCCGAAAACGAGCAGGTGGGGTGCGGGCAGCTGCGGCTGCAGGAAAATTTCGATGGCTCCTCCACTCAGGCAGGGGTTGGATACTTCCACCGCACCCTCGCCGGCGGTGCGGGACGGTGCGCCGGGCAGCACCCGCAGCAGCAGCGGTTCGCCGCTGGCCAGGGTCTGCAGGCCGTAGTCACGCACGGAGCCCTGCACGCAGTGGCCGCCCACGAACCCGTGCAGGGTGCCGTCGGCGTCCAGCAGCGCGGTGTCCCCGGCCCGGGCACTGGCCGGGCGCTCAGCTCGGACCACCGTGGCCCGCACATAGGGTTCGTTCCGTGCCTCGTGCGCCAGCGCCCGCTGGGCGAGGTCTGCGGGCAGATCGTTCATCCTTGGTTTCCTTCGGGTCGACGGGATGGGGTGGGGCTGGGCGGAATAGGACGGGAGGCGAAAGGACGGGACGGCGAAGGACCGGCTTAGATCGGCGGCGTCGCCCGGCCCTGCATCGCGGCCCAGACCCGGGCCGGGGTGCAGGGCATGTCCATGTGCGCCACGTTGAACGGGGCCAGGGCATCCACCACGGCGTTGACGATGGCCGGCGGCGAGCCGACCGTGGCGGATTCACCCACACCCTTGGCGCCGATCGGATGATGCGGGGACGGGGTGACGGTGTGGCCGCTTTCCCAGGTGGGCACCTCCATAGCGGTGGGGATGAGGTAATCCATCAGCGACCCGCCCAGGCAGTTGCCCTCGTCGTCGAACTCGATGATCTCCATCAGCGCCATGCCCACGCCGTCGGCCAGCCCGCCGTGCAGCTGGCCCTCGATGATCATCGGGTTGATCCGGGTGCCGCAGTCGTCCACGGCCACGAACCGGCGGACCTTCACCCGGGCAGTGCCCGGATCAATGTCCACCACGCAGATGTATGCCCCGAACGGGAAGGTCAGGTTCGGCGGGTCGTAGGTGACTTCGGCATCGAGGTTCCCGTCCACGCCGTCGGGCAGGGTGATAGTGCCGTGCGCACCCATGGCGATCTCGGCCATGGTCTTGGCGGCCGAGGGATCGCCCTTGACGAACCAGCGTCCCTTCTCCCATTCCAGGTCCTCGGGACGGGTCTCCAGCATGGCCGCGGCGATGAGCCGGGCCTTGTCGCGGATCTTGCGGGAGACCAGCGCCACCGCGCCGCCGCTGACCGGGGTGGAGCGGCTGCCGTAGGTGCCCAGCCCGAACGGGGTCTGGTCGGTGTCGCCGTGCACCACGTCGATGTCCTCCGGCGGAATGCCCAGCTCCTCGGCAACGATCTGCGCGAAGGTGGTCTCGTGGCCCTGCCCCTGGCTCTGCACGGAGATCCGCACCACGGCCTTGCCGGTGGGATGGATCCGCAGCTCTGCGCCGTCGGCCATGCCAAGGCCCACAATGTCCATATGCTTGCGCGGACCGGCACCCACGGTTTCGGTGAAGAACGAGATCCCGATGCCCATCAGCTCCCCGCGGGCCCGCTTCTCCGCCTGTTCGACGCGCAGTTCGTCGTAGCCAACCATGTCCAGGGCCTTGCGGAGCGCCGGTTCATAGTTGCCGGAGTCGTATTCCCAGCCGGTCTTGTTCTTGTACGGGAACTGCTCGGGCTGGATGAAGTTCTTCAGCCGCAGCTCCGCCGGATCCATGTCCAGCCGCTGCGCCAGCATGTCCACCAGCCGTTCCACCAGGTACACCGCTTCGGTGACGCGGAAGGAGCAGGCGTAGGCCACGCCGCCGGGGGCCTTGTTGGTGTAGACACCGGTGACCTTGCAGTGGGCGGCTTCCAGGTCGTAGCTGCCGGTGAAGATGTGGAAGAAACCGGCCGGATACTTGGTGGGCTGGGCGGTGGCGTTGAAGGCGCCGTGGTCGGCCAGCACGTTGGTGCGCAGGCCCAGGATCCTGCCGTCGGCGGTGGCGGCGATCTGCCCCTGCATGATGTAGTCCCGGGCGAAGGAGGTGGACATCAGGTTCTCGGAGCGGTCCTCCACCCACTTCACCGGCCGGCCGGTCACGATCGAGCCCACCACGGCCAGGATGTAGCCGGGATAGATCCCGACCTTGTTGCCGAAACCGCCGCCGATGTCGGGGGAGACCACCCGGATTTTGTGCTCGGGGATGCCGGCGACCATGGCGAACAGGGTGCGGTGGGCATGCGGGGCCTGGGAGGTCTCGTAGAGGGTGAGCTTGCCCTCCACCGGTTCAAAGTCAGCGACCGCGCCGCAGGTTTCCATCGGCGCCGGATGCACGCGCGGGTAAATGATCTCCTGGTCGACGACGACGTCGGCCCGCGCGAACACGGCGTCCGTCTCGGCCGCGTCCCCGGCCTCCCAGTCGAAGATGTGGTTGTCGGTGCGGCCCGGCAGCTCGTCCCGGATGACGGCGGCGTCCGGATCCAGGGCGCGGCGGGCGTCGATCACCGGGGGCAACGCCTCGTACTCCACCTCGATCAGTTCCAGTGCGTCGCGCGCGGCGTAGCGGTCTTCCGCGACCACGAAGGCGACCTCCTGGCCCTGGAAGCGGACCTTGTCGGTGGCCAGCACCGCCTGCACATCGGCCGAGAGCGTGGGGGCCCAGGCCAGGTTCAGGGCTTCCAGGTCCTTGCCGGTAATGACCGCCACCACCTTCGGATGGGCCAGCGCCTCGGAGGTGTCGATGGAGACCAGCCGGGCATGGGCCAGGGGGGAGCGGAGAATCGCGCCGTGCAGCATGCCCGGCAGCACGATGTCGTCCACATAGTTCCCGCGGCCGCGGACAAACCGCGGGTCCTCCTTGCGCTGGATCCGCCCGAAACCGATCGGACGGTCCGGGCTGTCGGCGGCGTGGTTGGCTTCCCGTTCCGGAGTCAGTGTCATGGCTTGGTGTCCTCCTCGCTGGTCACGCCGTCAGCTCCGTCGCCGGCAGCGGTGACGTTCGCGGCGGTCTCCGGAATGTCCCGGATGTCCACATCGTTGGCGAATTCGCCGTCGTACCCGCTTTCCACCCCAAACCCGTCCGGCTCCGGATGCTCGGCCGCCCACTGAATGGAGCGGACAATCGTGGTGTACCCGGTGCAGCGGCAGATCTGCCCGGAGATGGCCTCGCGGATCTCGCCGTCGTCGGGCGCCGGGTTCTTATCCAGCAGCGCGCGGGCGGTCAGCATCATCCCGGGGGTGCAGAAGCCGCACTGCAGTCCGTGTTCGGCCATGAAGCCCTGCTGCACCGGGTCCAGCCGGCCGTTGGTCTCCAGGCCCTCGACGGTGCGGATGGAGTGTCCGTCGGCCATGGCGGCCAGCACCGTGCAGGACTTCACCGGCTCACCGTCCATCAGCACCACGCAGGCACCGCAGTTGGTGGTGTCGCAGCCCCAGTGGGTGCCGGTCATGCCGAGGTTTTCCCGGAGGTAGTGCACCAGCAGCACCCGGGGTTCGGCCTCGCCGGTGACGTCCGTGTCATTGATGTTCATTCGGATTTCCACAGTGGTCAGCGCTCCTGGGGGACGGCGCGGTCACAGGAACGGGTGAGCACGCGGCGGGTGAGTTCTTCGGCGAGGTGGCGCTTGTAATCGATCGGCCCGCGGGTGTCCGCAACCGGGTTGCAGGCGGCCGCGGCCAGGCGGGCGGCTTCATCGATGACGGCGGGGGTGGGGGGTTCGCCCAGCAGCACTTCTTCCGCTGCCGTGGCGGTGCCGTCCAGCCCTACCGCGGTCAGCCCGATCGAGGCGGCGGAGATGGTGCCGTCCGGTAAGAGGGCGACGGCGGCTCCGGCGGCGGTGATGGCCCAGTCACCGACGCGACGCTCCACCTTTTCGTAGGAGCTGCCCTGTCCGGGGACGATCGGGAAGCTGACTTCGCAGAGCACTTCGTTGGGAGCGGCAGCGGTTTCGTAGGCGCCGCGGTGGAACTCATCCATGCTCAGCCGGCGCTCGCCGCCGGGTCCGCGCAGCAGCACCTCTGCCCGCAGGACCGTGCAGACGGTGGAGAGGTCCTCGGCAGGATCGGCTTGGCAGAGCGAACCGCCGATGGTGCCGCGGTTGCGGACCACCGGGTCCGCGATGAACCGTTCGGCCTCGGCGATGATCGGGAACAGCCGCCCGGTTTCGGAAGATTCCAGCAGCGTGGTGTGCCGGGTCAGGGCGCCCACGCGCAGCCGGTCCGGTTCCCGGACGATGAAGTCCAGTTCGAACAGGTCGTTGATGTCGATCAGCCACTCGGGCCGGGCCAGGCGCAGTTTCATCATGGGCAGGAGGCTGTGGCCGCCCGCGACCAGCCGGGATTCGGGTCCGTAGCGGTCAAGCAGGGCGATTGCGTCCGCCACATCGGCGGCACGCGCGTAGTCAAATGGAGCCGGTATCTGCACGATATCCCCTTTGATATCCGTTGCTGTGCCCGCTGTTCCCCCAGGGCAGTGCCGTAGGCACCGTGAGCAGCGCTGTTTCGCAAGGTTGCTCCCCGCTCGAGGGGGTGTCAATATCCTCCTAAGCGAAAGGTTATGACCTGTGCCGATGACACTGAGCCAGCTGCGGACATTCGCGCTGGTGGCCCGTCTCGGGTCCCTCCGCGCCGCGGCACAGGAACTGGGCATCAGCGAGCCGGCTGTTTCTGCGGCATTAGCGGCGCTGCGCACCGACCTGGGGGATGCGCTGGTGGTCCGGTCCGGTTCCGGCATCGCGCTGACTCCAGGCGGGCGGGCCCTCGCCGGGTATGCGCAGGAGATCGTCGGGCTGGCCGAGCAGTCCCGGCGCGAGGTGGCCCGTGCCGCGCAGGACGGCGCGGAGCTGCGGATCCTGGCAACCCCGGCGTTTGCCGAGCATGCGGCCGGTAGGCTGCTGGAGGCCTATGCACGCCGCCATCCCGGCCCTGCGGCCCGGGTGGTGGTGGATGCGGCCGACGACGCCGGTGCCCTGCTGGGCGAGCGGGCCTACGACATTGCGCTCGGTATCCGGCCGGCCCGCAGCAGTACCCCGCTGCACGCGCTGCCCTTCCTGCGCTACCGCCGGATCCTGGTGGCGGCCGCCAACCATCCGCTGGCCGCGCTGCCGCCGCCCCGGGTGCCGGGGAAGGCACTGACGCAGCGCTGGTTTTCCGGACCCTCCGCGGGCGGTCCGTTGGAGGAACAGCGCTGGTTCGCGAACCTGCCCGCGGTTCCGGAGCTGGTGCAGCTGGACAGCGAAGCCGCAGCGCTGGCGGCGGTGCGCGCCGGCGAAGGGCTGATGCTCGCCGTCGCGCACGTGATCCGGCACGATCTGGCCTCCGGAGGCCTGGTCCAGCTGGGGTTTCCGGGCACTCCGGTGTCCGGCATGTGGTGGGCCAGCACGCTGCTTCCCGGCCGGGTCCCGGCGGCGGCGGATGCGCTGCTGCGCTTTGCCGGCAGCGCCGAGGCCACCGAGGCGATGATGGCGGCGGGCGGGCCGCGCGGGCTGGTGCGCCGCGGGACGCAGGTCCATGTGGCGCTGTGGAGCAGCCGGGTGTCAGGCAAAGGTTAAAGCGCGAATCCAGGAGGCACAGCATGGAACCGACCGCCGCCAGCGTCAGCGACTTCATCGACGGCGTGACCTCGCCGCCGCGGAAGCGCGATGCACACACCCTCGTCGACCTGATGAGCCGGATCACCGGAGAGCAGCCCGCCATGTGGGGGCCGACCATCGTTGGTTTCGGCAGCTACCACTACAAGTACGCCAGCGGCAGGGAGGGCGATGCCGTCGCGGCAGGCTTCTCGCCGCGCAAGGCAGCGACCACGGTGTACCTGCCCGACGGCGTGGGCGCCTACACCGCCCAACTCGCCCGGCTCGGCGCCCACACCACCGGCGCAGGCTGTCTTTACCTGAAAGACCTGAGCAAAATTGACCTCGGGGTACTTGAAGACATCATCACCGAGTCCTATCAGCGCGTAACCGCGGGAACCTTCGGGCAGCGCGCCGCTGATCCGGGTTCCTGAGCTACGGCCTACTCACGCACGGCGGCAACGGCTTCAATTTCGACAAGTTGGTGGTCGTAGCCCAGAACTGTCACACCCAACAGCGTGCTCGGCGCATCGTGGTCGCCGAAGGCATCCCGCACCACCTCCCACGCCGCGACCAGGTCCGCCTGGGACGTGGTGGCCACCAGCACCCGGGTGCTGATGACATCCGTCAGTGAAGCGCCCGCAGCGGCCAGCGCCGCCGCGAGGTTTGCCATGCACTGCGCGGCCTGGCCGGCGTAGTCGCCCACAGCCGCCGTCGAGCCGTCTGCTTCCAGCGGACAGGATCCGGCGAGAAAGATCAGCCGGCTGCCCGCGGGTGCCGTTGCGGCGTACGCATACTCCGCGGTGTCGGAGAGCTGCGCGGCACGGATCAGGGTCACGGCTGACGGACTGGTTTCATGCTGCACGGGGGCCTTTCGCAGGGGACGAGGATGCGCGGACGGGTGGGAACTGCAAGAAGACAAGCGAGCCGATCCTCCCACACGCGCAACAGCGTCCCTACCGCCACCGTGACGCAACATTTCGGCATGTGACCCGCTCCGACGCTCTCTTACGTCACGGAACGTCGTTTTTTGCGCCCTGCCCCGGCCCGCCTAGCCTGATACCAGCAATCAAGAGTTCCAGCCATCGGCCCTGGCCGGCTGGACAGCAACCCTCTCGCCGCAGCGGGGTGCTCCAGGTGAAGATTGGGCCGGCAGGACACCTCCTGGCGGCAAGTACGGCGCCAGACGCTGCCCGGAAGGCTGCGCTGCGTCCTGTCACAGGAGAACACCATCATCATGAACACCCGCAGGAGAATCCTCAGCATCACCGCAGTTCCGCTCCTCGCCCTGTCGATGGCTGCCTGCAGCTCGGCCGCCGGAGACGATGGCGAAGGCACGGTGAAGATCGGCGTCGTCGGCGCCAGCGACCCGTACTGGGCCACCTATACCGAGGCAGCGAAGGCAGAGGGGATCGACGTCGAAATCCTGGACTTCGCCGAGTACACCCAGCCCAATCCGGCGCTGACTGAAGGTGAACTGGACCTGAACCAGTTCCAGCACATCGTCTATCTCGCCCGCTACAACGTCTCCAGCGGAGAGGATCTGACCCCGGTCGGCTCCACCGCGATCTATCCGCTGGGCCTGTATTCCACTCAGTACGACTCCGTGGAGGACATTCCCGAGGGCGCCACGGTGGCCGTGCCGAACGACGAGAGCAACCTCGCCCGCGGCCTGCTGGTGCTGCAGTCCGCCGGCCTTCTCACCCTGGACGGCGGCGGCAGCCCGTTCTCCACGCTGGAGGACATTGACGAAGGCAAATCCAAGGTCAAGGTGACCACGCTGGAAGCCTCGCTCACGCCGACGTCGCTGCCCGACGTCGCGGCCGCCATCGTCAACAACGACTTCGTGGAAGACGCCGGACTGAAGGCCGCCGACGCGATCGCCCAGGACGACCCCTCCGATCCGGCGGCCATCCCATACGTGAATATCTTCGCCGCACGGGCCGGGGAGGAAACCAACGAGACGTACGTGAAGCTGGTGGAGATCTACCAGGACACACAGTCCGTTGAGGACGGTGTGCAGGAGGCCTCCGGAAACACGGCAGAGTTCCTCAAGGTTCCGGTCCAGGACCTGAAGACCTCGCTGGCGAAGGTCCAGAAGGACATCGAAGCGCTGGGCTAGGAGGAAACCGCCATGGCACTCATCTCGCTGCAGAACGTGTCTAAAACCTATCCGCCGGCCCGCAAGGGCGAACCCGCCGTGACCGCCCTGCGGGACATCAACCTGGAGATCGAGGCGGGGGAGATCTTCGGCATCATCGGCTATTCCGGCGCCGGCAAGAGCACCCTCGTCCGGCTGATCAACGCGCTGGAATCCAGTACCTCCGGAGACATCACCGTGGACGGGCGGCAGGTCTCCGGGGTGCCGGAGCGGAAACTTCGCACCCTGCGCCTGGACATCGGCATGATCTTCCAGCAGTTCAATCTCTTCAACTCCAAAACGGTCCGCAACAACATTGCGTACCCCCTGCGCGTGGCCGGCCGGAGCACTGCCGAGATCGCCGCCCGGGTGGAGGAGCTGCTGGACTTTGTCGGGCTCGCGGACAAGGCCGGCAGCTATCCCGAGCAGCTCTCCGGCGGGCAAAAGCAGCGCGTCGGCATCGCCCGGGCGCTGGCCGCGTCGCCGAAGATCCTGCTCGCGGACGAAGCCACATCAGCCCTGGATCCGGAAACCACCCATGAGGTGCTGGCCCTGCTGCGCCGGGTGAACCGGGAACTGGGGATCACCATAGTGGTGATCACGCACGAGATGGACGTCATCAAGAATCTGGCCACCCGGGTGGCGGTGATGGACGGCGGCCGGATCGTGGAACAGGGTGAGGTGTTCGAGGTCTTCTCGAACCCGCGCCAGGCCTCCTCACGGAAATTCGTCTCCACCGTGGTCCGTGGCGTCCCGTCACCGGATGAGCTGGATTCCCTGCGCCGGCGGCATCCCGGGCGGATCGTCACACTCTCCTTCCGTGACGGCGATTCCTCCCAGTCGGAGGTGTTCCTGGAACTGGCCCGTGCCGGAATCGGCTTTGAACTGGTCTACGGCGGCATCAACGACATCTCGGGCCGCGCATTCGGCCACCTAACCCTCGCCCTGACCGGGGAGGACGCCGCGATCGACGGCGCCCTCGCCGCCGTCGGGCACGGACTCAAAGTTGCGGAGCGTTTCTGAGATGGACGACCTGATACCCCTGACCCCGCAGCTGTGGGCCGCCGTCGCCGAAACCCTGTACATCGTGGGCCTGAGCCTGCTCTTCGGCGGGCTGGGCGGGCTGCTGATCGGGCTGGCCCTCTACACCACGCGCAAGGGCGCGTTACTGGCGAACCGGGCGGTGTTCGGCACCGTGAACGTGCTGGTGAACATTTTCCGGCCGATTCCGTTCATCATCTTCCTGGCCGCGGCGCAGCCGCTGGCCCGGTCGGTCACCGGCAGCGGAATCGGCAACAACGCCATCATCTTCACCCTGTCGCTGGCCGCTGCCTTTGGCATCAGCCGGATCGTGGAGCAGAACCTGCTGACCGTCCAGCCCGGTGTCATCGAGGCTGCCCGGTCGGTGGGGGCCGGACGACGGCGGATCATCGCCACGATCCTGATCCCGGAGGCGCTGGGCCCGCTGATCCTGGGCTACACGTACATCTTCGTGGCTCTGGTGGACATGTCGGCGGTGGCCGGCTACGTGGGCGGCGGCGGGCTGGGCAACTTCGCGATCCAGTACGGCTACCGGCAGTTCAACCCGGTGGTGACCTGGGCCGCCGTCGCCGTCATTATCGTGCTGGTCCAACTGGTGCAGTTCCTTGGAAACCAGGCGGCCCGGAAGGCGCTGCGGCGCTAGGCCCAGGAGGTGGTTGCGTGCGGGGCTACCCGATGCGGTAGTCGAGAATGAGGTAGCCGTTCGGTGAGATCACATTGTGGAGCGGGGTGAGGGGGACCGGCGGCAACCCGTCCAGGAGCCTTCGCCCCGTGCCCGCGACGGTCGGCGCCACCACGAGCCGGAGCTCGTCGGCCACGCCCGCGGCCAGCAGTGCCTGCGCGACCGAGATGCTGGCGTGCACGCCGATGTCGCCCCCGGGGAGGTCCTTCAGATCGCGCACGAAGTCGACCAGCTCTCCGTCGATGGCACGTGCGTTGGCCCAGCCGGAGCCGAGCGGGGTGGACGTCGCCACGTACTTCGGAACGGTGTTGATGAAGGAGGCGAAAGGCTCAATTTCGCTGCCCGGCCAGAACCCGGCCCATTCCTCGTAGCTGCGTCGGCCCAGGATCACGGCGTCCTGAGCTGCGATCCAATCGGCGTTGGCGGCGTCCACGGCGTCGTCCCATTCCGTGAAGAAGGGCTGCGGGTTTTCGGCGACACCGTCAAGGGACAGCAACTCACACACGACTACTTTTCTCGGGCTCATGACGCTTCACCCTCCGGTGTAGGCTGCGCCGCGGAGTTGTGGACCAGGGCAGCGGCGGCGGCGCCCGCCACGGCCATGCTAACGGAGGCGATCACCAGGGCCACACCGAATCCCGCAAGTTCTGCTTCATCCGGGGAAGTGCCCGCGGCTCCCGCAGCGGAGGCAGTCCGTACGGCAATACTGACGAGGATGGCGAGGCCGAGGGCCGCGCCGGCATGCGTCATCGTGGCTTGAATGCCCGAGCCAAGACCGGCGTCCTGCCCGCTGACGCCGGACAGCGCCGCCGTCGTCATGGTGGGCATGAGGATGCCCTGGCCGAGACCGACAGCCGCCATGCTGGGGAGCACCTGCGGGAAGTAGCCGGCATCCGGTGCCAGGAGCACGGCGGTCAGTCCCAGGCCCACGGCGGTGACGGCGCAGCCCGCCGTCAGGACCGCCCGCAGGCCCAGGCGGGGGATCATGGCCGAACCGAGGGCTAGCCCCGCACCGATCGCGATGCCGATTGGAAGGTAGGCGAGCCCCGCGACCAAGGGCGTGTAGTGAAGCGTGCCCTGCACATACAGGCTCAGGATGAACAGGAAGGATCCGAAGGCGGCCGCATTGACCAGTGTCACGGCGTTGGCGGTGAGCCGGGTCCGGTTGGCGAAAAAGGCCGGCGGGATCAGCGGGCGGCGGCTGCGGGACTCGATGAGGAACATCAACACCAGCAGCAGGACGCCGGCAACGAGCGGAACCACGACCGCCGGGGCGCTCCAGCCTGCTTCGGCTGCCTGCAGCAGGGCGTAGATGACGCCGGCCAGTCCGATGGTTCCGGCGAGCACTCCGGTGAACTCGGGCCGCGTGGCCCGCGTCATCCGGCTCTCGCTCAGCAGGCGGGGTCCCAGGACGAGAACCACGAGAACCACGGGAAGGGCGATGAGGAAGACGTAACGCCAGTTCAGCACGTCCGTGAGCACACCCGAGATGACGGTTCCGGTCACGCCGCCGATCCCGGCGAGTGCGCCCCAGATGCCGAAGGCCTTGGCGCGTTCCGTTGTCTCGGGGAAAAGCACGACGATGAGGGCCAGGGCGGCGGGGGCGGCGATCGCATCACCCATGCCTTGGATCACCCGCCCGCTAACCAGGACCCAGCCAGCCGGGGCCAAACCGGCCACAAGGGAGCCCGCGGCGAAGACGACGACACCGGTGAAGAACATCCGCCGCCGGCCGGCGAGATCGGCGATCCGCCCGCCCAGGAGCAGCAGCCCGCCCGCGGTCAGCGCATATGCGTCGACGACCCAGACCAGGTGTGTTGGGCCCAGGTTGAGGTCGGCGCCGATGCGGGGGAGGGCGATGTTCACCACGGTCAGGTCGAGGACGAGCAGGAACTGCATGGCAGCCAGTACTGCCAGGGCCTTCCACCGGCGGGGATCGGCCGGTGTCGCGGCGGCCTTCGGGGTGGACCGCTGTTCAGAGGTTGCCATGGCGGCCACCACCGGTTTCCCGAAGGGTCCGCCCGGTTTCGAGAAGGCTCTTCAAATCGCGCAGCATATAGGGATGGCCTCCGCCGGCACCGAGGGACTCGAAGTCCCCGCTGACCACAGCGGCCATATGCGGAGCGCCACGGAGATCGTGCGTGACGGTCAAGCGGGAACGGCCATCCGCGAGGCGCTCGATCTCGTACCGCACCTCGGTGGCAGGTTCCTGCGCCGAGTCCGGATCCACCAGAAAGCGCATTTCCGTCGCCAGCAAAGTGGGCGGGTCGTAGGCAGTCACGACACCTTCGATGATGATGTCCGGCGCGGGAATTGTGCCGTCTCCGGCGACCATGCGCAGGTGCGGCGGTTTCTCGACGAGGTAGCGGCCTCCCACCCGCGGCTCGACCACGGCACGGCCGCCATAGCCATACCGTTCCGTCCAGCCGGGCTCGGTGATGGCTGCCCAGATGCGCTCGGGTGCGGCGGCGATCTCGATCCTGTAGATCTGCGTCGTCCGATGGCGGCCTGATGCGGTCAGCTCTTCGTCGCGTAACCGCGGCACAACAGGAGTGTCGTCAGTCATGGTTCGCCCTCCAATGCCTCTTTCAGCTCGGACAGCGCCCCCACGCGCCCGGCCGTGTACTTGTCGATCCAGCGGTCGTGGATAAGGCGGATGGGCACAGGATTCAGGTAGTGCAGCTTCCACCGTCCGGATTTTTTGGTCGTGATGAGTCCGGCCTCCTCAAGGACACCGAGATGCCGCATCACGCCGAACCGGGTGAGTTCAATGCCGCTCATCAGTTCCGCAAGACTCTGCCCGTCGCGGACAAACAACCGATCCAGCAGCAGCCGCCTCGTCGAGTCGGCCAGAGCTTTGAATACCAGTTCGTCCTCATCGATCATGCGACCACCATAGGTGCCTGTTTTGTCACGTGTCAATAGGGTCACCTATGGTGGCTCGGTCGCCGACGTTGTACTGCACAGCAGCCACAAAGACTGGGAACCAGTGCTGCGTGCCCGCTACTTTTCCGCTGCCGGAGCCTGAGGCGTCCGGATTCCGACGACGGCGACCAGGCCGGCCAGGCCGAACAGCGCAGCCGCGGCGGCCGCCGTCCGTTGGAATCCGGGGAAATCCAGCGCGCCGCCGGAGATTGTTCCAGCCAGCGCGATGGCCACCAGTCCGGCGACCCGCGCGACGGCGTTGTTGACCGCGGACCCGATCCCGGCGTCGTTCCCGTTGAGCGCCCCGAGCACCGCGGCGGTCAGCGGGGCCACCATCACCGCCAGCCCGAGGCTGAAGAGCAGTAGGCCAGGGAGCAGCTGGGTGAGGAAATCCAACGGCGGGTGCACGGTGAGCATGAGCAGGAAACCGGCGCCGCAGATGAGCGGACCCACGGTCATGAACAGCCGCGGACCGTAGATGCCGGCTAGTTTTCCGAACTGTGTGGAGAGCGCCAGCATGGCCACGGGCAAGGGGAGCGCGGCGAATCCGGCCTCGGTGGCGGAGAAGCCGCCGGCCTCCTGGATGAAAACGGTGACACCGAACGAGCCCAGCGAGATGGCGCCGTAGGCCGCAGCAGTCACCAGGTTCCCGTACCGGAAATTCCGTGCCCGGAACAGGGACAACGGCATCATCGGTGCCGGCGTGTGCGCCTCGCGCAGGACAAAGAGCGCCAGTGCCGCGGTTCCAACGACCAGGGGCACGACGACGGCGGGATGTCCCCAGCCCAGCCGTTCCTGTTCGATCAGTGCGTAGACCGGCCCGCCGAGCCCGGCCACGGCCAGCAGGGCGCCGGGGATATCCAGTGCGGTGCGCCGGCGGACGGCGCTGTCCTGCAGTCGGGCCATCAGGAAAAGGGTGGCCGTCACCGGGACCACGTTCACGGCGAAGATCAGCCGCCAGCTGACCGAGTCCACCAGGATTCCACCCAGCAGCGGGCCAATGATCGCGGCGGTGCCGGTCCACGCGGTCCACCGGCCGATGGCGCGGGAGCGCTCCGGCTCCTGGTACGCCGTCGTGATCAGGGCCAGCGAACCGGGCACCAGCAGCGCCGCCGTCATGCCCTGAACCGCGCGGGCGAGGATGAGGATGCCGGGGTCCCAGGCCAGGGCGCAGGCGACGGATGCGGCTCCGAAGCCGATCAGGCCGATGCGGAGGATTTTCAGCCGGCCGTAGGAATCCGACAGGGAGCCGGCGAGCAGGATCAGCGCGCCAAGGGTGAGCAGGTACGCGTTCACCGCCCATTGCTGGGTGGGCAGCCCGCCCCCGAGCTCGGCGCTTAGGGCGGGCAGGGCCACGGTGACGATGGAGCCGTCGAGGAATGCGATGAAGGAGGCCAGGATGGCCACTACCAGCAGTCGGCTGCGGCCTGCCGTGCTGCTGCCGGTTCCTGCCATCGCGGGGGTTCCTCCCTGCCGGGCTTGTGCCTACATGCTGGCATCGGGGCGGCGGTTTCGATACCCGCGGTCAGCGTGGCTGCAGTCCCAGGCCTGCCAGATGGGCGGCGACGAGGGTGGCGCACTGGATCGATCCCATGTCCGTGGTGTCCACCTCGATGTCGTAATCGACCCCCACATGCACGGCATCGGCTTGGAGGATGGCCATGCCGACGGTGCGGTCGCCCCGGGCAATTTCCCTGCCGGCGGCGATCCGGCCATCGCACCGGACTCCCACCCAGAGCACTTCAAGCCCGTCGAGGTTCCTTCGGAGCCGTGCCTGGGATTCGCCTCCGCTGAGGAAGGCGTCATCGATGATGACCAAGGCGCCCGTGCGGGCCATGGCAGCCACGCCGGACCGCCAGGCCTCTTCGAGGCGGACATATTCGTCCCCGAGGTTCACTTCGCCGTCGGCGCCGAAGGCGATGCCGTCTCCAGAGCCGGACAGTGCCGGCGGGAGCGCGTCGACAAACGTGTCCACTCCGACACTCAGCCACGGCTCCGGGAGGATGGCCTGCAGGCAGCGTACGAGTCCGGATTTCCCGGAACTGGAACCGCCGTTCACCACGATCACTTGAATCGCCACTAACTTGTCTCCTCTTGCGGCCGGTGCTGAGCTCTTTGACGGCCCTGCATTCTGACGGCCCTGCATTCTGACTGCACAGCATTGTGACGGCACGCCGCCGTCACCGGAGTCTATAAGCCGTCGGGAGCGTGCCAGCGCAGGAGCGGGTCCCGGCAAGCACGTGGTCGCTATCCTGTGGTCATGGTTAGTGCAGAGCCAATCGCCGTCGACGCGGCGCGGGCAGGCCGGCGGGGGAGCCTGCTCCTGCTGATCCGCCTGGGGCTGGTGGCGGCCGCAACGGCGGCAGCATGGCTCGTGGTCCGGGCCATGGACGGTACTGCCGCCTTTCCGCCCACGCCGATGCTGGCCTCACTCAGCCTCCTGCCGGTGAACGTCATTTCGCTGCTTCTGGTCGCGCGCCTGCTGCGGAGCGAGGGGCAGAGCCTGCGCGCCCTCTTTGCTCCTGGCCGCTCGGTTCTGCGGGACACCGGGTGGGGCCTGCTGTGGATCGCGGTCCTGTATGTGCCGTTTGTGCTGGCCGTCATGGGGGCCATGTGGCTGCTCTACGGCGCAGGCATGTTCGAAGCGTTCCAGACCGTGTTTTACGACCCCGACGCCGCCGCCGTCGCCTCGCCGGTGTGGGCGCTGGTTTTGGGCATCGTGGCGGTCCTGACCTTCGCGCCGCTGAATGCCCCCGCCGAGGAGGCCGTCTACCGCGGATACGCCCAGTCCCGGCTGACCTCGTGGTGGTCTCCGTGGCCGGCGATGCTGGTCTGTTCGCTCGCATTCGGAGCCCAGCACGCCTTCTTCGCTCCCACCACCGAGGCGATGATCGTCTACGTTGCTGCCTTCACTGTCTGGGGCCTGGGGTCAGCGCTCATTGTCCGGGCCCAGCGCCGTCTCCTGCCGGTCACCATCGCGCACCTGCTGGTGAACCTCATGACCAGTTCCCCGGCTCTGGTGTTCCCCATCCTGATCCTCGCCGGCGTCGTCGAATCCTGACGCCGTCCTCTTCAGGAGAGCCCGGGAAGAGATCCAAGGAACGACGTCGCATCCGCTGCCACCCGGTCCGGGCATTCCCACAGAACCAGGTGCGCCGCGTCGGGGTAGACCGTCAACGCGGAACCCGTGATGCGGTCCGCCAGCGTGTCCTGGTCGCCGCGCGGCAGCAGCCCGTCCTGCGCGCCCCAAAGGATCAGGGTGGGAGCGTCGATGGTCCCGGCTTCGGTCGGCGGCACGGCCCGGTACAAGCCCCGCAGGATGCGCTTCCACGCATGCGCCGGCATCTTGACGCCGTCGCGCACCCGGTCCTCGATGAACCACTGCGGTACCTCCTGCACCAGCGGGTACCAGGAGAACGAATCCCGCACCCAATCCCCGCTGACGGGATCGCTCAGCCGGTCGACATCGTCGGCGAACGGGGGCCTGCCCTGCAGGCTCAGGGGAGCGCCCACCAACACGAGCGCCGCCACCACCTCGGGGTGCTCGACGGCAAGCTGCTGGGCCACGTAGCCGCCGCTCGAGGAGCCGAGGACGGCGGCACGGTCCAACCCCAGCGCCTCCAGGATGGCCGCGGCGTCGTCGGCCTGCTCTGCCAGCGAGTATCCGTCCTGCGGCTTATCGGCGTCGCCCTGTCCGCGGAGGTCGGGGGCGTAAATCCTGAAGCCGGCCAGGCCGGGAAGCAAGCGGTCAAAGCTCCCGCGGGATTCACCCCAGGCGTGCAACAGCAACAACGGTGCGGCGTCGGGATCGCCTTCGACGAGACAGGGCACCGTGATCCCGGTGCGGAGCTTCAGTTTCCGGACTTCGGAGTCCATATTTCAGGGTACGCCGGGTACGGCCGTCTGAACCCGAACTAATCCTCTCCGGTACATTCCTGCCTATGGCACCGGCGAATCTCTCCATCCGTCCCCCTGTGGAAAGCGACGCGCCCCGGCTGGCGGTTATTCATATTGCCGCTTGGAGGGCTGCGTACAGGGGAGTGATGAGCGACGACTACCTCGACGGACTGGACGTTGGGCGACATTCCGATGGGTGGCGCCGGAACATTCTCAATCCCCGGAACGGGACCGTCCATCTGGTGGCCCAGGTCGATGACGAGCTTGTCGGTTTCGCCATTGTGGGCCCGGGCGATAACACCTCTGATCCTTCGGTCGGGCAGCTGAACGCGATCAACCTGCATCCTGATTGGTGGGCCCAGGGAATCGGAACCGTGCTCTTCGCCGCTGCCGAAGAAACGCTGGTCTTGCTGGGGTATCAGGCAGGATTTCTGTGGGTGGAAGCCGGCAACGACCGCGCAATCAGCTTCTACACCAAGCGGGGCTGGCTGGACGACGGCGGCACCATGGAAGACGCCCGGTTCGATCCGCCCGTCGTCGAACGCCGGCACAGCCGCAGCTGGAAGGGCGAGCCTCACTGGGAAGGCCGATGAATACGGGATGGCGGGCCCGACCCCTCCCGTAATGGGGTGCTGATCGGGAGACTGGTGAAAAGGAACCCGGACCTCAGGGAAACGAGAAAACCATGACCAGTTTTATCTCGGGGAAAGTCGTTGTCATCACCGGAGCCTCATCGGGGATTGGCGAGGCCACAGCAAAGCTGCTCGCCCGCAGAGGCGCCAAGGTGGTTCTCGGTGCGCGCCGCCAGGACAAGCTGGACCGGATCGTCGCGCAGATCAAAGCGGCCGACGGAGAGGCAGTCAGCCAGAGCCTCGATGTCACCGTCCAGGCCGAGAACGACGCGATAGTGCAGTTGGCTCTGGACACGTTCGGCGGGCTGGACGCAGTCTTCCTCAACGCCGGGCTCATGCCCAACAGCCCCCTGTCGGCACTGAAGACCGACGAATGGCACCGGATGGTGGAGGTGAACGTGACCGGGGTACTCAATGGAATCGCTGCCGTGCTGCCGACCTTCATTGAGCAGAAGTCCGGTCATGCCATCGCGACCTCCTCGGTCGCGGGGCTGAAGGCGTATCCGGGCGGCGCGGTCTACGGCGGCACCAAGTGGTTCCTGCGCGACTTCATGGAGGTCCTGCGGATGGAATCCGCGTCCGAGGGGACGAACATCCGCACCGCCACGATCTATCCCGCCGCGATCAACACGGAACTGCTGCAGACCATCAGCGACCAGCGCACCGCCAAAGGGGCGCAGTCGCTCTATGAGCGGTACGGGATCGCGCCCGACCGGGTGGCCGACGTCGTCGCCTATGCACTGGATCTGCCGCCAGACACCACTGTCAACGAGTTCACCATCGGTCCGGCCAACCAGCCGTGGTGACCAGGGGAAGCGCGGGAGGTCAGCGTGGCACGCATTCTGGTCACCGGATCCACTGATGGTATCGGGCGGGCGACGGCGGCAAGGCTCCTGGACCAGGGGCACGACGTCGTTGTCCATGCCCGCACGCCGGCTCGGCTGAGCGCGGTTCGGGATCTGATTGAGCGAGGCGCCGGGGGAGTGGTCGGGGATCTGGGCCGGCTGCCCGAGGTCCGCGAACTGGTGGCGCAGGCGAACGCGCTGGGCCGGTTCGATGCCGTGATCCACAACGCCGGAACCATGGACAGGGCAATGGTGCTGCCGGTGAATGTGGTGGCACCGTACGTGCTTACTGCGCAAATGGAACGCCCGGACCGCCTGATCTACCTCAGCAGCGGCCTGCACCGCAGCGGGCGTCCAGGTCTCGCCGGCATTGACTGGCGCGGGAACCGGGCAACGGACTCCTATTCCGATTCGAAGCTGTTTGTCACCACTCTCATGGCTGCGGTGGCGAGGTTATGGCCGGATGTGCTGGCTCACGCCGTCGATCCCGGCTGGGTGCCTACTCGAATGGGCGGGCGGTCGGCGCCCGATGACCTGAGCCTGGCCGACCTTACCCAGGTCTGGCTTGCAACGACGGATGACCCGGCCGCCTTGGTGAGTGGGCGGTACTGGTTTCACCAGCAGTCCCGACCCCCGCACCCCGCGGTGGAGGACGCTTCGTTCCAGGATGAGCTGCTGGCCTCCCTCGCCGCCTACACCGGCGTCGCGCTGGCCGGCGGCTAGCCCGTGAGCCAGACGCCGGCACGTCGGTCCGATCGGCGGCTACTCTGCGGTGTCCTTGATGACGGTGTAGGAAGCAACTGCGTTGGGCGCCTGCATGCCCGGTGCCTGGTCATCGGAGTGCGAGGCCTTGAAGGAATCAGACTTCAGCCAGGCAAAGAAGTCCTCCTTGGAATCGAATTCCATGGTGGACAGATATGTGTTGCTCTTGCCCTCTGGGCGCATCAGCGTGCTGCGGCCCAATCCCGGAACGCCTTCCAGATTGGCCATGCTGTCGATAAACGCCTTTTCGAAGGCCTCGGCCGTCTCGGGTCCGACTTCCAGGGTGTTGACCACTACGTACATTTCCGACCTTTCAACAATTTCGCACCGGACAAGGCTGCCCGGCGTTGCAATTATACCGACACCTTGTCGGCAACTACCGCAGGTCCTTTCCAAGCGCCCCGCATCGTCGTGGCTCCGGGGGCGTGAAGGGACTTGAATGAGGACGCTGGACAAGCGGTCCCGGCACCCGGAGACTACTAACACTCCGACAGCCGGCCCCTTTGAAAAGGATGATTCCATGCCCACCAAGATCACGTTCGTCATCGACAATCCTGCCAACCCGGACGCATTCGAGACCGCCTACAAGGGCATCGCGGACAGTGCCAAACAGCTTCCCAAGCTGCGGAGGTTCGAGGGCGGAAAGGTCTGGCCGAAGGAGGACGGCTCGCCGACACCGGCCCACCGGACACTGGATCTGTACTTTGACAGCTATGAGGATGCCTCGGCTGCAGTGACAGTGCCTCCGTTCGCGGAACTGATCGGTCAGCTCAAGGAAACCGGGACCACCTTCAAGGCGCTGTTCTCGGCGGTGGAAGAGGGGTAGCGAAGCGGAGCCCGGCGACTAGAGGCTGTTGCCTTCGTTCTTCGCAGCGGCGGCCTCCCGGGCAGCGAGTTGCCGCCTGGGGTTAGAGACCCACTGTAGGTCGCCACGCCGCGCAGCGGATGGCACTCGTGCTTGGCCCAAGATCGGTGAATAAGGCAATGGATGCTTCGAGGTCGTCAACGGCGATCCCGACGTTCTCGAGTTTGATGGGCATGCGTCGAAGCTACGCCACCGTCGAACGGGAGGCAGATGTCGCTGACCCTGCTGAATTTCCTCCACGGAACTTACTGCTAGCGTATGTTCGGTCCTGCCTCGGGAAGAGCGTCCTTTGAAAGGTTATGAAGTGCCCAAAAACCAAAAAGAGCCCCGCTGTAAAGCCTGGCGAAAACCTCGTCCCAAAGGTGCCCGGCATATGGTCAGCACTGGCCTTGGCTATATTCCCCATGTTCGCCGTGCTGCTGATCGGCAGGACAATAACCAGGGCCATGGGCGGGGGCGAAGGACAGCTGAGCGACGTCGTGTCCATCCTCGCAATTGCGGTCCTGATCGCCGGATTAGCCAACCTGGGCTGGGTGGCGATATCGATTACGAGGAAGGTATTCGCGGCCAGCCACGAGATTGCAAATACCCTGCGCATGGAACACTCGATCATGGTGCTGCGCCCAGCCACATTGGTCCTGAAGGATGGTTTCAAGCCGCGCCTGAATCCGTCCGCGATCCCAGCTGTTGATTCAAACGGCCGGCAAATGACCATCACGATCAGCACCGACAGCACCGGGACCAGGATTGTCCCGACTATCCACGAGGTCGGCGGGAATAAGGTGGCAGATAGCTGATCACCGCGAAATGATGGACCGGTCATCGTCACGGCACTGACGGGCTGTTAGTTGAAGCAATACAAAACAACGTCCATAAACGGGGGAACAATGCTGTCATACGACAATTGGAGTCACACCACTGCCGGAGGCACCGCAATGGCCCTGGCACTGTCTGCCGTGTTCCTCGCCGGCTGCGGCAGCGAGCCGGAGACGTCAAGCTCTGCCCCCAGCAGCGCCCCCAGCCCCAGTGCCGGCCGGAGCACGTCATCGGCAAGCCCCACGCCGTCGCGAACCTCTGCCGCTCCCGCGAGTACAACCGCGGCTCCCCTGCCGCCCGCACCGATCCAGCCCGCGCCCGCCCAGCCCGCGCCCGCGCCGCTGACCGCGGAGGATGCGGAGAGAATCATCGCCAACTACCACCAGAACAGCGCTGACTTGGTGTATACGGTTTTCGACAACGGGGATGGCACATTCGAGGTGAAGGTAACTTCGCGTTCCATAGCCGCACAGGGAGGGACCGGCACAACCGGCCTTTATGTCGTGGAACAGAGTGGAAGCTTCGCGCTCAAGTAGGGTCCGGGGGGACGGTGCCCGCGCGCTGCGCGCGGTCTATATGGGCGCCCGCAGCTGAGGTTCTGCTGCGGCGTCGGTGCTCTGGGATCAGCTGGTGAGGGCCTTCAGCATCAGGCCCCGGGGCCGAAAGGTTTGTTCCCCCATAGCCCAGTGGCCAGGGGTCCCTCGAGGGGAACCCAAGGAGCCGGCCTGCAGGCTGAAGCTCACCGTAACTCCGCTGGCTTTAGGTATTGAGCTGTTTCAGGAACGACTTTAAGATGTTTTGCGGGGATGGCCTCGGTCTTACATAAATTCTGTAAGGGGCAAATCCAATGGCTGACTTTTTTACGGCCCAGCCGGGCGAGACAGCGGCTCCATTGCCGCCGGGGCCCATCCTGTGTACCGGATCGGCAGGTATGCGGCGCGTTCACCGCTTTTTCCTTTGGGCCTACGACGAGGCACCCGGCCTGGTGCGGTCCACCGATACCGGCGATACCGCTCGCGCCGCATACGTTGGGGAAGTCCTGGGAAACTTCGACGGAGTGCTTCACATCCACCACGAGGGCGAGGATCTGCTCATGTATCCCCAACTGGCTGGTCGGGCACCGGGGTGTGCACTGCACGTAACCCAGATGCTGGAGCACCACCGGCAGGTGGGGGAGCGGCTTGATCGCATCGAACCGGTCCGTCAACGCTGGATGGAGACGGCGGGTGCGGAGGACAGCGAGGAACTCGCTGACCTCTATGAGGACCTGTCCGCTCTGCTTAAAGTGCACCTGCGCCGCGAAGTCACTGAGGTGATGCCTGTTGTGGACCGAGTGCTGAGCGAAAAGGAAATGGACGCGGTCGGCCAGCACGGGATTGAACAGTTCGACAAGAAGTTCTTGGTGGGCTACCTCGGGATGATGATGGCTACGAATCCTCTGGATGACCAAAAGGCCTTCTTCAAGGAGATCCCCGCGCCGGTCCGTCTTGCCTACCGCCTCGTCGGGCGCAGAATGTATCGGCGACAGTATTCGACACTTTTTCCCGGGCGAAAAATCCCGGTGACACTTTAGTCTGTTCGTTAGCGTCTGAGTGGTTTCCCTTGTATCCGCCATCCGCCTGGGAACAAGCTCCGCAGGTCGCTGACACCAGTGCCGCGCCCACGCTCCGGTCCCTGATGCACGTTTGTGAGCCCACTTTGTCGTAAGAAAAAGAGTGGCAGACACTCTACGAACAGGAATAGCCAGGCGGTCCGGCACGGAGGCTACATAAGAATCCTCCGTGCCCCAGTAAACTAGCCTCATCTTCGGTATTGAAGTGACCTCCATCACATAAAAGGGAAATCGCTCTATGAGCAATGCAATTTCACCCAAGTCGTTTGTCCTGACTTGGATACTCTCGCTCTTCCTGGGCGGGCTTGGTATTGACCGCTTCTACCTCGGCAAGGTGGGAACGGGTATCCTCAAGCTCCTAACCTTCGGTGGCTTCGGTATTTGGACGCTGGTCGATCTGATCATCACCCTGACCGGCAACCAGAAGGACAAACAGGGTCGGCCCCTCGCGGGCTACAAGGAGAACAAGAAGACGGCGCTGATCACTACCCTGGCACTCTGGGCCGTCAGCTTCATCCTCTCCATCATCGTGATTCCGATGACGATGAACTCGATTGCCTCCCGCCTTGGACCTCAGCCCCCGGTCCCAGGCCAGTCGGATTGGTACATGTCGCCTGAAGCGTCTCCCGTAGCGGTACCTGAATCCACCTCAGGAGTAGGCGTGCTGACTCCTGTTCCCGAGGTGACTGAGATGCCGCTCATGCCGGAGGGCATCGTGATTGACCCGTCCGCTCCGCAGGAGTTCCAGGATGCCATGGCTCATTCTTCGGCCTACATCTCGCTCGCCATGAGCAAGGCCGAAATCTACGACAAGCTGGGCTTCGCTGGCTACTCCCCGGAAGCGGCTCAGTACGTCATCGACAATCTGGACGTGGACTACAAGCAGCACGCGCTCCAGAACGCCCAGAGCTACAAGGACGGCTGGAACAAGACCAACGAGGAAATCTACGACCAGCTCGTCAGCGAATACGGCGAGCAGTTCACCCCGGAGGAGGCAGACTACGCCATCGCGAACCTGAAGTAGTCGCAGGCCGAACACACGGAAATAGCCAGAAGCAGATAAGGACTAAAGAGAAGGTGAGTCGGGGCTATCCTTATCTCTGGATGATCTACGCACGCTATCGAGTGAAGCCAGTAGTCAGAAGTTACATGACGAGCTAAATGTTTTTCCGTCAATTAAGACTGATGTACGTTTCGACAGTTTGCAGGCTGCCCTTCAGAAGGCTCACCAGCAATGCCGGTGCTTTCTCAACCATGCCTACCCACCCGAGATTCGCTGGAGTGTCCCTTGCTCGGCCTGAACGGGAGGAGGGTATGCCCGCGTCATTTGGGGCGGGTCCTTGAGCATCGGCTGTGGGCGATCAACGTCAGTTCCGGTAACCGAAGAGGGCTGGGCATGCCGAGACTTTTTCTCATACTACGGCGAGCACGGAGTCTCCTGAGTGGTAGTAAAGGCTTCGTAGGCCCGTCACACCCCGACCCCCGATTCCGCCGCAACCGGCGTCACAGCGTAGCCTTGACCTGTGAAAACCTTCGAAGACCTCTTTGCAGAGCTGAGCGAGAAAGCGCAGAACCGCCCCGCCGGTTCCCGCACGGTAGCTGAACTGGAATCGGGCGTTCACGGCATCGGCAAGAAGATTGTCGAAGAAGCCGCCGAAGTCTGGATGGCCGCCGAATACGAATCCGAGGCCGAATGCGCCGAAGAAATCTCCCAGCTGCTCTACCACCTGCAGGTACTCATGCTCGCCAAAGGCATGACGCTCCAGGACGTCTACAAGCATCTCTAGCCACGCGCTGAACCAGTGCGTGGCCCCGCCGGCAAACCTCACCCCACCAACAGTGACTTCCAGCGAAAGATGCCTCCCATGCTCCGTGTAGCCGTCCCCAATAAGGGATCCCTCTCCGAATCCGCCTCCGCCATGCTCTCCGAAGCGGGCTACCGCCAGCGCCGCGACAGCCGCGAACTGGTCCTGGTGGATCCGGACAACGACATTGAATTCTTCTTCCTCCGCCCGCGCGACATCGCCGTCTACGTCGGCGCCGGTACGCTCGACGTCGGCATCACCGGCCGCGACCTGTTCCTCGACGCCGAGGTGGATGCCGAAGAGCTGATGAACCTGGGCTTCGCCAAGTCCACCTTCCGCTTCGCCGGACCGGCCGGCGACTTCACCGCCGTCGAACAGCTCGAAGGCAAGCGCCTGGCCACCAGCTACGACGGCCTGCTCCGCAACTACCTGGCCGACCGCGGCATCAACGCATCAGTGGTCCGGCTCGACGGCGCCGTGGAATCCTCGGTGCGCCTCGGCGTCGCCGACGCGATCGCCGACGTCGTCGAAACCGGAACCACGCTGCGCGCCGCCGGCATGGAAATCTTCGGCGAACCCATCCTGAAGTCCGAAGCCATCCTGATCGGCCGCCGCGGCGAAAGCCCCGCCGGCGTCGACGTCCTGATCCGCCGCCTGCGCGGCGTCCAAGTGGCGCACCAGTACGTGATGATGGATTACGACGTGCGCCGCGAGCTCGTGGACCAGGCCGCAGCGCTGACGCCGGGCCTGGAATCGCCCACCGTCTCGCCCCTGCAGGACAGCGGCTGGGTGGCTGTGCGCTCCATGATCAAGAAGTCGGACACGAACCGGATCATGGACGAACTCTATGAACTCGGCGCCCGCGCCATCCTCGTGAGCACCATCCACGCCTGCCGGATCTAGGGGAAATCACCATGAGTGTTGCCATCCGCGTCATTCCCTGCCTGGACGTCGACGCCGGCCGCGTGGTCAAGGGCATCAACTTCGAGGGCCTGCGCGACGCCGGAGACCCCGTGGAGCTGGCGCACCGCTATGACCGCGCCGGCGCCGACGAGCTGACCTTCCTGGACGTGACGGCCTCCTCGGGCGAGCGGGACAACGTGTTCGACGTCGTCTCCCGCACCGCCGAGGAAGTCTTCATTCCGCTGACCGTCGGCGGGGGAGTGCGCGGCATCGCCGACGTCGACCGGCTGCTGCGCTCCGGCGCGGACAAGGCTTCGATCAACTCGGCCGCCGTCGCCCGCCCGGACGTCATAGACGAGATCACCCGCCACTTCGGCTCCCAGGTGCTGGTGCTCTCCGTGGACGCACGGCGCACGCACGACGGCGCCACGCCGTCGGGCTTTGAGATCACCACGCACGGCGGCCGCCGGGGGACCGGGATCGACGCCGTCGCCTGGGCCCGCGAGGCGGCGGACCGCGGCGTGGGGGAGATCCTGCTGAACTCCATCGACGCCGACGGCACCCGCGAGGGCTTCGACCTGGAGATGATCAAGGCCGTCCGTGCCGCAGTGACCGTGCCGCTGATCGCCTCCGGCGGTGCCGGTGCGCCCGAGCACTTCCCGCCGGCCGTGGCAGCCGGGGCCGACGCCGTCCTGGCTGCGTCGGTGTTCCACTTCGGGCCCGATGACGCGATTCACCAGGTCAAGGCCGCCATTCGTGCTGCCGGGTATCCGGTGCGCTAACGCTCCCCGGCGGTAACGCATCAACGCCGGACAACGAGGTTCGCGGCCGTGAGGTCAGCGCTTGTGCATGATGCGGAGGAGAGCATCCCGAGCCTGCAAGGTGGGATTACCCACGGAGCTGTTTGCACGCCAGGCGACGAATTTGTCGGGCCTGATCAGGACAGCACCGGCAGGACCGTGGCCGCGGTAGCGTGTCCACGCGCATCGGGGGTCCAGATAGTCGCCCGAGGTGTGACCGACTGTGATCGCAAGCACATCGATGCCTTCTTCAGCGGCGGCGGATCGGACAGCGTTCACCCATCCGGCGCCGGCTTCCCCGGCGACCAGCACATACTGTCCGACGCCTCCGATGTCTTGGATGGCAATCCGATTTCCACGGTGGTCCTCGAGCCACGCGTGCGGCAGGGGCGAACCCGGCCTGGCTGAGGGTTCATAGATCCGGATCTCTTCTACCGGCTGTGGCTCGGGGCTCCCGTCCGCAACGACGGCCTGCGATTCATAGCGGTAGCCGAATTCGATGTTGTGTTCCCGGAACTCCATGGACTGTGCGGCAATGGCGAACCGAAGTTTGGCACGGAAGTCCTCCTCGGCCGGGTCGTCGCTCCAGATTCGTTTCAGGGCGGTGAGGTTTTCCTCTTCGGACTGCGTGGGTGAGACGCCGAGCGCCTGGCCGATGGCCATGTGGTTCAAGGCGTTCTCAGTGGAACGCCGGACGTTGGTGACGGCGACAGGCCGACGTTCCTGTTCATAAGTGGCCAGCAGCTCCGGAGAGGCTTGTCGGCGCAGCACGGCTGCAATCTTCCAGCAGATGTTGTAGGCGTCCTGAATGGCAGTATTGAGGCCCAGTCCACCCGTCGGACCGTGCCGATGGGCTGCGTCGCCCAGCAGGAACGCCCGGTTCTCCTGGAACCGCTCCGCGACCAGTGCCTCGAAGGACCACCGGGTAATCTTGTGGACTTCCGGCTCAAGGTCAGGCAGCCCCAGCGCCATCTTCATGTCGGCAACCATGGCCCCGTCGTCGAAGATGCGCCTGTCATCCGCGGCGTAGTTCTCGTGGAAGACCCACTCCTCCGACTCCGGACCCCACTTCTCCGGGCCCATGGGTATCAGCAGCGTGAGCAGGCCGGTATGCGCAGGCCACATCCAACGGATCAGCACGCCGGGGTCACTGACATGCTGGCTGAGATCTGCGGAAAAGTGAACTGAGACGCTGTAGAGGATGTTCCGTTCCCCCTGCATATCGATGCCGAGAGCGTTGCCGACGGTCCGGCCGCCGTCGCAGCCCAGCAGGTAAGCACTGCGAACGGTGAATGTTTCACCGGTCTCCTTGTTGAGCACGGTGGAAGTGACGCCATCGTCGTCCTGCTCGAAAGAGATCAGCTCATGGTTGAAGAGCACACCTTCGGGTGACTTTTCCCGGGCATGTTTCAGAAGGATGGGTTCCAATCTGATCTGCGGCAAATTGGTCTGTCGGCACGGGCTTGCCGCGACGTAGTCCGGATCCTGATAGCCTGCGCCCCAGGATTCCTGGCGGGCAATCTCCTTGCCGTAGATGGGGTCCTTGCCGACGAGGCCGGCGTACCAGCCGGTGGCGGCCATGTTTTCCGCCGGAGTGCCCTGGGCGTAAATATCATCAGCGACACCGAGCTTTCGGTAAACCTCCATGGAACGCTGCTGGAGCACGTGGGCCTTTGGCAGCACGGAAATGGATGCCGTGCTGCTGATGGCGAGGGACTCGATCCCAAGATCCGAGAACAGCATCGAAGCCGTCAGTCCGGCACCCCCTGCTCCAACAATCAGTACGGGAATATCGAGGTGGTTCATGGTTGCCTCCTGGGCGCCGGACGTTTCTGCCGGCCGGGTCTCTCGTCATTGAGGATGGAAGTCTTTACCTGGCGGCGTACAAGCGGTTGACTGTGGCTGATTCGATCTCAGGCCGTGGCTTGGGTGACGCTGTTCGCCTTGACCGGCCTGCCCGCTGTAAAGAAGCTGACCGCCGCCATTACGGCCGCCAGAAGTCCCAGAATGCCGATGCCGGCTGCGAGGCCACCCGCTGCTGCGCCGAGGGCCGCCACGACGAAGGGGCAGATGAACTGGCCGATCCACAAAGAACTGGTCCAGATCCCTGTGCCCGTCCCGCGCACCTCCTGCGGCAGAACACCAAGAGCCCAAGTGATCAGCGATGGCAACAGCAGACCGGTGCCCGCGCTGGCGAAAACGGCTCCTGCCATTGCTACCGGAATCGAGGAGGCACCCCAAATCACCACAAACCCGACGGACGTCAAACCGAAGGCAATAGGCAGAAGCCGGTACGGACCGAAGCCACCGACCAGGCGGAAGGAGAAGGCCCCAACTGCAGTAGCCAGCGAGGCCAAAGCTGACATCATCCCGATTCTGGCTACATCAGAGAGGCCGAGATCAGTCAGGATGTAGGAGAGGTGGACGACCAGAGTGTAGAAGGCGATCCCGCCGAACAACGTGACCACGGCCGGTTTGCTGAGCTGACGCCACGGGACGGCCTGGCGCAGATTGCGCGTAGGGTTTTTGACCGGTTCCCAGAGGACAGGCAGCATGATGGCAGCCAGCACTACGGCGACGCCGTACATCCAGAAGGTGTTGCGCCAGCCGCCGGCACCGAGAAGGCCGCCGATCGTCAAGAACGCCACCGCGCTGACGGTGGTGAAGACGGTCTGAAGGGACAGGTACTTGTTGCGGCGGGTTTCGTGGAAGTAGTCACCGATCAGTGTGGTGCAGCAGGTCATGATGAAGGCCTCGCAGACGCCTACGAAGGCCCGTGTGACGACAATCTGGACCAGCGAATCCATGAAGAAGGGTGCCATGCCGAAGACAGCGTAGGCGACCATTGCCCAGAGCAGCAGGTTTTTGCGCCCCACCTTGTCTGCGACAGCGCCGGCGACCGGCGAAACCAACGCGACGAACAGGGCCGGAACGGTCAGGACCATCGGAACCAGGATGGCGACACCGGGTGTGTCCGCGAAGTGTGCGGCCATGGTTGGCAGCACGGGTGACAGGAGAACCGCGCCCAGGACCGGCATACAGCTGCCCAACAGCAGGAGTATCCCCTGCATAGTGGTGCCGAGGCCCCGCAGGGCACCGGATGTGGAGACGCCGGGGTCAGTTGCCGAAGCAGCATGTGCTCCCGAGGAAGAAGAGCCGGTCATGAATATCCCCTTTGGACTGTGACGCACGTCTCTAGCGCGTCCGTGGTCCAGCCAGCATCAACCACTTTTGTCGTCAATGCAAGCAATTATCGAAAATATCCGGATTATCCTCGAATCAGTTGTAGCGGCCACCGCCGTCTTCTGCCAAGGCCGCCTGGAGCAGCAAGTCTGTGGTGCATTGGAGGTGGCGCCCTAAGGCCGCAACTGCCTCGTCGGCGCGTCTGTCGCAGGCCAGCTCCATCAGTTCCCGGTGCTCGGCGGGAACGTCACGCTTGGCTTCTGCCACACCTACCCCCGAAAGCTGGCGGTAGAGTTCAGAGCTGTCCCGAAGTCCCCGCACCATGCCGATCAGTCGCTGACTGCCGCTGGCTGTGCCCAACGCGTCATGGAAGGCTGCATGGGCTGCACTCCATTCAGCCGTGGTGCCGGGCTCGCCCTCGCGGTGGAGCTCGGCCCGCTCCAGCACGTGGTGCGAGGAGACGACCCTGGCCTCCCAATCCATGTCGCCGTTTTCGATGGACCGACGCAGGGCCAGACCCTCCAGCATGATGCGCAGCTCGGTGACGTCAATCAGGTCTTCCCGTGAGATTTCCGTTACCCGGAACCCCTGATTGGGCAGAAGTACTACCAAATGCTGTTCAGTGAGGCGGACCAGGGCTTCCCTGATGACTGACATGCTGGTTCCATACCGCTTGGACAACACCGCAAGGCGCAGGGGACTGCCTGGCGCAAACACATTGCCAAGGATCTCGGCGCGGAGTTGTTCGTGAACATGGGCAGTCAATGTTGCGGAGCGAGGTTGGGTGACCATGGGAAAACAGTACCGCTGCCACGTGAATCGAAAGTTCATCGATAATCATTTGCCTTCGCCGGGGAGCCCTGAGAGGCGGCGGCCCTGCCGGCGGTGGGCGTCACCGCTATCACTGCGGTGAGAGGCCAAGGCAGGGTCACGGCGGGGAGCCGCGTCCTGGTCAGGGGTGCAGCCGGCGGAGTCGGAAGTGCTGCCGTCCAGTACGCTCACTCACTGGGTGCGCACGTCACCGCTCTTGCCAGTAAGTCGAACATGCAGCCGGTGCGTGATCTTGGGGCAGATACCGTGCTCGACCGAAGGCTGACGCGCGTTGAGGACCTCGGAAGTTTCGACGCGATCATCGACACCGTCGGCTCCGACCTGCTGCAGTACCGTCAGCACCTATCAGAGCACGGGCGAATGGTCACAATCGCTTTCTCTTCCGTGAGGAGCATTGCGGCGATCGCCTTTTCAGCTATCTACGGACGGAAACGGATCAGAAGCTTCGGGGGCAAGCCGCCGCGAGGGTTGATTGCGGACCTTACGAATGCCGTCGAGGCCGGCGCAATGATGCCCGTCATCCAGGAAGTCCATCCGATTGAGAAGATCGCCGATGCGCACCGAGCCCTTGAGGCAGGTGGTGTCCGGGGCAAACACGTCATCCGCATCCGAGCCTGACCGCTGTCCCGCTCACGTACTAACGCTGCTGTGACGCCGGGACAAGCCCTTTATCTGTACACCCTCCGAGGGTTGTCAGGGTGGAGGGAAATAAATCACCCCGGAGCGGGCTTGTGCTTTAAGTGCCCTTTTTCGGCACTGTTCCCCCACAGCTTGGAGAAGTATGACCACCGCTCGCGCTTACGCCGCCACCTCAGCCACCGACCCGCTGGTTCCCACCACGATCGAACGCCGCGACGTCGGCCCGCACGATGTCCTCATCGACATTGCCTACGCCGGGGTCTGCCACTCGGACATCCACACCGTCCGCGGCGAGTGGGGACCCATCGCCTATCCGCAGGTGGTCGGCCACGAAATCGTCGGCACCGTAGCCGAGGTCGGCGCCGAGGTGACCCGCCACAAGGTCGGCGACCGGGTGGGCGTGGGGTGCATGGTCAACTCCTGCCGCGAGTGCGAGAACTGCCTCGCCGGCATGGAGAACTACTGCCTCAACGGCAATACCGGCACCTACACCGCCGTGGACCGCGACGGCTCCATCACGCAGGGCGGTTACTCGACGGCCATCGTCGTCGTCGAGGACTTCGTGCTGAGCGTGCCCGAGAGCATCCCGTATGAAGCCGCAGCCCCGCTGCTCTGCGCCGGCATCACCACCTACTCGCCCCTGGCCCACTGGAACGCGGGACCGGGCAAGAAGGTCGCCGTCGTCGGCATGGGCGGACTCGGCCACATGGGCGTCAAGATCGCCGCCGCGATGGGCGCCGAAGTTACCGTGCTGTCCCAGTCGCTGAACAAGCAGGACGACGGCCTGCGCTTTGGTGCCGAGCACTACTACGCCACCAGCGACGCCGAAACGTTCAAGAAGCTCGCGAACACCTTCGACCTGATCATCAACACAGTCAGCGCGCCGGTGGACATGCAGCAGTACCTGTCCCTGCTCCGCCTGGACGGAACGATCGTCAACGTCGGCGCCCCGCCCAAGCCGCTGCCGGTCTCGGTCTTCGCGCTCATGGGCAACCGCCGCTCGTTCGCGTCGTCGGGGATCGGCAGCATCGCCGAGACCCAGGAGATGCTGGACTTCTGCGCCGAGCACAACATCGCCCCCGAGGTCGAGCTGATCGATGCCGCGGAAATCAACACCGCCTACGAACGGGTGCTGAAGTCCGACGTCCGCTACCGCTTCGTCATCGACGCCGCGACGATCTAGTCCGGCTCCGGCTCCGGCTCTGTTGGTCTGGCTATAACAGACAAAGGGCGCCCCACCGATCCGGTGGGGCGCCCTTTTCCCGTGGCCGTTCAGCTGGCGGTTTGACGGTTCTGCAATAGGGGGACCAATTCGTCCAGGGTGTTGGCCGTGACGAATCCGTCGCGTTCACCACGGGTGATGTCCTGGTGGTAGCTCAGGCCGTCACCGGCGAGCAGGGCGAGTTTTGCCAGCGCCGGATCGCCCAGGGCCTCCAGCAGGACGGCGTACCACTGGTCCCGGCCGGACCTCAGCGCCTGGGCGGCTTCTTCATGCCCGCGCTGGGCCAGGCGGGTGGCAGCCACAACCATGCGTTCCAGGGACGATGAGTCGTCCAGTGACGACGCCAGGTAGTAGTGCACTGCCTGTTTGGGGTCGTGTGCCATGGCAGCCACATCCTCAGCGATGAGGGTGCGCAGGCGGCTGACCAGTCCATCGTCCAAGGCTTGCCGCGACGGAAAATGGTGCAGCAGCCCTGCCTTCGACAGTCCGCTGAGCCGGGCGGTTGCGTCGATGGTGGCTTCAGCGGTTCCGTGCTCGGAAAGCAACTCCACATAGGCGTCGATGATCTTGTCCTGCTTGGTACCTGTGGTCATTAACTGGTTCTCCGGGAAAGAAAGCGGCGGCGCACCCATCCGTATCGGATGACGTGCGCCGCGCGCTCAGGGTTTACTTCTCGACGATACCCCACGCGGAACCGTATCCGGCGGGCTCCTCGGCGGCCAGGAGTTCAAGGAAAGGCTTGGCATCGAAGGCCTCCGGACCCAGTACGCCGGCACCCTTCCAGGTGCCGTTGGCCAGCAGTTCCAGAGCGACAACCGGGTTGATGGCGGTCTGCCACACCACGGCCTGCGAATCGTCGCGCTTCATCGTCTCCTCATTGTCGACGACGTGGTACAGGTACAACGATCCCTTCGTCCCGTCCTTGCGGGTACCGGTCACCAGGACGCCGGCACACGTCTTGCCCTTCATGAGCGGCCCCAGGGTGGCGGGATCAGGCAGGCAGGCGGCGACGACGTCGCGCGGGGAAACCTGCTGGCCGCGCACCGTCACGGGCTCGGTCGAGTCCAGTCCCAGCTTGTGCAGGGTCCGGAGCACCTCGATGAACTCGTTGCCCAGGCCGTACTTGAAGTCCACCCGCTTGGCGTCGATCCAGCGGGGCATCAGGGTGACTTCCTCATGCTCCACGTTCACGCACTCGACTTCGCCAATGCCTTCGGGGAACTCGAAGGTAATCGGGTCCGAGAACGGCTCGGCGGCAAACCAGCCGCCCTTGTCCTTATCGAAGAGCACCGGGGGATTCAGGCATTCCTCGATGGTGGTCCAGATCGAGAAGGAAGGGGCAAACTCGTAGCCCTCCACCGTCAGGTTGGCCCCGTCGCGGACGCTGAGCTCCTCGATTTCGCTGAACAGCTCGTCGGCGGCGTAGCGGGCCAGAACATCGGAAAGACCCGGCTCAACGCCCATGCCCACCAGGGCCAGCTGCCCGTCCTGCTCCCACTGATCGGCCACGGCGAACTGATCGTCGCCGAGCTTGATGTTGGTCTTGGTGAAGGGCTCTTCGGCGTGGCGGACGGAGAGGCTCATGGCCATGTCCAGGTAGGTGACGCCGGCAGTCTTGCAGGCGTTGAAGATCGGCATGACGAAGCGCGGATCCACGGCGTTGAGCACGTGGGTTGCTCCGCTGGCGCGGATGAGTTCAACCACGCTGTCCTCGTTGGAGGCGTCAACCTGCGCTGCAGTGTAGCGGGCGTCCCCGATGGCCCGGATCAGTGTTTCCGGGCGGGCCGGATCGTAATCCGCGATGGTCATCCGGTCGAAGAACGGACGGCGGGAGGCGATGCGGGCGGCAGCGGAACCGACGCCGCCGGCGCCGAGAATGAGGATATGCATGATGATTCGCTTTCAATAGATGGTGGTGCTGAGGGGGGTCTGTCTAGTGTTCGGGGACCAGCACTGGGGTGGCCTCATTGAGTGAGCGGCCCTCGAAGTAGTCGCGGGCAGCGGGCCGACGTGACCACAGGGCCATGACGAGGAAGCCTGCTGCGAGGGAGCCGACGCCCATCACGAAGGTGCCGCTGGTTCCCAGGACGGTGGTGGTGCCGTATTCCGGATCGAGCATGCTGACTGCGGAGTACAGGAACACTCCGGTCATCATGAGTCCGCCGATCAGCGGCAGCGCGAAGCGCATCAGGATGTTCCGTGCCGAGGAGAACAGGCTGGAGCGGAAGTACCAGATGCAGGCGAAGGACGTGATCGCGTAGTACATGGCCACCGCCAGCGAGGTGCTTTCGATGGTGTCGGCCAGGATGTCTCCGGAGATGATCGTCATTCCCACGTAGAACACCAGGGACGCGGCTCCGGTGAACAACGTGGAATAGCTGGGCGTTTTGTAGAGGGCGCTGATGGTGGAAAAGCGTTTGGGCAATGCCCCGTAGACACCCATGGCCAAGGTGCCGCGGGCCGTGGGCAGAATCGTCGTCTGGCATGTGGCCAGGGCCGAAACCGCGACGGCGAAGACCAGCAGCCAGCCCCAGGACCCGAGGGCGTCAATGCGCAGTGCGAAGAACACGTCCTCGGCGCCGTCCGGGTTGGCCAGCCCCTTGCCTTCGGTCCCCACTCCGGCAAACATCATGGCCAGCACGGTGATGCCGATGTAGGTCACCAGCAGCATGACGGTGGACAGCAGCGCAGCGAATCCCGGTGTGGTGCGCGGGTTCTTTGTTTCTTCGGCCAGGGCAAGGCAGGTGTCCCATCCCCAGTAGATGAAGATGGCAATCAGTACGGCCTGCATGAATCCGGCTGGATTATCCGATGCGAAGGGATTGAACCAGTCCCAGGAGAACTGCAGGCCCAGGACCGGAGCCGCCCCGATGGCGAAGTACAGACCAATGCAAAAGGCGATGATCGCCGCATACTGCAGGGCCATCAGCAGGTACTGTGCCCAGGCGCCGGTTTCGACGTTGCGGTAAGAGACCCAGGTCATTGCCACAATAATGACGGCGCCAAAAGCCGTAACCAGAAACTTGTTCTCGGCAATCGAGCCGTCTCCGATGAGGAGCAGGAGGTATTTGGAAGCCACCTCTGTCTGGCTGGCCATCACGATCACCCCGGCCACCATGACACCCCAGCCGGCCATCCAGCCGGTACGCGGGCCGAAGGCCTTTGCAGCCCAGGTGAACGCGGTGCCGCTGTCCGGGATCGCCGTGTTCAGCTCGCGGTAGGCGAAGGCCGTCAGGCACATCGGGATGAACGCGGCAATCAGTGCTGCCGGCGCTTGGGCGCCGGCGGCCATCACGATGAACCCCAGCGTGGCAGCCAGTGAATAGAGCGGCGCGGTGGAGGCCAGACCGATCACGGTCGAGGGGAACAACCCCAGCTTCCCCGAGGCCAGCCCTTTGCCGCTGTGTTCCAGCGAAGTGGCTGGCCGGCTTTGCGTGGAACTTCCCATTGATCCCCCATGTCTAAATCCATTGTGGTGGTGCACCGACCAACTGGTTGGTCGGGACTCATCATGACAAGGCAGGGAAGGTGAGTCAAATCACACCGATTGGCGGGCGAATGTGACGGGGCGCGGGGGAGGAGAAGGGAGTGTCAACACAGATGCGGCCCCCTGCAGCGCAGGTGCCAGCCGACGCCCCGTTCCAAAGTCCCGTCAGGCACGGTGGAAGCCGAATAGCAGCCATCAGTTGAGCGACGGGGAGAAAACAAGCGGCAGAAAAGGCCAAGCGAAGGGGGCAGGCGTTTCACCACCGGAAAAGACAACGGCGAATCCATTTCGGAAGTCGCCGGAGCAATTGCGGAAAGACCGGGTGTGACTGTGGACCAGGATTCCCGCCTTCCTCCTGCCGTTGTCGATGATGTTGGTCGGCCCGTCGATCGTTGGGACCTACGACAAGAGCCACCAAATGAGACTCGACTGCACTGTGACGGATGCGGTAGCGGTAGCGGAAAGATCATCCGGAAGTGCTCGTGGTTCTTCTCAGCGCGACCGGGTGATCATCCAGACCGCGGACTGCGGGAAGCTGGCGCCGAAGTGTCCGTGCTGTCCCAATCGCTGAACAAGCAGGACGGCGGCCTGCGCTTTGGTGCCGAGCATTACTACGCCTCCAGCGACGCCGAGACATTCACGAAGCCGGCCAGCACCTTCGACCTGATCATCAACACGGTCAGCGCGCTGATCGCGGGACCGGTGGCTGGCAAGGCAAGTGTCCTGGTCTCCAAGGCAGTGGGAAATGTCGGGTCGCGCGCTGCCGTGTCCAATGTGGCTGCACAAGCCGGCGCCAGACTGAGCCAGGCAGCATCCCACATCCACCCTGCAGTCGGGAACTACGTGACACAACTACCAGGGCGCCAGATCGTGACGGATATCGTCTCGGACAGTACGGTTGACGCCTTGGCCAATACGGCGACGCACGGCCTGACCACCGACGAGCACAATCTTCGGGGCTACCTTGGCGCGTTTGTTGAAGGTGGGACCAGCGCGGGCCTAAGCGTACCGGCGCGTCAGATGCTGCCGTCCTCCGGCGCTTTCGCTCAGGGCACGGAACATATCGTGGCTGCTGGGACGTCCATGGTTGGTTCCTATGTTGGAAATGAGGCATCCGGTGAAAAGCAGGATGCGTTGGAACTCCTCTTCACTGGCGGCACCAGTGCCGTTGGGTCGCACTTCTCTGCCCCGGGCGGGTCTGCGTTCATGGACCATCATGGGGAGGCTATTCTTGAGAATGGCGAACAAATAGCCGAGCAGAACGGACTGTTGCCGTGGGCGAAGTAAATGATGACGGCGGAGAAGCCGGTACCGATGTTAAAGGCGCGCCGGCTCGACTAACCGAGCAGGATCTGCTGCTGGGCAAGCGAGCGGCGAAAATTATGGGCGCCCTTTATCTGGTCGGTTTCTTGATATGCTTGGTGATTGCGGTTTACGTATTCCAGAGTGTTCCGCTCGACACCCGGATGCCTTATCAGGGAAGGTACAGTCACAGCGGGCGGGGTATTCCGATGCCTGCTGCCATGGCGGTAATGGTAATAGTTCTCTTCCTGTCTTGGAAGGGAACGCGAGGGCCTACGGCGAATCACATGCGTAGATGGGAGCGAATCGGCCTGTTCATCGTCGGGCCGATAATTATTCTGGGTTGTATTTACGGGCAGTGTCTTTTTGCGGAAGCGATCCTGGTGGAAGGCGGAGCCCGCCCCAGCTGACGGTCCGCATGAGTGGCTTTGTCGCTGCAGTCCGTGTCCCCGTCTTCACCGGAGCCATGAGTAAGAGCAACGCCCCGGACAATAGGCCGGGGCGTTGCTCTTACTCATCGACCATCTTGGGGAGGCTATTCTTGAGAATGGCGAACAAATAGCCGAGCAGAACGGATTCTTGCTGTGGGCAAAGTAAATGATGACGGCGGAAAAGCCGGTACCGATGTTAAAGGCGCGCCGGCTCGACTAACCGAGCAGGATCTGCTGCTGGGCAAGCGAGCGGCGAAAATTATGGGCACCCTTTATCTGGTCGGTTTCTTGATATGCCTGGTGATTGCGGTTTACGTATTCCAGAGTGTTCCTCTCGACACCCGGATGCCTTATCAGGGAAGGTACAGTCACAGCGGGCGGGGTATTCCGATGCCTGTTGCCATGGCGGTAATGGTAATAGTTCTCTTCCTGTCCTGGAAGGGAACGCGGCGCCCTACGGCGAATCACATGCGTAGATGGGAGCGAACCGGTCTGTTCATCGTCGGGCCGATAATTATTCTGGGTTGTATTTACGGGCAGTGCATTTTTGCGGAAGCGATCCTGGCGGAAGGCGGAGCCCTCCCCAGCTGACGGTCCGCATGAGTGGCTTTGTCGCTGCAGTCCGTGTCCCCGTCTTCACCGCTCCGGGGCATAGAGGATCTCGAAGCGCGAAGTCTGCAGTCCAGTTAGCCGATCTTCACCAGGAACTCATTGGGATCTTCCTGGTTGAACTGCGCAACGATCATGCTCGAGTTGTTCGCATGTTCAACCGGCATCTGCAGGATCGCCTCAGCGGTGACCGAGAAACCGGGCTCGGCGGGTCCTGCCTTGGACTCATCCGGCTTAAGCGTCGAAACGTCGTTGAATGTCGTGAGTTACCTGTTGTCGGTATCGAAGGCGTCGTTCCAGTTTTTGTTTACGACCTTGAAACTGGTTCCACCCTCTGCCGGTTCATCGCCGTTGTATGTCCACGTCACCGTAAGGATCACCCAGGTATTGCCGGGATCCGGGGCAACCTTCGAAATAATGCTGTCCGTAGCTGCTATCTCTGCGTTGGCGTCCAGATCGATGCTGTCGATGGTCATGGCCCAGTCGCCGTCGACCATTTCTTCGCCAATGCTGTAGGGATTCGCAAGTGTTCCCTTCACATTGAAGATCGGCAGTGACTAACAAGATGAGCCATAGTGTGGAGATTGGCGGTACGTCCGAGTCCCGCGGCGTCCATTACTGAGTGGATGAACCACGCCGGGGGACGGCAGATGCGCGAGCTCACCCAGGCGTGGCTAAGGATGCAGGCCTGTGACGAGGCCTGCCGGCCATGGATGAACTGCGGCGAGGGGGCACAGCAGGCCTATATAATTTCGACATGCCAGTTTCACGCCTCGAGGGCGTCCACTATGAACACCTCCCCGTCCCACCCCAGCGCGGAGGCGTTCTGTGAGCGGCGGGCTTGTTGCCCTGCTGGACGACGTCGCTGCCCTGGCACGCATAGCCGCAGCCTCCGTTGACGACATCGCTGCCGGAGCCGCGAAAGCAGGAGCGAAGGCCGCCGGCGTCGTCATTGATGATGCCGCGGTGACCCCGCAGTACGTGTCAGGAGCTGACCCGTCGCGCGAATTGCCCATGATCAAGCGCATCTTCTGGGGCTCGCTCCGGAACAAGCTGCTGATCATCCTGCCGGCACTGCTGCTGATCAGCGCCTTCATCCCCGTCGTAATCCCCTTCATTCTTATGCTCGGCGGCACGTACCTCTGCTACGAGGGTGCGGAGAAGGTCTGGCACAAGTTCTTCGGCCACCACGAGGACAAGGAGGCACCGGCGGTAGAGCGGGGGCCCGACGCCGAGTCCAAGGTGGTCAAGGGAGCCATCACCACCGACTTCATCCTGTCCTGCGAGATCATGGTCATCTCCATGAACGAAGTGGGCGATGCGTCCATCTGGGTCCGGGCGGTCATCCTCGTGGTCGTGGCCATTGCGATCACCATCCTCGTGTACGGGGCGGTGGGGCTGATCGTCAAAATGGACGACATCGGCCTGCATCTGGCCAAGAAAGAATCGGCAGGTTCTCAGCGCCTCGGCGGACTCCTGGTGAAGGGCATGCCCGCCGTGCTGGCAGCCATCACCTTGGTCGGAACCGTCGCCATGCTGTGGGTGGGCGGGCACATCATGCTCGTCGGTGCCTCCGACCTCGGCTGGCACGCACCGTACGACCTGGTCCACGCCCTTGAACATCCGGTAGCCGGTATTGCGGTTGTGGGCGGTTTCCTCGGCTGGCTCGTCAACACGCTCTGCTCGGCCGTCGTCGGACTTGCCTGGGGCCTGGTGGTCATGGCGATCCTGCACCCGCTGATGAAGGTCCTGCCGTTCGGTAAGAAGAAGGACCGGCACGAAACCGGTGACGCCGGGGCGGCGTCCGCCGGAGAGCGTCCGCAGAAACCGGACACCGATCCCGCCGGCTAACGCCGGGCCCCCTCCCTATGAACCAAAAGACCCCGCTTCCCTTCGTTTTCAAGGGAAGCGGGGTCTTCTCATCCAACGGTGACGGGGGATGTGGCGCTCCACTGTCCAGTGGGGGCGCCCTTCGCGGTGGCTGGCTAGAGCCCGATATCGGCGCTTTCCAGAAGCGCGACGGCGTCGGGCTGGCCCTCGAACATGACCAGGGCCTGCTTGGTACGGCCGTGGGCGTGCATCAGCAGCTCACCCGGCTCGCCGATGATGGCCACAGAAACCGGAGCGCGCTTGGCGACATGGCGGGGACCGTCCGGCCGGACCAGGACAATGCCCAGATCCACGCCTCGGTACAGCAGGGCGGCACGCTTGATCAAGTCTGCCCACAGTGCGTCGGAATAATCCGCATCCAGGGCGCGGGGAGCCCAGCGGTCTCCGGCGCGGCGCACGTCTTCGGTGTGGATGAAGTACTCGGTGAGATTGGCGCTGTTGTCCACGGCCTTGATGCTCATGGGGGACAGACGCGGCGGCCCGGAGCGGAAAGCGCTGACCAGCTTGGCGTAGCCCTCGGTGGTGGACGCCTTCTGCGCCGTCTCCTCCATGGCCTTGTCCGTCTTGGCCGCGAAGGGCTTCAGGAAAAAGCCCAGGGCAGCGGCGGGCTTGTGCTCCCGGAGATACAGGTGGGCGGCCAGGTCTTTGGTCTGCCAGCCTTCGCACAAAGTAGGCGCTTGAGGACCGGCCGCAAGCAACGTTTCGGCCAGGACTTCACGGGAGGGTTGTACAAATCGCATCACTGCTGAAACTAGCACGTTAAGCGCCGATCTGCGCGGGTGACAGGCCCATGGGGTGCGCCGCAGTCCGAGCCACTAGAATCGATACGATGTCTTCCCTAAACTCACCCTCCGAATTCCCGCAGGCACCGGGCCTGGACCCGGCGATCAGCGCCGCCCTGAAACGCGACGACGCCGGCTTGGTGGCCGCCGTCGTACAGCAGCATGACACCGGCGAGGTGCTGATGCTCGGCTGGATGGACGACGAAGCACTGCACCGCACGCTGACCACCGGCCGGGTGACCTTCTGGTCCCGCTCCCGGCAGGAATACTGGCGCAAGGGGGATACCTCCGGCCATGTCCAGTGGGTCAAGTCTGTGGCCCTGGACTGCGACGGCGATGCCCTGCTGGTCCGCGTGGACCAGGTGGGCGCTGCCTGCCACACCGGAACCCACACCTGCTTTGACGGCCGTGACCTGCCGGTCCTGACGCAGCAGGCGTCCTGACCCAAGGCGCCGTGAGCCTTTCGTAAAACCCCTGCCCGACCCCAGCGCCGACCCGGAAAGAAGCCCATAGACATGCAGGATCTTGGAGTAATCCGCCCCGGCCTGGAGGAATTCCGGGCCCTGGCCGCCGAGCACCGCGTGGTGCCGGTGCAGCTGAGCGTGCTCGCCGACGCCCACACCCCGATCGGGATCTACCGCAAGCTCACAGCCGGCGCCCCCGGTACGTTCCTGATGGAATCCGCAGCCGCGGGCGGTGTCTGGTCGCGCTACTCCTTCATCGGCGCGTCCTCCCGCGCCACCCTCACCACGCACGACGGCGAAACCCACTGGCTCGGCGAGCCGCCGGCCGGGGTGCCGCTGGAGGGGAATCCGGTGCAGGCCATGGCCCGCACCATTGAGCTGCTGCAGACCGAACGCCTCGAGGGAATGCCGCCGTTCACCTCCGGCCTGGTCGGCTTTGTCGGCTGGGACACCGTGCGCCGCTGGGAGAAACTGCCCAACCCGCCCGCCGATGACCTGGACCTGCCGGAACTGGCCATGAACCTGGTCTCGGACATGGCTATCCATGACAACTCCAACGGCACCGTGATGCTGGTGGCCAACGCCATCAACTTCGACGGCTCCAATGAACGGGTCGATGAGGCCTGGCACGACGCCGTCGCCCGCGTTGAATCCATGCTGCAGCGGCTGGCCGAGCCCACCCCGCAGCCGGTGTCGGTACTCGCCGGCGGGACCGTGGACCTCACCACGCTGACCGACGGGGTCAAGGAATCCTGGCCCAAGCCCGAATACACGAAGGCCGTGCAGCGCGGCAAGGAGGCCATCGTGGACGGGGAAGTGTTCCAGGTGGTCATTTCCCGGCGCTTCGAAATGGAATGCGAAGCCTCGCCGCTGGACGTCTACCGGGTGCTGCGCAACACCAACCCGAGCCCGTACATGTACCTGTTCAATTTCGAGGACTCACGCGGGAACCCGTTCGCCGTCGTGGGCTCCTCACCCGAAGCCCTGGTCACGGTCACCGGCAGCGAAGCCATCACCCATCCGATCGCCGGCTCCCGGCCCCGCGGAAAGACGCAGGAGGCGGACCGCGCCCTGGCCGAGGAACTGCTGGCGGATGAGAAGGAACGCGCCGAACACCTGATGCTGGTGGACCTGGCCCGCAACGACCTGTCCAAGGTCTGCGTGCCCGGCAGCGTGGACGTCACCCAGTTCATGGAAGTGGAGCGCTTCAGCCACATCATGCACCTGGTCTCCACCGTCGTCGGCGAACTCTCCCCGCAGCACAGCGCCTACGACGTCCTCGCCGCCACCTTCCCGGCCGGCACCCTCTCCGGTGCGCCCAAGCCCCGCGCCCTGCGCCTGCTGGACGAACTGGAACCGCACCGGCGCGGCATCTACGGCGGCGTGATCGGCTACCTCGACTTCGCCGGGGACATGGACATGGCCATCGCCATCCGCTCCGCGCTGCTGCGCGACGGCAAGGCCTTTGTGCAGGCAGGCGGCGGAATCGTCGCCGACTCCGATCTGGAAGCCGAAGCGCAGGAAACGGTCAACAAGGCGGCGGCCCCGCTGCGCGCGGCACTGATCGCCAAGAGCCTGGAAGCCGTCTCCGGCGAGAACCCCACACTCCACAACCCAAACCCAGAGCAGGAAGTACTGCAGTGAGCACACCCACCAAGAGGTGGCAGCGCAAGGGAATCGTCATCATGGCAGCGGTGCTCTTCGGCATCGCGGCCTTTGCCTCCACCACGCGCACCTGGCTGAACGTCCAGCTGCCCGCCACGGCCGTCCAGACCCCGGACCTGGCCGTCTCCGGTTCCGATGCCGCCACCGCGGTCACCGCCTTTGCCGTTGTCGCCATCACCGCCGCACTGGCAGCGTCCATTGCCGGCCCGATTGCCCGCTGGATCGTCAGCGTCATCCTGCTGGTGGCCGGCGTAGGCGTTGTCGCGGCCAGCTACACCGTCATCAGTGATCCGCTGCAGGGCGCTGCCGGCGCCATCGGCCAGGCCATCGGGGTCAGCGGCTCCACCGACACCGTGGTGACCCTGACCGTCATGCCGTGGCTCGCCCTGGCTGCCGGCATCCTGATCGCCCTGGGCGGGATCTGGATGGCGCTGGCCAGCCGCAGCTGGACGTCCTCCCGCCGCTACGCCCCGGCTCCCGCGCCGGCGGACGCCGGAACCACTGCCGACGGGAGTGCCCCCGCCGGTCCGCCGGCGGGGGAGGGCGCGACGACGGCGCCGGCGCCGGGTTCATCAGCCGCTGACGAGGGTGAGGCTCCGGTTGACGACATTGACAGCTGGGACCGGCTCACGCGCGGGGATGACCCCACCACGTACCGCTGACACCTGCTTCAAGCGTCCGAAGCCCCGATGCCCGGCGCACTGAAGTGCAACATGTGAAAGAGTTTCCGCCAGTCAATGGCAGAATGGAAACAGATTCGTTTAGAGGAGAATTACCATGGGCTCAAACGCCACTGAAACCAACGTTGACACCAAGCCGGAGAACCAGGCCGAGGTCCACGCCAGCATCCACGATGAAACCATCGGCCACGGCAACACCCCCGCCGCCTGGACCTGCGTCCTGATCATGATCGTGGGCGCCGGCATCTCCAGCTGGGGCTACATCGTAGCCAGCGTGCTCTGGTTCTGCATCGGCCTGGGCGTCATGGCCGCTGGCCTGCTGGTCGGCTTCATCCTGCGGAAGGCCGGCTACGGCGTAGGCGGCTCGAAGCTCTCCAACAACGGTCACTAAATGAGCGTTCTGGACGACATCGTCGCCGGCGTGGCAGAGGATCTCGAGGCACGCCGGCGCACGGTACCGCTGGAGCAGATGCGCCAGCGTGCCCGCGCGGCCGCTCCTGCCCTGGATGCCTTTGCCGCGCTCGGCGGCGGTGACGCCCGGGAGGACACTCTGCGCGTCATCGCCGAGGTCAAGCGCAGCAGCCCCTCCAAGGGTGCCCTTGCCGAGATCACGGATCCGGCGTCGCTGGCGTCCAGCTACGAAAACGGCGGAGCAGCTGTGATCAGCGTGCTCACCGAAGAGCGCCGCTTCGGCGGCTCGCTGGCAGACTTCGACGCCGTCCGTGCCGCAGTGGACATCCCCTTGCTGCGCAAGGACTTCACCGTGGACGAATACCAGATCTGGGAAGCCCGCGCACACGGAGCCGACCTGGTGCTGCTGATCGTGGCAGCCCTGGACGACACCCGGCTGCAGGATTTCCTAGACCTCACCCACGAACTGGGCATGAACGCCCTCGTGGAAACACACACGGCCGAGGAAATCGACCGTGCCGTGGCCGTGGGCGCCAAAATCATCGGCGTCAACGTGCGGAACCTGAAAACCCTCGACGTTGACCGTTCGGTCTTCGCGTCGCTGGCATCCAGCATCCCCGCCAGCGCGGTTGTCGTGGCCGAATCAGGTGTCCGCGACGCGGCCGACGTCGGGCACTACGCCTCCGAGGGTGCCAATGCCGTCCTCGTCGGCGAGGCACTGGTGCGGCACAACGATCCCGCTGCCACCATCGCCGAGTTCACCCGCACCGGTGCCCAGGCGCTGGCCGCCCGGCGCGTCCACGGCAAAGGCTGAGAGAACCGCAACAATTCCTTGTCCGGGCCCCGCCGCCCGGACCACAGCAGGACAGGAACCAGCTCCATGACCGGGAATCCGGAACAGACAGGCGCAGCACAGTCCGCAGGCAAGACCACTGCCGACCGCCACGCCGCAGCCAGCCCCACCGATACCGCTCCCGCGGAGGCCGCCCGGCGTGCCGCCGCCGGCACGGTTACCGAGGAGGTGGCAGACGCGTTCCTGAACACCCACGGCTCGCTGCGCCACGCCCCCGGTCCCTATTTCGGTGAATACGGCGGCCGATGGATGCCCGAATCCCTGATTGCTGCCCTCGACGAGCTGGAAGACACCTTCGAGAAGGCCAAGGCCGACCCCAAGTTCCGCGCCCAGATCGCTGAGCTGAACAAGAACTACTCCGGCCGTCCGTCCCTGCTCACCGAGGCCAAACGCTTCTCCGAGCATGCCGGCGGGGTGCGGATCTTCCTCAAGCGCGAAGACCTGAACCACACCGGTTCGCACAAGATCAATAACGTCCTGGGCCAGGCCCTGCTGGCCAAGCGGATGGGCAAGACCCGGATCATCGCTGAAACCGGTGCCGGCCAGCACGGCGTGGCCAGTGCCACCGCCGCCGCCCTGCTCGGCCTGGAATGCGTGGTCTACATGGGCGCCGAAGACTGCCGCCGGCAGGCCCTCAACGTCGCCCGGATGGAACTGCTCGGCGCCACGGTGATTCCCGTGACGCACGGCTCGCAGACCCTCAAGGACGCGATCAACGAGGCGCTGCGGGACTGGGTCGCCAACGTGGACAACACCCACTACCTGCTCGGCACCGCCGCCGGCGCGCACCCGTTCCCGGCCATGGTCCGCTTCTTCCACGAAGTCATCGGCGAAGAGGCCCGCGCCCAGATGCTGGAACAGGCAGGACGGCTGCCCGACGCCGTCTGCGCCTGCATTGGCGGCGGCTCCAACGCCATCGGCATCTTCCACGGCTTCCTCGACGACCCCGAGGTGAAGATCTACGGCTTCGAGGCCGGGGGCGACGGCGTCGAAACCGGCCGCCACGCCGCCACCATCACCCTCGGGCGGCCCGGCGTGCTGCACGGCGCCCGGTCCTACCTGATGCAGGACGAAGACGGCCAGACGGTCGAATCGCACTCGATTTCCGCCGGCCTGGACTACCCGGGCGTTGGCCCGGAGCACTCCTACCTCTCCGACATCGGCCGGGTCTCCTACGAACCCATCACCGACACCGAAGCCATGGACGCCTTCCGCCTGCTTTGCCGCACCGAGGGCATCATCCCGGCGATCGAGTCGGCGCACGCGCTGGCCGGCGCCATCAAGGTGGGCCAGCGGCTTGCCGCCGAGGCCGGCACCGACGGGAACCAGGACGCCTCGCAGAAGATCGTGCTGGTGAACCTCTCCGGCCGCGGCGACAAGGACGTAGCCACCGCCGCGGAATGGTTCAACCTGCTGGATGAAAAGTCCGCAGAAGCAGAAATCGCCAAAGAAGGGGAGCAGCTGTGAGCACGGCTATCCAGAGCGCCAGCAAGTCCGCCGCAGCCATTGACCGGGCCGCCGCAGACGGCCGCGCCGCGCTGATCGGTTACCTGCCCGCGGGATTCCCCTCGGTCCAGGAAACCATCGACGCCGGCATCGCCCTGGCAGAGAACGGCGCCGACCTCATTGAAATCGGTATCCCCTACTCGGACCCGGTGATGGACGGCCACGTCATCCAGGCCGCCACCACCGAGGCCCTGGCCAACGGCTTCCGCGTGGCCGAGGTGTTCGACGTCGTCGCCGGCATTACCGCCGCCACCGACGCCGCAGTGCTGGTGATGACCTATTGGAACCCCGTGGTGCGCATGGGCGTCGATGAATTCTCCCGCCGCCTGGCCGAAGCCGGGGGAGCGGGCCTGATCACTCCGGACCTCATCCCCGACGAGGCCTCCGAATGGATGGCTGCCTCGGACAAGTACGGCCTGGACCGGGTCTTCCTGGTGGCACCGTCCTCCACCGAGGAGCGCATGAAGAGCACCGTCGCGGCCAGCCGCGGCTTCGTCTACGCGGTGTCCATCATGGGCGTCACCGGGGCGCGCAGTTCCGTGAGCACCGCCGCCAAGGACGTGGTCTCCGCCGCCCGCGCCGCCGGTGCCCAGCGCGTCTGCGTCGGCCTGGGTGTCTCCAACTCCGGGCATGTCCAGGAGATCGGCGCGTACGCCGACGGCGTGATCGTGGGCACCGCACTGGTGGCCGCACTGCGCGACGGCGGCGTTCGCGCAGTGGCCGACCTAACCCGAGAACTCAGCACCGGAACCCGGAAGAGCAACTAATGAACCTGATGTCCGTGACGGCCCCGGCCAGCATCCCCAGCCCGCCCGCGGACTTCAGCAGCATCTCGCTGGGACCGCTCACCATCCACGCCTACGCGCTGTGCATCCTGGCCGGCATCATCCTGGCCCTGTGGATGACCTCCGTGCGCTGGAAGCGCCGCGGACTGCCCGAAGAGGCGGTCTGGGACATCTCCATCTGGGCCATTCCGTTCGGCATCATCGGCGGCCGGCTCTACCACGTGATCTCCTCACCGGACGCATACTTCGGCGCCAACGGCGACCTGTCGCTCATTCCCCAGATCTGGCGCGGCGGGCTGGGTATCTGGGGTGCGGTGGCCCTCGGTGCCGTGGGCGCCTGGATCGGCTGCCGGCGCGCGGGCATCAAGCTTTCCACCTACGCCGACGTCGGAGTCCCGGGGCTGCTGCTGGCGCAGGCTGTGGGCCGCTGGGGCAACTGGTTCAACCAGGAGCTCTTTGGCGCCCCCACCGACGTGCCGTGGGGCCTGGAAATCGACGCCAACAACGCCAACTTCCCGGACGGAACCGCACCGGGCACGCTCTTCCACCCCACCTTCCTCTACGAGTCGCTGTGGTGCCTGGCCGGGGTAGTCCTGCTGCTGGCCCTGGACAAGCGGTTCAAGCTGCGCGGTGGGCGGCTGTTCTGGATCTACGCCGCTTTCTACACCCTTGGCCGGCTCTGGATCGAAATCCTGCGCATCGACGACGCCGAAATGGTTACGCTCTTCGGCGTCACACAACGGCTCAATGTCTGGACCAGTGTCCTGCTCTTTGTCATCTCCATCGGCATGTTCATATTCCTGACAATCCGGGCCAAGAAGGATACAAACACGTCCCTTTACCTGCCCGGCCGGGAACCTGAGGCTGAAACCGGACCGACGCCCGAAGATCACAGGAACGAAACAGATGAGCAGAATTCGGCTCCGGTATCATCTGCGTCACAGCCGCGTGCTAATCTCGCAGAGACAAAAAACGAGGACGTCAATCCTCGCAAGCCCGGTACTCCGGGTACTGCCAAGTAGCACCGGCCGGGTTACCCTCCCGGCGGGTGCTCATGCCACGTAGATGTGGCAGCCCGAAGAGCCGGCACGGGGACAACCCGGCGCCCCTCTTCGTGAAGTACTGAAGTACACCGCGGAACGTTCCTCTCGTCCGCCGTGGGGCCAGCGCCGTCCCCTCCCACCGCTCGATCAGGGGGAAGGACTCTCTCATGACTGAACTGTTTCCGCCCGGCGGAGATTCCGCCGTTTCGCCGTTCACCCGCTTTGCCGCGTTTCCGCCGGACTCCGGGCTGTACCGTGCCGAGAACGAAAAAGACGCCTGCGGCCTTGCCGTCATCGCCACACTGCGCGGAGAACCGGGCCACGACATTGTCGACGCTGCCCTGACCGCACTGCGCAACCTTGAACACCGCGGGGCCGTGGGCGCCGATGAAGGCACCGGCGACGGCGCCGGCCTGCTCACCCAGGTCCCCGACGAATTCTTCCGGGCCGTCACCGGCTTCGAACTGCCCGCCCCCGGCACATACGCCGTCGGCACCGCCTTCCTGCCCACCGAGGGCCGGGAACAGGACACCGCCCGCGCCGGCGTGGAGGCCATCGCCGAATCCGAGGGCCTGACCGTCCTGGGCTGGCGCGAGGTGCCGATCGTCGCCGACCTGGTCGGCGCCATGTCCCGGGCCTGCATGCCGTACTTCGTCCAGGTCTTCCTGGCACCGGCCGACGGCGACGCCTCCGACCTGGACGCCCGCGCCTTCCGCGTGCGGAAGCGCTCCCAGAACAAGTTCGGCGTGTACTTCCCCTCGCTGTCCTCCAAGACCATGGTCTACAAGGGCATGCTCACCACCGCGCAGCTGGAGCCGTTCTATCCGGACCTGTCCGACCCGCGGTTCAAGACCCGGCTGGGCATTGTGCACTCCCGCTTCTCCACCAACACCTTCCCGTCCTGGCCGCTGGCCCAGCCGTTCCGCGCCATCGCCCACAACGGCGAGATCAACACGGTCAAGGGCAACCGCAACTGGATGCGCGCACGGCAGTCCCAGCTGAAGAACCCGCTGCTGGGGGAGACCCCGGAAGAGCTGTACCCGATCTGCACCCCTGGCGCGTCCGACTCGGCATCCTTCGACGAGGTCGCCGAGCTGCTGATGCTCTCGGGCCGGCCGATCACCCACGCCATCATGATGATGATCCCCGAGGCCTGGGAAAACCACGCCACCATGGATCCGGCCCGCCGCGCCTTCTACCAGTACCACTCCATGCTGATGGAGCCGTGGGACGGACCCGCCGCGGTGTCCTTCACCGACGGCACCCAGGTCGGAGCGGTCCTGGACCGCAACGGCCTGCGCCCGGCCCGCTACTGGGTGATGGAAGACGGCCTGGTGGTGCTCGCCTCCGAGGTGGGCGTGGTGGACATCGACCCCGCGAAGGTGGTCCGCAAGGGCCGCGTCTCCCCGGGCAAGATGTTCCTGGTCGACACCGAGGCCGGCCGCCTCATCGAAGACGCCGAAATCAAGGCCGAAATGGCCGCCGCGAATCCGTGGGCGGACTGGGTGAAGGAAAACCAGGTCTCCCTGGAGGAACTGCCCGAGCGCGAACACGTGCTGCACACCAAGGCCTCCATCAACCGGCGCCAGCGGACCTTCGGCTACACGCAGGAGGAACTGCGCATCCTGCTCGGCCCGATGGCCCGCACCGGCGCCGAACCCCTGGGCGCCATGGGCTCGGACACCCCGATTGCCGTGCTGTCCCAGCGCCCGCGGCTGCTCTTTGACTACTTTGTGCAGTCCTTCGCGCAGGTCACCAACCCGCCGCTGGATTCCATCCGCGAGGAACTGGTCACCTCCATGCGCGCCTCCATCGGTCCGGTGGGGAACCTGCTGGCCACCGGCCAGGTGCGCAACCACCAGATCGCCCTGAACTTCCCGGTGATCAACAACGACCAGCTCGCCAAGATCAGCAAGCTGACCAACGCCGACGGCGAGAAGGTCTCGCTGAAGGTCCGCGGCCTGTACCGGCCGCAGGGCGGCGAGGCGGAACTGCGCGCCCGGATCGCGGAAATCTGCGAGAAGGTCTCCGGCGCCGTGAACCGCGGGGTCGAGTACATCGTGCTCTCGGACCGCGACTCCACTGCGCAGTGGGCGCCGATCCCGTCGCTGCTGCTGCTCTCCGCCGTGCACCACCACCTGCTCAAGAGCGCCAACCGCACCAAGATCTCGCTGCTGGTCGAAGCCGGCGACGTCCGCGAGGTGCACCACGTCGCCGTGCTGATGGGTTACGGCGCCTCCGCCGTGAACCCGTACCTGGCGATGGAGAGCTGCGAGGAACTGGTCCGCAACGGCGACATCACCGGCGTCAGCCGTGAAGAGGCCGTGGCCAACCTGATCAAGGGCCTGGGCAAGGGCGTCCTGAAGATCATGTCCAAGATGGGCATCTCCACCGTGGCCTCCTACTGCGGCGCCCAGACCTTCGAAGCCCTGGGCCTGGGCCAGGAGCTGGTGGACGAGTTCTTCCACGGCACCCAGTCCCAGCTCGGCGGCGTCGGCCTGGATGTCATTGCCGCCGAAGCCGCCGCCCGGCACGCCAGTGCCTACCCCGACGACGAAATCGAGGATCCGCACCGGCCGCTGGAAAACGGCGGCGAATACCAGTGGCGCCGCGAAGGCCCGCCGCACCTGTTCAACCCCGAAACCGTGTTCCGGCTGCAGCACGCCACCCGCGAACGCCGCTACGACGTGTTCAAGGCCTACACCAACGGCGTGGATGACCAGTCCAAGTCGCTGATGACCCTGCGCGGCCTGCTCGAATTCAACACCGCCGGCCGCACCCCGGTGCCGATCGACGAGGTGGAGCCGGTCTCCAGCATCGTCAAGCGCTTCTCCACCGGCGCGATGAGCTACGGCTCCATCTCGCAGGAGGCGCACGAGACCCTGGCCATCGCCATGAACCGGCTGGGCGCCAAGTCCAATACCGGCGAGGGCGGCGAGGATGTGGAGCGGCTGCTCGATCCCGAACGCCGTTCGGCGATCAAGCAGGTCGCCTCCGGGCGCTTCGGTGTCACCAGTCTGTACCTGACCAACGCCGACGACATCCAGATCAAGATGGCCCAGGGCGCCAAGCCCGGCGAGGGCGGCCAGCTGATGGCGCAGAAGGTTTACCCGTGGGTGGCCCGCACCCGGCACTCCACGCCCGGCGTCGGACTCATTTCCCCGCCGCCGCACCACGACATCTACTCCATCGAGGACCTCGCCCAGCTGATCTACGACCTGAAGCGCTCGAATCCCAGCGCCCGGGTCCACGTCAAGCTGGTCTCCGAGGCCGGAATCGGCACCGTGGCCGCCGGCGTGACCAAGGCCAAGGCCGACGTCGTGCTCGTTTCCGGGCACGACGGCGGCACCGGCGCCTCGCCGCTGAACTCGCTCAAGCACGCCGGCGCCCCGTGGGAACTCGGCCTGGCCGAAACCCAGCAGACACTGATGCTCAACGGCCTGCGCGACCGCGTGGTGGTGCAGGTGGACGGGCAGCTCAAGACCGGGCGCGACGTCGTGATCGCCGCGCTGCTTGGCGGCGAGGAGTTCGGTTTCGCCACCGCTCCGCTGGTGGTTTCGGGCTGCATCATGATGCGCGTCTGCCACCTGGACACCTGTCCGGTCGGCGTGGCGACGCAGAACCCCGAACTGCGGGCCCGGTTCTCCGGCAAGCCCGAGTTCGTGGTGAACTTCTTCGAGTTCATTGCCGAGGAGATCCGCGAAATCCTGGCCGAACTCGGGTTCCGGAGCCTGGAAGAGGCCATCGGCCACACCGAACTGCTGGACACCAAGGCGGCGATCGAGCATTGGAAGGCCGACGGCCTGGACCTGGAACCGATCCTGCGCGGGCCCGACGTCGTCGAGGCAGGCGCACCAATGCGCAACATGGTGCCGCAGAACCACGACCTGGACTCGCACTTCGATAACAAGCTGATCGAAATGAGCGCCGACGCGCTGTCCAACCGGAACCCGGTGCGCATCACCCTGGACGTGGTGAACACCGACCGCTCGGTGGGCACCATGCTGGGGCACACCGTGACCAAGACGTTCGGCGTCGACACCCTGGCCACCGACACCATCGACGTGACCCTCACCGGCCAGGCCGGACAGTCCCTCGGCGCGTTCCTGCCGGCCGGCATCACGCTGCGCCTGCTCGGGGACTCCAACGACTACGTGGGCAAGGGCCTGTCCGGCGGCCGGATCACGGTCCGCCCGGACCGCGCCAACGTGTTCGACGCCGCGCGGAACGTCATTGCCGGCAACGTGATCGGTTACGGCGCCACCAGCGGCGAGATGTTCCTGCGCGGCCAGGTGGGCGAACGCTTCCTGGTCCGCAACTCCGGGGCCACCGCCGTCGTCGAAGGCATCGGCGACCACGGCTGCGAGTACATGACCGGGGGACAGGCACTGATCCTGGGCCCCACCGGCCGCAACTTCGGCGCCGGCATGTCCGGCGGCACCGCCTACCTGCTGGACCTCAAGCCAGAGCGGATGAACAAGGACGCGCTGGAGAAGGGCGAACTGCGCCTGGAACCGCTGGACGCCGAGGACGCCGACATTGTCCGCGGCCTGCTGGTGCAGCACGTCGAAGAGACCGAATCCGCGCTGGCCGCCGCCCTGCTGGAGGATTTCGACGCAACTGCCCGCCGCATGACCAAAGTGCTGCCGCGTGACTACGCAGCGGTGCTGGATGCCCGCGCTTCCGCCGCCGAAGCGGGTCTTGACCCCGACGGCGCCGAAGCCTGGACCCGAATCTTGGAGGTAACCGGTGGCTGACCCACGCGGATTCTTGAAAGTACGCGAACGCCAGACCCAGCCGCGCCGGCCCGTACCCGTGCGCATCATGGACTGGAAAGAGGTCTACGAGGCCCAGGAAAAGGGTGTCCTGAAGGAACAGGCCGGACGCTGCATGGACTGCGGCATTCCGTTCTGCCACCAGGGCTGCCCGCTGGGGAACCTGATTCCGGAATGGAATGACCTGATGTACCGGCACAAGGGCCGCGAGGCCATTGAACGGCTGCACGCCACCAACAACTTCCCGGAGTTCACCGGACGGCTGTGCCCGGCTCCCTGCGAAGCCTCCTGCGTGCTGGGCATCAACCAGCCCGCGGTGACCATCAAGCAGGTTGAGGTTTCGATCATCGACCAGGCCTTCGACGAGAACTGGGTGACCCCGCACGCCCCCGAGCGGCTCACGGACAAGACGATCGCCGTCGTCGGCTCCGGACCGGCCGGCCTGGCCGTCGCCCAGCAGCTCACCCGCGCCGGACACACCGTGGCGGTCTATGAGCGTGACGACAAGATCGGCGGGCTGCTCCGCTACGGCATCCCCGACTTCAAGATGGAAAAGCTGCAGGTGGACCGCCGGCTGGACCAGATGCGCGCCGAGGGCACCCGGTTCCGCACCGGTGTCGAAGTGGGCCGGGACATCAGCTGGGAGCAGCTGCGGCGCCGGTATGACGCCGTCGTCGTCGCCACCGGCTCCACCGTTCCGCGCGACCTGCCGATCCCCGGCCGCGAGCTGGATGGCGTGCATTTCGCCATGGAATACCTGGTGCAGGCCAACCGCGTCGTGGCCGGCGAGCAGGTCAAGCGGCAGATCAACGCCGAGGGCAAGCACGTGATCATCCTCGGCGGCGGCGACACCGGCGCCGACTGCCTGGGCACCGCCCACCGCCAGCAGGCCGCGTCGGTGACCACGCTGGCGATCGGCAAGCAGCCGCCGGCCGAGCGCGCCGCGCACCAGCCGTGGCCGATGTACCCGACGCTGTTCGAAACCGCCAGCGCACACGAGGAAGGCGGGGAGCGGACCTACCTCGCGTCCACCGTGGAGTTCGTGGGGGAGAACGGGAAGCTGACCGGGGTGAAGATCGCCGAGACCGAGTTCGTGGACGGCCGGCGCGTGCCCAAGGCAGGCACCGAACGCGTGCTGCCGGCGGACCTGGTCTTCCTGGCCCTGGGCTTCACCGGCCCGGAACCGGCCGGGCTGGCCGAGCAGGTACAGGCCGAGTTCGACGAGCGCACCAACGTGGTCCGTGACGGCTACTACATGACAAAAACCCCCGGTGTCTTTGCCGCCGGGGATGCCGGCCGCGGGCAGTCCCTGATCGTGTGGGCGATCGCCGAGGGGCGGGCCTGCGCGGCGGCCGTGGACCAGTGGCTGATGGGCTCCACCCGCCTGCCCGCTCCGGTGGCGCCGAGCGACCGGGCGATTACGCCGCTGTAGGGGCAGGCCTGCAGGTGTTGTGACCAGGCGCCCCCGCCCCGGTCAGCAGTGCCCGGTTTCCCGGCCCCGGTTCCCCTCATCGAGGGCTTCGAGGGCCCGGGCTGTCAGCGCCTGCAGACCGGCCGTGTCATCGCCCATCCAAAGATCCATGGCGACGGCTGAGGCCGCCCAGGTGACCGCCACCTGCACCCGTGCCGTCAGCGGGTCTGTGTCTCCCGTGTGCGAGAGATAGTGGGCGGTGACTTCGGCCAGCATGGAATCGGCGTGTTCGGCGGAGCTGGCCCGCAGGCCGCGGTCCTCGGACATGAGGTGGTGCAGCATCCGGAAATATGTCCGCCGGGACTCGAAATCCGCCGCGGCCTGCAGCAGCGCCCGGCGCAGTGCGTCCCAGGGCCCGCCGTCTGTGCAGCGGGCGTGGAAATCGTCCAGCATCCCGTCCAACGCCAGCCGCGAGTTGTGGAAGAGGGCGGCATCCTTGGTGTCGAAGTAGCGGAAGAAGGTGCTGCGCGAAACACCGGCCGCGTCCACGATCTGATCCACGGTCACTGCGGCAAAGCCCTGTTCCGCGAATAGCCGTTGGGCCGTGTCCACCAGAAGCGCCTGAACCTGTGCCTTCTTGCGTTCCCGCAGCCCCGCGGGCGGACGGCTAGGGCACGACACGGTCTTGGGCACGGTTGATCCTGACGATCGGAGAGCTAGAGTTTCTGAAACTGGGTGTCACTTTTACCCCGCAGTGGCAATGAGGCTGTCTGCGGGATCCGGCTTCCCAGCCTACAAGGAGTCTTCGCATGCCTGTTGATATCACTCTTGGTACCCGTCCGCCCGTTCCCTCGCCGCTGTCGCCGGCAAGCATCGGACCCGTCCAGCTGCGCAACCGCATCATCAAGGCAGCAACGTCCGAAGGCCGGTCGCCCGACGGGCTTGTTACCCAGGACCTGATCGATTTCCATGTTGGCTTTGCCCGGGGCGGGGTGGGTATGACCACCGTCGCGTACTGCGCCGTCGGCCAGGAAGGCCGAAGCGCGCCGGGGCAGATCATCATGTCCGCCGAGGCCGTTCCGGGACTGCTGCGCCTCACGGATGCGGTGCATGCTGAGGGTGCAGCCATTTCGGCCCAGCTGGGCCACGCCGGCGTCGTAGCCAGCCGTGCCGTCACCGGCGTCGCCGCACTCTCGCCGAGTACCTTCGTCAACCCCACCTCGTTCCAGCTCTGCAAGGAGATCAGCCGGAGTCAGATGCGCGACGTCGTCGACCAGTTCCGTGACGCAGCGATCATCGCCGCCGACGCCGGGTTCGATGCCGTCGAGCTCCACTTCGGGCATCTGTACCTGCCCAGCTCATTCATGAGCCCTTGGATGAACAAGCGCAGGGACGAGTATGGAGGCAGTATTGAGAACCGCACCCGGTTTGCCCGGGAGATCGCCGGGGCGGTGAAGAATGCTGTCGGGGACAGGGTCGCCGTGATGGCGAAGATGAGCATGGATGACGGCATCAAGGGCAGTATCTGGCTCGACGAATCGCTGCAGTCGGCGCAGTTGCTGGACTCGGACAACGTGCTGGACGCCATAGAGCTGACCATGGGTTCTTCCGTGAAGAAGCAGATGTTCCTCTTCCGCGGTGACGTTCCGGTGGACGGAATGGCAGCGGTCATGAAGGAACCATTCAAGACCGGAGTGAAGGTCCTCGGCAAAAAGATCCTGGGGGAGTACCCGTACTACGACCTGTACATGCTTGAGGCCGCCCGGCAATTCCGGCCTGTCGTGCGCAATGCCAAGTTGATCCTGCTGGGCGGGATCAACAACATGGCCCATTTGGAGACCGCCATGGCAGAGGGATTCGAGTTCGCCGCCATGGGCCGGGCGCTGCTGCGCGAGCCGGACCTGATCAACCGGCTGGCTGAAGACTCGACCAAGCCCGGGCTCTGTATCCACTGCAACAAGTGCATGTTCACCGTCTACGGCCAGACCCACTGTGTGCTGGCAGAAGCCGTGTGAGAGAAAAAACACGGGCCGTAGTCTCCTTCATAGTCGGATGCTGCGGCCCGTCTCCATGCGCAATCGAGGCAGGGCGACTAGGCTGGAGTATATGAGACGCGCAAAAATTGTGGCCACTTTTGGCCCCGCAATCAACAGCTATGAAAACACCCTCGCGGTTCTGCGCGCAGGCGTGGACGTGGCCCGCATGAACATGAGCCACGGCGATCACGATGTGCACAAGTCGGTCTACGACAACGTGCGCCGTGCTTCCGAGGAACTTGGCAAGCCCGTCGGCATCTTCGCCGACCTGCAGGGCCCCAAGATCCGCCTGGGCCGTTTCATGGACGGTCCGCATTTCCTGAACAAGGGTGACGTCTTCACGATCACCATTGAGGACGTGCCCGGCACCAAGGACATTGTCTCCACCACGCACACCGGCCTGCCGAACGACGTCAACGTGGGGGACACCCTGCTCATTGACGACGGAAAGGTTGCCGTTCGCTGCACCGCCGTGGACGACGTCAAGGTTGTCACGGAAGTAACGGTTCCCGGCGCCGTGTCCAACAACAAGGGCCTGAACCTCCCGGGCGTTGCCGTGAGCGTTCCCGCCATGAGCGACAAAGACGAGGCCGACCTCCGCTGGGCGATCCGCACCGGCGTGGACATGGTTGCCCTGTCCTTCGTCCGCAATGCCGTCGACGTCCGCCGCGTCCACGAGATCATGGACGAGGAAGGCCGCCGCGTGCCGGTCATCGCCAAGATCGAGAAGCCGCAGGCCGTTGCAGCCATCGAGGAAATCATCGACGCGTTTGACGCGATCATGGTTGCCCGCGGCGATCTCGGCGTCGAACTGCCGCTGGAAGACGTCCCCCTGGTCCAGAAGAACGCCATTGAGCTGGCCCGCCGCTGGGCGAAGCCGGTCATCGTGGCCACCCAGGTCCTGGAATCCATGATCGAAAGCCCGCGCCCCACCCGCGCCGAGGCTTCCGACTGCGCCAACGCCGTCCTTGATGGTGCCGACGCCGTGATGCTCTCGGGCGAAACCTCAGTGGGTAAGTACCCGATCGAAACCGTGACCACCATGGCCCGGATCATCGAGTCCACCGAAGAGCACGGCCTGAACCGCGTGCCGGCCCTGGGCTCCAAGCCGCGCACCCGCGGCGGCGCCATTACCCGTGCAGCCGTGGAAATTGCCGACCAGCTGGATGCGAAGTTCGTCTGTACCTTCACCCAGTCCGGCGACTCCGCCCGCCGGCTTTCCCGCCTGCGCCCGAAGAAGCCGGTCCTGGCCTTCACCCCGGTGGAGCAGACCTACCGCTACATGAGCCTCTTCTGGGGAATCCAGCCGATGCTGGTCGAGTTCGCGGAGAACACCGACCAGATGACCGCCCAGGTGGACCGCACCCTGTTCGAGAACGACCTCGTGGAGCTGGACGACCTGGTGGTCATCGCCGCCGGTTCGCCTCCCGGACAGGCCGGATCCACCAACTCCATCAAGGTCCACAAGGTGGGGGATATCGCCGACGCCGGCCAGCGCCTTGAGGGGCAGATGCGGGTCAAGGAGAAGGTTGGCCCGTGGCCGATCAAGAGCGCCAACAAGGGCAAGGCCAAACCCATCTAAACCGGGTTTTTCCGGTGCGCTGAACCTGCGCACCACAGTCCTCGCGACATGAAGCTGCCCGGCCGGATCATCCGGCCGGGCAGCTTTTTCCCTTTTTGTTATCCGTTTCCATCCACTCATATCAAACTTTCTGGATATAACCCTGATTTCAAACCCAGGGGAGACTCGGGCCCCGATCTTAAGGAACCTAACTTCCCACCCCAAAACCGCCTGGACCGGAGGGGTCTGGGAGGCGGCCGGCGCCGCCGGCGTCCCATCTCACCCTTTGAGGGTGAGGTGCCCGGGACCAGCCGGAATTCATAATTGAGTGGTAGCTGCGTGGAATTCCGTCTGTCATGTGCCGGCGCTGGGGGAGGCTGTGGCCTGGCAGGAGATGCTCGTTTGAGCGCCGCGCCAACCGATGAAAGCAGGAGGCCTCCATGGAATTCTGGGACGACTTTTGGAGCATTATCTGGTGGGTATTTGCCGCCACGGTTTTCTTTGCCTACCTGATGGCATTGTTCGCGGTGATCAGCGACCTCTTCCGGGACCGCGGGATGAGCGGCTGGGGGAAGGCTGTCTGGCTGATCTTCCTGCTGTTCTTTCCCGTCCTTACCGTCCTCGTGTATCTCATTGCCCGCGGCAAGGGAATGAATGAGCGGGCGCAGGAAAGCGCCGAGGCGAGCAGGGAATCCACCGAGGCATACATTCGCCGGGTTGCCGGGGGAAGCCCCAGCGACGAAATTTCCAAGGCCAAGAATCTCCTGGACCAGGGAGCCATCACTCCGGACGAATTCGAAACGATCAAGCGCAGGGTGGTTCCCGCCTAAAGGTTCACCGCAGGACGGCGGGGCACCGTGCGTCCCTACAAAAGGCCATTATCGATGGCCTTGGAGACAGCCGCAGCTCGGCTGGTAACGCCGAGTTTCTGGTAGAGCGACCTGATATGGGTCTTCACGGTATTGGGGCTGAGCTGTTGCCTCGCGGCGATGCTCTGCACGGTTTGGTACTGCGGCAGCTCATGCAGGATTTCCTGCTCTTTGGGCGTGAGCAGCTCGAACAGGCTGCCGGGTGGCGAACCGTAGTCCCGGTCCCGGTTGGCAGGGGTTGGCCGGTGGGAATCGTACCCCAGATACATCCCCGGCAGCAGCGTGAGGGCAGCAGCCCAGCCTCCGGTGAGAGCCTGGACGATGTCCAGGTCCTGCTGGATGAGATGAATGCCGCGGGCGCCCAGAAAAGCGGCTGTTTCCGCCGTCGTGAAGGCCAGTTCCTGCGTGCCGTACGTGAGCGTCGCGCCGCCGGACGGTGAATCCGCTGCCGGGGGAGCGGGCCGGGACCGGGCGCCGTCGTTGTAGGGGAGTTGGGGCGGATGGCGTCCGGCGAGGACAAAACGGACATTCCACGGCCGGGAAGCAATCAGGGCGGCCAGCCACCGGCCGCCGTCTGCGGCGGTGTCCAGGCAGTGGATGTCGTCGATGAGTACCGTCAGCCGCCGGCCGTCAGGACCCGGCAGGATCCGGGTTAGTGCGGCGAGCAAGGGGGCGGGTCCGCCGACCGCGGGAAGGCTGATCCAAGCAGTGGTTTCGCCAGCGGACGCCAGCTCGGATGCCCACATGGCCAGGAGCGTTGTTTTGCCCGTGCCTGCAGCGGACCATACCTCGGTGGTTCCGGTGCCGGTGGCAGGTACCAGCCGTGGCCGGGATAGTTCGCGGCCCATGAGTGGCGGCGGATGAAGCAGGCCGGCGGGGGAGACGCACATAGTTCATTTTCTCCTGCAAGAGGTGCCCTAAATATAGGCGTCGCGTCCGGCGCCGCATAAGCCGGGGCGGGTCCCGGGCTTTCAAAACCGGGAAATCTGCAGGCGGCAGGCCGGCCCGGTCACGTTTCGGACCCAACCCCGCGCCGCTTCCGTATAACGCGCAAAGGCCCCGGCCGACGTCGTCGGGCAGGGCCTTTGCGGTATCTTGCGTTGTGCTTCCGGAGCTGCAGCGCTCCGGGCGAAGAGCCTAGTTGACCTGGTTGATGATGGTCTCGGCGACTTCGCGCATGCTCAGGCGGCGGTCCATGGAGGTCTTCTGGATCCAGCGGAAGGCCTCGGGCTCGGTGAGGCCCATCTTCGTGGTCAGCAGGGATTTGGCGCGCTCCACCAGCTTGCGGGTGGCGAACTGCTCCTTGAGGTCGCTGACCTCTTCTTCGAGGGCCTTGATTTCCTCGTGGCGGGACAGTGCAATTTCGATGGCCGGGATCAGGTCGGCGGGTGTGAAGGGCTTGACCACGTAGGCCATGGCGCCGGCTTCGCGGGCGCGCTCCACCAGTTCCTTCTGGCTGAAGGCGGTCAGCAGGACCACGGGCGCAATCCGTGCCTTGACGATCTGCTCGGCTGCGGTGATGCCGTCCATGACGGGCATCTTGACGTCCATCAGGACGAGGTCGGGCTTCAGCTCGATGGCCAGGGCAACGGCCTTCTCGCCGTTGTCCGCCTCGCCGACGACGTCGTATCCCTCTCCGGTGAGGATTTCCACGATGTCGAGACGGATGAGCGTCTCATCCTCGGCGACGATGACGCGCCGCGCCGGTGCGTTGGACGGGGCGGACTCAGTTGACTCAGACACAGGTGCTCCTCAGATGCGGTTGGACTGCCGTGTGCGAACTGACAGTTCACAGAAATAGCCTATCCGCATGTAGAGTAGATTCGCGCCCAACACGGATTGTGAACTTGTGATTCACACCGCAGGGCAGGCCCGAATGGCGGAATTGGCAGACGCGCTGCACTCAAAATGCAGTATCGAGAGGTGTGTGGGTTCGAGTCCCACTTCGGGCACTTTTGTGATGAGTCGAGACATCGTTCACGGATGAGTCGCGACATAGGTAACACCCCGGTCTTCGGACCGGGGTGTTTTCTTTTGTCTGGGTTGGTAATCGCGTGAGGGGTCCAGGGTCAGTTCGCGCAGGATCTCTCCGGTGGCTGTTTCGGTGATGACGATGTCCTGTTCGTGGATGAGCATGAGGATGTGTTTGCCGGCGTAGGCCCGTCCCAGCCCGATATGTCGCAGTCTGCCTGCGTAGCGCAGTGAGACCTTCCCGGTCATGTCGATGCGGTCCACGCGGACCCGCCAATGACCTCCCTGCCGGGCTGTCAGCGGTACCGCTTTGACGGTGGCGTTGTAGGCCTGGACGGGTGTTTTCCGGTCCAGCGCGCGGTGCGGACGTTCATGGTTATAGATATGGCGGAACTTTTCGAGCTGGGCGTTGAGGTCCTGCAGGGTCTCTGCCCGCGGCTGGCCGCTGAGCCATTTCTTCAGGGTTTGATGGAAGCGTTCAATCTTTCCCTGGGTTTGCGGGTGGCCCGGGGATCCGTTCTTCTGGGTGATCTTCAGGGCGTGCAGGAGGTTCTCGAAGCTGTTGCGGCCGCCTTTGCCGCCGGCGAAGCGGGAGGTATAGACCAGGCCGTTGTCGGTCAGGGTGGAGGCCGGCAGCCCGTACTGGTTGGCGGTTTTGAGGAAGGTCTCGCTGACGGCGGTTCCGGTGACGGGCCGGTATGCGGTGCAGGCGAGCAGGTAGCGGGAGTGGTCATCGAGGAAGTTCAGGATCTCGGTATCGGTGCCGTCGGCCAGCGGCCAGTGGGTGAAATCGGATTGCCAGGTCTCGTTCGGTTGGGCGGCTTCGAAGCGGTGAAGTGAGGATTTGGGCCGTTTTCTGGGTGCTGGGGTGATCAGACCGGCGGCGTGCAGGATCCGGCGGATCGTTGAGGTGGAGGGCGCGGTGATGCCTTCCCTGGCGAGGTGCCAGGCGATGGTGACGGGACCGGCGTCCAGGCCCGCTGCGGTTAGGTCCCGGCGCAGGGACCTGATCCGGTCAGCGGTCGGGGGCGGGATGCGGTGTGCGTTGTTGTGCGGGCGGCGGGAGCGCTGTGCCAGGGCTGCTGTGCCGCCGTCCCGGTAGCGGCGGATCAGGACGTGGACCCAGCGGCGGCTCACGCCGTAGCGGCGGGCGGCCTCGGAGATGCTGAGGCCCTGCTCGGTGACGGACAGGACGATGACCTTCTGCTTTGACACGGCCGATTCTGGACCGGGGCCGGTATGAAGCATGTCGCAACTCATCGGTGAAGTGTCATCTGTAAACGATGTCCCGACTCATGTGTGAACTATGTCGCGAGTCCCAGATACCAACTTCGGGCACCTTGTATGACGAGCAGAGGCAGTGTCCGCGGATGACGTTCGCTTGAGCCGCGACATACGTAACACCCAGTCGTCGGACCGGGGTCTATTCTTGTGTGTTTTGGTTGATAGTCGTGCGCGGTCCAGGCAGTTGGGTTCGGACCCGCTGCCGCCCCGCCCAGGCTGCAGATGTACACCCCAGCGGACGGCTGAAGAATCGGATCGGTTTTGCGGGAGGTGAAGCCCCACCTTCCAAACGCTGCGGCCGCTCAAGCTGACAGTGGTTCTTCTGCCTTCTGCGCCCGGGTAGGTGGGCTATTGCCTAGGGGATTCGAATAGTATGGATAGCGGGATCCGAGCCGCTCTTCTCAATACTAATCTTCAGCTGGCCTCCCTTTTGGCCGTTCGCGGCAACGTATAAACGCGTGGACTGTCCCACGAGTAGTTGGGTATGACCGACCATATTGACATCTTGCTTATCATCCTGGTTGCCCACATAGGTGGCCGCTGGCTTAATCGATAAATCTGCATCACTGTTGTTGGTGACTTCTACAGAAAATCTGTAGCTGTCTGCATAAGCCAACTTATGTCCTCCCAGAAATTTTACTTTTAGGGGACCCACTAGTTGATCCTCATTCGAAGCGGGTGTCACAATCTGGGAGACTGGGATGCCATTAACCGTAAAATCGATCAGCCTATGATATTCGTCAAAGTTGAAGTTGGCATAGGTGAGACAGTTTGAGGAATTGTCTGTTGCACAAAGATTTACACGTTCAGAATTAGCGTCAATGTTGTAGGAGTCGTCGGAATATTCGACTTCCCTTGCCGGGTACGCGCTCCACATGCCTTGAAGGATGAGTATGAATTGCTCCGCCGGAGATCCGGGTGACGCATGCGTAAGTGCCTTACTCACTCCCGAGTCAGGGGTTCCCTCAGGTGCTGAAGAGTCAGAATATGCTGCATGGAAGTAGCTCGAAGCAGCAGATTCATTTGCCTTTTTATCCCCCGGCGTCGTCAGGCCAAAAAATGGATAGGCCCAGTCGAGCCCTGAAAGCACAAGTGCAACGATGGAGATCCCAGTTGCAATGAGTGACAGGACTGTAGTGCCCCGCCCGGCGGACGATTGGTCGGCCGACGCCATCACATGCTCCGGCTGAGGCATCGGTGCCTGGCCGGACGCGGCGACACAGGACTGTGACCATTTCGATCCATGGTCGATGGTAGCGCGAAGCAAGTCGACAAGACTGCTTGAAAATTACTCGTCCTCAAGGCATCACAGCAGGCCCCTCAGCCCAGCCGGTCAAAGGCCTCCAGCAGCCGCGTCACGGAGCCTCCCAGGTTCCACTCCTTGCCCAGCCCCTCCAATTCGGCACGCGCATCACCGGTGACCGGGTGCAGCTCCGCCCCGACCTGCCCGAGGCCGGGCAGGTCCAGATCGCGGACCACCTGGACCACGGTCGGTGCCACCTCCAGATAGTCGGCTGCGGCGGCCAGCTTGGACCGCACCGGCGACGAGAGCGGACTCTCCGGATCCGAGGCCGCAGCGAGCAGGGACTCGAGGCTGCCGTATTCGCCGAGCAGCGACGCCGCGGTCTTCTCGCCAATGCCGGAGACCCCGGGCAGGCCGTCGGACGCGTCGCCGCGCAGGGTCGCATAGTCCGCATACTGCTGGGGCAGCACGCGGTACTTCTCGACGATCGACGCCTCGGTCAGCACATCGAGGTTCTTCATCCCGCGCGCGGTGTAGATCACGCGCACCTCGCGGTCGTCGTCGATCAGCTGGAACAGGTCCCGGTCGCCCGTCACCACGTCCACGGGCAGGTCGGCGTGGCTGGCGTAGGTGCCGATCACGTCGTCGGCCTCGTGTTCCGGAGCGCCGACGACGGCGATGCCGGCCAGCTCCAGCGTCCGGAGGATCATCGGGATCTGCGCTTCCAGCGGATCGGGCACCACTTCGACGTCGGGACCGGCCACCACCACCTCGGCCACCCGGTGCGTCTTGTAGGTCGGCAGCAGGTCCACCCGCCACTGCGGCCGCCAGTCATCATCCCAGCACGCCACCAGATGCGTCGCCTCATAATCGGCGGTCAGCCGCGCAATCATGTCCAGCAGGCCGCGGACGGCGTTGACCGGAGTGCCATCCGGGCGGCGGATGGTGTCGGGCACGCCGTAGAAGGCGCGGAAGTACAGGGACGCGGTGTCGAGCAGCATCAGGTGGGGCATAGGCCGATCCTTGCATGAATAAACCGGCAGCGGGAGGACGCCCCGTTGGCGTGGCGACCGGGCAGGCGTACCGGCCCGGGACCGGGCCGGAGCCGGCTGCGGGCGTCCCCTAGGATGGGGACCGTCCGTGAACCGTGGAAGGCTGGAGCCCCGTTGAGTGATCGATTTTCCCTAGTCCCGGCCAGCTACCTCATCTTCCGCCGCGGCGGACAGGTCCTGCTTCAGCTGCGGCGGGGGACCGGCTACATGGACGAGCATTGGGCGACGGCGGCTGCCGGCCATGTGGAGGCGGGCGAGTCCGCCCTCGAGGCGGCACTGCGCGAAGCGAAGGAGGAACTTGGCGTCACTGTTGCCCCTGACGCCGTCGTTCCGGTGACCGCCATGCACCGCCGGCAGGGGGAGTTCCTGCCGGTCAATGAGCGGGTCGACTTCTTCTTTGCCTGCACCGAGTGGGAGGGCGAGCCGCGGATCATGGAACCGGGAAAGGCCGCTGAGCTGCGCTGGTTCCGTCTGGACTCCCTGCCCACCCCGATGGTGCCGCACGAACTGTCGGTCTTTGAACTCCTGGCCGGCGGCGTCCCGCCCATTCTCACGCACGGCTTTTCCTAGACGGCACGAAGGAGCACGCATGATTTCCAGTGCAGGAATCCTGCTCTACCGGAAGACCTCCGCTACCGGGACCGCCGGCCTCGAGGTATGGATCGGGCACATGGGCGGACCGTTCTGGGCCCGAAAGGACGAGCATGCCTGGTCCGTGCCGAAAGGGGAGTACCTCTCCGGCGAGGAGCCGCTGGCCGCAGCCAAACGCGAGTTTGCCGAGGAGATGGGTACCCCGGCACCGGCTGCGGACTACCTCCTGCTGGGCAGCTTCCGGCAGTCATCAAAGAAGACCATCATCGTGTTCGCAGCCGAGTCCGGCTTCGCCCCGGAGCAGATCAACAGCAACACCTTTTCCCTGGAATGGCCGCCGGGCTCCGGGAAGGTACGGGAGTACCCCGAGATCGACGACGCCGGCTGGTTCCCCGTGGCGGTGGCCCGGACCAAGCTGGTCAAAGGCCAGGTGCAGGTCCTGGACGCACTGCTGCGTGTGCTGGAACCCAAGAGTTAGCTGCCTGAAGCCGTGCAAGGCGCCTGCCGCCGTCGTCCTCCAGCGGGTTCCGGCCCTGGCCGGCCGGGCCCGGCACACCGGATCAGCCTGTCGGCTGGTCCGAGCTGCCAAGGGACCGCGCATAGGTGCACAACGCATCCCGGACGTACTGCGCCCCCGACGCGAACTCGCGGGTGTAGTTGGCCGCAAACCGGTCATCGGCCACGTACATCTCGGCCAGGCCGGTCAGCATCTGCGGATCCGGCTGCGCCTGCCGCGAGCCGGCGGTGATCCAGCCGGCATGACGCCGGGCAATTTCCTGGGCCTCCGCACTGTCTGCGGGCAGCCCGCTCCGCTGCGCGGCATCCCAGGCATCCTGCAGTGCGGCATGCTCGGCCTGGAATCCGCGCTTCTGCGCCTCATCCAGCGAGCGCCACCACTGGTCCGATTCTGCGTAGGCCTCCCGGCCCCAGCGCTGTTCCACCTCCTCCCGGTATTGGGTGTGGTCAAAACCGTTGAACATTTGTTCTGCCATGATTTCTTTCCCTCCTTCCAAAGCCTCCAGAGTGGCGCGCACCGCTCCGATCCGCGCCTGTAACCGGTCCTGTTCCTCCCGCAGGAGCGCTCCACAACACCACCAGCCTAGAAGTTGACGCTGCGTCAAAGTCAACTCCTGCCGGCACCGGGTGCGTAACGCCAGATTCCGGGACGGACCGTATCGGCCGGACCGGCCCGCGACTAGGCTCGAAACACCGCACTGCGCGACGATTCCGGCCCTGGAGGTAACGCCCAATGCCCGCCCATGCCGCTGAAACCAATCCCACTGACTCCACTAACTCCACCGGCCCCACCGGCCCCGCCGATCCTGGACCCCGCCACACCCGCAGAACCCACCCCTACCGTTCCCCCCGGATGTGGCTGCTGCCGCTGCTGGTGCTCCTGCTGCTCGGCGGAGCCGGATCCGCGCTGTACATTGGCGGACTCGGCAATCCGGGCGGAAACCTGAACCATTTTCCGATCGCCGTGGTCAACTCCGACCGCGGCGCCCAGGCCCCCGACGGCAGCCAGCAGAACCTCGGCGCCACCATCAGCGACCAGATGCAGCAGGGATTCTCAGCGAACGATGAGATCGACCTGCGGGTGCTGTCCTGGGACGAGGCGCAGGACCAGATGCGCCACGGGCAGATCCACGCCGCCGTCGTCATCCCGGAATCCTTCTCCTCCGACGCCCTGGGCCTGGTGAGCGGCGCCCTCACACAGCAGGACGTCACCCGGCCGTCCATCACTGCATACACCGCACCGCTGGCCGGGCCGCTGGCCAGCAGCCTGGCGACCTCCGCAGTCGATACCGCCCTGGACCGGGCCAACACCAGCCTGGGGGAGCAGCTCACCGAGTCGGCGCAGACAGCGCAGACCCAGGCGCAGGCACAGCTGCAGGCGGAGCTTCGCCGTCTGGGTACCACCCTGCCGCCCCAGCTGGCCCAACAAGCGGAGCCGAAGATCGACGGCACCGCTGCGGACCTGCTGCGGGAACCGATCCAGGTGACCACCACCGCGTATCAGGAACCGCCGCAGGGCAGCGCCCTGGGCATGGGGGCCTTCTTCTATTCGGTGCTGTTGATGATCGTCGGGGTCGCCGGCTCGGTGGCGATTCACTTCCTGGTGGACTCACGGCTAGGCGTGGCGCCGGTGGAACTGGGCCCCCGGTTTGTCCTTGGCCGCCCGGTGCACCCGCCCCGGTGGAGCACCTATTTCATCAAATGGGGCATCGTGGTCCTGGCCGCCCTGCCCACCGCCGGGCTCATGATGTGGGTGGCCGCCGCCGTCGGCATGCCCATTCCGCACGGCGGCTGGTATTTCCTGACCACGTGGTTGTCCATCGTCACGGTTTCCGCCGTGACCTTTGCCCTGATCACCGTCCTGGGCAGCGCCGGAATGATCCTGTCGCTGATCTATGTGGTGTTCATGGGGCTGCCCGCCGCGAGCGGCGTGGTGCCGCTGGAGGCGCTGCCGGGCTTCTTCCGGTTCATCGCCCCCGGCGAACCGCTCTACCAAATGACCATGGCGAACAGGGCGGTCCTCTATTTCGATGCCGATGCCAGCGCCGGAGTGCAGAGCGGCATCATCGGGATGCTGGTCCTGATCCTGATCGCCGTGGCCGTGGCGATGATCTTCTCGGTGATCTATGACCGGGCGCTGGGGCGGCGGGACGCGGGCGGAATACCTGGCGGAGCTGGGCATTGAACCGGTGGAGCAGTGGAGCCGCCATGGCAACGGCCGCCGCGTGAGCTAGGGCAGGTAGAGCGGGGCGGGCCGGGAGATGAAATCGCCGGGATGGGTGACCGGGGCGGAGAGCATGCCGGCGCAGGAATCGATCAGGAAATAGCCGACGCCGGTCCAATTGGCCGGCTCGGTGCCATCTTGGACTCTCGCTTCATACTCGGCGCACACTCCGAGGACCATGCTGCCCAGGATCCAGGACCGGCCGTAGAGCGCCGTCCGGGAGATGGTGCCGAGCTCGGCTTCGATGCGCCCGACCAGGGTCTCGATGAGCGGATTGGCGACGGCGGAGCGGGAGAGGACCTCGTGCATCGAGGGAACCGTCCGCATCTGGTTGACGAACCGTGCCCGCCAGCTGGGCAGCGGCAGGGAGGCCAGGTGCTCGACCCACGGCAGAATCAGGCAGGCCAGCAGGTCATGCACCCCGGCGTCGTCGGCGAGGTTGGAAACCAAGGCCTCCCGGCGGAGGGCGGTATCAGCAGCGTGCCGTCCAATGAGGGCATGGAGCAGTTCGTCGCGTCCACCGAAGTGGTACGCGACGGCGGAGTGGTTGGCTGTGCCGGCCCGCTCCGCGATGCGCCGGTTCGAGACCGCGTCGATGCCGTTGGTGGCAAAAAGCTCTTCGGCGGCATCCAGTAGGACTTCCCGCGCATGATCACCGTGCTGGCCCATGGACCCTCCCCTCATTTCCCCGCTGTGTTGCGTCGATTAACCCATTTTACGCCACATGGCGTAATTTTAACGAGCTGGTCTCACCGGCCGCGCATTGGACCGTCGCGTTCATGCCTCTCGCATCACCCATCGATCCACAGCACAGGAGCACGACCTTGAGCCCCACGTCCCCCACGTCCACCGACTATCCGCCGGGCGAGGCTCCAACAGCGCCAGGCGAAACTGCGGCGAGCGCCGCCGTCCCCGGCGCACCTGACCGTGAAGCAGCAGCCCTGAAGCGGGCCAAGGCGGAAAAAATCGGGCGCTATGTCGCGATGTTCCTGATGCCGCTGATGATGGTGTCCATGCTGGTCGGCGGCTACCTTGCGGCCATGCACGCCCCCACCCCGCATGACATGCCCATAGCCGTCACCGGCTCGACCGCGCAGGTGCAGCAGTTCACCGACGGACTGGAGTCCGGAAACCCGGATGCCGTCGATGTGCGGGTCGTGGAATCCGAGCAGGAAGCCCGGCAGCTGATTCTGGACCGGGAAGCATCCGGTGCCGTTTCCCTGTCCGCCGGCAGCGCCACCGTCTACACGGCCAGTGCCGCAGGTGCCTCCCAGTCCAGCAGCGTCACCGCGCTGTTGGCTCCGCAGGTCCTCGCGCAGGGCCTGGCCCTGACCACCGAAGACCTCGCGCCGCTGCCGGACAGCGACATGGCCGGCCTCGGTGCCATGTTCATGACGACGGCCCTGATGCTGGCCGGCTACATGCCGCTGAGCCTGATCCTGTCGAACTCGCCGGAACTGCTGAGGTTCCGCCGCTTCGTTCCGCTGCTGGCGGGCTGGTCGGCGCTGATCGCCGCACTGGTCTGGACCGTCGTCGGGCCCATCATGGGGATCGTCGAGGGCCACACCGCCGCCGTCCTGGGCATCTGCGCCCTCGCCGTGTTCGCCGTCGGCAGCGTCCAGCTGTTCCTCACCCGGATCCTGGGCCCCATGGCCGTGCTGGTGGGCATGCTGTTCCTGATGGTCCTGGGTGTTCCCGCATCCAACATGAGCATGTCGGTGCATACGATGCCGTGGATCTACCCCTACCTGCACGGCTTCCTGCCGGCGGCCGCCACGGGCGAGTCGCTGCGTTCCGTGCTCTACTTTGATGGCAACGGAGCCGGGAGCCACCTGCTGGTCCTGGTCATCGGCGCCGTCGCCGCGCTGCTTCTCACACTCGGCATCGACGCCCGCAAGCGCCGCCGCAAGCCCAACGCCGCCCCGCCTGCCATCAACGTGGCCTCGCTGCATGGCGGCCCGCGCCCGAAGAGCCGTACCTGGCGCTACGTGACCCTGGCCTTCTTCCCGCTGACCATGGTGGTCATGATGCTCTCGCTCATGCTCGGTGCCATGCACCAGCCCGAACCGCGCGACATGCCCGTCGCCGTCGTCGGCGCCACCGCAGAGCAGGCGGAGCAGGCAGTGTCCGGCCTGGACGAACAGATGTCCGGGCTCTTTGACCTGCGGGCCGTGGACTCGGCAGACGAGGCACGCGGGCAGGTCCGGGACCGCACGGTCGTGGCAGCGTTTGTGTTGCCGTCCGCCGGGAACCCCACCTCCACCCTGCTGACTAACGAAGCCGGAGGCATGAGCGCGCAGCAGGTGGTGCTGTCCGTCTTCGGCCAGGTTGCGGCAGGCCAGCAGGTGGAACTGGCCACCGAGAACCTGGCTCCGCTGAAGGATTCCGATTCAATGGGCATGGCCACCATGTACCTGGCCATGGGCTGGATCATGGCGGGCTTCATGATCATTGTGGTTGGCTCCACAGCCGCCCCGGCCAGCCGGCCGCTGCGCAAGCTGGTGCCGATTGTCCTGGCCTGGGCCGTGGGCATCTCCGCGTTCCTCTGGGTAATTGCCGATGTCTTTGTCGGCGCCATCGACGGCCACTTCTGGCCGCTCCTGGCAGCAGGTACCGTGGCCGTATTCTGCGTGGCCATGTTCACCGCCGTCTTCGACCGGCTGATCGGCATGCTGGCCATCCTGCCGGTCATCGGCATCCTGATGTTCCTGGGCGTGCCGGCCTCCGGCGCGGCCATGTCGATCTACATGGAACCGGAGATTTTCCGCTTCCTGCATGAGATCCTGCCGATGCCGGCTGCCGTGGAGTCCATCCGGTCGATTCTGTACTTCGACGGCGACACCGTCTGGACCCACATGCGGACGCTGGGCATCTGGGGAGCCGTGTCCCTGGTTACGGTGATGATCATCGACCGGTTCAAGCCGGTGCGCACCGAACCGCACCCGGCCGGGGAACCGGCGGGAGAAATCTCCGGCGCCTATGACGCTTCAACCGAGACTGCTGCGCCGTCCGGTGCTTCGGCCGAGGCCGGGACCGAGGCCGCTACCGAGAGCGCTGCGCCGGCCGGAAAGCACGCAGCTTCCGTCTAGTAGGACCCAAACGGAGAAGGGCCGCGGCAATTGCCGGGGCCCTTCTTCGTTGGGGGGTGTCACAGGAAGCCTCGGTGGTCTCAGGCCATCGGCTCCCTCCTCGGGCCGGCTCCGGGAATCCCGGCACCGGACCAAAGGCATGCGGGCACAGCTGTCCCCGCATGCATACATTTTGCCCGGGTCACCTGCTGTTTTTCCGCAACATGGGCGCAGGATTGCCCCAAGACTGGTTCCCGTGCCCGCCCCGCCGCACGGCGTCATAAGTCGCCAATCACAGTCTGGACTGCCAGCATATGGTCATGTCGAACTCACTTCCCAGCTCGCCCCCGCGCAGCCTGACCGCCGAAGACCGCAGTGCCCGCATTGCGGTGACCGTTTTTCCACTGCTCATCCTGGCCGGGGGAGCAGTCGCGCTGTTTTTCCCGCAGCCGTTCACCGGGCTGTCCGCCTTCGTCAATCCGGCGCTGATGGTGATCATGTTCGGCATGGGCCTGACCCTGACGCTGCCGGACTTTGCCCTAGTGGTTCGCCAGCCGCTGCCGGTGCTGTTGGGTGTGGTGGCGCAGTACGTGATCATGCCGCTGCTGGGCGTGGCTGTGGCCTGGGCGCTGCAGCTCAGCCCGGAGCTCGCTGCCGGCGTGATCCTGGTGGGCTGCGCCCCGGGCGGCACTGCTTCGAACGTCGTGACCTACCTGGCCAAGGGCAACGTGGCCCTGTCCGTGGCCATGACCTCGGTGTCCACGCTGCTGGCACCGATCTTCACTCCGCTGCTGGCGCTGTGGCTCGCCGGCAGGTACATGGAGGTCGACGCCGGTTCCATGGCGATGTCCATTGTCCAGATTGTGCTGATTCCCGTGGTGCTGGGCCTGGTGATCCGGTACCTGATCCGCAAGCTGGTGGACCGGGTACTGCCGGTGCTGCCGTGGATCTCCGTTATTGCCATCACCTTTGTGGTCGTTGCCGTGGTGTCGGGCAGCTCGGCCGCCATCTTCACCGCCGGCTGGCTGATCCTGCTGGCCGTGGTCCTGCACAACGGGTTGGGCCTGGGGCTGGGCTACGGCGTCGCCAAGGCCTTCCGGCAGCCCATTCCCTCACGGCGCACCATGGCCGTTGAGGTGGGGATGCAGAACTCCGGCCTGGCCGCAGGCCTGGCCCGGGAGTACTTCACCCCCGAGGCCGCGCTTCCGGCGGCGGTCTTCTCCGTGTGGCATAACGTCTCCGGTGCCCTGATGGCGGCCTACTGGCGGCGGCGTCCCACCGCCTAACCGGCGGGGGCTGTTCCCCGGCGCAGCTTCCCGGGTAGCCTGAGGCGCCCGTGCTTCCTCTAGTGGAAGCGTCCATCTGGAGGCGGGCCAACGGGTGAGCGAAAGGCGGGGAAACCGTGGCTTCGAAGACCATCGTGATCACCGGAGCGTCCGCCGGAATCGGCGCTGCCGCCGCGCGGCAGCTATCGGATGACGGCCACCGCGTGGTCGTGGTGGGCCGTTCACCGGAAAAAACCGCAGCGGTCGCGGAAGACACCGGCGGGGAGTACATCCTGGCCGATTTCGCCGACCTTAACAGCGTCCGCAACCTGGCCTCGGAAATCCTGCAGCGTTATCCGCGCATCGACGTGCTAGCCAACAATGCCGGCGCGATGTTCGGAATGGAGCGGCAGATGACCGGTGACGGGCACGAAAAAACGTTCCAGGTGAACTATCTGGCGCCGTTCCTGCTGACCCGTCTGCTCACCGACCGGCTCCTGGCCTCCCGAGGCACTGTCATCAGCACCTCCAGTTCAGCGAACCGGTTCGGCCACGTGGACCTGGAGGACCTGGAACAGTACCGGGACTACAAGCCGTTCCGGGCCTACGCAACCAGCAAACTCGAGCAGATCCTCTTCACCGGAGAGTTTGACCGGCGCTACCGCTCGCACGGTGCAACGGCGACGGCGTTCCATCCCGGGCTGGTGGGGTCGGCTTTCCTGAGCACCCAGAGTGCCTTCATTCGGGCCTTGTACCGCTCGCCGGTGCGCCGCCTGGCCCGGACTCCGGAAAAGGGGGCCCGGACGCTGGTCTACCTGGCTGAGGGCACGCCCGGAACGGACTATCCCACCGGCAGGTACTTTCAGGGCCGCCGGGTGGGCCGCACCAACCGCCAGGCAGCAGATGGGCCGCTGGCGCTGGGATTGTGGAACCGGTCAGTGAAGATGCTGGAGGGGAGCCCCGGCTCGGCCTGATGGGCACTATTTCGCCGCCAGCCCCCGGGCCGAGTTCTCATCCAGGATCAGGTCCGTCACCAGGCCGGCCCGCAGCGCGCCAAGCAGGCTGGCGGTCTTGGCCTCCCCGGACGCCACGCAGATCCGCCGGGGCACCTGGCGCAGCACCTCAAGGTCCGGGCCGGTGCTGCGGTCGTTAAGCCTGATGCCGTCCCAGGTCCCGTCGGCCCGGTAGAACATGGTGGCGACGTCGCCCACCACTTTCTCGGCCATCAGATCCTCGAGGTCCTCTTCATCGAGGTAGGCGCCGTTGTAGACGTGGCTGGGGACGCCGGCCTCCATGGAGCCGACGCCGAAGATGGCGGTGTTCATCCGGGCCTGCAGATCCAGCACCCGCTTGACCGGCCGTTCGCGCCACATCGCCTCCTTGGTTTCGGTGTGGTCGAAGAAGGCCGGCACCGGGAACTGCACCACGCGGGCGCCGTAGGCATTTCCGAAGCGCTGGAGGATCTCACTGGCATAGGTGATGCCCGAGGTCCGGAAGTTCCCGGCCCCGTTCATCTGCACGATCGTGCTGTCGTGGGTGTTCTTCACCGACAGGTGCTGGCTGACCGCGGTCAGCGTTGAACCCCAGGCAACCCCCACTATCGCGTCGGAGTCGATCAGCGGGCCGATGAGGTGGGCTGCCTGCACGGCAACCCGCTGCAGGGTCTGTGCGGGGGAGACCCCCTCGGCAACCGGAACCACCTTGGCATGGATGCCGAACCGCGCACTGATTTCCTTCTCCAGGGCCGGCGCCCGGTCCGCAGCACTCTTGATCCTGATCTCCACGAGTCCGGTGCTGCGGGCGTAGGACAGCAGGCGGGAGACGGTGGAGCGTGAAATCCGCAGCTCGCGGGCAATCGCCTCCATGGTCAGGTTCTGCAGGTAGTACATCTGCGCCGCCCGCAGCGCATCCCGGTTGCGGGCTTCCCGTTCCGCTGCCGCCGGAGCCCCGCCGGCCTGCGTCCCCGTCCGGGAACTGACACCAATGTTCACAACAGGTCCATCGAAAGGGCTGGGTTGGTCATGAAACCATTATGTCAGGGTGCACGTTTGTGCATCGGGTCGATCCGCAGGGCCGGCGGCTCCGAACATTGAGTGATATGGCAAAGCCGCCACAGAAGCGTTTGGAGATAGTCGTGGACAATTCCGTGAACCCCGCAGAGGGAACAACCGCCGCCCGCCCGGTGGTCCAGCAGCTGAAGGACCGCCCCCGGGCCTCAGTGCTGATCGTTGGCGGCGGCATCAACGGTGTAGGTACTTTCCGTGACCTGTCGCTGCAGGGCGTGGACGTTGTCCTCGTCGAGCGCGGGGATTACTGCCAGGGTGCCTCGGGCGCCTCCTCGCACATGATCCACGGTGGTATCCGCTACCTGGAAAACGGCGAGTTCCGCCTCGTGCACGAGTCCGTCGTCGAGCGCAATGCGCTGCTCCGCCTGGCCCCGCACTACGTAAAGCCGCTGCAGACCACCATCCCCATCACGAGCACGTTCTCGGGCATCACTGCCGCACCGCTGCGCTTCCTGACGCACAAGCAGGGCAAGCACACCGAGCGCGGCGCCGTCCTGATCAAGGCCGGCCTGATGATGTATGACTTCTTCTCCCGCGGCGGCCGCGTCGCCCCGAGGCACAACTTTGTCGGCAAGAAGAAGTCCCTGCAGGAACTGCCGAAGCTGCGTCCGGACGTCAAGTACACCGCCACGTACTTCGATGCATCCGTGCACAACCCGGAGCGCCTCACCCTGGACGTCCTGCGCGACGGCCTCGAGGCCAACCCGCAGAACCGCGCCAGCAACTACGTCTCCGCCGTCGGCACCACTGACGCCGGCACGATGCTGCGCGACGAACTGACCGGCGAAGAGTTCCTCTTCGAGGCCGACGTCGTCATCAACGCCACCGGCGCCTGGGTCGACGAGACCAACGACTCCTTCGGCAAGCGCACGTCCTTCATGGGTGGCACCAAGGGCTCGCACATCGTCCTGGACCACCCGGAACTGCTTGAGGCCTGCGCCGGCCGCGAAATGTTCTTTGAGCACACCGACGGCCGCATCGTCCTGATCTACCCGATGGGTGACCGCGTCCTGGTGGGCACCACTGACATCGACGCCGACATCCGCGAGGCATCGGTCTGCACCGACGAGGAGATCGAGTACTTCTTCGAACTCGTTGCCCACGTGTTCCCGAGCATCGACGTGCGCCGCGACCACATCGTCTACACGTTCTCCGGCGTCCGCCCGCTGCCCAAGCACGATGACACGCAGCCCGGCTTCGTGTCCCGTGACTACCGGATCGAAAAGCGCTCCGACAACCGCGGCGGCAAGAACGTCACCACGCTGTCCCTGGTCGGCGGCAAGTGGACCACCTTCCGTGCACTCTCCGAGACCCTCGCCTCCGAGGCGATGACCGCGCTGGGCATGCCGCGCAAGACGACGACGGCGGACCTCGCCATCGGCGGCGGCAAGGACTTCCCGCGCACCGAGGCCGAGGAACGCCTCTGGGTGAACCGCACCGCCAACGAGGTTGCCGACCGCGACCGCGTCCGCGTGCTGCTGACCCGCTACGGCACCCGGGCCACCGACGTGCTGGCGTTCCTGGCCCAGGGCGGGGACCAGCCGCTGGCCTCCACCGCTGAGCTGAGCACCCGCGAACTGACCTACATGGTGGAAAACGAGCAGATCACGCGTCTGGCCGACGTCCTGATCCGCCGCACCTCGCTGGCATTCCGCGGCCTGGTCACCGAGGACATGCTCAACGAAATGGCCGGCCTGCTGGCTCCGCAGCTGGGCTGGGACGACGCCGAAACGCGCCGCCAGGTCGAGTCCGCACGCGACCTGCTGGTGAACATGCACGGCATGAAGATCGCCGCTTCGGTCTAAGCGGCAGCACCCCAAAAGGGGCCGGCCGGAGCATCTGCTCCGGCCGGCCCCTTTGCCGTTCCCGTCCTAGTCCGCTGCCGGGCGCGTGGTGAACGCGCCCACGTTGGGCAGTATCTGGAGGTGGGGCAGCAGTACCTGAACGATCCGGCGGGGGAGGAGCACCAGCGTCTAGTTGAGAGTTGGGGTTCGTTGCACAATCCTGTAGACCGTGCTTCTGGCCACGCCGAATAGTTCAGCAATCTCAGCGGTGGTGTGTTGCCCTCCCCGATAGAGGGAGACCACATGGGCTTCCTGATTCTTGGAGAGTTTTGGTTGCTTGCCGCGGAGTCTGCCTTTGGCCTTGGCAACCTGCATGCCTTCCCTGGTGCGGGCGCGGATGAGGTCGGATTCGAATTCCGCGACCATGGCCAGGACGTTGAATAACAGCCGACCCACTGGGTCGGAGGGGTCATGGATGGATCCTCCGATACTCAGTTTCACGTTCTTCTTGGTGAGTTCTTCGATAATGTCCCGGGCATCGGGCAGGGAACGCGCTAGCCGGTCGAGCTTGGTGATCACCAGGGTATCTCCGTCCCGGACGGCGGCCAGTGCCTGGTTCAGGCCGGGCCGGTCCCGGTTCGTGCCGGTCAGCCCATGGTCGGTGTAGATCCGCTCCTCGGGTACGCCCAAGGTGTTGAGCTGATTGCGCTGGGCAGTGAGATCCTGCTGATTCGTGGAGACGCGGGCGTAGCCGACCATATAGGCGCTCATGGCCTTCACTGTAGCGTTTGGGTCACCGTCACCGGGCGGTTTTGTGCACCGGGTATACGCGAATTCCGGGAATTTGAAGCGCTGCCAAAACTGTTAGTTTCCGAAGTCGACTGCACGGAATGTCCAAAGTCGTCTGCATAGCCCGCCCGTGGGGGATGGGCGGTGGTCCGCCTACGCCCGAGCTGTTCCTAGGTAGTGCCGGCGTGGGCTAGGTACCTTCAAAGTGCTAATTCTGGCCGACGATGCGAGGGCCAAGCTTCGGAAAAGTAGGCGTACGGCTCCCGTCCCATAGGACGACCGGCTTACGGACGTGCTACGGGACAGCTTTTTCTTCAATCAAGCATTATTGGTTGTGTTCCATTGGCGCGAACGCATCGTTCGAGTCCAAGGTGTCTCATTGGCACATATTTCGAGGCGAGTGTGCCCTTAAATGCAGGGGTCAACTCCAAACAGTGTTTAAGATCAACTTATGACTGAATCCGTTGACAATCGATGGCTTCCTCTCGGCGTGGACACTGAGGAGCAGGTTGCTGAGTACGATGCGCTGCATGACGGCTTACCCGCTTGGATGACAACACCGTTCTGGTTATGGGTCCAGGAGAGCGTAACGGTATACGGCTCCTACCGAGATGGTAGCGGTCGGTTCCAGGTACTAGATGAACAACTTGTCGAAGAGATGTGTCAGACATTGGGGATCGTGACCCCAAACCTCCGCCGGCCCTCCATGAGCTCCGATGCTGGCGCCACCCAGTTGTTCTTAGCCATGCAAGTCTTGCGTAAGCATTCTGCGCCCCTGCAGATAGCTGACTATCTCCTGGCGTTCAACGGGCACGCAGACGCGAGTCAGCTGGATGCTCTGTTGCAACGGAGCAGGTCTCTTTACGAAGTAGGCACCCGCGGGGAGCGCTCGGGACTCGTTCGGCGCGTTCCCCTTGGAGTGAAGGACAATGCTGACGCCTTATTCATACGAGCAGGCCAAGCCGGAGTCCGGCTAGCAAAGGCGTGGGAAGCGCTGTATGGAGTAAGCCCCGATGCAAGCAAGGCCTACGCCCTTGCGATCAAGTCCGTGGAAGATGCTGCTATTCCTCTTGTATCTCCTTCAAATTCAAGGGCAACTCTTGGCACGTTGATTGGCCAAATGCGTGACCAAAGGACCTGGTCGCTACCAATGGCTCGAGAGAATGACGAAACGAAGTCGGGTGACGTCATCCTCGGCATGATGCGACTTCTATGGAATGGGCAGCATGACCGACACGGTGGTCAACCCTCCGCACCTGGTGATGTTTCATTTGATGAGGCGCAGGTGGCCGTATCCTTAGCCGTCAATCTCGTACAACTATTCAATGCCGGCCTGGTCCAGCGCATCTAGCCAACTACCCTAACCGCTTTGGCCTTGCCCGCAATCGCAGCGGTATCCTCACCAGAATGGCCGTGGCGACGAGCAGCTTCTGCTAAGTGGTGCTGGCAGTGCAGACGATGGTCCGAGTGTGTCCGTTATGGCGCTACGCCCCGGAGCATGCTCGAGTCGAAACGAGAGGCCTAGGACTCCTCCGCCGAGAATACAATTGATCCATGATTATCCAGGCTGACGGACTGACTCTGACCCCCCAGCAGCGCAAAGACATTGAAGCGGGATTAATCGCTATGGGAGATCCAGAAGGCACGATAGTTGCGACTACCGACTTCGACCAAGCTGTTCGCACTCGCACTGGGCTGAAGAAATACTCATCAGACCGAGGAAGTGGAGCAGTCGCTGCGAAGACCGTTGGCGATCACGTGATCATCAACGCATCCGTGTTAGACGCACAGGGTCATGGCGGGCTTGAGCGCTTAGTAGCGCATGAATCTGGGCACGTGGTGATGAATAGCAGGGAAGAGAACGGCAGGAACTACCACTACCTTGCAAGCACGCAATGGCAGTGGGAAGTCATTGGGCTCGCTGTGAAGGGGATGGAGGAATACCGCATCGAGCGGAAGCTGACGGAGCTCGGGTTTGCCCCCGCTTCTGCGGCTGGCCTTGATTATTGGGACGACGTTCTTTACGACACGAATGCCACGTTGGCGGAGTCAGTCTTGAAGGATCAGTCCGTCGACGCTTTGACCGCCCAAATCATAGGAGGTGCGGACCTCCTGGTGACGACCTTGGCGTACTCGATTGGTGCGCTACGAAATAGTCCGAATCCATTCAACGCCGAAGAGCTTCCAAAGTACGGCCGCCAGAACTGGGATGACTTTGTTGCACCGACATGGGCTCAGCGCATCAAATTGTACGAGAGCCTTCCTGTCTGCACCGAGCCCGTTGCACCTTCCGCATGGGAAACCAAGATTAAGGAGGCGTGGTCGTTAGAGCAGGCACTTCTCGAGAGCTTCGGTTGGACATTGAGCGGGAACGGACAAGATCAACCAGAGTCATTTATGCGCACAGGCAGCGATGATCTTTTTCGGCATCGAATCGCCCGCCTTCAGCTTCAGGACGCCGAGGTGTAACAGCAAGTTCAATCAATGATGCCTCAGCCGTCCGACTGCACCAGTGTGGTCCGTTGTTGTGAACTGATCACACCTCGTTGCGGACGATCCGTGAAATGAGGTTTGGGCGGGGATCGTGTCGCGTATAAGAAGTCGAATTCCCGAGTTGTATACCCAAAGGGGTAGCGGTGAGGGATCCCTTAGCGGGCCGTGCACATAGGAGGTTACGGATTTCGATCCGGTTCAAAGTCACAACGTCTAGTTAGGATTAGGGGTGACCAGCCTAGCCACCTTGTGGCCACCCTTTGGATTGATCCTCTCCACTCCACGTTTGGTTCTGCGACCGCTTCAAGACGCGGACTTGCCCGCTGCCGTGGAAGCCGCGGAGACCGGCATACATCCCCCAGGGCAGATGCCTTTTTCCCATCCGTGGACCGAGGCACGCCCTGAAGATCTTCCCGCAAACACTGCACGACGAATTTGGCGTGCACGCGCAGAATCGACACCTGAGAAGTGGGCACTCCACTTCGGAGTCTGGAGAGGCAACGACTTTGTCGGGTGTCAGGACTTGAGTGCCGAAGGGTTTGGCACTCTCAAGACCGTGTCAACGGGCTCCTGGCTCCGCCAAGATGCTCAGGGCCAAGGCCTGGGCAAGGAAATGCGAACGGCAGTCATCCTCTACGCGTTCGATTGGTTGAAGGCGGACACCGCTGTTTCCGAGGCAGCAGTCTGGAACTCGTCTTCTCTGGGTGTGTCAAAATCTTTGGGTTACCAGCCCAACGGGATTTTCAGGGAATCGTGGAAACCTTCGGAATTAACAGAGGTTCAGTACCTGCGCCTAAGTTCGGAAAGGTTTATACGGCCCGTCTGGAACCTAGACGTGAGAGGACACGTACGTTCCGCAGACTATCTCGGGATTCCTCTTAACGACGGCTAGGTTCGGCTGCTGGGATCTTTGAGAAACCAGCCACACTCACAAGGCGACCCAAGTGCCCGTAAGCCGCGTTTTCTGAGACGCCCGTCCAACGGGCCGCCAAGCCCACTCCAACCGCGGATTACAGGGGGGAATCCCCCAAAGAGCGCGGGGGATTATTGGGGGGGTTGGCTCCGAGAAGCAGTTCTCCTGCACAGAGAAGGGGCCCAGCCCGGACAACTGCCGGAACGGGCCCCTGGAGAATCTGGTATCGCTACCGCTGGCGGAAGAGCTTGCTGTGCTTGCGGATCAGAGCAATATGATTCGGGTGCAGCTCAGGGCTGCGCGGGCCGAGCAGGTTCACCACCGGCTCGTACCATCTCATGACGCAGACCGCGTTGAGCCGTCCGAAGGAGATGATGTCATCCTTGGAGAGGTCCTCGCCGTTAATGAGGCGAACAACGGCGTCTTCGGCTTGCGCAGTTTTGATTGCCAGGGTCAGGTCGGCGCCGGCGAGCTGGGTGTCCTCCCATGGGCGCAGAGGCTCGCCTGGGCGATGGTTGGAGGATACTTGAATGCCTTCAGGAAGATTATCCATGCCTAATCCTAGCAATCGTCCCAACCTTCCTGGGTGTAGCCGTTGACGGTGACGGTCACGTACACGCGGGTCCCATTGGGGCCAGCGTGCCCGGTCGAAGTACCGCTGGAACCGATGCCATAAATTCCCGTAGTCAGGACTCCCGCATAGTGGGCAGCAGTGGTGCTGGCAAGGGGTCTGAGAAGGAGCCGCCGCCCCCGTCGAATCCGCCGCCTGTTTCATACCGGTAGTCAGCGTAGACCGCATATGTGGTCTCAGGGGCTCCGGCATTGTAATTCACATTCCATTGGTAATGCTTATCTTCATGGCAGGTGACGTTTACCGACAAAACGTCGTCCGAAAGCGGCGCGACGGCTTCAGTCTCTGTGCCGGCCTGCGGTGTGGCTTGGGTCGGTGCTGCGGACGCACCCACTACCGCGACGCTTCTGGTCCGGTCCTCAATTCGAAAATCTCCATACATGTGGATCGCAGCGACAAACGGTGGCTTTTCTCATTGCTGGCAGATCGCACGATGAGGGACGGCCTCGTAGCCAATAACAGAACTATTGCTCGTTTGCATGGCCAGAAATCGACTGCGCCGTGTCGAGATAAACTCGCTTTATGATTGCTAACGGAGTCGCACAGACGGAGCCCCTTCGTGCCCGAAAACCTCCCCACCATAGGATTCTGGCCCTCGCAGCCCTCGCCCTGGCTGTTCTTGGATTAAGCGCTTGCGCGCAGGAAGACCCATCGGTCGCAGAAGTCACTCAGCGATTCGATAATATGGTGCAAGTTGTTGGGGATTCGCAGGGGACGACAACAATCGAGGCTGAGTCCCCTGGCAGGCTGTGGGCAATGGTTCGACGCGATGATGTCGGCACTGTTTCGCCCAGCGACTGCTCCTTTGATCAGGCTGTGATGGATTCCCCATCGGAGGAATTGAACCTTCCGGAGCCTGAACATTTGGGCGCGCCGGGAACGCCACAAACCATGTTCGCCTTTGGGTCGTCGTCGGTGGAGGGTGAGGGCACATATGCAGTGCGCTGCTCAGCTGATGCAGATGCGCTGCTTTTCCTCTTCGAACCAGAGGGATAGTCGCCCTGGCGAGGTGATGCCGGTGAGTGCACGCCGATTCCCATTTGCGGATCGCTTGTGACACGTACGAGAATGCCGCGGTTAGGCTGTGCGTATGACTGCATGGAGCCGCTATCTGTTTGGAGTCTCGATCGTTTTCGGGGTGGGTGCGATGCTACTTGCTGAACAGCTGCCGGATTGGTGGCGGCCGGCGTCGGTCCTCTTCATGGTCCTGGCCGCATCTGCGTTCGTCATCTGCTCCGTTCTTGAGTACCGACGCGGCCGCGCCGCAGCCGGCAGTTTGGATCATCAGCTCCACTCTTAGGGGCGCCACATGTACGACCGGGCGCCGACGCGATCGATGACGGATCCCAGAACGGACGCCAGAGCGTCCGAGGAACCACCGCTGGACAGGGTTGCCCGTGGTTTTGGGAACTGGTCGAAGTTAGGCTTCGGATGTGCCGTTGCTGAAAGGGGAGCACTTGTCTGAGTGGGTTCGCATACAGGCCAGATCCAAACGCAACTATGTGTGGCTCGACGTCTACGGACAAGGTAAGCCGAAGATCACCGGGGCGCCCTGGTACATGCCCGACGGGGTCACGAGTGTCTACCCGTTCATCGAGGACTGGCGTCCTGAAGAACTTCCATTCCCGGTATGGCTTGCTCCCTACAACGGAGGCAAGACATACGGTGACATGCTGTGGACCGGTGGGATCACGTTGAAGATAGCCTCCACTCGTTTCATCGAGGCGCTTTGCGCCGCTGAGGTCACCGGTTACCGAACCTTCGACGTCGAGGTTCGAGACCACGCCGGCTCGCCTGTCGAGGGATACATCGGCTTCGCGACCGATCCGTCCCCAGGCTCTGACATTCAGAACCTCTACGACCAGACGGGTCAGAACTACGCTTTCATCGCCACACGGCGTGTCGTCGAGGCATTGCACGATCACGGAGCTGACCAGTTGGACATCAGCCCCTACACCCCCGACTGACGGCATTTGGCTCGTAAACCGACCGGCTAACGGACATGGAGTGCCAAGCTGGGCGTCAACCCAGACAGCCAGGGACCGCGGTTGAACGTCGGCTCGGGGCCATTAGGTTTGTACTGTGACATTCGGAGATGAAGCTAGCCAACCTCGTTATTGGCGAGCGTTGTGAGTCCGCGATGGACGCCAAGGTGATTGAGTGAACAACAGGAGAATTGAATGAGCATTCCAGCCGAGAGTATGGCGTCAGCGGATCGGCCAAAGAAACGACAACGATCATTTTTGAGTAATTTGGTTTTCTGGGGAACAGTGTCCATATTCGGGGTAATCATCTTATTGATGTCGGTCGTTCCGTTGACCCTCGGTGCGTACGACGACAACCACCGGGATAGAATCGAATGCAATGTAACCGATGCCAAAGGGGACGACAATAATCCCATGGGTCGTCGTTCCTGGTCCACGCCAGACGTAACGATCAGCACGTCTGACTGCGGGACTTTATTGTATGTGCCTGGATCTGGCGAGGCGGCCAATGATGCCATAGCGGCAGAGCTGGCAGAGGGAGGGCGGTTCTCGTTTGAGATGGGGCAGGCGACCCGGGCATTGCAGGGAGTATTCGATGCCATCGGTATGACTCCGGAAGTTTTGTCATACCAGAAGATCGACTGAATCAGCTGAATCGGACACCTCAGTCAGGCGCCGGCGTCGTAGTTCCACGTCGCAGTCTGAATGTTGTTCCCAGAGTCTTGGATCAGGTTCTCCCGGCTCGACGTTGCAGCGGTGAGGGATCGCGCTACGTGTGTTGATGAGGCCTACCTGAAGCTAATAACCCCGGTCAGCTACAGTCCGAGTCGGAGTAGACCTCGATAAGGCGGGTCGGAGCATCCGGATAGCCGGCAGCGTCCAGCTCAGACCGCACGTCCGCCCTGACTGCTTCGACATAGGCGTAGCTTTCTAACCGGTGGGTAGGAATTTCTTTGTTACTTGACTGGGACTCCAGGATGGTGGCTTTCCATTCCTCGAGCTCAGACGGGGATACCTCGGAATTGGTGAGGGCTTGGCTGGCAACGGAGGACGCCCCATCCGGCACGTCGTCTGCGCGGCCGGCTCTTTGCCCCGGGGCGCCGTCGCAGAGCTCCGGACACCCGGGCCGATCTGTCTACGACGCTTTTTGCTGCTGTCCTTCGGATCATACGTGCCCGCTCCAGCCCGGCTAGCCCCTCCTCCGTCGGGGCCTGCGTACCGGAAATCTACCTACGGCGCTCCTTCGTCGCTTATTCCCTTCGGAAATGTTCCGACCCTTGCCCTGCGGGTAGACAGGCTTCCGTCCGACTGCACCGTGGCCCACAGCTTCTCCTTCGCGAGCTCCCCGAGCGTGCGGCCCTGCCAGGAGCCGTAGTCGCACTCGGTCAGGTCCTCATCGACCGGGGTGTGCGGGCTTCCGGCCGGCCAGCAGCCCGGAGGCGTTCGCTGTGGTGCGGCCGTGCCGCACGAGGATTACTGTTGCCATTCCTCCAGCCTAGCCGCGGGGTCCGACGGCGCGGCGGACGGGGCCTGGGAGCAACGCGGCATAGCTCTGCTCCTTCTTGGTTGCTGTCGCCGTTCTAGGTAATGCCTGGTGGCCGATTCTAGGTGCTCGCCACCGACGCGAGAGCGCCGACGCCGGTGGGAGTCTGGCAACGTCGCCGTGAACGGGCATCCGATTGCGGCACAGCCGCGGCCCAGGGGCGGAGCTCCACAGGCTGGGGCGTTCATGTCATTGGGCACACTACCGACAGGGAAGACCATGGCGTTTATCAGCGTCGGATCAGAGAACAGCACGCCAATCGAGTTGTATTACGAGGACCAGGGTGCGGGGCAGCCTGTCGTCCTGATTCACGGGTATCCATTGAACGGACACAGCTGGGAGCATCAGACACGGGAGCTCCTGGCCAGCGGGTACCGGGTCATCACCTACGACCGGCGCGGCTTCGGCCAGTCATCGAAGGTCAGTGTCGGCTATGACTACGACACCTTTGCCGCCGACCTGAGCATCCTGCTGGAGGCCCTGGATCTGCAGGACGTCGTCCTGGTGGGCTTCTCGATGGGGACCGGCGAGCTCGCTCGCTATGTCGCCACGTATGGCCACGAGCGGGTGGCCAAGCTTGCATTCCTCGCCTCGCTGGAGCCCTTCCTTGTTGCGCGTGAAGACAACCCCGAGGGCGTGCCGCGGGCGGTGTTCGATGGAATTGAAGCTGCGGCTAGGAGCGACCGGTACGCCTGGTACACGCAGTTCTTCTCGGACTTCTACAACCTCAACGAGAACCTCGGTACCCGGGTCAGCCAGGAAGCGGTGAGCGGCAGCTGGAACACCGCAATCTCCAGCGCCCCGGTGGCGGCCTACGCCGTCGTCTCTTCGTGGATCGAGGATTTTCGGCGTGATGTCGAAGCAGTGCGCCGGAGCGGGAAGCCGGTGTTGATCCTGCACGGCACTGCCGACCGTATCCTACCCATCGACAACACGGCCCGCCGGTTCTCCCGGTCACTGCCCGCTGCTCACTACGTCGAGGTGGAGGGCGCCCCCCACGGGTTGCTCTGGACGCATGCCGACGACGTCAATGACGCCCTGCGCACCTTCCTAGGTTCGCCCGGCGACGGCTCCGCCACCGCTGAACCGGGCCATCTCGCCACACACAAGACGAAAGTAGAGGCCAGCCATGGGTCCTAATGAGAATGTCATCAACCAGGTATCCACACTCCGCGATACCGATCACGACACCAGCCGCGCCGGGGGAGACATCCCGGCTGGCACCCCGTACCACCGGGTGCTCGACCGGAAAACCAAAGGACGCGGAATACCGCGTGGCATTCTTGCCATCGTGCTTCTTTTTGGAGGATTGCTGGGATTTGGTGCCGTCGCCGCGCAGATCAGTGGACAGATTGATCTCTTGCTTGGCCGAGACAGCATTGTCACTGGCGGCACGGAATTCACGACCGTTACGCTGGCTGGTACCTTCGCCTCGAGCGCGCTACTCATTCCGTGGAGCATGCTCATCCAGCGCTGGCTCTACGGTGTCAAGGGGCGCACGATGCATTCCGTTACCGGAGTGTTCCGAGCGGCAGTGCTGGGTCGGGCAGTACTCGTTCTTGTGCCCGTCTGGGCCGTTTATATGACCGTCCTGGCTATTCTTCAGCCTTCCGTAATGACCGACTGGGCCGTAGGCGACCTCCTCTTCATGTTCGTGGTCACGGTCTTGATCGTGCCGCTGCAGACCGCGGGCGAAGAGTATGGGTTCAGGGGGCTGATCTTTCGCGTGGCTGCTAGCTGGGGGAGAAGCCCTCGCTCAGCCCTGGCCTTGGGGGTGGTCGTCTCTTCGGTGCTGTTCGCGACGATCCACCTGTCCACCGACCTTTGGCTCAATCTTCAGTTCTTGGCCGTGGGCATCACCTTCGCGCTGATCACGTGGCGTACGGGTGGTCTTGAGACGTCAGTCGTGCTGCACGCGGCCAATAATTCTCTTGGCCTGATGTTGGCACTTGCGCTTCACGCCGACCTCAATGCGACGACAGATCGCTCTTCCGGGGTGGGTTCCATGGCTTTCCTTATCCCCGTGGTCCTGTTGGCGGTAATCACCGGGGTGATCTGGTACCGCACGCGGCATACCGGGCCTGCGCTCACCCCGGCACCTTGATACAGCGTTAGTTCCCCGAGCCAGAGCGACAGGCGCAGGGCTACAACCGTCTCTCCATCGCCTCCCACCACCCCGTGCCCGGGGCGAAGCGCCCCCTCACCCACCAACAGGAGCAGCCATGACCCACGACGCTCTGAACTCCCGGGGACACCGCACCGTCCCCGGCCCTCCCCCCGATCTCGGAGAGCGCCTCCCATCATCACAAAGGACACCGGTGAGGCTGTACAGGCCCCTCAACTGCCCGCCGATGACCGCACCGGCGACGGAAACGACTGGATGGAAACCCTCACGGGCACCCCGTGGTCTGCCCTCGCCAACTGGGGTAGCGAAGGCTGGGAGGCCGGAGCATTGCCCCACATCATCGTCACCGCCGCCAAGCAGACCGATGCGGAGGGTCCGCTCTTCGGCTATGGCCTTTACAACGAAGGCGCCACCGAAACCCACTGGTTCCGCTCACAGGCCGTTTGCCACGAAGCCATCACCGAGGCAGTGTTCGACTTCTGGAAGTCCGGTCAGTCACGCGGACCGGAGGACCTGCCCGAGGCCGCCGCCGAACTGCCCAGCCGCTACCGGAAGCCCTACTTCGGTTGGATTCCAGGACGGGAACCGTCGAGTAGCCCACCTGCTGGGCCGCGCCCAAGGAAGCACGCCCGGCCCTCGCTGAGCGGCGGAGTCCCCGGAATGAAGAAGAGCCGCATCCAACCGGATGCGGCTCTTCTTCATTCACGAATATCCGGGAACAGTCCTTCGGGCGGTTCGGTGTGAGGCAGAGGGTCGCCCCAACCAGTTTCGGCGAGAGAGTCTCCGAACGGACCGTCGGCGTCCATCAACGCGTTCATATGGTGATCGGCATGATCCCGGAACCAGATACTGGTTCCGGTGGACGCATCCTGGCGAAGAAACTCCCAGGCGCGCCAGAGCGATTCCAACCGCACGACAGCCTCGTCCACACGCCACCACTCCGGATTCCAGCAGCGACTGTGGCCAACCCTTCGCTTGTAAACATGTCGCAGGTAGTCCCGAAAAAACTCGTTCACCGACCGGCTTACGGGCGCATGTCGAATACGCTTTCACACACCGATCACAACAGAGGCGAGGCCGGCATCGAGGAAATGATTGCAGCTGGTGAGAAGCGAGTAACTTTGATAGTCGGGCCGCAGATCTCGCTAGCAGGGCGGGGTCCTGCCAAATGAGGTACGGAGGGAGCAACGCATTGTCCTCTCAGGAAATGACAGATAGACCAGTCTTCGTAGAACGTGCACCTGATTGGCTTCGATGGGGTGGCGGTGTCTTTCTGCTTTTGATAGCTGTACTTCTCGCGGTGACAGGCGGACTCGAGTCATCTTGGGAGCTCTACCTCGGAGCGGTCTTTTTCCTTGGTGTGGGTTTGTGGTGGTGCTTCCTGGCCCGGATCGCAGCGGTAGTCGATGAGGAGCAGGTCAAGCTCTCTGGACCACTTTGGAAGCACACAGTGCGACGAGGTGACTTGCACGATGTTTCTGTTGATACGGACAGCGGGATGAATACTGGCTTGGTGAACTGGCCTGTAACCTCACACAAACGGGGTTCCCTCGTGCGGATGAACATGGGCGGCTCTGCGGTCGTTACCTTCTCGGAGAACAGTGGCCGCAGCTATCAGTTCGTCCTCGCGGAACGGAGCTCCGCAGAACGAATGGCACGAGCCATCACCGACTGAGAAATTCTGTGCGGTAGCCGATGGGCTTTCGCTACGCCAAGGTGCTGCGTCTCGGAGTACGGTCGGTAGATGCGAGCAGAACTCATTGATCCACGGGATCAGACCACGCAGGTCGATGATCCGACCTACAGGGTGTACTTCTGGGCGGACGACGGCGGGAACAAGGAAGAGTGGGAACTGTCAGGAGCAGACCTTCACGAGGTGCTCACTTGGATACCCACCCGCGCCAGAGGCCGATCGCACAGCCTCTGGGCAAGCACACGATCTCTGGGCGAAGTTTGCCTTATCCGCCTGCAAGGGATCGATTTAGACACGGACGCCGATTCTTGGCCCTCCTGGTCTCACCAAACATATAGCTAGGCGCACGCTGACCCATCCTTCAGCGCTCCAACCTGCTCGTACTCCACTCGTCGCGGCTGACGCGAAACTGCAGTTGGTGATGATAGTCGGGAATCTGGTCGTGGGAACTGTTTGGGAGCTGGGGAATTACCTGTCTCTCGCGGGGTTTGATCCTGGGTGCAGCGTTCCTTGGTTTCCTTTTGTACGTTCGTCATCATGACGGCCATTTCTGGCAAGAGGAAGAGGAAGAGGAAGAGGAAGAGGAAGAGGAAGAGGAAGAGGCCAAGAGGGCCGATTGGGACCGGCGGGCGCGGGCACTCTGACCCCGGTGAAACCGCAGCGATCGACTGACCCTCGCTCGCCAGCATCTCGTTGATATCTCTTCGTCGAGGTAGCCGAACGTCTTGCGAGACCTGAACATAGAGATAGCTCGGGTGTCGTCGCCCATCCCATCCGATGCTGAGCTCTTGCATCGGGTTCTCGACTCCCCTGGCTAACGCTGCAGGTGTAAACACTGTGACGGTCTTGAGGAACAATTGTCGAATCGGGTGATCGCGTTCGTTGAAGTAGTGAAGCCGCCCCCAGAGGTGACTCGGAACAAGGGAGCAAGACCATGAATCTCACGATCTCGATCCAGGTCAGCGTCGACGGCGTCATGCAGGCAAATGGCGGCAACAATGACGAGCTCGACCCCGGTTTTGCGCGCGGCGGCTGGGCCATCCCGACCGGCGACAAGGAGTCGGCCGCGTACATCGCTTCGACGTGGCAGCGCGCGGACGCGTTCCTGCTCGGCCGCAAGACGTACGGACTGTTCGCGAGCTACTGGGGTGGTCAGGCCGACGACTCGAACCCGTTTTCGGGCGCGATGAATCCTCGGCCGAAGTACGTCGTGTCCAACACCCTGACCGACCCAGCGTGGAAGAACACGACGGTGATCTCGGGGGATATCGCCGCGGGCATCAGGGAACTGAAGGCACAGCCGGGAGGCGAGCTGGTGGTCGTGGGCAGCGGCGTGCTGGCGCGCTGGCTGCTCGAGAACGAACTCGTCGACGAGATCAACCTCATCGTGTGCCCGGTCATCGTGGGAGACGGCCTTCGGCTGTTCCCGCAGCAAGGCAAAGACTTCGGTCTCGAACTGGTCGAGACGCGGGCGTTCCCGACCGGTGTCCTCGCTCACACCTACCGGCTCACCGGCCGCCCCAACTACGCCTGAGAGGACCAAGCCATGCAATACCTGGTCAATGTCATCGACTACCGCAGCGAATCGGGCACCGTCCAAGAGGCTGTCGCGATCGACGCCTTCAACGAGAAGCTGGTCACCGGCGGCCACTGGGTGTTCGCCGCCGGCCTCGCCGACCCGACGGTCTCGACCGTGATCGACGGGCGCGGCGACGAGCCGGTCTTCACCGACGGACCGTTCGTCGAAGCCACGGAGTGGGCCGCCGGATTCTGGATCATCGACGCGCCTGACCTGGACGTCGCCCTCAAGCTGATGTGCGAGGGCTCGAAAGCCTGCAACCGTCGGCTCGAAGTGCGGCCCCTCCTGTCGGATCCCTGATCGACGCGCAGGACGCCTTGACCCGCGCCCACCGAGACGAGTGGGCATGGGGTCGTGGCGACAACCGCCAGGCGGTTCGGGAATCTGGACACTGCCGAGGACACGGCCGCGGAAGCCTTCGCGATCGCCACGGAGCGCTGGCCGGTGGACGGCATACTGCCCAACCCTGGCGCCTGGCTTCCCCGCCTTCCCCACCAGCAGATAGCAGCACAGAGCTCTCGGATAGGAGACACATGCACCGCCCTGAGTGTTTATGCTGCCGACCGCGGGACGGACGCTCCCAGAGCCTAGTGAACGTCAAGGGCCCTCGGGGGCTGATGCTGGGAGTTGCTTCCCCTACCATCGTCGGCGGATGACACCCTATGGAACAGAGAGTTCCTGCAGTACCTTCTCCGGATCGTCGGAGGAAAACACGTATCTCTTACCTTGATGCACCAACTCGATCCCTTTACCGGATTTCATGATCAGACCGATTGTTCCAGGTGCGAATCGAAGACCTATGCCACCATAGGATGCCGCGTTGATGGTAATCGGCTGAATGCTTTCCAGCTCAGAAAGATTGAAAACGTAGCGCTTCAAGGGATACAGATTCAAGACCAGCTGCTGTTTGTCAGTTGAGGTCTCGAGTTTGGGAAGAGCAACGATGGCACAGCTCAGTCCGATGACTAAAATTCCGGTTATAGATGTCACCAGAACCTCCCCCTCTGAGAGACCCATGACGAAGATCGCACTTCCGATGACGATCCCCGCGCCAATGATCAAGGCCTTGAGAGGCCCCCGAAATCTCAGGGTCTCAACCTTGTGCATGTTCTAAAGTTCCTTCCATTGGGACTCCGAGACGTCTCGTCATACCATTGCTTCGCTTTGCAAAGGATCCCACCTCCGCAAACCGCTCCACGCACCTCTGGCTAAAAGTGCCATCGTCTGTGCTCCATGGTCACAGTGCCATATGTCGCTGCCACAATCGAGCCATTTATCGTTGTGACTCACATGGTCGAGATTCTCTGGACAGGGGAGTGGCTCAGGAGTGCCGCGCAGGAGGATCCTTCGGTGGGTCACAGATTCAAGGTCTAGAGGTGCTTCTTCATTTTCGTGGTCACTATTTCGTAACCCATCGATTCGTAGAGTCCTCGGGCGCCGTGGTTGAATCCGAAAACGCTGAGTCCAAGAGTGTGGGCGCCTTGGGAACGCGCGTAGTCTTCCGCTAGATTCATTGCCTTCCGGCCTAGCCCTTTGCCGCGATGCTCCTCATCAACGACTATGTCCCACACCCACCAAGAGCGATTATCTTCAGAACTGTCGGTGCCAACCCAGAGGTAGCCAATGGTTGTGCCAGTACCGTCAAGAACATCGAACACGGCATTATCTATGGTTGGAATGTTCTCAGGAAACGCGGCATCGAGGCTCTCATAAGCGCGCCGATGTGCCTCTTGCGGGGATTCGCCTGTCGTAATGAGGTCGGATGCGTATTCATTGCGGCTTCGTTCCATCCAGGCAGGGAATTGTTGGGCGCTGAGTGGAATGAGCTGAACAGTCATTTGATCAGCTTGACAGTAACATGCAGGAGCGGCAAAGGCCGTTGCCGACATCCTCACGGAGCCTTGAATGGAACAGCCCGGTTCAGTCCCAAGGTAAACGTCACACCCGGGTTCATCGGGCCGAAACGGAGTTTGCACCCGTGGTTTCGACTAGGGGATCCCCCGAGGCATAGGTGACACTGTTGTTCTCCCCTTCGACGTCGATGTCACGGGTCTCCTCGGCACCGACCGTGTTCTCGGCTCCGTCGACATCAATTTCGGGCACATTCATGAGGTTGGCCTCGTTGTTGTTGCCGTCAATGTCGAGGCTTTCCGCGTCCTCACCGCTGACTGAGTTGTCATTGCCGCGGATATCGATGTCTTCACACTGACCGCTCGTCTTCACGCTGGTGCCATTGGCCTGGACGTTGATATCCCCACCGCCCGCGCACGTAATGGTGATGCTGGTGTTCGCTTCCGTAATTCTGTGTTCGTCACCGCGGTTGAGGGTGATCGCCGCGCCGGAACCACCTGGTGCCGCTGATGCGCTTGAGTCTGTCGGGGAGGCCGCCATGCTCTCCGGTGTTCCGGCACTGGCTGTTGATGGGGTTCCGGTTTCCGGGGGTGCCGGCGCCGGGCTGGCGGTGCATCCGGTGATGAGGGCCAGGCCCGCGAAGGCGGTGAGCACAGGTGCGGTGATACGGAAATTGCGGTACATGCGGATTCTCCTCAGCTAGACGGGGACGGGTGCTGGATGGCCTGCCCTGAGGGAACCTGCAGCTCCTCAACCAATACTCTTTTGGGGCCCTTCCGCTTGCCTGTCTATTCGCCGGCATGTTGAGCGGGACAGCCATGTTGACGCTCTTCATTGACCAAAGACGTGGCTGAAACGTCCTGCTTCAGGATCGCACTAAGGGACAGCCCGGAGAAAGGGGCTGGCTAGAATCGGGGGCATGGCAACGGGGGATCGACGAACGAGAGCAGCAGCACGCACCGGCTGCTCTCTCATCACCGCCCCGGCACTCATCGCGCAGACGGTTGTCCTCTTCCGTTCGACCGCAGCCGCTAATCGCGCCGCGCGCGGTATCCGGGTGATGTGATGGCAGCGCCTAGTGGACAACCTGGCTGACAGGTCCAGCACTGGTGGACGTTGCCCGCTACCGCTACCGGGTCAGACTATTTGAGCCACGGATTTACACCCTGCTGGGAGCGGAGGCACCCCGACGCTTACTCGACCTCGACGGCTGGAACAGGACCATCAAACAGATGCGTCGAACAGAGCAAGGAGCATCAGGGACAGCCCGCTTCCTTAGAGCGACCGAGCAGTCCGAAACCGGTCACCTTCGCGGCTTCTCCGCTACCGCAGTACTGGCCATCATGGCCGCGGCTACATCACACCCGTGAGGTGCTGCACTGATTCTGCTTCTCGGGATGATCCTTCACTTGTATCCCGTCATGATCCAGCGCATCACCCGCTTTAGAATCACCAGCCGACGAACCAACATCAACGGAAGCGGACGCTGAAGGATCCTCTGTCGTTATCTGGAAACGACTAGTTTCGAGTGATTGAGGAAACCTGCAAGGTCGGCTGCGTAAAGCCTGATCCGAGGTAGGTTTCTCCCCAGCGGGCACAACGTAGTGTGCGGACAGCAAGGTCAGAGCTGAGGGCCTCGTCGGGAGGAAATTGTGATCAAGCGGGGGAAACGTCGTTTCATGTCGTTACTTGCTGCCATTGCGGCGTCGATTGCAGGCGTTGTGGCGATGGTTTCGCGGTCGGGAACCTGTACTGACTTTGTTGCCGTGGCGGGTGAATGCAGTCTTGAGCCGTCGCCGTCCACCATCATCTTGGCGGTACTCCTTTGGGGCCTGGCGGTGTGGCTTCTCTACGTATGGTGGAGGAACGACCGGCGAGCATGAAGGCCTTGGAAAGCGGGGGCGCGGTTGCGAACCCGGCCAGAGCTTCAGGACAGCGGCCGTAGCTGAGTTGTTTGAGGAAACGGGCATCGTCGCCAAAGCAGAGGACCTCGAACCGTTCGCGAGCCTGTCTGATCCTTCAATTCACCCTCTGACCTACCCCAACGGCGATCAGGTTCAAGCCTTCGCTATATGTTTTGTGCTCGCTAACTGGGAGGGAAGCCTGTCAGCAGAAGAGTCCGAGGTCAGTGACCTTGGGTTCTTCCCGCTGGTTGATCCACCGTCTCCCACACATGCCCCGACTACCGGCGTTTTCAAGCAAATGAGGCGTCGCCTCAGGGATCTCCAGCACAACAGCTCGCTAGTGCTCGCCTTCGAGAGCACGAATGTAGGCGGCATTACCGTTGATTGACGGCTTGTACCGCTCGATGTCGGAAGAGCAAACGAACTTCGCCAGCAGTTCAAGCAATAACGCGATAGATCCATTTGGGCGGCCCGCCGCATGCAAGGTGATGGCCTCGAATGCCCCCAGTGCCGGGGAGTCTGGAAATGAAGCACGAGCTGCTTTGAAGACTTCTAGCGACCTCTCGTATGCTCCCACGTTCCTCAGCGTTGATCCGTACTGGACATAGCACCGGCGCAGCAGATCACCTTCAAGCCCGGCAGCAAGAGCCTTCTCGTAAAAACCCAGGGCGATGTCTTCCTGTCCTGCCGTGTCGTACGCACCGCCGATTTCGTAGAGCACTCGAGCGTTCTCGGGATGGGCAGCGTAGTACGGCAATAAAGCATCGATGGTTGGCTGCATGTTGTCGCGGTCTCGACGCTGGAATATGTGGTCGAGCTCATCGTTCAAAGTCATGGCATCACTTTCACATATAAAACCAACCGCATGCGCGTAAGCCCGTCGGTTGCGGGCAGTAGGCCACAAAGCACTGCGAAAACGTGCCATTTACGACTGCGCCTCACATATGAAGCTTTTCCGGAGTGCATAAGTGCACGGTGAGGGACCGGCTTACGGGCATCAATCTTGGGGTGTGTATCTTGCAGCTAGATTCCCCCTCGTTGGCCTGCTATCTTCAGCCGGCGCATGCTAGTTCATGGGTATCCGCGCTCAATGGCGTGTGCAGCGTCACTATGTCGCTCTGCTGCAGCAGATCATCCAGGGGAGCAAAGGTTGCGGACGTTTTCGGGCGCCTGTCATAGGCCAGTGTTTTGCATCCAAACCCACGGAGTCTTTCTATGACGGCTGTGCCGATTCGCCCTGTTCCCACTACTCCGACGGTCAGGTCCCGAAGTTCTTTCCCGCGTACGTTGCTCAATCGGTAATCGTGAAGATCGCTGCGCTGGATGGTGGGTTTGGCTCGGCGTAGTCCACGTCGATGTGGTCGTATCCAATGCTTCGGGTGGAGATATAACGAACGGCGGCCTCGCGTAGCGCCAAAAGCACGGGGTGCGGGATCCGGTGCTTATGGCCAGCACTGATGTAGCGGTTCCCGGCGGCCAGTCCGATGTTTGCTTCACCAACCCTGATAAGACAGGACAAGTCTTGGTGAGACGGGATGAAAGTAAGCCGCTAGACCAGTTCATTCCCCGATGGTCGCAAGAGCGGACGCCAGCACCAGGCCTCGGGGGGCGGGTGCAGGTGTGGTGGTCGCCGTCGATCAACTGGCCCGAGATGACACGCCACCAGATGGGGCTTGGAAGTGCAGAACACCAATGCAAAGAAAAGTTTGCAAATATATCTTTGCAGTGGCATGCTGGGGCCATGACCGCAGATTCATCTCCTGAGCCGAGTCCAACCCAGGACGGCGACCGCATTCTCGAAGGCCCCGTCCTCAAGGCCCTCGCACACCCCCTCCGTGTGCAGCTGCTCCAGGTTCTCTCTCAGTACGGGCCCCAAACAGCCAGCAGCATTGGCAAGCGGGTGGGGGAGTCGAGCGGTGCTACGAGCTACCACCTCCGGCAGCTGGCCCGGCACGGCCTTGTCCGTGAAATCACGGATCGAGGTTCGGGACGCGAGCGGTGGTGGGAGCGCACGCGCGGCGCCCTGACCATCAATGCACCCACGAAACAGGATCCCGCCGTCCGGGAAGCGGTCCGGCAGGTCAGCCGGACCTTCGAACGCGGACGCGCAGAATTGCTGGCTGCGTTCATGGCGAACGACCTGTCTGCAATGCCGCCGGAGTGGGCTGAGGCCCCGGTGATCAGCACGTTCAACGCCCACTTCACCGCGGATCAGTTGGAGGCGTTTACCCGGGACATGGAAGCGGTCCTGCGCGAGAAGCTCGAGAGCTACCGAAGCGATCCAAAGACACCCGGGGCCCGCCCCGTTCAGCTGCATTTCAACGCCTTCCCACTCATCGATACACAGGAGCCGACATGAGTTCTTCCGCCCGCGGGTACTACCAGCCCGCCCCCACCAGCATCCAAGCAGGTTTCACCTCCCGTGCCCTGACCCGCCTTGGCACGGCTTTCATCGCAGCCGGTTCCCGGCTCGCCGATCAGGATCGCTCCGCCGAGGTGGCGCTCTTTAAACAGCATGTTGAGCGTCGAACCGATGCCTGTGCCATCGCACACAGCGGCGTCTACCTGCTGCTGTAGAACACCAGGCACCACCCGAAGCAGAGATCCCTCAAAATGATCCACATAGTCCGGCGCTTATGGCCGGACGACGCTGGAAAGTCGACCCTCGCTGATGCGCTTAGCGCAGCCGAACGGGGAAGTTATGCCGTCATCGGCCTAGACGCAATTCGCAGGCTAGTGGCTTGGCAGCCAATCCCGGTACGAACTGCGAGTCCGAGAACCCCGCCACCGGCTAGTACGCACGCCGGAACGCGATGTTCACATTCATCTGTACGAACGAGACGATCCTGCAATCGGGGAGTATCCACTTCTTCGCAATCATTTGCGTCGCTTTCGTCGAGGACCGTGTCCTCTGCGAAAGAACCAAGAGAACTCTGCTCGATACGCAATGGGACGACATGAATGACTATGCCGATGCCAAGACCAAAGTCATCCTGGCGATCAAGGCGCGGGCAAGGGCAGCCTGCCGGCGTTGACGCTTTGTGAAACTCGCGGGAGAGGATCCCGTAGGAAACGTGAGATTAACGCCTACGGTGGAGGTGCGACGATACCCCTGGCCGCGATGCCGATAGCAGCCCGGCAGGTGGGGTCAGGGCCGGCGGGAGCTGGCTACCCTCGGCCCGTTGAAGTGCTTGGCTTCCTGACTGCGTCGCGGCGCCCCGGCGTCGTCGTTGCCCGGTGGCGTGTTTCGGACCGTAGTCCCAGATAGGTGCCGGTGATGATGAGCGCGGCACCTACGATGCCCAGGGGCATGAGCGTTTCCCGGCCGATGCTGATTCCGATGAGGACGGCCCAGATGGGCTCGGTTCCCATGAGGAGGCTGGCCCGGGATGCTGAGGTCTGTTGAATGGCCCAGGTCTGGACGAGGAAAGCGAACACGCTGCACGCCAGCCCAAGGTAGAGCACGCCGATCCATTCGCCAGCATCGAAGCTGTGCACGGCCTGGAGTACACCCTGGTAATCGGCGAGGGTATAGGCGACGGCGCAGACAGCGCTCTGGGTCAGGGTCAAAGTCAACGCGCTGTAACCGCGGCCCCGCGTGAGCGCGGAGACGGCGGTGACGTGGATGGATCGTACGGCCGCTGCGGCCAGGACGAGCAGGTCCCCAAGAGTCGGCGTGGCGAATCCGTCGCCGGAAACCAGAAGGCACACGCCCACCACCGCGACTACCCCCGCGATGAACACCATGCGCGGCAGCGGTACGTGGAACGCAACGCTTTCGGTGAAGGGGGTGAACACAATGACGAGACTGATGATCAGCCCGGCGTTCGTGGCGCTGGTGCCGGCGATCCCCTGGGTCTCGAGGATGAGTACCGCCGCCTGCGTGAAGCCCAGGACGACGCCGACTATGGTTTCGCGGCGCCCGGCCCTGCGGCGCTTCCAGACCAACCACATCAGGGCCAGTGCCAGCGTGGTGATCAGGAAACGCAGGGAGAGGAGGACGGTAACCCCAACCGTCTCGGTCAGGGTTTTGGCTGCAAGATAACTGCTGCCCCATACTACGGCGACCATGAGCAGCAATATGTCCACCCTGCGCGCAGCAAGAAGGGAGGTGAACGGGTTTCGTCGTTGAGTCCGGATCTGCGGCGTAGGACTCAGGGATGGAGTGGGCATTCGACAAGTCTTATGGCACTTGACCGATAAGACGAGAGGGCACTTGGTGAACTATTAGTTTAGATTTGCCTTATGGATCTCCATCAGTTGCGGCTACTTCGGGAGTTGGGCGAACGAGGCAGCCTTGCCGCCGTCGCCCGCGCGCTCCATGTCTCTGCGTCAGCTGTGTCGCAGCAGCTCACGGCGCTGCAGCGTCGGGTCGAGGTTCCTCTAACTGAGCGACGGGGACGGACCCTTGTCCTGACCGGTGCCGGCCAGGCCTTGGCCCGAGCTGCCGTCGATGTCAGCGTCGCGATGCGCTCGGCCGAGCAGGCTGTCAGCCAATACCTCCAAGATCCCCGGGCAGCAGTGAGTCTCTGCGCGTTCAACAGCGCGGGCCTGACGTACTTCGGCCCCCTGCTTCAAGACCTATCCGGTGATGGGAGTCCGCGGCTGATCTGCTACGACCAGGATGTGGGACAGGAAGACTTCCCTGCCCTGACTGCCGACTACGATCTGGTCATCGCGCACCGCCTTGAGCACAGTACGCCCTGGCCCGAAACAACCACCGTCCTGCCACTGGTGCGCGAACCGCTGGACGTCGCCATGTCAGACCGGCACCGCCTCGCCAACGCGCCGAGCGTCAGCATCGCCGACCTCATCGATGAAGAATGGGTGTCCGTCCACGATGGATTTCCGCTCATGCATGCTCTGCAAGCAATTGCCGTTCACTCCGGTCAACCCCTCAACGTCACGCACCGGATCAACGAATTCTTCATCGCGGCGGCGATCGTCTCCGCCGGCCCCGCCATCGCACTGATGCCCCGCCACACCGCGGCTCCACCGTCTGGCAGCGGAATCGTGCTCAAACCAATCCATGATCTACCGCTGGCAAGGCGCGTTGACATCCTCTGCCGGCCGGAAGCCCTGCACCGGACCGCTGTCCTGCAGGTCATTGCCGCTCTTCGAAGGACGTCGTTTTCTTCAGGCGGGTCGGGGGCCGCCGGCCTTGCTGAGGAGGTGGACTCTGCCGAGTAGCCGCCCCGCCCGTGGGCAGGCGCGCCGCTCTGATGGATCCCTTTAGGAACGACCCATGATGCGGGCGAACTCGCGTGGCGACAGTACGAATGGAGCAACGGAGCCCGGATCTGGTTCTACGTCCATGACCGGTCAGTGGTCCTTACGCGCAAAACCGCCGTCTGAGGAGGGTATAGCAGTGAAGGATCGGCTTTCGGGTGCCTCATCTCAGAATCACTGCGGCGGTTAGGCTGTGGATATGACTGCATGGAGTCGCTACCTGTTTGGGGTCTCGATTGTTATCGGGGTGGGCACGATGATGCTCGCTGAGAAGCTGCCGGAATGGTGGAGGCCGGTGTCGATCCTCGTCATGGTCCTGGCTGCTTCTGCTTTCCTAACGTGCTCCGTTCTGGAGTACCGACGCGGCCGCGCGGCAGCCGGCACGTTGGAGCAGCAGCTCTCGCCGTAGCCCCCTCTGAAGGTTGAGACAAGTGCAACCGGGCGTCGCCGCCCGGCGTTCGCTGCCGGATCATCTTGGCGGTACTCCTTTGGGGCATGGCGGTGTGGCTTCTCTACGTATGGTGGAGCGACGATTGCGAGCATGGCGCCGGGCCATGGAAAGTGGGGAGTGGAAGCGTCCCTCTCAACGAGCTGTACTTCTCGGCGTCGGGTCACAGTGTGCCGTTCGACGATGCCTTTTGGGCGGCTCGATTCGAACGCGGTAGGGTGATGCAAAATTGCACCGTCCGCAGCGTCAAGGAGCCCGACTTGGGCGCGACGTCCCGCCCCGCGATGGAAGGCCCCGCACATGGAATCATCCCTTATCCCGCTGCCGCCGCGTCAGATCGAAATCGGTGACGCGGCACAATTCGTTGGCACCACACCGGAAGCGATCGGTGGCTACCACGAGAATGGTCTGCTTCCCGAGCCCGAACGGGGCAGCGACGGCCACCGCCGATACGGCTACGAGGACATGATCCGGCTGCTGTGGATCCACAAGATGGTCGACGCCGGGATCGCCATGGACGACATTCGTGAAGTCCTTGCTGACGCGGCTCCTGCTGGTGTCGACAGCGGCCGCGAAACCGCCGTCGTACAGCGCATGCGCACCTTGGAGGGCCGGATGGGTCTACTCTCCGACCTCGTAGCCGGCCGCCTCAAGGGCCTGCCCGAGGGCTCACTGCGCCAGACGGACCTGGACAACCTGCTGGTCATGGAGCGGTTCTTCGGGCCACTCGGTGCGGCCGTCAATGCCGGCCGTTATATCGTCCTGGCCACTCACCCGGGTCTGCGGGAGGAGTCCGACCGCGTCGAGGCCGCCGAGGACGCACTCGATGACACGGTCGCCGCCGACGACCCCCGCGTGGCGCAAGCCGCTGCCGAACGGCACGCCTTCGAGCTGAAGCTGGACGCCGCCATCAACAATTCCGGCCAGGCGCAGAGCGACAATGCGCTTTTTGATTCCTGGGATGCTCTGCACCCCGCCGGCGCTGAAATTGCGGACGGGGCCGGCGGCCAGGACGCTGGCAGCGGGGAAAAGTGCGTGAGCCTCATCGAGGCTATTGGAATGATGCCCTACGATTACTCCCCGGCCCGCCTGCGTTGCATGGAACTGACCGGAGAACTCGCCGCCAACGAGTTGCCCGCTTCCTAAACAAGGACCGCCCGGGACAGCACCATTAGGACTGCAAACCGTACTGCCTCAATACTTAGACCCAGGAGCACCGTCTCAATTGTTCACCTCCCAACACGGGGCGGAACAGAAATATACAGCTCTATTTCGTGGCATTGGGATGACTGTGCATGGACGTCGATCAGGACACACCCGCCCAGCTAGGATTTCAGGATGGCCGAGGAAGGCACGGGTTTGGAAGAGTCAGGATGGGCCACTCACGCGCGCGAGTTCATCCCCTCAACGCATCGTGGCCTATCGATGCTGCGCCTTTACCTTCCCTTTCGAGACCCCACTCTCGATGACGGCAACAACATTGTGCGATGGTCCCGGTACGTCTCGGTAGAGGATCATTCTGCCTCGCTGGACTGGTTTGAAGCGACCGCAGGCATCGCCGAGGAACTGCCTTCCGTTCGCGGTCTCGTCTCCTGCATGGGCGTGTTGGATGAAGAAACCGCGAACGCCCTTCGTGATGCGATTGGCGCTGCCGAGCTCCAGTGTCTCCGTTGGATGGGCTACGGCGAAGCACCCCACACCAGCTCGCCCAGGCGCGTGTTCGGGGAGGAATACCTTCAGGCACGCCTCCGTCGTGAAGATGTGAAGGCCGGACGAACAATCCCGGAGTTCGCGTGGGATGCCGAACGTCGTCTCGCATGGGGTGGTCGGCTATACCCGGACTCGTTGATCGTGGCCGCCGAGCAACCCGTCTTTCGGCAGCTGATTAACGATCCCCGACTCGACACTGTGTCGGTGAGAGCTGAACGAGATGATCTGCCGCCGAGCGCAGGCGACTGACGAGTTTGCCCGCTGACGGGTCCTCCGTATATGGGATGCTCCAGGTGCGTACCAGCCGGGTCCGGGAACCACGGCACCGGCTGGTACGTACCCCGGAACGCGATGTTCACGTTCATCTCTACGAACGAGATGATCCTGCAATCGGCGAGTATCTGCTTCTTCGCAATCATTTGCGTCGCAACGTAGACGACCGTGTCCTCTACGAAAGGACCAAGAGAACTTTGCTCGATAAGCAATGGGGCGACATGAATGACTATGCCGATGCCAAGACCGAAGTCATCCTGGCGATCAAGGCCCGGGCCAGGGCAGCCTGCAGGCGTTGACGCTATAAGAAATTAGCGGGAGAGGGTCAGCGGGCGCCCACCTGCCGGCGTGGGCCGGTTTCGGGGCGGGTAGGAGGAATTGTCCCTAGGTGCCGTCATAACTGGATAGAGCGATGATCAGCAGGATAAAGAAAGCCGAGACCACTCCCTGCCAGATCAGGGACGGAATGATGTAGAGGCGGGCGGCGAGTCTTTTGTTCCCCGTGGCGAGCGCCACGATGAATCCCGTTACTCCTCCAAGCAGGGCGGTCAGGCCCGCAAACGCGAAGAAGTCATAGAAAGAAAAGTCGTTGCGCCAGAGCAGGTAGGAGGAGAGATGGTCAGTCAGGGGGCGGAAGGCGATTGCCCAGCCGATCGACGCGAGCACCATTCCCGTTATGGCTGCGGCACTGAATCGTGTCTGTTTGGGGTCGGTTACAGGAGGTACTTGGCCCGGATCTGCTGGCCGCACGTCCTGCACATCTGGATTCCGGTGCGGTCCAGGCTCCTGCCCGTTAAACGGTGTCTTGCCCTCTGCTGTCATAACCGGCCCCATCCGATGAGTTTTGCCTGGACTTAGGCATCCCTGCACCGCATCCAGTTGTTCGGAAACAGTCTGCCCCATATGTTTCTTTGCAGCCCGGACGACGCGCCCGCGCCGGAAAGATACGCCGGAAGCGGCCGCACGAATTGAACAACGGAGGCCGGATCTGGTTCTACGTCCGCGACCGGGCGGCGCCGCGTCGAGATCTGTTCGCAACGTAGAACAGTCGCCGCCATTAACATCCGAGCAATCCGCGTATTCTGCCGGCGTCAGGATTACCTGAGGGCCTTGGCGAACAGCACATAATCGCCGTCCTGCCCCGTGGTCTCATAGCCAGCACCCTGGTAGAGCAGGCGTGCCTGGTTGGTTCGGTGAACGCCAAGCTCCGCAATCCGGGCTCCGCTTGGGCGGGCCCGCTCTTCGAACGCATCAAGGAGGAGCCGCCCGAGTTCCTGGCGACGACGGCTGCCGAGAACATTGATCGAGACCAGCGTTGCAGCGTCACCGTCCAGACTCCACATGGCGTACCCGAGTGGGTGCCCGTCTGTATCGATGCAGAACAGCGTGTGGGGAAGGCAGTCGATCCAGAACGCGAGGTTCAGGTCCAGAGCCGCCATCCACCCCTGGTGCGCATCCGGCTCGATCGTCTCCATGTACTCCCGCTCTTGACGGAAGATAAAGGGCAGATCACTGACTTCTGCGAGGCGAAGGCGTGTTGGGGCGGTCATGGGCATGAGCATCTCACATCAGGTTTATTTGATTGGTCATGTGTGGACCGTAGGCGCCGGAGGTGTCGATGTGGGGGCTGAGCCGTGGTCCAGCCCGGTTCAGACCGTACCCGTGTGCCGCCGCCGTACGGTGAGCACGGCGAGCGGAAGCAGGACCGCAGTGGCGAGGACCGAAAGTGCCGGGAAGCTGCTGGCGGCCAGCAGCGGGCCGGCGGCAAAGGCCGCTACGGCGCCGCACAGGTTCGCGAGGGCGTCGACGCCGCCCTGCGATGACGCACGGGTCTCCGCCGAGACGACCTTGCTGAACAGTGCGGATCCGGCAACATTAACGAAGGACCAGCCGACACCCAACAGGAACAGCGACACCATGATCCAGCCCGTGTCCGAGGGCCGGAGGGCGCCGACGGCCGCGGAGGCCGCGAACACCAGGATCCCTCCCACGATGCTGGGTCTGTGCCCATAGCGGTCCACAATAAATCCGACCAGGGGCGCCAGCGCGTACATACCGGCGATGTGCAGGCTGATCGTGATGCCGATGACCGTAATCGATCCGCCCTGGTGCGCAAGGTGCACCGGGGTCATCGTCATGATCGAAACCATCACCACCTGGGCGGAGAGGATCGCGATCACGGCGAAGCGCGCCGGCCGGTTGATGCGCAGTTCGGCCAGGATGCGGCGGACCGGGGCACGTTTCTTACCGGCCGGTGCCGTGGGGGAGGGTGCACTGGCTTGCAGGATCAGCAGCGGGTCGGGCTTAAGCCAGAGGAACACGATGACGCCCGCCAGGCCCAGGCAAGCGGCGGCGACCAGGAACGCCCCGGCGAACACGGAGAGCCCGGTGGTCCGGTGGATGATCTCGCCCGGCACCCCCAGGTTCGGGCCGAGCACGGAACCGATGGTGCCCACCCACACCACAAGGGCCAGGGAACGGCCCTTGTGGTGTGGTTCGGCGAGGTCGGTCGCGGCGAATCGGGCCTGGAGGCTGACGGCGGACCCGGCGCCGATCAGCAGCAGACCGATGAACAGTGGCACCACGAGGCTCCATTGGGCCGCCGCGACCAGGATCGCCGCGCCGGCGGCGGCGGTCCACCACCCGGTGGCCAGGGCGATCCGGCGGCCGCGGCGGGCGGCAAGGTTCCCCAGCGGCAGGCCGAGCAGCGCCGCCCCGAGCGTGCTGGCCGTCCGCGCCAACCCCGCCCAGGCTTCGCTGTCGGTGACTTCGCCGGCCAGCAGCACACCGATCGAGGGGGCAACGCCGACGCCGACGGTGCCGATGATCTGCATAAACACAAGCACGTGCATGGTGCGCCGCTGCACCAGGCCCAGCGGATCCGGTGCGACGGCGGAATACGGTCCGCGGGCGGGCGGCTGGGGGTCTGGCACTGGCGTCCTTCGTCGTGGGGATTCGAGGCGGCTTGCCGCGCACGGCCGTCGGCTGGCGTACCCGCACTCACAGCCTCACCCTATATACACGCTCGGGCTCCCTGTACGCACATCGCGACACGGTAATTTGTGCCCGCCTCCGGGCCTGAACGCTTTTTGTGCACTGTATTTCGCCCAAGTGGTTGCGCAGGGACGGCAAACGAATTCCAATAGCCCAATGACAAAAGATTCCGGCCCGACTACATCAAAACCACAAACCGGGCTCAAGCGGGCAATCGGTGCGCCGCTGCTGTTCGGGTTTATCGTGGGCGACACCCTCGGCGCCGGCATCTACACCCTCGTGGGGACCATGGCAGCCGATGTCGGTGGCGCCATCTGGATACCCCTGCTGATCGCACTGGTGGTCGCGCTGCTCACTGCGGCAACCTACGCGGAACTGATCACCAAATACCCGCACGCCGGGGGAGCAGCGCGTTATGCGGACCGGGCTTTTGGCATCCCCTACGTGTCATTCCTCGTCGGCTTCCTGATGATGGCCTCAGGAATCACCACAGCCGCCGCTCTCGCCAACGCCTTCGCGGGCGATTACCTCACCGCGCTCATTGATGTGCCAGCCGCCCCCGCGGCGGTCGCGTTCATCATCCTGCTGACCCTGATCAACCTTCGCGGCGTCAAGGAGTCCCTCGCCGCGAACCTCGTAGCTTCTGTAATCGAGGTCACCGGTCTCGTCATCGTCATCGTCGTCGCCGCCATCGTCTTCGCCTCCGGCAACGGGGAACCGTCCCGGCTCCTTGAGTTCGCACCGGATGTACCGCCGTTCCAAGGCGCCTTCGCGGCATCGATCGTCGCGTTCTTCTCTTTCCTGGGCTTCGAGGCCGCAGCAAACATGGCCGAGGAAGTACGTAACCCATCCAAGGCCTACCCCCGCGCACTCTTCGGCGCTATCTGCAGTGCCGGGCTGGTCTATCTCCTCATCGCTCTCGGTGCGGTCATCGTCATGCCCCCGGCCGAACTGGCTGACTCCACCGGACCCCTGCTCGACGTCGTCGCCGCCAGCGGTGTGGGAATCCCGCCCGGACTATTCAGCATCATTGCCCTGATCGCCATCGCGAACGGAGCACTGCTGTTCATGGTGATGGCCAGCCGTGTCGGCTACGGGTTGGCGGAAGCAGAACTGCTCCCTCGGGCCTTCGCGCGCGTGCTGCCAGGCCGACGCACTCCCTGGGTCTCCATTGTTGTTGTTGCCGGATTGACGATCGTCCTTACCCTCACCGGAAATGTCGCCACACTGGCCGAAACCACCGTGCTGCTCCTGCTCCTGGTGTTCCTTTCGGCCAACGTCAGCGTCCTCGTCCTCAAGAAGGACAAAGTCGACCACGACCACTTCAGCGCCCCCAGAATCCTGCCGGTCCTCGCGATCATTGCGAGCATCGCGCTCCTCACACAACAAAGCGCGACCGTCTGGCTCGGTGCCGCTGCCTACATTGTGGTCGGATCCTTACTGTTCCTAGCTGCCCGGGCCGGACGCAAACGCGGGGAACGCTTGAGTGCCAGCTAACTCGCGGGGCACGCCCACAGGTTGTTGGGCAAGTACTCACCGCTGACGGCGGGTTCGGACTCTAACCGCCTCCGACCCCCCCGATGCCGCCCCCGGAGCCGGCGCTTAGGGCATGTGCCGTCCGGGATAGGCTACTTACCGTCGCGGCGAATCCGCCGCGGAACCTTTCAGCTTTATGGGGGAAGCATGTCCGAGAAATTGGCGCAGGACGCCAGTCATAGTTCAACAGGTGTCCAGCCGACAGCCACCAAGGCGGCTCCGGCCCGACCCAAGAGCGTGGAGACCGCCTTCTGGCTGCTGGTCGCCGCAGCGGTTTTGGTCCTGGTCAGGATTGCGGTGGGGATCGCGGTGGTGAACTCCGCGGGGCACAAGGAAACCATCGGGGAGGCCCTGGGGGAGGCCAACATACCCTTCTGGGTCGAGGAGCAAATCTCCGGCTACGTGTGGCCGGGCATCATTACCGCCGTCATTCTCGTGGCGATCGCCCTATTGTCCCGAGTGGGATACGGCTGGCCCCGGATAGTGCTCATTGTTGTCACGGTCTTTACAGCGTTGAATACACGGGTGCAGTTCTTCGCCAGCATCATCACGGTCTACGAGACGGCCTGGGTGACCCTGGTGTCTGTCCTCTTGACCTTGGCCGCGGCGGTCCTGCTGTTCCTGACCCCGTCTGGGGCCTACTTCAAGTCGATGCGGCAGTACCGCAAAGGTAAGAAGCTCAGCCAGGCCTAGGGGCTAGTCCACGCACGGCACGAAACACGGAAAGACGCCTTTGACTCAAAGGCGTCTTTCCGTGTTTCAGCCGTGTTCAGCCGGGCAAAGGTTCAAGGGCACCTAGAGCGTTGAGGCCACGAAGATCTGGGACGGTCCCGTGAATGTGGCCGTTGCCGGCTCCCCGGCGTACAGGATCTTCGCTTCGGGCTTCATATCCACCGTGAACTCATCCACGGTGATGCAAGCGGGTTCTATCGCGGCCAGCGCTACGCTCAACGGTCCCACGCGGACGGCCTTTGGGCCATCGCCTACGACCACCCGCCGCAGGTCCAGATCGTCGCTCCAGAGCGGAATGCGCTGCTCGCCGTCGCCGACGTCGAGCAGGGGCAGGGGAGAAGGCTGCGGCTGTCCGTGGCCCGTCAGATCCTGCAGTTCGCAGAGATCGACGTACTCCTTGGTCAAGCCGGCCTGCAGCGCATTATCGGAGATGCCCATAATGAGCACTGCCTGGCCGGACAGGTAGGTATGCAGGCAGCCGGGAGGAATAACTGCCGCATGCCCAGGGTCAAGCTGGATCAGCTTCATGCAGACTGCCAGCAAGATGCCCCGGTCATGTGGAAACTGCTGCTGCAGCTGGCGTACGACGGCGACCACCTCGGCGGCCGGCCCTTCAACGTGCCCGATCCGGTCCACGGCCTCGGCTGTCTCCCGCAGTGCAGCTGCGGTTTCGTCAGCCGTCATGCGCAGTACGGAGTGGATGGCGGTCTCATGGCGGAAGGAAAGGTAGGAACGCAGCCACGGCAGTTCCAGCCCGGCAGCGACGGCCTGAAGTTCTTCCGTGGTCCGTTCTCCGGCCAGCACGCGCAGGGGTGTGAGGGCTATGGCGACCTCGCACTTCGGGTGGCGGTCCTTGTAGTTACGGTTTTCGGCGCCCAGCGGCAGGCCCCGGGCCTGTTCCCGTATGAAACCCGCCAGCGCCTGCTCCCAGTGCGGGTGCAGCATGATGGGCGGCGGAACATCGGCGTCCAAGACTCTGAGGCGGAAGGGAAACGGAGAGCCCGTTTCGGATTCTGGATGGGGGAGTGCCACCGCTCGGTCGCTAGCAAACCGCTCCAGCGTCTGCCGGTAGGTCGCGGGATCCCAGTCAATGAGCAGGCCACGGGAGGGCACGGGCGAAGGTTGGCGAACGGTTGCTACGGACCTTGAGAAAGCGGAATCAGTACGCACGGCAGTCACTTACATCACCAGAGTGGAACAGAGACGGAGCGGATAGGGACCGGATGGCCGGACACTCACACAACCGGATCATTTAATTTTAGTCCTTCCAGCCGCAAAGTGAATGGGGAACCAGGGGAGCTCGCTGTGACTTTGACCATCGACGCCGTCGCGAGCCTACGCGCCCGTGAGCAGGGCCCCGGTGCCAGTGGCAGCGGTCAGCAGATCCGCCGGCCACAGGGCGCTGACTGCGCCTGGCATGCAGGTCACCGCGAGGCACCCTGTCCGGCGGCCTAACCTGGGGCGGGGCCGATGTTTCGTCCAGCATCTTCGGAGTCGAGGTTTATTCCGGCGAAGCGGGTTCGAACGTTGAGAGAGCAGATCTGGCGGTTTCGGCCTATCCACAGTGCAGATCTGGCGACATAAAAGTGCTCGAGGCCGCCGTACCTGAACTCTCGCTGGCTGGTCGGGTGGTAAATGTGCGGATACTCGCCGTACCTGTACTCTCGCTGGCGGATCGGCGGCGGATCGGCGGCGGATCGGCGGCGGATCAGCGCTGGTAGCGGCGGGTGGCGGCGCCAGCATCACCACCGCAGGGATTTCGGCAGGAGCGATGAGCATGGATGCTTTGGAGGCGCTGGTTGAGGGCCCGCGGGCCCGGGGCGCGTTTGTGCTGCGCCTGGAACTGGACAGTGACTGGTCCATCCGGGTGGCCGATGAATCCCTGCTGACGGTGATGCCGGTCCAAGCCGGCAGCTGCACCGTCACCACGGAATGGGCCGCGGCGCATGCCTCGGCGGGCGACGTCGTCGTAGTGCGCGGTCCCGGCGCCTATTCCGTCGCCTCGGACCCGGACCGGCCGCCGGACTTCATCATTGAGCCGAACCAGGTGTGCATCGATGTCGACGGCAACCGCCTGGTGGAATCGATGCGCCGCGGCATCCGCACCTGGGGTACCACGGCAGAGGGGGTGGACCGGATTCTGGTGGGCACGTATGCCCGGCCCCTGGAAGTCGGCCGGCTGTTGGTGGAGCTGCTGCCACGGAATGCGGAAGTGACGCAGGCCAGGGATAGGATCCAGAGCGTTGAGTCCGGCGCCGCCCGAGGAGGAACCCTGTGAACAGCACCACCCCCGTGAATGCCGAAAACCTTGCGGCCGCAACCGTCGAGCCCGACACTGATCCGCTGGCCACCTCGGACGTGTTGAATCTGGACGGGCTGCTGAGCGCCCAGGAACTTGAGCTGCGCGACGTCGTCCGCGGTTTTGTCCGCGACAGGATCAAGCCCAACATCAAGGCCTGGTACGAGGACGCGCACTTCCCGGTGGAGATCGCCCGCGAATTGGGGGAGCTGGGCCTGCTGGGCATGCACCTGCAGGGCTACGGCTGCCCCGGCCGCTCCGCGGTGGAGTACGGCATCGCCGCGATGGAACTGGAAGCCGGTGACTCGGGGCTGCGCACCTTCGTGTCCGTCCAGGGTTCCCTGGCGATGAGCGCCGTTCACAAATGGGGCTCGGAGGAGCAGAAAAACACGTACCTGCCGGGCATGGCGAAGGGCGAAATCATCGGCTGCTTCGGGTTGACCGAGCCCACGGCCGGTTCGGATCCGTCCAGTATGCAGACCACGGCAGTGCGCGACGGCGACGGCTGGGTCCTCAACGGTGTCAAGCGCTGGATCGGGCTGGCGTCCATCGCGCAGATCGCGGTGATCTGGGCGGCCACCGACGAGGGGGTGCGCGGCTTCCTGGTTCCGACCGACAGCCCCGGCTTCACTGCGGTCCCGATCGAGCCGAAGCTCTCGATGCGCGCCTCTATCCAGTGCGACCTCACCTTCGAGGACATCCGGCTGCCCGATACCGCCCGGCTGCCCGGGGCCAAGGGCCTGCGTGGACCGTTCTCCTGCCTGAATGAAGCCCGGTACGGCATCATCTGGGGTTCCATGGGCGCGGCCCGCGACAGCTATGAGGAAGCCCTGAAGTACTCGCTGCAGCGGATGCAGTTCGACAAGCCGCTGGCGGCCTACCAGCTGACCCAGGAAAAACTGGTCAACATGCTGCTGGAAATCCAGAAGGGCACCCTGCTGGCCATCCACACCGGGCGGATGAAGGACGCCGGCACCCTGCAGCCGGTGCAGATCTCCGTGGGCAAGCTGAACAACTGCCGCGAGGCGATAACCATCTGCCGGGAGGCCCGCACCATCCTGGGCGGCAACGGCATCACACTGGACTACTCGCCGCTGCGGCACGCGAACAACCTGGAATCGGTGCGCACCTACGAAGGCACCGATGAGGTGCACACCCTGATCCTGGGCCAGCACATCACAGGCTCACCGGCGTTCCGGTAGGGGGCGGGCATGGGATGCGAAACCATCCCGGCCGAGGTCGGGGTCTTCTCGGCACCATCAACATCAACCGGCCGGAAGCCCGCAACGCGCTGAGCAAAACCGTACTGCGGGAAATCCGGGCTGCGCTGGAGGACTTCGCGGTCCGTGAGGACGTCCACCTATGAGGGCACCGATTCCGTGCAAACGTTGCTGATTGGACGGGCCATTACTGGCATTTCCGCCTTCAGCCAGTAATACCCGGCGCATAAGCACGCTGTGGCTGTTGGCTAATAGCACCGTCCCACGGAGGCTAACAGCGGCACATTGTCTTGGTTTTACTGTGGATTTATGGCAGTGGTGTTGATAGCGTCACCCTCGTCCGGTTGCCGACTATTACTTCGGCGAAGAAACAGCTTTCACAAATGGGGGAATCTATATGTCACGCGTGTTGTCTACTGAGCAGGCCAAGTCAGCCATCCAGCAGGTCCAGTCCATCGTTAATGGTGGTTTCACCGATCAGATCTCGGCGCTTGATGCGCAGGGCAAGCTCTTGTCGGATCCGAACGTCTGGGATGGCCCGCTGGCAGCTCAGTTCCGTGGTTCAACATGGCCTGAAACGAAGGCTGCCCTGGACAAGGCCCGGGAAGAACTGGAACAGCTGCGCACGCAGTTGGACAAGATCTCGCAGAACATTTTCTCCGCCGGCGGCGGCGCGTAGTCGGGTTCATTCCTGACTGATTTCTCGTGTGACAGCCGGGTAGCCGCTCCGCTCCTGAGCGGACGGCTGCCCGGCTGTTGCACTATCTTGTCTTAGTTCTTTTCTTGTCCAGTGGGGGGCATTTGTTGTGACCGATTACGTTGAAGTGCCGTTGTTGTCGCATGATTCCAGGGGCCGGTTTGAATACGGCGTTGCGGGGGCAATGAAAGCCGGGTTTGAGTCGGCGGCGGCACAGCTGGACGAGCAGGGCGGTTCCCGGACGTCAATCGTATCCGCAGCCAAAGAGGACTTCACGGGACGTTTCTCGGAGATATTCCAAGACAACGCTACGACTGCGGCCTACGACGCCAAGGCGCTGGCAGACGCGTTGCGGGACGTCGCCGGTTTTGTAGGAACAATGATCGAGGCCGGACGTAAGGAAGACGAGCGCCGTCGGCAGAACAATGAATGGGTCTGGCGGCATAACAACCGCACTTGGCTGGAGGAGATCGGTGATTGGTTCGGGGGAGAGGAACCACGGCCGACCGACCAGCGCGAACCGGCACCGAGCTTTCCCCAAGCTACAGCTGCCTCCGGCCCCCGGCAGACCCAGCCCGGCGCTGGGGGCAACGGTCCCATCGACAGTGCTTTTAAGGTCCGTTTCCCCGCGGGAACCGCTGTTTATGAAGGAGCCGTTGCCCCGCAGACAGCGGCTGATGGAAGGATCTATCCAGGCGGTACTCCTCAGGTTCATATCAAGGAGTCGTGGAAAAAGGGTGAAGTCATCGATACATGGAGATTGGAGTAAACATGGCAGACAACTTGGACAGTGTGGTGCGTAACATGTCCAGATTCGCTGAATTACTTTCGCTAGTAGGCCTCCCCGAGTTGGGTCAAGGCTATAAGGAAGAAGCGAAAAAGCTGGATTGCGACAAGTCGGAGCCAGCCGTTGCCGCAACCCGAGATTGGATTAGAGAAACCTTCACGTACCAAGGCAGTGGCAGCATTCCGGATCGATATGTCGCAAAAAAGGATGGTTCAGCGGACCTTCCCCTGACCACCGAATATCACGAATTAATGCATGCTCTCGGTGCTTTTGTCGCGGACCGCTAATGTAGATGACCAGTCCCGGCGTATTCAGAACCCTGCCTGCCGAACAGTTATGTGAAGCCTTAGGATTGAATCCCAAGTGAACCGAGTAATGACTTGCAGAATGCCGGCGATGGACTTTTCGCTACCGAATCCGGTCCTATCGTCGAGATCGCTAAGGGAGGAATTAGCGAATGAGTGTTCGGTAGGCGGCGCCTTTCCGGGTAGTCCTGTCGGCGTCACATTGGCGCCCTCGCCGGTACTTCTCCTGCGCGCAGAACTGTCCGCGGCGGGCAGGGTATGTCGTGGTCCTATGACGCTGACGGGCACCGCACCGGGTTCACCGACGCCACCGGAACCACCACGATCTACGTTCGCGACGCCGTCGGCCGGGTGAAGGCCGTTCGCAATCCGCGGCTCGGGGAGGCTGTGTTCACGCATGACGCGGCCGGGCGTTTGACGTCGGCAACGGCAGGGGAGCTGGTGCAGGAATGGGTGTACCGCTACGGGTATCTGTCCGAGCACAGCCGCACCGACCGTTCAGCCCCGGATGCCTCCGCCGATATGACCTTGATTGGCCGGGATGAGGACGGCCGGATCACCGGGCTGACCCGGGCTGGCACGGTGACCCGGTACGGGTATGACGGGGCGGGTCAGCTCGTTGCTGCAGCCACCACGCCCCTGGGGAAAACCGGCGCTGCGGCCACCGCCCGCGCAGGTCTCGGAGTGGGAGTACGACGACGGCGGCCGGCTGGTCCGCGAATACACCCCGGCCGGGCCCCGCACCTATACCTGCGACACGGCGGGGCAGTTGCTGTCGGTGACCGATGCGGATGGGTCCCGGACGGAGTACGTCTATGACGGACTGGGCCGGCGGTCACGACTGATCGGCCCGGACGGGGCCTGGACCGAATACGCCTGGGGTGAGACCGGGTATCTGCAGGGGACTGTGGACCGCACCCCGGACGGGGCCGAGACCGCCCGGCACGAGTTGTGGGTGGATGCCCTGGGTGAGCTGGCGTCTGTGGATGGATGCGAGGTGTGGTGGGACAGTGCCAGCGGAATCCCTTCCCCGGCCGGCGTCGGCGACGAGCAGGTGTTGAACCTACCCGGTGGTGTCACCGGGGTTGCGGATGCCTGGATCGCCCCCGGGTGGCGTGCTGCCCGGCCGACGGATGAAACCGATCCGTGGGCGGTGCTCGGGGCGTCGGTTATCCCTGAACCCGGAACCGTGTCCGGCATGGGTGCCGGATCCGGTTCCGGGGTTTCCACCGGTTTGCCGGCCGGGATCAGCCTGACCGGTAGCGGTGGCCTTGATGTTGCCGGTCTGGAATGGCTCGGTGCGCGGGCGTATGACCCTGCCGCCCGGGGATTCCTCTCCACGGACCCGCTTCCCCCGGTCCTGGGTGCGGGCTGGGACGGCAACCCCTACGCGTATGCGGGGAATAACCCGCTGAACGCGACTGATCCTACCGGTCTGCGTCCGCTCACGGATGAGGATCTGAAAGCCTATGACGCGTCCAGCCGTGGTGCTTTCGCTGCCGTCGGTGACTGGATGTCGGACAACTGGGAGTACGTTGTCGGCGGGGCCGCGATTGTGGGCGGGGCGGCGTTGCTGTTTGTCCCCGGCGGCCAGCTCGTCGGTGCGGGCCTAATCAGTTTCGGTGACGACGTCGTGATCCAGAAAGCGACCACGGGTGAGGTGAACTGGGCCCAGGCCGGGGTCTCCGGCGGTCTGGGCATGGTCGGTTTCGGTGCGGGCGCAGCGGTGGGCAGGGCGTTCAACAACCCCGTGGTGCGTGGTGCTGTAGAAGCCGGCGTGGACGGGACCATCAGCGGGGGTGGAGAGTATTTGGCTCAAACGAAAGATCCGAGCCTCGCCGGCCTCGCGCGTGCAGCGGGAACTGGTGGTGTTTCTGGGTTGGTGCCGGTCCCGGGTCCGTCCGGGGGTGTGAATCGCTTGGACCAACTGACGTCCACGCCGAAAAGAGGGGGCGCGGAGCTGGTAGCCAAAGGGCAAAGGGGAGTGAACGCATCAATCGCTGCCCTGCTTGAGCGCGGTGACAAACTGCTTGGTACTGAGATAACGATAAAGGTTGAAGTGGGCGACAGACTCATGCCTGTACGACCGGACATCTTGGCGGAGACGCCCGACGGTACTATGTACATTATTGATTCCAAGAATGGGCCTGAGGCAAGGCTGACAGGCAATCAAAGGATTGGGTATCCGATACTTGAGGAACAAGGCGGTATCCCGGTGGGGAAAAATGCCGAGGACGCGGGCCTAATTCCAGGGAGGCGGATTGGGCCAATTCGGGTTCAAATCGATAAATACGACCCCGCTATATAGTCAAACAGGAGAGTTGCATGTCAGCGAAGGATGAATTGTTCATTGCGTGGGATGGACTCGTCACGCAACACGGATTCCGTAAGTCGCGTTCCATTCATACGCTGCCTCTGGGAAAAGACTGGCAGGGATGGCTGGGATTGAACTCTGCGAGCTATCAGGGTGCCGGGCCGGTCGACGTGCTGCCTGTGGTGGGGGTGCGCTGGAAGCCTCTCGAACAGGTATTTAGGGAGCTGAATCCTCAACTCCCTAAAAGCGTGTCGCCGACGCTGTCCCAGCCGTTGAGTTACGAGCTGGTCAAGGGGCCTCATAACGGCGCCCAATGGCGTGTAAGGGATGCCACGGGTGAACCTTTTCACCTGGAAGAGGTCTTGGACGATGTGGTCCGTTGGGGTATCCCGTTTATGGAGTCCCTGTGTGACCCAGAAGGAGTTGTCGAGAAGCTGCGGCCGCCCTCACATTTCAACCCCAACCCAGGTCTTCCATTGGAGACCTATCCGATTGCCCTGGTGCTGACCGGCCGGCAGGCGGAAGCGGTGGACTTTGTGAGGGAACACCAGCGTGAAGCGGCAAATAGACCGGATCCTGCCTCTCGGGACTACGTGGCATACGCAGACCGTTTTCTGGAGAAATACGCATAAGCGCGGAAGACTAGTTTGGTCAGTTCGGTCACCACCAGTCGTCCCGTTCTTCGTGGAGTGCTTGGCTAGTTGTTGTGGATTCATAAGTGAAGAAAATACTGCGGTGGTAGGCAGCGCAGCCGATGCCAGGTATCGGGATCCTTGGATGAAAGCCCCGGCCATTCCCAGTGGGTTACGCCTTAAATGGTAAAGATTGACGCACATCAACAGTCGACCAGAAGTGAGTTGGCCTTGCCTTCAGCGAACACCATGGAAAACCTGGCACAATTCCAGATTCCTGAGGGTACCCAGTACCTTTCCGGACGCGTCGGTCCCAACTTTGGATATCCTGGCGGCGGATTTCAGTACTAGGTACCCGACCCCAGTGTGTTGAACAGAATTGAGTAGAAATGCAAATTGAAGGTCTTGTAAGCCTGTTATTATCCGAGCTGGATTTACAGGAAGGGAAGCGGGAAACAGGCGCATCAGATACGTCTCTGCGGATGGTCATTCAGTCTCTTCAGGACGCTTCGAGGGCTCTGGAACTGGGGGGTGCCTCTATGGTTTTCGTCAAGCAGCTGAAGGCAGGTTCTTCGGTGCCGGGTCTTCATAGAGTGTGCCGTCGCGGAGCATGGCGAAGAGGACATCGGAGCGGCGCCGGGCGAGGGCAATGATTGCTTGGTTGTGGCGTTTGCCTTCGGCGCGTTTGCGGTCGTAGTACGCCCTGGACGGTGGATGATGCAGTGCGGCGAAGGCTGAGAGGAACAGGGCTCGTTTGAGTTTCTTGTTGCCCCGCCGGCTCGGATGCTCACCCCGGATCGAGGTTCCCGAGCGGCGGGTAACCGGGGCGATTCCAGCGTAGGACGCCAGATGGGCGGCGGACGCGAAGTGCTTGCCGGTGACTTCGGTGAGGATCCGTGCGCAGGTCCTGACTCCGATGCCGGGCATCGAGGTCAGGACCTCGTAAAGAGGGTGGGCCTCCACGAGGGCTTGGACCTGGGAGGCGATCTCATCGCGCTGCCGGCGCAGGGCCAGGAGTTGCTCGGCCAGCTTGGGCAGCACGACCGCGGCTGCGCCGGTGCCTACGACCACGACCGTCTGCTCACTGAGGGCGGTGAAGATGGCTTCGGTGAGGCGTTCGGCAGCCCTTGGTGCATGCTTCTTCAGCCGTGCTTTCACGTGTCCGCGGCCGGCGGTCTTCAACGCAACGGGGGTTGGATAGCGGGTGAGCAGGTCAGCCGCGGCCGGATGGCCCAGATGCGGGCCCACCGCCCGTTCCAGGGCGGGATGGATTTGAGTGAGCAGCCCGCGGATCCGGTTGGAGGTCGCGGTGATCTGCCCGGCGAGGTCATCATCGAAACCGCAGAGCACTCCAAGCTCGGCCAGGGTTTCATCGTCCAGTTCCACCGACCGCAGCGTATGCGGCATGGACCGGGCGGCTTCGGCGATGATCGCAGCGTCCCGGGCATCGGTTTTCGCCTGCCCTGGGTGAAGGTCCGCGATCCTGCGCATCGCCAGCCCGGGCAGGTAGCCTACGGCTGCTCCGGCGGCCTGGGCGACCGCGACGGGCAACGCGCCGATGGTCGCGGGCTGGTCCACGACGACCAGGACTTTCCCGTGGCCACCGAGGTTGGTGAGGACGTCCCGGATTTTGGTTTCGTCTTGCGGCAGGGCCTTGTCGTAGAGCTTCTTCCCGGCCCGGTTCAGGGCCACGGCGTGGTGACCGGTCTTACCGACGTCCAGGCCAAGGAAAACGTCGATGCTCTCTTGCTCCAAGATCATGATTACCCCCCCGGTAGCTCGTGTCGAGACTGACGCGTTGGCTGGTCTGGGGCGGCAGGAGTCGCATCCACGTTACGAATGGCTTCGTTGGTCGTGCCTCTATTAGCGATCCACCGGCCGCCAAGTCGGTTCCGGTGGCAACACCCCCCCCGGATCATGGGTGACTGGGGGCAAAAACCATGCCGGAACCGACCGGCCAACACACCCATATCCTGCATCAGGAAGGGGCTACGAAAAAGGTAAAGGGGTACCGAAAGGGCGAAGGTAACACTCAATGTCGTCGGCCGCCAGGTGTCGGATACTTGGTCGTTTAAGTCGAGTACTGGTGCGCGGATCTTGGAATTCGTACACGCAAGTAAGAGATTTCAATGAAGCCCTGATCGAAACTCAATGAGGCTAGTGGACATCTTGATCGGCTGTTAAAGGACTTACGGTTCGCTGGCACTCGATCTAGATACTCGCCGCTCCGACTGAGTGGTACGAGTAAACTCCCTGCGGAGCATTCGCAGGTGGTGCGGTTACCGGCGTGCCATAAGTCCTCAGTGCGGATACCTGGCACCCCTATTTCGCGGACGATTTGGGCCAGCGGTTCAATTTGGAGTCGGGGCAGGAGGAGCCGTGGCCGGTGGCGCCGTGGACAACGCGATCATTGGTGACAGTTATGGATGGCAAGAGATGGTATTCGACGCCGTCTGTGGGGGAGCGCTTTCATATTTCCCTGGTGCTACCAAGTTGAGCCCATGGACCCCCAACCCCGGTTGGATGGGTCATTCCATTGCTGCTAATGGCGCGGCCCATGCTTCAGCTATCCTAGGGGGCGCGAAAAATGTGTTCTTGGCCCGGACGCAACAGGTATCCTAGGGTGGTGAAAGATGAAGGCGGTGCTGAGAAGGAACACTGGTTGGGTGAGCTCACTGAGCAGGACAAACTGCTGGGAAAAAGAGCGACCCGAATCATCGATATCCTGTGCGTTCTTGCTTTCGTGGCTTGTGCCGGGATAGCGATATTTGTGTTTTTGAGTGTTCCCTTCGGAACTCGCATGGATTACAGCGGACAGTTCGGCAGGAACGGGATCCCAATGCCCATTGCGATGCTCGTCACGCTGGTTGCCCTTTTCCTTTTCTGGCGCACAGGCAAGCAGTCCGATGCTCACCATATGGGGAAAGTCGAACGCGTCGGACTGTATGCCCTCGGATCAGCAATTACGGTTGGTTGTGTTGTTGGTCAGTTGGTTATGGCGCAATCGATCCTTGGCTAAAAGCGGAGCTCGTCTAATTTGAGGTGCGATCCCGGTGTGGCGTGCTTGCTGAAACCGGCGGATTTATTGAGTCTGCGCCCCTTTCGCTGGGTACGTCGACTGAGCCCTGACAGTTTACGAACATCTCTGATGAGGACGGACCGTCCAATTCCTGCATCGCAGATCCCGAGGGTCGGCTCGTCGGTGTGTTGGATTCCCACGACCAGCGCTATGACTCGCACGGCAAACTCGTTTCCTAGCAGTTGAGTTTCTCCCCGACCCACTCTCCCGGCATGCCGAGAACACCGACCCCGCCGGCCACGACTGGACCCGCGAACAACAGATCGGCAACCTGTCCGCCGTCGTCGACCCCACGGGCGTCCGCACCGACACCACCACAGCAGGACCGGCACCGCCACCGTCGCGGACGCGCTCACTTCCGCGACCTACAGCATCGACGAATACGGCCGCCCCGTTCGGGCCGAAGCCGTCGGTGGCTCCACGGAACTGATCACCTGTCCGCCGTTGATCGTGATCCGGCCACCCGCCGTATGGTCATCACCGGCCACACCGGGGACGACGGACTGACGGTCGAGCACGAACTCGGTTTCAACCGGCGCGACCAGCTGGTCTCCCGCTCCCGGGGCAACCAGGGACTGTCCTGGTCCTATGACGCCGATGGGAACCGCACCGGCTTCACCGATGCCCAAGGAACCACCACCACTTACGCCCGCGACGCCGTCGGGCGGGTCAAGGCGGTGCGCAATCCCCGGTTTGGGGAGGCTGTGTTCACGCACCCGGTGCATCTGCCTTAAAGCCCCGCGCTCTGCCGGGATGGGTGGATCATTCCCTAGCCGCTTATGGAGGGGGGCACGCCGCAATCTTTGACGGCGGCTTGGAGTTCGTCTTCGGCAAAGTCGTTCTGGGACGGTGAGGGACTGCGGCGCATGAGAGGAGAGTACTGTGCACCGGAAATAGTTGATTATTCTTGAAGGCATGGGAGTCGTCATGAATCGAGTTGAGAATCAAAAGTGAAAAACGAGGAGCAACCCTGGAATGAACGACCAACCAAAAAGCTGACCGAGCAAGATCTCCTACTGGGGGTCAAAGCCGTCAGGATTATGAAAATCCTCTGTGTGGCTGCAATGTTGGTCTGCGCGGGTCTTGCGGTATTCGTCTTTTCAAGTGTTCCGTCGTCCACGAGGTTGCCCTACAGCGGGCAGTTCGGCAGGAACGGGATACCGATGCCGATAGCGATGCTTGTCGCTTTTGTGCCCCTCGTGGGTCTGTGGAAGGCGACTAAGAAGCCGGATGCGCACGAGATGGGGAAAGGTTCCCGTCTAACTTCTTATATCCTCGGAACCGCATTGATCCTGGCCTTGGTCGGAGCCCAATCGGCTATGGCCCATGCAATTCTAGTGGAGGGCGGATCAGGGAAGGTCACCTCCGTGACCTCGCCCTCGGGAGCGGTCACCCGGTATGAATACGACCTCTGCGGCCGGCCCTGGAAAACCATCGACGCCCTCGGCGCGGTCACGGAACTGGTGTACGACGCCGACCAGCGCATGCATTGAGGGTGCGGTTAACCAGGTGATTCGGCCCGGTGGGGACTTGTCGATACAAAATGTCGGAGCTTCAGCTGGTCTGGGGTTCTTCAACGGTGCAGACGGACCCACAGTCGGTTTGCGCCGCGCGCGCTGAGCCACAATGCAAAAGGGACGGGAACTGAATTGGGACGAAGGATAAAAGGTAGGAACGATATGGAGGGCGCAGAGGCCTTGGATCGTTCTTCGCATAAGTCTCCCCAGCAATCGCGGAAAAATCGGGTATTTGCCTGGACGTTCTTTCTTGCAATTTTGGTTTTGGGCTTGGTCGTGGTGGCCGGGCCTTGGATGGTTACCAGTTACGACAAGGAACACCATGTATCGATTGAATGCAACGTGACTGGCGCTGAAGGGGGACTATCTTCTGCAAGTGCTCGCGGCTCCGCGACCTGGTCACAGGTGAGTATCAGCACGTCAGACTGTGGGACGCTGGTGTTGTCGTCGGGGATCAACCAATCGAACCGGGACGCTATTGCGGCTGAGTTGGCCGTGGGGGGAGAGTTTTCCTTTGAGATTGGGGCGGCCACTCAGTCTTTGCGCTGGCTCACTGATCCCATCGGCATGACGCCGGCAGTATGGGCGTACCAAAAGATCAATGGAGGTCCTGAGTAGGCTACGAAGAAGTCGTTTGGCCCGGTAAGAAGACTCCGACGGGCACCGCACCGGCTTCACAGATGCCACCGGAACCACCACCACCTACAGCCGGGACGCCGTCGGCCGGGTGAAGACCGTTCGCAATCCACGGCTCGGGGAGGCAAGGTTCACCCATGACGCGGTCGGACGGCTGACCGCTGTCACGGCAGGGGAGCTGGTGCAGGAGTGGGCGTACCGCTACGGGTATCTGTCCGAGCACACCCGCATCGACCGTGCAGACCCGGAGGCCTCCGCGGATATCACCCTGATTGGCCGGGCTGAGGACGGCCGGATCATCGGCCTGACCCGCGCCGGCGCGGTGACCCGGTATGGGTACGACGGCGCGGGTCAGCTCGTTGCCGGTGCCACCACGCCCCTGGGGAAAACCGGCGCTGCGGCCACCGACCGGGCGCAGGTCTCGGAGTGGGAGTACGACGCCGGCGGCCGTCTGGTCCGCGAATACACTCCGGCCGGGCCGCGGACGTATGCCTACGACGCGGCGGGGCAGCTGCTGTCGGCGGCCGATGCGGATGGGTCCCGGACGGAGTACGTCTATGACGGGCTGGGCCGGCGGTCCCGGCTGATCGGTGCGGACGGGGCCTGGACCGAATACGCCTGGGGTGAGACCGGGTATCTGCAGGGGACTGTGGACCGCACCCCGGACGGGGCCGAGACCGCCCGGCATGAGCTGTGGGTGGATTTCCTGGGCGAGCTGGCGTCAGTGGACGGGTGCCCGTTGTGGTGGGACAGTGCCAGCGGAATCCCTTCCCTGACCGGCATCGGGAACGAGCAGGTGTTGAACCTGCCCGGCTGTGTCACCGGGATCGGCGAGGCCTGGATAGCCCCGGGTTGGCGGGCTGCCCGGCCGACGGATGAAACCGATCCGTGGCCGGCGCTGGGCGCCTCGGTCATTCCGGAACCTGGTGTTGTGTCCGGCATGGGTGCCGGATCCGGTTCCGGGGTTTCCTCCGGTAGTTTGCCGGCACGAATCAGCCTCACCGGCAACGGCGGCCTGGATGTTGCCGGTCTGGAATGGCTCGGCGCCCGGGCCTATGACCCTACCGCCCGTGGTTTCCTTTCCACCGATCCGCTGGCCCCGGTGCTCGGGGCGGGCTGGGACGGTAACCCCTACGCGTATGCGGGCAATAACCCGTTGAACGCCAGTGACCCTACGGGTCTGCGTCCGTTGACGGACGAGGAGCTGAAGGCGTACGACGGCGCCAGGCGGGGCATGTTGGCGGCCGCTGGGGACTGGGTCAAGGACAACTGGGAGTACGTGGTCGGCGGGGTCGCGATAGTTGGCGGAGCGGCGTTGATGTTCGTTCCCGGCGGACAGCTCGTCGGCGCGGGATTGATAAGTTTCGGTGCCGACGTCGTGATCCAGAAAGCAACCACCGGGGAGGTGAACTGGACGCAGGCCGGGGTCTCCGGCGGTCTGGGCATGCTAGGTTTCGGAGCTGGCGCGATGGCTGGCAAGCTCCTCACGAACCCAGCGGCCCGTGCGGCCGTGACGAACGGTGTCGATGGGGCAGTAAGCGGCGCCGGCGGCTATTTCACTGGGCCGGTCCGCATACTACTTCCGGGGTCCTGAAGGCTGCTGCTGTCGGTGGGGCCACGAGCGCTGTGCCCATGGGCGGGCTGCCTGCTAAAGCCACGACCCGAAATCTGGGTGACCTGCCACCAAGTCTGGAGGGATTGCCTGGTAACCCGGCAGCTAACTTCACAGACGGCGTCTACACTTCGAGATACCTCACGGAAGATACTACTTTCTACCGGGCCGGATTGTCCGGCGAGCAGCCGGGTCGCAGGTGGTCTGGGATGCCCCCGTCAGTATTGCGCAGGTTAGAAATGACAAAGCGTTATGTGACGTGTGGCAAACTGGCGCTGAAAGTCGAATCGATAGCGCGTTCGAGGCCAGGTCCCCCCGGTACTGCGGTGTATGAGGGAATGACCGCGCCGCAGACAGCCATGGATGGAACAATCTATCCGGGCGGGACACCCCAAGTCTTTATTCCAGACGCGAGGACCAGTGCAGAGATAACCAACAAGTGGGGATTAAGTTAGTCATGGGTGCAGATATAAATACTGTAACGATAGAGATGCTGCGGTTCGCTGGGTTACTGAGACTCATGAGTAGGTCCGGTCTAGCTCAAAATTACGAGTCTTTGGCCGTGGAACTCCGAGCTGACCCATCGCCTCAGACTGTAAGTGAAGCACGTGAGTTCATCTTGGATTCCTTTAGGGGAGGCATGGGCGGCCTCACCGACATATACGTACAGAAGAAGGACGGATCGGTAGATGAGGTGCTAAACGCCGAATATGAAAGTCTCCTTCAGAAGCTTACTGATTTCGCGAATGACGCTTAGAAACTGGGCGCAGCTTGCAGACCAGGTTGTGGAGGGGTCACGACTTGGGCGTGGCGGGCTACCAATAGGAGAAGCAGTGTTCATTAAAAACAATTCATATCTGCGTCTGGTTCGTGTTCCCGAGCGCCATGGCATATTCGTCAGGGGGGACAACGTGTACGAAGTGATGACCAGTCCAGGCGTGGTCAAAACCGTGCCGGCCAAACAGTTGGGTGAAGCATTGGGGTTGGCTCCACGTGAACCGAGGAATGACTTGCAGGAATGTCGGCGGACCGCACAGCGTCTCTTTAGGGAGGGCAAGCACGAGGACTGGGTCGAATACTCAACAGCCATCGTGGTGCCCGGCGAATCTCTAACCGCATACTGACGAGCTGTGTGTCATTCTCGACAGATCACGGATCAGAGCCCTCCATGTCCAGATTAAGGCTGGACATGGTGTCGGGCATGTCCGGAAATGCAGGGAAAATCTCTTGTTGACATTGAAGCCCCAATGGGGATGAACTCACAATGGACAAAGGTCCAATGATGTTTCAAGCCGAAGATGCCCGCCCTTGAGTGTTGGACCACCTTGAAGAACTTTTCCTTATACATGTCATTCACCCAGATTCCAAGACGCCTGTAGATCCTGACTATAGCCCGCGTTACGGGAAGCCCTAATTTATCCACGGGTGGATGCCCTCGGTGAACTTGCGACCGTGGACGGTTGCCCGGTGTGGTGGGACAGTGCCAGCGCAATCCCTTCCCTGACCGGCATCGGCGACGAGCAGGTGTTGAACCTGCCCGGCTGTGTCACCGGCATTGGCGAGGCCTGGATAGCCCCGGGTTGGCGGGCTGCCCGGCCGACGGATGAAACCGATCCGTGGGCGGTGCTGGGCGCCTCGGTCATTCCGGAACCTGGTGTTGTGTCCGGCATGGGTGCCGGATCCGGTTCCGGGGTTTCCTCCGGTAGTTTGCCGGCAGGAATCAGCCTCACCGGCAACGGCGGCCTGGATGTTGCCGGTCTGGAATGGCTCGGCGCCCGGGCCTATGACCCTACCGCCCGTGGTTTCCTTTCCACCGATCCGCTGGCCCCGGTGCTCGGGGCGGGCTGGGACGGTAACCCCTACGCGTATGCGGGCAATAACCCGCTGAACGCCAGTGACCCTACGGGTCTGCGTCCGCTGACGGACGAGGAGCTGAAAGCCTATGACGCGTCCAGCCGTGGTGCTTTTGCTGCCGTCGGTGACTGGATGGACGATCACGCTTACCTTGTGGCCGGTATTGCTGTCGTGGCGGGCGTAGCTCTTATGTGCACTGGTGTTGGCGGTCCTGTCGGTGTGGCTTTGATTGGTGCCGCCTCGGGCGCACTGATCAGTGGCGGCGTCTCGATTGCTTCGCAGAAGGCTGCTAATGGCAATGTAGATTGGGGTCAGGTTGGTGTCGATACGCTGATCGGTGGCGCTGCGGGATTGGCTGGTGGTGGAGCCGCGGCGGTTATATCGAAGATTGCCCCCACCGTGGCACGGGCAGCCCCGGCGGTGGCACGGGCCGGCCGCGCGACTTTGGCCCGGCTCCCAGTAGGACAGATGGGCAAGTCCGCAGTCACCAACGCGCTAGGTGGTGGCGTAAGCAATACAGGAATGTATCTCATAACGGCTGAGGACCGGTCTTTCCGAGGCGTTGCCGGCGCGTTCGCAGGTGGCGCCGTTACCGGTGCCGTAAGTCCTCAGGGTGGATACCTGGCACCGCTAGTTGGCGGACGTGGTGGACAAGCAATCCAATTGGGCATCGGGGCAGGAGGAGCTGTGGCTGGTGGCGCCGTGGACAAAGCGATCGCTGGTAAGAGCTACGCGTGGCAAGAGGTGGTATTCGATGCTGCCGGGGGCGGAGCTCTTTCCCATTTCCCTGGTGCTTCTGCGTTGAACCCCGGGAACTCCAAGCCTGGATGGATGGATCATTCCTTCGCTGCTAATGGTGCCGCCCATGCTTCAGCTATCGTGGGTGGCGCAAAATTTGTCCTAGGCCCGGACGCAGCAGGTATCCTATCGCGGTGAAGGATAATCCAAGTGCTCAGAATCAACATCGGTTACGAGAACTCACTGAGCAAGATCTGCTGCTAGGGAAGAAGGCATCTCGAATCATCGATATCCTCTGCCTTGTTGGTTTGATTGCCTGCACGGGAATTGCGGTTTACATATTTATGAGTGTCCCCCTTGGTGCTCGGATGTCTTACAGTGGACAGTTCGGTAGGAACGGGATTCCGGTGCCCGTGGCGATGCTTGTTGTTTTGGTTGTTCTTTTTCTCTTCTGGCGCGGCGGCAAGAAGCCCGATGCCCACCATATGGGGAAAGGTGGCCGTATCGTACTTTATATCCTAGGGCCGGCAATAGTTGTGGGGTGTGTTGCTGGTCAGTTGGTTATGGCGCAATCGATCCTTGGCTAAAAGCGGAGCTCGTCTAATTTGAGGTGCGATCCCGGTGTGGCGTGCTTGCTGAAACCGGCGGATTTATTGAAGTCTGCGCCCCTTTCGCTGGGTACGTCGACTGAGCCCTGACAGTTTACGAACATCTCTGATGAGGACGGACCGTCCAATTCCTGCATCGCAGATCCCGAGGGTCGGCTTGGTTTCGGTGCGGGCGCGATGGCTGGCAAGCTCCTCACGAACCCCGCCGCGCGTGCGGCCGTGACGAACGGTGTCGAGGGGGCAGTAAGCGGAGCCGGCGGCTATTACAACGGTCCAGGACCATACAGCCGCGGGCGCACTAAAAGCCGCCGCGACAGGCGGCGCCACGAGTGCGGTGCCGTTACCTGGCGCGGGTAAAGCCCATCTGACCCCCTCGGCTACGCCAAGGCTGGGAGACCTCCCCACTAGACCAGAAGGGGTGGTCTACCTGCGCATTGACGACCTCGGCGGCGTGAAACCTTACGTGGGGCAGTCAAAGAGCTGGGAAAGGTACGATTTGCGGCAAACTGAACACGACCGCGCTTTCCCTGAAGCACGGTTCCGGTTCGAAGAATTGGGCTTCGCCGATCCGGGAGTCAAGTTGGATAGGCTGGAAGAGTTCTACATCCGCCAGCATGGCGGGCCAACAAACAAGGGGAATCCGGATGGTCTGCTTTCGAACAAGCGACACCAGATGAATGATATGCGATATACAGATGCTGGAGGAGATCTATGGTAAGGGCTCAAAAATGGGCTTCTTTGAAAGACGGTGACGTCTTCAAGATTCCTCTAGGCGATGGCAGGGCGGCTGTTGGCCAAGTTGTTTCTTCATACTTGTCCGCGTATTACGTGGTTATTTTCGATTTCGTGGCATCGGAGGAAGAAGTGCCTTCGCTGGTCACGGAGGCGCTCCAGTCTGAGCCACTCTTTGCTGGATTGTCGAGGGATGCCCTGTTCCGACCAGGGCGATGGCAGGTGCTCGAAAACAGGACAGTAGACAGTCGAAAATACCTCCCGGCATACAAAGTCGGGTGGCAGGTTCCAGGAGAGTACATGGTGGTGGACTTTTCTGGTGAGAGAATGCGCCCTGCCACTGAATTGGAGAAGGAGATACTGCCCAACAGGACTACATTATCTGCTGCGATCTTTGAAGATGCTGTCCGAGCGCACGTTGGTTTGGAACCTTGGAAAGAGTTCTTCGATGAGCTCCGCGTCGGGGATAGTGTCAAGAGCGCTGACCTTTTCGACGCCTGAGGAGGCCAGCTGACGGGGGCAACTGCTCTGAGGGGCATGGAGTTGCGCGATAATTTTCTTTGGGACCCGGAATCCCATTGATGCGGATTAGTCCGATTATGTCGGCGGATCAGTGGGAGAGGGAGACCGCCGGCTGGCGTGTCCGAAGGCAGAAGTTTAAGAAAAGTCCAGAGATGCCATGCAAGAACGTCCCCAGTCACCGGCACGACCCGATGTGGCACGTCTGCACCTGAACGCGAGCCCGCGCAGCTGATCTCTCCGCTCGGCACATTAAGAGGGTCCCGCCCCGGGTCATTCCGGGACGGGGGGGGTCTGGAGAGTCAGGTTCTACGGTTTGTCCTGAGATAAGCCCGGAGCTTTTCTGCGCGTCGTGCCTACCCCCACGACCGGTGCTCGGGAGATCGCACCCTCGGATGCCTGAATGTCAGCCAGAGTCCACGGTTGAGGGAGTTTTACAACGAGCTCATTCAGACTTTCCCTCCAATGAACGGACCTGATTCTCCGACGTGTGCGGAAATCGACGAGGATTCGGATGTGGAAAGCCGGGTCGCCGACTACACGATCGGGACGAGATTGGTCTATGGGGCGTTTGCGTGGAGTCAGGAGGCCCAGGTGCGGTCTCTTTTTACTGCCTTGGCTTCAAAACATGGTGTTGCCGTCGCTTTGGTCAGCGACGGCGGTGAGATCCTGCGCCCGTCGGCACCCGGAGCCGACAAGAGCGCCAAGCCGGCACGCAAAAGGTTCTGGGGCAGGTGAGCCGCCCGGCCGCTTGGATCGCTCAGCGGCGTACCTGGTAGCGCAGGTGAAGCACCCGGTTGCCCTGAATCACCGCGTCAGGTTCCTCCAACAGGTGCTGCGCGTCGACCGACCCGAAGTAGCGCTTACCGGACCCGAAGACGACGGGTGCGATGTCCATGCGCACCTCGTCCACCAGCCCCGCGGCAAGCGCCTGGCCGCCGACGTCGCCGGCTGCGACCTCGACCAGACGGTCACCGGCAAGCTCCTGCGCCCTGGCCACGCCAGCTTCGACGCCGTCGACGAAGTGAAACGGCGCCTCGGGGTCCCAGCCTTCGGGCTTGGGCCGGTGCGTCACGACGACCACGTGATCGATTCCGCCGGGGGGCTTCCCATCCCAACCGTCCGTCAGGTCAAAGACATGGCGGCCGGCGACGGTGGCCCCGATCTGGTCCCAGTACGGCCGGATGTAGTCGTAGGACGTTTGTGACACCTTCAACTCACCGCTTTCATCCAACGCCACGTCGCCGCTGAGCAGCCAGTCAAACAGCGGTCCGGGCTGGTCGTCCCTGTCCGCAATGAAGCCGTCCACTGAAACCGATGCATACATGACTACTTTGCCCATGGTTGCTCCTCGTCTCGGCGCTGCCCTCGGTCGTCATACAGTCCCTCCAGTGGAGCCCGTGGCGCCTGGGCCTCTTTCTCCACGGCCACAGTATTGTTGCCGCCCAGCCCGGGTACACCCCGCAATGTGAAGAACGGGCATGCTTGGGGAAAGGCGGCCTTACCGGCTTCCATGGCTGCAATACACTCGCCGTAGGCTGCCATAGACTCACTGCATTCGGACACGCCGTTCGGCGTTCATAGCCTGAAGGAGACCCATACCCAATGTCGGACAACCCGGCTCTGCCGGCACTTTATGACCACATGATCGAGTGCGGGATTGTCGATCTGGATCCTTGGGCCCTGTTACGGGGAGACAAGCAATGCCGCCGCGCACAACATATTGAGAAAGTACTCCCAGGCTGGGGAATCATTCCTTTTGCGCAGAGGACTGATAACGATGATGTGGCGTGCTGGACCGGCAGCAAGGTTGTAGTGATCGACGACTGGGATGTTTGGGCGGACGAGAACGGGGCGCCAAAACGCCATGTGGCACGCGAGTACGCCTCCATGGAGGAATGGTTCCTTGCTGCCGCGCAGGACTTCATCGAGTTCGACTGGAGCTGACCCGTGTCCAAGGCTCCGGCACCAGATAGTAGCTCCGGCACTAGATAGTAAAGGCAGCACATACATGAGCAGCATCCCCAGCCGGACAGATATCAGCAGGCTGTTGTCCCATGCACTTCGCCATGTGCCCGGTGAGTACGGGCTGGTGCTGGACCCCGAAGGATGGGTGCCGGTCAGCGAGGTGCTGGGCGCCTTCCACCGGCTTGGCCCGGAGTGGGAATCCGTTGACGAAGCAGTGCTCCAGGACGTGCTGGCTGCGGCAGAGAAAAAGCGGCACCAGATAAAGGACGGCCGGATCCGGGCCGTCCATGGACACTCCGTCCCCGTACAGCCATCGAATCAACCGAGCCAGCCCCCTGCGGTGCTCTTCCACGGGACCGCACGCGACGCCGTCGCCGCGATCCGTGAAGCAGGAATCCTGCCCATGCAGCGGCAGTACGTCCATCTCTCGGAAACCGTGGACCAGGCACGGCAGGTGGGGAGGCGCAAGGACACGGACCCGGTGATCCTGGCCGTTGATACCAGCCTCGCCGTCTCGCAGGGGGTTGGCTTCCACCGGTCCGCTTCGGGAGTCTGGCTGGCCGAAACCATCCCCGCTGCCGCGGTGGACATCCTGGAAGAGGGTATCGCCGCCCCTGAAAGCGTCATGGCCAGCCCCGAAAGACTCCGGCAAATCACCGCGGAGCTGGTCGCGCTTTATGAAGAGTATTCCTATGACGACATGGCACGATACTTCAAATCCGTGCTGGCCATGGTCATCGAGGCCGAGGGCCGCCCCGCTGTTTGTAAGGATGTTGCCAGGGACATCCTGTCCGCCTACCGCGGAATGGGCAGCCTGAATGATCAGGTAATAATGCATAACGGAGTGGTTGCCTACGAGGCAAACGGCCGCCTCAATAAGTTGTTGAGGGAACTGCACTCAGTGGCAGTGGAGCTGGCCACCCGGCGACCCGACTGACCACTTCAACAAAGCCTTGACGTGAAGTAAAGCTTCATGGCACGCCGTCAACTCAGCACCGATGCGCCGAGTTTGCTGCCTGCGGCGCTCAGCGCGACGGCGCCCACCAGGACCGGTCCGAGAGTCCGCCACCTTCCCGGCAGACCAGGCCGGAGCCATCAACGGCATCTTTGAGGCCGGCAGTCCGATTGCCCTGAACAGCCTGCCGCCGGAAGCTCCGGGATTCGCCGCGCAGTCGCTGGCGCTGGAGGCGCTGGGCCAGGGCCTCTCGAAAGCCTCCGCAAGCAGTAGCCGGCCCGGGGAGGGGCGACGACGGCGGCAGGAATGTGCCGCCGTCGTCGTCATTTCCATCACGCGCGGCGGCCGCAACATGCGGACACCGATGGGGGAGCGGCAGGGTTTATGCGTTTGTATGGATTGACACCCAGTCTCCCAGCACAAAGGTCCGGCCATGAGTACAGACATCAGCACTGAAAACACCACCACCGAGTACATCCTGGACGGCGAGAGCTTGGATGCGATTTTCCGCGAGGCACGCACGGCCAACACCTTTACCGATGAGCCGGTGACCGACGAACAGCTGCGCACCATTTACGAACTGACCAAGTTCGGGCCTACCGCCATGAACATCCAGCCACTGCGCATCACCTGGGTCCGCTCCGCCGAGGCGCGCGAAAAGCTGGTGGCGCACATGGCCGACGGCAACAAGGCCAAGACGGCGTCGGCACCGATGGTTGCCATCCTCAGCTTCGACACCGAGTGGCACGAGCAGTTCCCGGTGTTCTTCCCCATTGCTCCCGAGCGCAAGGCCATGTTTGACGGCAACGATGAACTGCGTGCGGTCATGGGCAACAACAACGGGCACCTGCAGGCCGCCTACTTCATCATGGCCGTCCGTGCCGCCGGCCTGGCTGCCGGACCCATGGGCGGCTTCGACCCCGCCGGCATTGACGCCGAGTTCTTCACCGGCCGGAACCAGCGCAGCTTCATGGTGGTCAACATCGGCAAGCCCGGCGAAAATGCCTGGCACCCCCGCCTGCCGCGCCTGGACTACGACTTCGTCACGGCAACGGTCTAACCAGCGGGTACGACGGCGGCGCTGGGCGGGTTGGTACGCCCCTGGCCCGACGGCGGCGCGCCGGGCGGGTCAGCGCCGCCAGTGGTACGGCGTGGTGCTGGAGACCCGGACCAGTCCGTAGCGTTCCAGGATCGGCCGGGAGTATTCGGTGGAATCGCTGTGGATCAGGGTCTTTCCCAGCTTCAGTGCGGAGCGTGCGCGGGCAGCGGTGAGGGCGCGGTAGATCCCCTGCCCGCGCCACTGCGGAAGGGTCGAGCCGCCCCAGATCCCGGCAAAATCTGTGCCCGCCACCGGTTCCAGCCGGCCGGCACTGACGATCGTGTCCCCGTGCTCGGCGATCCACAGCTCCATGTCCGGGCTCTTCCCGACCCGGCTGAGGAGGGATTCGGCGTTGTTGTTGGAGGCCGGATCGCCGAATACCTCGTCCTGCATCGCGCTCATGGCGCGGATGTCGGCTTCCTCCGTGACTTTGCGCAGGTGCACTCCGGGCGGAAGCTGAACGTCCACGGCCAGGGCGGCCGCTTCGCCGATCATGATCGCTTCCGGCGCGCCCGGCTCGAACCCGTTGCGCACCAACGCGTCGTGCAGGCCCGGTGCGTGATCGTGGCCCCGGGTCTTCCATTCCACCCGGGTGACGGCGGGGTCCCGGCGGTAGTGGGCAAGCGCTTCCACCACCCATGCCCGGATCGCGGACTCGTCAGCGTCCTCGAACGCGCCGTGGGTAATGAACCCCATGCCGCCGTCGAAGGTTGCGAGCCACAAAGGCCCGAGGCGGACGAGGGCGCTTGCTCCGGTGATCTCCGCATCGGTGCGGAGCTGGTTCTCATACGCGGTGAGGTGCTGTGAAAGTGTCATTGATTGCCACGGTACAGCGCCGGACCCGGGGATGTGTTCCGACTCACGAAATAGTTGATAGACAGCAACTACTTATATAGTTGATACAAATCAACTATTAGCAGGAGCCCGATGTCCCCCGAAGCACGTCCCGATCCGAAGAAGACCATCAAGAAGGGAAAAGCCCCAAAGCGGACCGCTTCCCCTGATGGCACCATGACGCACAAGCAGGTGCTGGAGTCCCTCTCCGGCCTGCTGCTGGGCATGTTCGTCTCGATCCTGGCCGGAACCGTGGTGTCAACCTCCCTGCCGCTGATCGTCTCGGACCTCGACGGCGACCAGTCCGCGTACACCTGGGTGGTGACCGGCACGCTGCTGGCAACCACCGTTTCCACCCCGCTCTGGGGTAAGTTCGCAGACCTGTTCAACCGCAAGCTCCTCATCCAGCTTGCCCTGGGCATCTTTGTGCTGGGATCCGCCCTGGCCGGCTTCTCCCAGGACACCAGCACGCTGATTATCTTCCGCGTCCTGCAGGGTCTGGGCGCCGGCGGCCTGGCCGCACTGAGCCAGATCATCATGGCCGACATCATCAGCCCGCGCGACCGCGGCAAGTATGCCGGCCTGTTCGGCGCCGTGATGGCGGTCGGAACCGTCGGCGGCCCGCTGCTGGGCGGCGTGGTCACCGATGCCTTCGGCTGGCGCTGGAACTTCTTCATCGCCCTGCCCGTCGCGATTGCCGCGATCATCCTGCTGCAGCGCACCCTGCACCTGCCCAGGCACCCCAAGCGCAAGGTCCATATCGATTACCTGGGCGCCGTACTGATCGCCGGCGGCGTCTCCCTGCTGATGGTCTGGGTCACCCTGGCCGGCAACCAGTTCGGATGGGCCTCCCTGGCCTCGGTCCTGATGGTCGCAGGCGCTGCCGTGCTGCTGATCGCCGCCGTGCTGGTCGAGTTCAAGTCTCCCGAGCCGATCATCCCGCTGTCCATGTTCAAGAACCGCACCTTCACCCTCGCCGTCGTGGCGAGCATTTCCGTGGGCGTTTCCATGTTCGGCACCTCGGTCTTCCTGGCCCAGTACATGCAGCTGGCCCGCGGTGCCACGCCCACCGAGTCCGGCCTGCTCACCATCCCGATGATGGCCGGCCTGCTGATCTCCTCGACCTACTTCGGCCGGGTCATCAGCCGCACCGGCAAGTGGAAGGCCGTGATGATCTCAGGCGCCGCACTGACCGTCGTCGGCTCCGTCCTGCTGGGCACCCTGGCCTATGACACCAACCTGGTGCTGGTGGGCATCTACATGGCCCTCCTTGGCGCCGGCCTGGGCATGCTCATGCAGAACCTGGTTCTCGTGGTCCAGAACTCCATTGAGGTCAAGAACCTCGGCGTGGCCACCAGCGCGGTGACCTTCTTCCGCAGCCTCGGTGGAACCGTGGGCGTGTCGGTGCTCGGTTCCGTGCTGGGCACCATCGTGGCCTCCGAAATCAAGGAGGGCATCACTGCCCTGGCTCCGGCCGACCAGGCCGCCGCCGCCGTCGCCCTGGGCAGCGGCTCCATTCCGAAGATTTCCGAACTGCCGGACACTATTGCCGTCCTGGTGGAGAGCGCCTACGGCGTGGGCGTGGGCTCCGTCTTCCTCTACAGCGTGCCGCTGGCCGTCATCACGCTGCTGGCCGTGATCTTCCTGCCCAATGCATCCTTGGGGCGGCAGAACGCCGTGCAGCTCAAGAACGCGGCAGCGGGCACGACGGCGGCGGCTTCCGTAGGCGCCGCGGCACCTGCTGCCGGTGCTCCGGTGTCCGTGGCGCCGGCAGCGCCGGCCCCCGGCGAGGGAGATGACTCTGCGCAGACCCGTGACGAGGAAATCTCCGATTCAGAGCTCCGGATCCTGGCCGATGTGGCGACCGGGGCAGTCGGCCTGGTGGATCCGCTGTCTCCGGTTCAGACCGCGGATTCGGATCCCGGGCGCCCGTAGTGGCTGTGGAACTTCCGGATTTGACCCCTGCGGACCGTGGCCCGGCCGAAGCTGAAGACGGCAGGGCCGAGGCGATCAGCGAGGTTGAGGAATCGCTGAGGCTGCTCACCGAAGCAGTCCGGGCGAGCATGCGCGATGCGGCCAAGGGCATCGACCCGGCACTGTCGCTGTTCGGGCTGAAGGTCCTGCAGTTGCTCAAACGGGTGGGCCCCACCCAGTCCGGTGCCGTGGCCGAGCTCCTCATGGTGGACAAGAGTGTTGTCAGCCGGGTGTCCCGGCAGTTGGAGGAGCTGGGGCTCATCGAGGTGAAGCCCGATCCGTCGGACGGCCGGGCCAGGGTGCTGGCTCTGACTCCGGATGCGGCCGAGCGGGTGCGGGCGGTCCAGACCGGAATCATGCTCGACCATGACGTCCTGCATGCCTGGACGGCCCGGGAACTCCGGCAGTTCGCCGGGTATCTCTCCCGGCTCGGTCCGCGTACCGGATCGCGTACCGGATCGCGTAGCGGTCCGCCTGCGGACAAACCTGAATAGCACCACACAGCAAACAAGCCGGACCCTTCTTTGGGTCCGGCTTGTTTTTTGCCGTTGGTCTACTCCGCGCTGTTCTGCGGGTCGGTCTGCGGACTGTTGTCCTTCGGCTTCTTGCGGCCCTTGCCGGCCAGCATCGAATAGGCGGTAGTGAGTACAAAGATCTCACTGACATAGCCCAGGGGGCTGTCGGGCAGGGGAGCGAACTGGTGATAAAGCACCAGCGCGGAGACCGCCAGGATGACCGGATGGGCCTTCAGCAGCCACTCCTCCGGCACTTCCCGGGGCCAGGGGAAGAAGCCGTCTTCGGTCGCGGTGTCGGCACGGTTTGTCTTCATGCCCTCCATCCTCTCAGAGCCGGCCGGCTCCCGCGGTTCCCATCCGCGCGGCGAGCCGCGCAAACGGTCCGTCGCCGGCCCGCAGTTCTGCCGCGGTGCCACGTTCCACAATCCGGCCCGCCGCCAGAACGGCGACCTGCTCGGCGTTCTCCACGGTGGAGAGCCGGTGGGCAATGGTCAGCGTGGTCCGTCCTGCGGCCAGCCGCTCCAGTGCCTGCTGCACCTGCGCCTCGGTGGTGTTGTCCAGGGCGCTGGTGGCCTCATCCAGGACCAGCACCGGCGGGTTGCGCAGAATGGTCCGGGCGATGGCCAGGCGCTGCTGCTCACCGCCGGAGAAGCGGTGCCCACGGGCGCCGACCAAGGTGTCCAACCCCTCCGGCAGGGCCCCGATGGAGTCCGCAATCTGCGCGGCGGCCAGCGCCTGCCAGAGCTGCTCATCGGTGGCATCCGGAGCTGCGAGCAGCAGGTTTTCCCGCACCGAGGCGTGGATCAGGTAGGTCTCCTGGGAAACCACGCCGACAATCCGGGCCAGGTCCTCCGGGGCAATGTCCCGCACGTCCACGCCGTCGATGGTGACCTTGCCGGCGCTGGCCTCGTTCAGCCGCGGCAGCAGGGACGCCAGTGTGCTCTTGCCGGAGCCGGTGGGCCCGACGACGGCGGTGGTTGTGCCCGGGCGCAGCTCCAGGTCGATGCCGCGCAGCACCTCAGTGCCGCCGGTGACGTCGTGCCCGCCGCCGGTGCCGGTACCGCCGTCGTACGCAAACCGCACACCCTCGAACCGCACGTCGCCGCGCACTGTGGCCGGGTCCAACCGGACGGGATGTTCCGGCGCCTGGATGGCCGGCACCAGGTCCAGGTATTCAAAGATCCGGCTGAAGAAGGCCAGCGCGGTGACCCACTGCACGCCGATGTTCAGCAGGCCCATGACCGGGCGGAAAATGGTGGCCTGCAGGCCGGTGAACGCGACCAGGGTGCCCACGGTCATGCCGCCGCTGGTCGCCGGGAAGCCTGCGGCCAGGTAGATGACCGCGGGAATGGCGGCGAAGACAATCTGCATGGTGGCCATCCGCCAGCTGCCGGCGAGCTGGCTGCGCAGCTCCAGCCCCACCAGCTTTTCGGAGCGGTTGCGGAAGCGGTCGGCGTCGCGCGGGATGGTGCCGAGCGTCTTGGCCAGCCGGACGCCCGAGACGGACAACCCTTCCTCGACCTGCGTGTGTAATGCGGCCAGCTCACGCTGGCGCTCGTCGGTGACGGTGCGCCGGATTTGCGCCACCCGCCGCGACAGCCAGATTGCCGGGGGCAGCACCACCAGGGAAATCAGGCTCAGTCCGGGGGAGAGGGCGGCCATGGCCACGGCGGTGGCCACCGCGGTGGTCAGGTTGGAGGCAACGCCGGTGGCCGTGGTGGTCACGACGGACTGCATGCCGGAGATGTCGTGCGTGAGCCGGGACTGCACCTCACCGCCCCGGGTGCGGGTGAAAAAGCCCAGCGACTGGGCCTGCAGATGGGTGAACAGGTTAACGCGCAAGGTGTGCATGACGCGCTGGCCCATTCCGGTGGCCAGCCAGGTCTGCACCACGCCCACCACCGAGGTCAGCGCGGCCACGGCCACCATTGCGCCGGCCAGGAGTGCAAGCAGACGGATGTTTCCGGAGGGCAGTGCGTCGTCAATGACGGCGCGGACCAGGAACGGCTGGGCCAGGTTGATCACCGAGGAGAGGCTGATCAGTGCGACGACGACGGCGATGGTCCCCTTGTGCGGGGCAAACAGCGCGGCGATCCGCTTGAGGCTGACCGGGTGGCGGGCCAGCTGCTTTTTGTCCGCGGGGTTCAGCCGGGCCGGGCCACCGCGTCCGCCGCCGCCTCCGCCCGGACCGCCGGGCAAACCGCCCATGCCCGGGCCGCCGCCAAGGCCCGGACCGGCGTCGGGCCTTCCGCCGGCCATGGCTCCGGCATTGGCTCCCAGCCGGGGGCCCGCTCCTGTGGGTGTAGACATGTTCCTCCTGATGCTGCCGGCCCTTGGATGCACCGGATAATGCAGAGGTTACCTCATTATGTGGCTGCCAGTGAAATGGTTAGACTAAGGCCATGCCTCAGATCAGCGAAGACCATGCCGCCCGTCACCCTGCCCTGGATGCGGACTCCTCCGGCCTGGGCGACCTGATGCATGCAGCCTTCCGCGGTCTGCGCAGGCGCTGGATGCACCAACTGGCGCCGTTCGACCTGACGCCGCACCAGTTTCGGGCGCTGAACGCCGTCGCCCGGGTCGACGCGGCCGGCAGCGTGCAGACAGCCGGCGACGACGGCTGCGCTGAATCCGCCGTGGCGGGAGTCCGGTTGAAGGACCTGGCCGAGCGGCTGCGCATTGCCCCGCGCTCAGCCACCGAGGTGGTGGACCAGCTTCAGGACAAGGGCCTGCTGGCCCGCACTCCTGATCCCTCCGACCGCCGCGCCACCCTGCTGTTGCTGACCGCAGACGGAGCGAAGCTGCGGGACAAAGTGCTGGCCGACCGCAGGCGCGAGGCGGACGAGTACTTTTCCGGGCTCAGCCCCCAGGACCGCACGGACCTGCAGCGGATCCTCGGCCAGCTGACCGGCTAGCAGTGGCCGGAGCCGGCTGCCGGTCCTACTGCGCAGGGGAGATGTTGCCGCCTGTCGTGGGGTTGCTGCCCGCCGCAGGGGCATCACCGACCCGCCACACGAACGCGGGGACCGTCCCGTTGATTTCCCAGTCGCCGACGATCCGGGACTTGTAGATCACCGGATTGTGGGAGGAGATGGTGCGGGCATTGCGCCAGTGCCGGTCGAGTTGGAGGCCCCGGCCGGTAGCCGAGGCGCCGAGCGCGTTGAAGAGGATGGACGCGGCCCGCTGCACCTGTTCGGTGACCACGATCTGCGCCTGGGCGGAGGCGAACTCCACGGCCAGCGCGGCGTCGTCGGCCTCCGCTTGGGAAAGCTCCCGGTGCGCCTGGCAGGCGTCCTCCAACAGTTCCGCCACGCGCAGTGCAGCCGCCTCGGAGGCGAACGCCAGGGCGGAGACTTCCCCGACCACCTGCTGCACCTGGACGTCCCCGCTGGGCCTGGTGCCGTTGCCGTGGCTGAAAGTCCGCGTGCGTCCGCGCACTTCGGCAGCCACGTCCCGGACGGCCGCCCGGGCGATGCCGGCCAGGGTAGCCACATGGATGAGCTGGTAGACGCCGGTGTCATACGGCGGGTGTTCGGTGTCGGCAAGGACGTCTGCGGCGGGGACCCTGGCGTTGCGGAACACGGTGGTGCCGCTGGCCGTCAGGCGCTGGCCAAAGCCGTCCCAGTCGTCAATGACCTCGACGCCGGGCGCATCCCGGCGGACCAGCGCGATGACGTCTGCGCCGTCGCTGGTCCGTGCCCCGGTCATGATCCAGTCAGCGTAGAGACTTCCGGTTGTGTAGTACTTCGTGCCGTTGACGAGGTAGTCCCCGCCGTCGCGGGTGATCGTGGTGCTCACGCCGCCCACGGGCACCGGGCCGGTTTCGGTCCAGGCGTTGCCCAGCACCGCTCCCTCGGCAACACGCCGCAGCCATCCGGCGTCGTTCGCGTACAGCCGCTCCTCCACAAAGGTGATGTGGCTGCGCAGCGCCTGGGCGAGATTTGATTCCGCGGCGGCGAGTTCAATGAGCAGGCGGAAGAACTGCGGCGCCGATACGCCGCCGCCGCCCAGTTCCACCGGGACGCGCAACGCGGTGAAGCCGGCGTCTGCGAGCAGGCGGACCTCGCGGTGCAGGTTGGTGCGCTCGGTTTCGCGCTGCACCGCTCCGGCAGAGATCTCCTCGAACAAGGGACGGAACCGCGCGCTGAGGCTACTCCAGGAGACGGGCGTGGTCAGGGTTTCAGCTGTCATGGTTGGACTCCTTCTAAGACTGAACGGGTGGATGGTTCTGCGGGGTAGAGATGCCCGGCCGGGCGCGTCACACGCCATGAATCCGGGCCGGCATCCGGGGCACGGCGGCGAGCAGGGCACGCGTGTACTCCTGCGCCGGAGCGGTGAAGACCGATGCCGCGGTCCCGGATTCGACAACCCGGCCGTCCTTCAGGACCAGGACGTCGTCGCTGACGTGGTGGATGACGCCCAAGTCATGGCTGATGAACAGGTAGCTCAGGCCAAGCTGGTCCTGCAGATCGGCCAGCAGATCCAGGACCTGGGCCTGGATGGAGACATCCAGCGCCGAGACCGGTTCATCGAGCAGCAGGACGCGGGGCTGCACGGCCAGGGCGCGGGCGATGGCCACGCGCTGGCGCTGCCCGCCGGAGAGCGTCAGCGGCCGCCGGTCCAGCAGCTCCGGCGCCAGTCCCACCTGGCGGAGCAGGTCCGCTGCCCGGTCCCGGCGCTGGCCGGGCGTGCCGATGGAGCCGGCGTCCAGGGCATCTGTGACGATCCGCGCCACACTGAACCGCGGGTCGAAGGAGCTCAGCGGATCCTGGTTCACGAGCTGGATGTCAGGCCGGTGCGGGCGGCGGCTGTCCTCGGTGGCCGCCGGGGATCCGGCCGGTTGTCCCACCCAGGGCAGCCCGCCGAGCGTCACGGTGCCCGCATCCGGTTCCGTCAGGCCCAGGGCGATCCGCGCCGTGGTCGACTTTCCGGACCCGGATTCACCCACAATGCCCAGCGTCTTGCCGGCAGGCAGGGTGAAGGACACGTCATCGACCACGGTACGCCGCGTGCCGTCCGGGGACCGGTAGCTCTTGGAGAGGTGGCGGGCTTCCAGGGCCGGAGCGTCCGTGGAGACCGCGGAGGCCCGCGCCGGCCGGGACGCCACGGAAATCCGCGGCGCCGTGGATAACCGGGTGCCCTTGCCGGCGGCAGAGGGCACGGCATCGATCAGCGCGCGGGTGTACTCATGCCGGGGGTTGCCCAGGACTTCCGCGGTCCGGCCGGATTCGACGATACGGCCGTGCTGCATGACGGCGATCTCGTCCGCGAGGCGGCTGACCACGGCGAGGTCATGGGAGATGAGGATCAGTCCCCGGCCCTGGTCCTTCAGCCTGGCGAGCAGGTCCAGGATCTGCGCCTGGACCGTGGCGTCCAGTGCCGTGGTCGGTTCATCGGCGATCACCAGGCGCGGGTTCAGGACCGTGGCCTGGGCAATGAGGGCCCGCTGGCGCAGGCCGCCGGAGAGTTCACCGGAGCGCTGCCCGGCGCGCAGCTCCGGATCGGGAATCCCGGCGTCGCGCAGGGCAGCGAACACCCGCTCCTGCCGCTCGGCCCGGCCGCGGACACCGTGGGCGCGCAGGGCTTCGTCAATTTCCTGGCCCACGGTGCGCAGCGGATCCAGGGACACCAGGGCGTCCTGCAGTACGTAGCCGATGTCCTTGCCGCGCAGCCGCCGCCAGGCCCGCTCGCCCAGCCCGGCGGCGTCGTGCCCGAGGACCTCCAGCCGGTCGGCTGAGACGCGTGCGTTGGAAGCGTTCAGGCCCACGAGGGCACGCGCGGTGACGGTCTTGCCGGAACCGGATTCGCCCACCAGGGCCAGCGCCTTGCCGGCTCCCAGGGCCAGCGATACGTCCTTCACCACGTGGGTGGTGCCGCGCGGGGTGCTGAAGGAGATGTTCAGGTTATCGACAGCGATCAGCGGACGCTGCTGCGGGGTGTGTTCAGTCATGCTCAGGCCTCTGCTTCGAGTCGGCGCTGCAGGTGGTGGCCTACAACGGTGGTGGTGAGAGCGGCGAGGGTGATGAAGACGCCGGGGAAAGCCGCTATCCACCACGCCACCTGCAGATAATTGCGGCCGTCGGCGAGCATGGCGCCCCATTCCGCGGCCGGCGGTTGGGCGCCGAGGCCGAGGAAGCTCAGCGACGAGGCCCACACAATGGCCTGCCCAATGCCCAGCGTCACGAGGACGAAGAGCGGACGCGCCACATTGGGGACGATGGTGTGCCAGAGGATGTGCGGCCGGGAACGGCCCAGGGCGAGGGCGGTTTCCACGTACGGCGATGCCACGACCTGCAGGGTCTGCGTCCGCAGCATCCGGGCGTAACCGGGTGCCGAACCGATGCCGACCGCGATGGCCGCTGTGACCACGCCGGTTCCGGATACCGCAATGACGATCAGCGCCAGGAGCAGGCCGGGGAAGGCGAAGAGGATTTCCACGAACCGGCAGATGAGGGAGTCAACCCGCCTTCCGGCAACCCCGGCGGTGATGCCGAGGGCGCCGCCCAGGATCAGGCCGATAGCCGTGGCGGCCAGGCCCAGCAGCAGGGACTGGCCCGCACCGGAGATGACCCGGGAGAAGACATCCCGCCCGTTCTGGTCCGTGCCGAACAGGTGCGCCGGATTCGGTGCCTGGAAGGCATTGGCCGGGTCGATCTCGAAGGGGTCCTGCCGTAGGAAAAGAAAGGGCACGACGGCGGCCAGGACGAGGAAGAGGAGCAGCGCAGCGGCGATCCAGACACCGGCCGGGGTGCCCCGCAGCAGCTGGGCGGCCCGGGAGGCGGCGGGGGCGGCAGCTGCCGGTGTGCCGGATGCCGCCGCTGGGGCGGGTTTGAGGGTGAGGCTCATGCTGGCGTTCCCTTCGGGTTGGTGCGCGGGTCCACCACGCGGTACAGGAGGTCCACCGCAAGGTTTACGAGGATGTAGACCGCGGCGATGATGAAGACCACGGCGAGGGTGACGGGCAGGTCGCGGTTGATGATCGCGTCCACCAGGGACCGGCCGAGCCCCGGGCGGGCGAAAATGATCTCCGCGACGACGGCGGAACTGACCAGGGAGCCCACCGCCCAGGCGGACAGGGTCAGCCCCGGCAGGATGGCGTGCCGCAGCGCATGGATGATCCGTACCGCGGTGTCGCTCAGGCCCCGGGCCCGGGCACTGAGCACAAAGGGCTGCGCCAGGGCGTCCTCGAAGGATGACCGGGTGACCTGGGCAATGAAGCCGGAGAGAGGAATGGCCAGGGACAGTGCCGGCAGGACGAGTGAGATGAAGCCGTCATTACCCGCCACGGGAAACCAGCCCAGGGTCACGGCGAAGACCACGGCGAGCATGATGCCGACCCAAAACTGGGGGAGGGAGGCGAAGAGGACTTCCACCGCGCGGCCGGCGCTGTCGAGCATCCGTCCCCGACCTACGGTGAGGAGGGTGAAGGCCAGGGCAATCAGCCAGGCGAAGGCAAGCGCCAGCCCGGCCAGCTGCAGGGTGGGCAGGATCTGCGGGCCGATGATCTCCAGCACCGGCACCTTGAAAATGTAGGACACTCCGAAGTCGCCCGTGAGGAGCCGGCCGAGGTAGGTGAGGTACTGGATCAGGACCGGCTGGTCCAGGCCGTACTCTGCCCTCACCGCGGCGACCGTCTCGGGCGACGGTGAGGAGCCGGCGCCACCCAGGATTGCAGTGATGGGGTCGCCGGGGGTGAGCCGCAGGACAAAGAACGTGAGGGTCACGGCGGCCCAGAGGACAAAGAGGCTGCCGGCGGCACGGGTGGCGATGACGCGCGCGGCCGGGCCGGCCGTCGCCGTAGTGCGGGGTGCTGCGCTGAGGGAATCGAGGGATTGCGTGCTCATTTGGGGCTCACCGCGCTTGCGTCGTAGAGGTAGGGCAGGGAGAGGCTGGGTTCCAGATGGAGGCCGGAGTATCGGTCGGCGCGCAGCGCCAGCTGGCTGGCCTGGTTGTAGAGCGGCAGCTGCAGGGCGTTGTCGCTGACGATCTGCTGGGCCCGGTGATAGAGATCGCGGCGCGCATCGGGGTCATCCGTGGCCAGGGCCTCGTCGAGGATGGCGTCCAAGCCGGGATTGCGGAAGCCCGAGCCGTTGGGCACGAAGCCTGCTGATTCGGTGTACTCCGAGGCGAAGACGATCCGCAGCACATCGGCCGTGTTGGTGTTCCAGTAGTCCGCCCGCAGGTCGTACTCGAACCGGTTGCCGAGTTCACTGACGGTGGCGCCGTCGCCGTTTTCGATCAGGACCTCGAAACCGGCCTTTTTCGCCGTGGCCTGGATCTGGGTGACCAGCGCCTGATGCGCTGTGGGCCAGGCCCCGGGAGTGTAGGGGAAGTGCACTGTGAGGCGCTGCCCGTCCTTCACCCGGTAGCCGTCGTCGTCGCGCGCGCTCCACCCGGCGTCGTCCAGCAGGGCGGCTGCCCCGGCCGGGTCCGGATCGTAGACGTGTTCAAAATCGGGGGAGTAGAAGCCGGTGGTGGAACTGAGAGGTCCGCCGGCCCGGGTCACGGTGCCGAAGTAGACGCTGTTGATGCCGGCGTCCACGTACGCGCTGTGCAGGAAGGCCTTGCGCACGTTCAGATCGTCGAAGGGGGCGCGGGTGGTGTTGAGGATCAGGTTGGTGGGGTTGCCCGGCCGGTCCTGGGTGATGAGTTCAACAGCGGGGTCAGCCTCGGCCTCATCGAAGTTCACCGACGGCATCAGATCGATGGCATCCACCTGTCCGGCGCGGAGCAGCCCGTATCGGGTGGAGTCCTCCGGCACGATGCGCCACTCGATCTTTTCGATGTGCGCCGGACCGCTGTGCCGGGCAAAGGGTGGTGCCGAGTTGTAGTCCTCATTGCGCACGAGGCTGACCTTGGACTGCGGAACGTAGTCCACAATCCTGTACGGGCCGGTGCCCACCGGCGCATTGCAGTTCTCGGCCTGGGGCCGCGTGAGGGCGTCGGGGGATTCGATGCCCAGGAAGGGTTGGGCCAGGACTTCAAGGAACGCCGCATACGGGCGGTTCAGGGTGACGACGGCGGTTCTCTCGTCCCTGATTTCAGTGCCGACATAGGGCTTCAGATACCCGCCGGCGGTGCCCGATTGGGTGTCCGGGTCCACCATGTGGTCAAGGTTGGCCTTGACCGCCTCAGCGGTGAGCTTCGTGCCGTCGGTGAACCAGACGTCGTCGCGCATGGTGAAGGTGTAGGCCAGCCCGTCATCGGACACCGACCAGTCCGTGGCCAGCCAGGGATGGATGACGCCTTCGCTGTCCTGCGAGACCAGCGAATCGAGATAGTTGGCGGCCAGGGAAGCCTGCGGCATGTCGCCGTTGACGTGGGGGTCCAGGCAGGAAATGTCCTTGCCGGTGGCGAAGACGAAGGTGTCGTCCTCGGCGGCTGCCGCGGAGCCTCCGCAGCCGGACAGGGTGAGGATTGCTGCTGCCGCGGCCGCTGCCACGGCTGATCCTCTAGGGGTGGTGATGCGTGCTGGTTTCACTCGGGGCTCCTGAATCATCGCCCGATGGAGGGCAGACAGGACAGCCGGCAGTCACCCCGACGCGCCTATGCGCGGCGGGCAGACCAACGAAAGCGGTGAGCTTCTCCATCGGTCCTGGCAGTAGCACCGTTCCCCGCTGCTACACGGGGGTGGTTGCTGCGGCGTCATCGATCCAGGTCTCTCGGCCGCTCGGGATGGTTACGGGTTCAGCAAAGCGCACCGTCGGGCCGGGCGCGACTGTTACGAAATAAGTGGTCACGCGCCGTAAGTTACGGACATGAGGCGTCGAGTGTGGAGATCATGCCGCCCCGGGACTGGTTTTCGAGCGCGAGCCCGACTGGTCCAGGAGCGGATCTGCGCGCCGTTCCATCTCAGCGCCACGGGATTCCCCACCGGCACTGAGCGCTTTCCTGCCGCGTATGAAGCGGTCGACGGCGCGCTCCGGGAGGCGGTGGAATACAGCGATGCGTTGGCCGGCCCGCCGCAGTTTGAATCCCTCGCCGGCGGGATGGTCTCCACCGTTCCCGACTACCGCACCTTCCTTGCAGTACCGGCCGACGACGTCGTGCTGCCGCCGGCGCTGCGGCAGCAGATGACCGAGGATCAGGGTGCAGGCCGGCCCCGGGGTGTGGTGGTCCGAGCCGGGAATGTGGGGCTGGTCCGGCGGGTCCGGGGTGGTCGCCGGGGTCTATCCCGACGGGGATATTGGCGTCCTCTTCACCCAGCGTTTCCTTGGCGGACCACAGGACACCCTCGACTTCTTCTGGGACAGCCTTGCCGCCGTCCGGAAGAGCACATCCACCTGATCAGCCTTTCTGATAGTGCCGGCAGAGATCAGCTCCTAACCACCGATGCCGACGCTGACGCCGTCGATGACCAAGATGCCGGACAGATCGGGGGCGCCGCCCTCAACATCCAGGTTGATCGCGGTTCCCGGTTGCAGGACGGCGGTTGGGCAACCATTAACGGCGGTACGGTCGCGAGGCCGGTGAAGGTGCTCGCATCAAGCCGGCAGATGCCGGTGCTGATGTTCAGCAGCAAATATGGCAGCTCCTCCGGCTCGTCCCGGCTCGATGACGGCTCCCCGGCGGGGGTGTGGTCACCGCAATCTGCCGGGCCTGGCAGGGCGGGGCGACGTCGACGGCGTTGTGTCCGTTCTCCCTGTTACCGGTCGCCACCCAGGGCAATCCCGCCACCGCTGATTCCCCTCCGCTTTGTGACAATCCCTCCGCTGCGCAGCGGAGGGATTGTCACAAAGCGGAGGGATAGCCCCTACCGGGGCGACGACGAGGCAGAACCGCATGATCCCCTGGGCCACGGCGTCGCAGGAGAGCCGAGTCCTCAGGCCGGCCGCCGATCTCCGATGGCGGCGGCCCGCTCCGGATCCCGGTGGCCGAAGAACAGGATCTGCTTCGTATCCATGCCGGCGATGCTGCGCATTGCTCCGCGGTCTGCCACGGAAGTGGTTGACCAGCTGCAGGAGAAGGGGCTGGTGGAGCGTACTCCGGATCCGACCGACCGCCGGGCCACGCAGATCTCGCTGAGCGATGCCGGGCTCACCCTTCTCGAGAGGATCCGCAGTGCCCGACGGCGGGAGGCCGACGAGTACTTTTCGGGGCTCACTGCGGAAGCCTGTAGAGAGCTGGCACGGATTCTTGGACAGCTGGCTGCCGACGGGCGGAAGGGGAGACAGCGCTAGAGCTATTCCTAAGGGAAACGATGCAGGGCCCGAGAATAAGAATTCAAAAATTGCGCGATTCTTGAGCAAAAATTGAGGTTTCCTTGAGGGTAGCATGCAAACATTAATTCGCTGTGGGAAGTAGAGACCCCCATGGAATTGCGGTGTCGTTAATCACAACGACCTCGCGCAGAGAGGGCTCCGCCTGAGAAACGCAGCCCTCTCTGTGAAGCCTGCACCCCCTGACCGTAGGCATTTCGGGATCCTATGCGGGGCTTGGGGCTCCCGAATCGGGCAATTGCATGATTTCATCGCGGGGACTTTTGTCTGTTACATTTCCCACGGGGAATCAAATGCGCTTCTCAGGCGCCACCCTGGAACCGGCAATCTCACCGGTTACCATCAGTCTCGAATTAAGGTCTCTACTTCCATGCGTAACGCAACTCGTATTTCTCTTGCCCTCGGCACTTCTGCCGCTCTGCTGACCCTGTCTGCCCTTCCTGCATCGGCAATGGAACAAGTTACCGATGCAATCATTCAGGTTGAGCCCGGTGCCCTCGGCATTGACGTCGGCGAGCCTCTGGCAACGGTTGAACTGAAGCCCGGCGAAGAGGCCACATTTGCTCTTCCCAAAGTGACCGTCACTGATACCCGGGCAGGCACGGCCAGCTGGGCTACACACGTGTCACTGACTAACTTCAACACCGAAGTTCTGGATGCCAAGCCCATTACCGCTGCCGGTGCCACGTACACCGTTACGCCGGATTCGCTCGTCCCCACCGGAATCATCGATGATCTGACGTCCGCAGACGTTACCTGGACCGCCGAGGGTGAAGAGCTGCAGGCCGTCACGGCTGCCGGTGTGGAAGGCAACAACACAGCCATTTGGGCTGCCTCTCTCGCTGTGATTGTGCCCGACGCCGCCCTGGCAGGCGCGTACTCGGCCACGCTGACGCACTCCGTCCTCTAGGGCCGGCAACCGTCCCGGGAGGCTGCCTCCCGGGACTCAGCCCGCGTGTCAGCCGCCCGCCTGCATAACGCAGGCGTCCTTTTCTTTTCAGTAATTCTATTATTTTATCCTGCCAGGGGTGTTTGTGCGTTTATTGTGTGCCGGTCTGTTGGCCGCTGTTTTCTTCTTCTTTTCGATGGCGGCTGCCGGAGCAGCCGAGCAGGCGCCGCAGGAGGGAATCACTATCCGCCTGGTCGACATTCCGGAGGCGGCACAGAGTGATTCTCGGGCACGGTCCTACATTGTTGACAATGTTCCCCCCGGTACGGCCATTGGCCGGCGAATAGAAGTACAGAACAACACCACCGAGCCGCAATCCATCGAATTGTATGCAACCGCTGCAGAGGTCAAGGCCAACGCCTTCACCGGCCTTGCAAAGGGGGAGCGGAACGAACTGACCGGCTGGATTGCCATGGAAAAGCCGACCGTGGACTTGGCTGCAGGCGAAAGCGCCGAAGTGATGGTGCACATCGAGGTTCCCCCTGATGCGCCCGAGGGTGAGCAGTACGCCGCGCTGTGGGCGGAAGTCCGGTCAGCACCTGCGGCCGGAACCCAGTTCATCACTGCCAGCCGGGTCGGCATCCGCGTGTACCTCTCCGTGGGCCCGGGCAATGGACCGCCCGCCGCCTTCACCATCGCCGACCTCGCCGCCGGCCACAGCAACGGCGCCCCCCAAGTCACCGCCGACGTCACCAACACCGGCGGCCGGGCCCTCGATATTCAGGGCGAACTCGCCCTCACTGATGGACCGGGCGGCCTGTCCGCCGGATCGGTCTCGCTGGATGGAACGGTGACCATCGCCCCCGGAGAAACCGCCCCGGTGACAGTCAGCCTGGCCCCGGAGCTGCCCTCAGGTGCCTGGCACGCCCAGCTGGACCTGAAAAGCGGACTTGTCACGGAGCAGGCCGCCGCCGACCTGACCTTCAGCGGTGGCGAGGCACCGGTGGAAGAACCGGACCACCGCATCATCATGATTCCCGCCGTCGTAGCCGTTCTGCTCCTGGTCGGCGCAGCGCTCTGGCTGGTCCGTCGTCGAAAGACCGCAGCGGCAAACCAGCCCGAATAAGGACCGACGTTGGGCCCGCCGGCGGCGAAACCGGCGGGCCCAACAGCACACTTATCATCAGCCGGAATCTCTCGGAAACAGGGCCAGACATGAACAACAGCACGGTAATCCAACGGAACAACGTCAGGGTGCTGGGGCGGGCGGACGGCCCGGCCCTGCTGCTGGTTCAGGGTTTTGGCTGTGACCAGGTGATCTGGAACCGGATCCTGCCGTTCTTCACGGACCTCTACAAGGTGGTCCTGTTCGACCATGCCGGCACCGGTGGAGCCGACCCGGAGGCCTATGATCCGGCCAAGTACGCCTCGCTCGGTGGTTATCTGACCGATCTGGAGGAGGTCCTGGAGGTCCTGGACTTGCGGGATGCCGCCGTCGTCGGCCACAGCGTCGCCGGCATGATGGCGCTGGCTGCCGCCGTCAACAATCCCCGGATCGCCCGCCTGGTGCTGGTCTGCACTTCAGCCTGCTATCTCAGCGATGACGGGTACACCGGCGGTCTCCCCATGGAAGCCCTCGACGGTGTCCTCGCGGCGGTGGAATCGAACTATCCCCTGTGGGCAGCAGGGGCGGCCGCCGGCATCGCAGGGGCACCGGCCGGTTCGGACCTCAGCACTGAACTGGCCGATCAAATGTGCCGGCTGAACCCGGACTTTGTGAAGGACTTCCTGCGGATGTCCTTCACCGCCGATGTCCGGCACCTGCTCCCCAAGGTGGCGGCCCCGACCCTCATTCTGCAGACCCAGGCCGACCCGTTGACTCCCGGACCGGCATCGCGGTATCTGCACGAACATCTCCCCGACAGCGCCGTGCACAAATTGGCGGTCCACGGCCACATGCCGCACATTAATTCACCCCGGACAACGGCTGAGGCCATACTCCAACATCTTGAGGCGGTTCCGCGTGGCTAATACCCAAAACGAACATCCGGACACCAACGCAGACTGCTCCGGGACCATACGCAGGGCCGCAGCGGCTGCTTCCCAAAACTACGAGAGGCACTTCCACGCGGCAGCGTGTGGATATCTCATCCTCACCACGGACGGGACAATCCTGGACGTCAATCAGACGCTTGTCTCCTGGACCGGGCAATCCCGAAACGCGCTTCTGGGGACCAGCGTCGTCGACCTCATGCCCCTGGCAGATCAGGTGCTGTTCACCTCCTACGCGGTTCCCCAGCTCGCGGTGGCAGGGTGTTTCAACGAAATGGCGGCGGACCTGGTTTCCATGGAAGGGGGATGCATCCCGGTCCTCCTTTCCGGAGTCCGCTCTGAGGGCGGCTCCGAGAATGGCGAGGGTGGCGACGACGCCGTCGCGGTGGACCGGATCGCCGTTTTTAATGCCTCCGAACGCAGGACGTTTGAGCGCGAACTGGTGGCAGCCCTGCGCAAGGCCGAAGCGGCCGAAGCGGCACGGGCCGCAGCCGAGGAGGAGCTGAGGGATAAGCAGAAGGCTCTGGAGGACAAGGACCGGGTGCTGCAAGAGAACCTGGAAGAGAGCAGGAAACGCGAGGCCCTGCTGGAGACTGTGCTGAACGCCGCAGATGTTGGCCTGCTGGTGGTCGATACGCACGGCGACACTGTGCTGACGAACACCCACCTGATGTCCACATGGCGGCGGACAGCGGGGAATATCCCTGTCGGCCTGAACGAGCAGCTGGTGTTCCGTGCGGACCGGGTCACGCCTGCGGCCGGCCAGGACAACCCGATTCCGCGGGCCGCCGCAGGTGAGACTTTTTCGGACCAGCTTTTGTGGTTCGGCATCGGCGAAAACCAAATGGCCGTGAACGTTGCGGCCCGGCCCATCAAGGCGAGTGGCGTACTCTCCGGATCGGTGATCGCCTTCAGCGACGTCACCCGGTTGGTCCGCGCCGTCGCATCGCAGGAGGAGTTCGTGGGCAATGTCTCCCACGAGCTGAGGACCCCCCTGACCTCGATCATGGGTTACCTCGATCTGGTCCTGGAAGACGAAAGGCTGCATCCGCAGCTGGTCGGCGCCCTCAACGTTGCGCTGCACAACTCCGAACGGCTGCTGACTCTTGTTTCGGACCTGCTCTCCGTCGCCTCCGGAACCAAGAAAATGGAGCGCCGACCGGTGAACCTGGCCGAGATTATCCGGGAGGGCGTCCTCTCCATTGCCCTGAGGGCCGAGCTGACGGGCGTCGACGTAACCTCGGAGATCCCCGCATCTTTGACCGCGGACGTGGATCCACACCGTCTGGCCCAGGTCATCGACAATCTGCTCACGAATGCGGTGAAATACTCGCCTAACGGTGGAACTGTGGCTGTCCGGTTATGGCAGGACAGGCAGGCGGTCCGTCTGCAGGTGGCCGACACTGGAATCGGAATGAGCGAGGCGGAGCAGGCGATGGTATTTACCAAGTTCTTCCGAGGTGCCCGGGCAGTTGCCTCTGCCGTGCCGGGCGTGGGACTGGGACTGGTGATCACCAAGAGCATTGTCGATGCGCACGGAGGGCAGTTGTCCTTTGTCAGCAGCCTCGGGCAGGGAAGCGTGTTTACGGTATCCCTGCCCCGGACGGCACAAGGCTCCGGCAGCTGACCCGGGATCCATTGACTCGCCCTGCCGGCAAGTAGACAGTGGATCCATGCCCGAGACTGCCGCACCCCTCTGGAATGCCCTGGCCGAAACCGTCCGCTCCGGCTGGTGCCCCGGACTGGTGGCCGGTGTCCGGATCAACGGACAGACCGAGGTCTTCGCCACCGGCACCCTGGACCTGGAACAGTCCGCACCGATCGCCGAGGACACCCCCTTCCGCATCGCCTCCCTCAGCAAGCTCTTCGGCGGTGCGCTGGCGATGAGCCTGGTCGCGGACGGCACGCTGGGACTGGATGACGACGTCGCCCGCTGGCTCCCGGCGCTGGCGAACCCGCGCGTGCTGGCCACCCCGGACTCGCCGCTGTCCATGACTGTTCCGGCACGGGGACCCATCACCGTGCGCCACCTGCTCACCTCCACCGCTGGCCTGGGCATCGACTTTGGTTCCACGCCGTACGCTGCGGCAACCCGCGACCTGCTGTGGGGCCCCAATCCGCCGGACATGGCACCGGATGATTATCTGGCCCGGGTGGGCGAGCTGCCGCTGGCCCACCAGCCGGGGGAGCGCTGGATGTACCACGCCAGCGCCGACGTCCTCTCGGTGCTGCTCGCGGCCGCGGCGGTGACCCCGCTGGACCAGCTGGTCCAGGAGCGGATCTGCGCGCCGTTCCATCTCAGCGCCACGGGGTTCCCCACCGGCGGGGAGCGCTTTCCTGCCGCGTATGAAGCGGTCGACGGAGCGCTCCGGGAAGTGGTGGAATACAGCGAGGCGATGGCCGGCCCGCCGCAGTTTGAATCCCTTGCCGGCGGGATGGTCTCCACCGTTCCCGATTACCTCACCTTCCTCGCCGCGCTGGCGGACGACGTCGTGCTGCCGCCGGCGCTGCGGCAGCAGATGACCGAGGATCAGCTGACCTCCCCGCAGCGGGCCGGGCTTATCGAGATGGCAGGCCCGGACGAGTCGTGGGGCTTCATGACGGGGGTGCAGACCGGCCCCGGGGCATCGTGGTCCGAGCCGGGGATGTGGGGCTGGTCCGGCGGTTCCGGGGTGGTCGCCGGGGTCTATCCCGACGGGGATGTCGGCGTCCTCTTCACCCAGCGTTTCCTTGGCGGACCGCAGGACACCCTCGACTTCTTCTGGGACAGCCTCAGTGCCGTCCGGAACAGTGTGCGTTCCGGACGGCGCTGAGCGCCAACGGGCGGTGGGAGGAGGGGACTCTCCCAGGGAATGGGCGGGAGAGCCTACTGGACGCCCTCACGTTCAACGGGGCGGGCCGCCACAGCTTCAGGGGCTGCAGCTTCGCCGCGGGTCCGTCCAGTCGTTGCCAAGCTGACGACGATCAATGCGGCGACGGCAAGGGGAAGAGCGATGATAACCGCGTTGATGTCGGCGGACCTGCCGGACGACTCCCACACAACGGTGGCGATGCCACCGACAACCATTCCGGCAATGGCCCCCCAGGACGTGGCACGCTTCCAAAAGAGTGCAGCCAGGACCACGGGTGTGATGGCCACCCCATACATGGTGTATGCGTACATCTGAAGGGCGAGCACGCTCGGGAAGAACTGCCCCAGCACATACGCAAACACCGTCACCGCGACGACAGCCCAGCGCCCCAGCGTCAGTGCCTTCCGCGGATCGCTTGAAGCGTTCCGGCGCTGCCTGACGAGATCGTAGACAATATTCCCGGAGACGGTGAGCAGGTAGGACGAGCCTGTGGTGACAATGAGCGCGAACGCACCGGCAAGCAACAACCCTCCGATCCCCAGCGGTACCAGGTCTGTCCCTGCGATGCCGAGGATTGCCTGGCCGGGATCGATGTCCGGAAGGAGAAACGATGATGCCGAGGCGAGCAGGATGATGGTGCCCAAGAGCAGGATGGCACCAACGAAGAAACCAATGGTCGCCTTTCGGGCAGTCCCTTCGTCCTTGCCTGCGGCCAGGCGCTGGTGCATGTTCTGGTCCCCGAGGATGAGGAGGAACAGGGGCAGGAAATAGCCCAGGAGTGGGATTGGAGTGAGGGATCCGGTCAGCGTCATCAAGGCCGGGTCTAAGCGGTCGACGTAACCGCCAATTCCGCCGACATCATTGATGAACAGCACGATGAGGGTGCCAACGAGCGCGGCGACGATGATGATCACCGACACGAAGTCGGTCCACGCAACAGACTTCAGACCTCCGCCGAGTGCAAGGAAGGTGATGAGGACCGCAGCCACAATTGTTCCCTGCGCTGTGCTTAGTGGCGTGATAATGCTGAGGATGGCTCCGGCACCCGTGAACTGGTAGGCGGTAATGCCCACGAATGCGACGAGGATGATCACCGTGGCAGTTACACGCACCGGCGTACCAAAGCGGACCTCCAGCATCTCCGGAATGGTGTGATGGGAGAGCCGTCGCACTTTAGTTGCCATAAAATAGAGACAAATAATGCCGACCACGGTACCGCCGAAGAAGAAAATGCCCGCCAGCGGTCCATAGGTGTAGACAAAGCTCGCACCCCCGATGATTGACCCCGATCCGACAAAAGTCGCCAGCAGGGTTCCGGCAAGGACCGGCGCCGGAAGGGACCGGCCAGCCAGCATGAAATCATCACCGGTAGCCACTGACTTAGCCCGGCTGAACCACGCCCCGATCAAGACCATGAGCAGTACATAACCTATGAGGATAAAAACGTGCATGGGTTGCATGGGAAACCTCTCGATGACGCCCGGCCACGCGCCGGTCTTCACTGCAGTCTTATGTCCTCCTTCTTGATATGCAATAGATGTTGCAGAATCTTTGTATATGACGGGAATTGCCCGCCGGGTATGTAGCGACCCTTTCAGGCTGGGTCAACGAGGTCCAGTTCGGACCAGAGTTCCTCGGTATCCCTGAGGGCGGCCATGGTCCGCGCCGGGTCGATCGAGGCGAGTTCAGCCAGGAGGGCCTGCACTATGGCAACTGCACCCACAGTTGACGGCATGAAGGTCACGCCTTCACTGGGCACGATAAGTGCTTCCTCGGCCACATCCGTGATGCCGGTCTGGCGGTCAGCGATTGCCAGGATCCGGACGCCCCGTTGTTCGGCCACACGGACCACCTCCGCAACGAATTTACTTGCACGCCACAGGTTGCAGCTCACCAGGACGTCGCCCGGGGCCATCATGCGCAACCTGTTCACCAGGGAGGTTCCAGACGCTGTGTGAAGTTCAATGTCACGGCCCATCCATTGCCCCATGTGCGCCAGTTGGAAGCCAGCAGCTGCGTAGCTTCCCGTCGCGAGGACGATGGTCCTGCTGGCAGATGCGAGTATCGCGGCCGCCCGGGCAATCTGCTCGGCACTGGCGCCGGCGGCCAGCCTGGCCATGTTCTGGGCATCCAGGGCCAATGAGGTGCCGGCAAGGCCGGACGCAGGGAACGGGCGTTCGTTCAGGAGCTTCTCCGCCGTGAGGGAGGCCAGGTAGCGGTGACGCAGTTCAGATTTGAGTGCCGACCACCCCGAGAATCCCAAAAACTGAGCGGCGCGGACGACGGTCGCCACGTTGACGTTGGCCCTGGTGGCGACGTCCTGCGTCGACATGAATGACGCCGGTCCAGTGTCACTGTGCAGGACGTGGAGGACTGCCTCTATGCCCGGACTCGCTTTTCTGCCAAGAGCCAGGCCATCGAGCCAGTCTGCGATCTGCAACAACGTTGTCCCATCTCTGCAACAGCTGTTGCATGTTCAGTTGATTATTGTGAGTATCGGGGGAAGGAGTTAGCCACACCACCATTAGAGGAGCACCGTGCCGAAAGCTCAGAATTTGCACATCATGAACGCTGACGTCCTGGATATTTCTGCAGGCACTGTGTCATCAGGCCACAGTATTCTCATTGAGAATGGACTGATTACCTGGGTAGGACCGATGTCCAACATACCCGCCGAACACGTCTCACGGGAGTGGGACATTGTCGATGCTTCCGGAAAATATGTGATGCCTGGGCTTATCGATGGCCATGTTCATGTAACGGCTGCTACCGCAGATTTGGGTGAAATGGCCACGTGGTCGCCCACCTACGTGGCGGCTCACACTGCCCGAAACCTGAGGGCTATGCTCCATCGCGGCTTTACCACTGTACGAGACGTGGCCGGCGCTGATTTCGGGGTTGCCATGGCGGTAGAGGAGGGCCTTTTCGAGGGGCCCCGCGTGGTTTTCGGCGGCAAGGCGCTGTCGCAGTCCGGCGGGCATGGTGATATGCGCTCGATGGGCATGAACATGATTGACCCGCACCAATGCTGCCCTTCCATCGGCATTGTCTGCGACGGCGTCGACGCCGTTCGGAAGGCAGCGAGGGACCAGCTGCGCACCGGAGCCCACCACATTAAAATCATGCTCTCCGGCGGTGTTGCTTCCCCGACGGACAGAGTGGACTCCACCCAGTTTTCGGAAAGCGAGATCCTGGCCGTCGTCGAGGAGGCAGAAGGCGCCAACCGCTATGTCTGTGGGCACGCCTACACAGCCCGGGCCGTAAACCGCGGACTGCGGCTGGGCGTGCGCTGTATTGAACACGGAAACCTCATCGACGATGAGAGCGTCAAGTTGTTCGTCGAGAAGGACGCCTACCTTGTGCCCACCCTCATCACGTATGAACGGCTCAAGGCAGACGGCGAGGCAGCGGGTTTGCCAGCTGCAAGCCGTGAAAAGGTCGACACCGTCCTCCACGCCGGGGTTGATGCCTTGGACCGTGCCAACAAAGGCGGGGTCAAGATCGTCTTCGGTACCGATTTGCTCGGTGCCATGCAGGTTCACCAGAGTCAGGAGTTCCGCATCCGGGCTCAGGTCCAGACCGCGCAGGAAGTCCTGCTCTCGGCGACCATCACTGCGGCAGAGCTCATCGGGTTTGAGGGGAAGCTTGGCGTGGTGGCCGCCGGCGCCATCGCCGACCTTCTCATCGTGAATGGGAATCCCTTGGAGGACGTCACGGTGCTTGCCGACCCGGAGGCAAGTATTTCATCAGTGATCCAGGGCGGTCGGGTTGTCTCCACCCCGGCCGGGCTAACGGCCGAGCTGGTGGGGCAATAGAACATAGCGACACACGCTGGGGGTGGCTGATCGCCGCTGCGGGCTCGGGCCAGGAAGGAACCCGCAGCGGCGGTGCCTGCCACCTGGATGGATGATCAGGCGGAATAGACGAACGTTGGGAAGTCCGGAGCCTCCTTGACCAGGCCTCTGCTGCTCCAGCGGCATCTGGACGTTCTTGAGCACGTCCCGCCACGGCATGAGGGCGTCCGATTGGGTTAGGTAGCCGATATCCACGGGGTCCGATGTGTCTGGACGGCTGTCATGAGGGGACGCCTTCTTTCGCGTGCTGGTGGGCGGGAGCGTCCGGCAGGGGAGCGGCGCCGGCCAGCCAGCGGCTGTTGTGGACGGTCATGAGCCTGACTTCCTGCTCGGTGAAGTCCTTCTCCAGCAGCAGATCAGCCGCAATGGCCAGCCCGTCCTCGACCGGCGGATTGAAGGGCTGGCCCAGGTCGCTGCTGATGACCGAGTTCTCGGGGCCGGCGTCGCGGATGTTGGAGAACCAGGTGTCCCAGGAGACCTTGCCGGTCAACGGGGTGGTCAGGCACCGTTCCAGGAAAGCCCCCTGCTGTGCCAGCTCACGCTGGCGGTCCAGGACCATGCGCTGGGAGGTGAACTCGGGATGCGTGATGACGATCCGCTTGATTCCGGCCTCGATTGCCAGCGGCACCAGCTGCGCCGACTCGTCGGAGTGCAGGTGGCCGGTCGCCAGGGTCATGCCGTGTTTGGCGATGACCGAGAGCACCTGGCGAGCTTCGGGCAGCAGCTCACCGTCGGCGTCGAACAGGTTCACGTCTTCGGCCTTCATGCCGGCGGCTTCCAGATCGGCCTGCAGCTGCGCCCACATGGGCGGGGTCGCGCCGTCGGGCTCTTCGGCCAGACAGGCCCGCTGGTTGTGGCTGTCCACGGTGGGAAGCCAGACGAACTGCGCGCCACCGCGGGCGGCAATTTCGACCGCGACCGGGTTCAGTCCGCCCACTGACGCATTCAGCGTGATGGCGCCCAGCGCGTTCACATCGGGGTAGAGCTTGCGCACAATCTCGGCGCGCTCCGCAGTGGGGGTGTAGTGGGACTTGATGACGAAGCCGCCCAGGCCCAAATCCGCACACCGCTCCGCCAAGCCGAGATCGTCGATCCGGCGTTTCATGACGTCAGGGGCTATGTGGACATGAATGTCATAGGACCCGCGAACGAGCTCTCTGGCACGGGGGGACGGTTGCGGGTGATGTGACACGGGTCTCCTTTGATCGGTCGTCACCACATTGTTTGCAACTTTGTTGACAAGGTCAATGTGGATGGCGACGTCGCAGGAGAGCCGAGTGCTCAGGCCGGTTGCCCGCCTTCGAGGGTGGCGGCCCGCTCCGGATCCCGGATCCAGAGCGTGGGGTGGGCGTCAGGGCCGGGCGTCGTATTCCTCGTCGGTGACGTGGTCTCCCCATTCGGCTTCGGGCCCCTCGGCCGGGGCCTCCCACATCGCAAGATGGGTCATGAAGGACTCCGGGCCGGCGCCGTGCCAGTGCCACTCGCCCGGAGGGGTGTAGACCGTGTCTCCGGGGAGCATCACCATTACCTCGCCGCCGAGCGCCTGGACCAGTCCGATCCCTTCGGTGACGTGCAGGGTCTGCCCGACGGCGTGCGAATGCCACGCTGTCCGCGCGCCAGGGGAGAACCTCACGGTGTTGACCCGCATCCGGGAGGGTGCGGGCTGCGGGGCGGCGATGACGTCAAACCAGACGTCGCCGGTAAACAGGTTGCCCGGACCTTTGACGGTGGGCTGCTTCGGTTCGATTCGCATGGTGGTCCCGTCGATCAGGGATGGAGGGTGCAGGCTGTGGGTCTCAGGGGGCCTCGTTGTTGGCCGCCGCCTCAATCCAGTCGATCCCGGCATCGGAGAAATACAGGCCGGACGGTTCTTCGGTTTCAGCCCACCAGTCACCCGGTGCCAGCGAGCCGCCGGCGCTGAGGATGGCTTCGAGGATCTCTGCCGGTACGGCGTCGCCGTTGTTGTCTACCAGCCACTGCTGCGTTGAGGCACCCAACCGCGGCCACCACTGTTCCAGGTCAAGATGTTCCATGTTCATGGCTGGTGAGTTTAGCGGCGGTCTGGGCCCAGGTCTGCAGTAAACGGTGGTGGCTGCCCCGGGAGGGCGGTATTGTCGGCGCGGGCCGCTGCTGCGTAAGAGGGCCGCCGCGTAAAAGGGAGACTGCGAAGGTGGAGTTATGGGCGGAAAACCAGGAGCCGATGTGAAGAGCGGCAGCAGGAAGAACAGCGACAATCCCGCCTTGTGGGCGCTGGCCCATGCAGAACGGGCAGCGCTCGCCGATGATCTCGCGACCCTCACCCCGGAGCAATGGCAGCATCCCACCCTGTGCGGGGACTGGAACGTGGAACAGGTGGTTGCCCACCTCACGGCGGCGGCAAGCCTGAACCAGCGGCGATGGCTGCGCAGCATGGTCGCGGCCCGTTTCCGAGCCGACGTCCACAATCAGCGGCAGCTCGAGCTGCACCGCGGCGGAACCCCTGCCCAGACCCTCGGCCGGTTCCGCGCCATCGTGGACAGCACTACGGCGCCCTCAAACCACACCGCGGCCTACCTCGGTGAAGTAGTGGTCCACGCGCAGGACATCCGCCAGCCGCTGGGGCTTCCGTACACGCCAAGCGTCGAGGCACTGACACCGGTGGCTGAGTTCTTCGCCTCCCGGGACTTCGCCGTGCCGTCCCGGACCATGGCCCGGGACCTGCAGCTGCGGGCCAGCGACGGCCCGTTCATCACCGGTTACGGACTGCTGGTCACCGGACCCACCCTGGCTCTGGTCATGAGCATCGCCGGGCGGGCAGCCTATCTGAATGCGCTGTCCGGTCCGGGTGCTGCCACCCTGCGCACGCGGGTGCTGCAGGGTGGCAGCGGCTCCGGCTAACCTCCCGCGGTCTCGGAGGCGCCGCAGCCTCAGTAGCTGATGACCTGCGGGGCGCCGAGGTGCTTGAGGCCCTCGACGCCGAATTCCAGCCCGTAGCCGGACTGCTTGGCGCCGCCGAAGGGGACCCGCGGGTCCACGGCGCCGTGCTTGTTGATCCACACGGTGCCGGCCTGGATGCGGGCAGCCACCTCGCGGGCGGCATCCTTGTCGGAGGACCAGACGGAGGCGCCGAGGCCGACGTCGAGCCCGTTGGCCATCGCGACTGCCTCGTCCACAGTGGAGTAGCGGATGATCGGCAGCGCCGGCCCGAACTGCTCCTGGGCCACGAGCGGGTTGTCGTTGTCGATGTCAGCAACCAGGGTGGTGGGGTAGAAATACCCCGGCTGCTCGGCCTCAGGGTTTCCACCCACGACAATCCGGGCGCCGGCGTCACGGGCGGCCTCCACGAGGTTGGCGACGATGTTGTACTGGGCCTTGTTCTGCAACGGGCCGAGCACGTTGGACTCATCCAGGCCCACTCCCATGGGCATCCGGGCGGCGACGTCGGCCAGGGCGGAGACGACGTCGTCGTAAATGTCCGTGTGCACGTACAGGCGCTTCATGGCCGCGCAGGTCTGCCCGGTGTTGATGAACGCGCCCCAGAACAGGTCCTCGGCGATGGCCTGCGGGTCAGCGTCCGGCAGTACGATGCCGGCGTCGTTGCCGCCGAGCTCCAGGGTCAGGCGCTTCACGGTGTCGGCGGAGGAGCGGATGATCGCCTTGCCGGTGGCGGTGGAGCCGGTGAACATGATCTTGTCGACGTCCGGGTGGGCGGACAGGGTTTCGCCCACGTCGCGGCCGCCGGAGACCACGTGCAGCACGTCAGCGGGCAGGACCTGGTTGAGCACCGCGGCCAGCGCCAGCACCGAGAGCGGAGTGTATTCGGAGGGCTTCATCACCACGGTGTTGCCCATCCGCAGGGCCGGGGCCAGCTGCCAGACGCTGATCATCATCGGCCAGTTCCAGGGCCCGATGGCGCCGACGACGCCGAGGGGCCGGAAATGCAGTTCGGCCCGGCCGCCGTCGTCGTCCACCAGCACCTCCGGCTCCAGGTCAAAGGCGGCGGCGGCACGCAGCCAGGCGGCGGCGCCGCCCACTTCGAAGCGGGCGTTGGGACCGTTCAGCGGCTTGCCCTGTTCGCGGGAGAGCAGTTCGGCCAGGGCCTCGGCGGAGGCATCCACGGCATCGGCGGCCCGGTTCAGCACCTCCCGGCGTGCCGCGTGGCCCTGGGCGGCCCAGGAAGGCTGCGCGGCTCGGGCAGCAGCGACGGCCTTTTCCAGATCGTCCACGGTGTGCACCGGTGCGGCGGCAACGAGGTCGCCGGTGGCCGGGTCGTGGATGTCCCGGCCTTCTCCGGTCGCTGCGACGGCGGCCAGAAGGTCGGAGTAGGTGGTGATGGCGGATTCCTGGATGGTCATGTGAAAGCTCCTTTGCTTGCGCGCGGTATCTAGGGTGGTCGGTATTTAGCGGGTCAGGGTCTAGCGGGTGAGGGGCGGTGCGTGGGCAGGGTCAGTCGAGCATGCCGGCGGGCCGGCGGGAAGAGTGGCCGCCGTCGTCGGGCTCTCCGGCCGGATCGGCGGTCTCCCCGCCCTCGCCGATGCCGGCGTAGACGCTGGGACGGCCGCTACGCAGATACAGGGCCCAGAGCACGCCGATCAGGCCGGGAAGGATCACTACGGCGGGCAGGATCCAGCTCAGGTTGCTTGCCTCCTCCAGGCCGATCAGCACGTCGAAATTCGCCACGATCAGGCCGAACAGGATACTCAGGGCCACCCCGGCCACGGCCGGCGCGATGATCCGGGTCCACGCGCCGTACGCGCTGCGGTGGCGGCGCAGGTAGCCGATGACCGCGAAGGATGTCAGGGCCATCAGCAGGACCAGTCCGAAGGCGCCCACGTTGGTCAACCAGGTGAAGAGGGTCAGGACCGGGAACAGGGGGCCGTATTCGTGGCTGGTGCCGGCGATTGCGAAGACCAGCAGCAGCACCAGTGCGACGGCGGACTGCACCAGCGAGCCGGCCACCGGTGCCGCGGAGCGCCGGCTGACCGCGGCGAGCGAGCGGGGCAGCACACCCTCCCGGCCCAGGGAGAAGACATACCGGGCCACCACATTGTGGAAGGCCACGAGGGCGGCCAGCAGGCTGGTCACGAAGAGCAGGGCGCACAGGTCCACGAACCACTGCGGGGAATTGGCGCCCAGGAAAACGAAGAGCAGATCGGGCCCGAACTCGGCGGAACGGCCGATCACCTGGCTGTCGCCCTCACCCACGGCCATGGCCCAGGCGGAGAATGCGTAGAAGGCAGCGATCACGGTGACGGCGATGAAGGTGGCGCGGCGCGCCGTCGTCCGCGGGTCCTTCACCTCCTCGTTGTAGATGGCGCCGGATTCAAAGCCCATGAACGCGGCAATGCTGAAGGCCAGGGCAGCGCCGACGCCGGTGGTGAAGAGGTTCCCGGGATCCAGCGACGCGGTGCTGAGGCCCTCGGGGGCGGAACGGATGGCGGCGGCGTCGTACACCACCACCACCAGGAACTCGAGGGCCACCAGGATGCCCAGCACCTTGGCGGAGAGGTCCACCTTGTTCAGGCCGAGCAGGCCCACGATCACCCAGCCCGCCAGCGCACTGGCCCACCAGGGAACGGCTACGCCGGAGAAGCCGGCAATGAAGGAACTCAGCGCAAAACCGAACATGCCGTAGATGCCTACCTGCATCGCGTTGTAGGCGATCAGGGCGACCCAGGCGGCGCCGACGCCGGCGGGCCGGCCAAGTCCGCGGGCAATGTAGGCGTAAAACGCGCCGGCGTTGTGCACGTGCCGGCTCATCGCGGAGTATCCGACGGAGAACAGCAGGAGCACCAGTCCCAGGACAATGAAGGACAGCGGGATGCCCAGCAGGCCGGTGACGGCGTAGTTGCTGGTCACACCACCGGCCACCACGGTCAGGGGAGCAGAGGCGGCGATGATCATGAAGACCAGGGCCGGCACGCCGAGGCGCCTGCGGCCAAGGGTCGGAGCGGGGCTGCGTTCTTGGCGGGGAGTGCTCACGGGTGCCTCCTGGCGGATGGGTGCGGGGATGCATGGGGGCGCATCCCCGCTGTGGGGTGCCCCTACTGTGCCCCGGATCATAGGTGCGCGGCTTGGCTTTGCGCGTGCAGTTGTTGTCTGACGGTGCAGTGAGCCCCGGCATGGCAGCCTCCCCGCCTAGCTTCGGGTGCGGTAGACCGACGGCGGGCAGCCGTAGGCGGTGCGGAACGCGCGGCTGAAGTGGGCCGGGTCCGGCAGCCCCCAGCGCGCGCCGACAGTTGCCACGGGCAGGTCCGCCTGCAGCGGGTCGGCCAGGTCCCGGCGGGCTCCGTCCAGCCGGCGCTCCCGGATCCAGGCCGCGGCCGTGGTGCCGCTGTCTTCGAAGAGCTTGTGCAGGCTGCGGGTGGAGATGTAGTGGGCGGAGGCAATATAGCCGGGGGAGAGCTCGGGGTTGGCGAGCTGGCCCTCGATGAAGTGCTTGATCCTGGGCAGCATGCGTTCATGGCCGGTCGCCACCCGCCCCGAGTAGGACTCCGCGGCCAGCATGGTGGCCAGCAGGTCCACGGTATTCATGGCCAGCCGATGCCCGATCGGCCCATCCAGATCCGGCAGCAGGGCGGCAATCCTGGTCAGGAAGGGAACGACGGCGCTTCCCACCGGGTGCCCGGCGCCCAGGCGGATGGCGGTCAGGTCCGACAGGTCTTCCGCTGCCAGGTTCAGCAGCTGCTTGGGGAACATCAGCACCAGCGTGGTCATGTCTTCTGCGAAGCGGAGGGTGTACGGCTGCTGGGTGTCATAGATGGCCAGGTCGCCGGGGGACAGCTCGATTTCCCTACCGGCCTGTTCCAGGGCACCGCGGCCGGAGATCTGCAGGTTGAGTTTGTAGTAGCCCTGATCGGCGGCTGCAGCCAGCTCCGGCGTCCGCACCACGGTGTGGGCTTGGGCCTCAACCCGGACGATCGCCATTTCGCGCAGCCTGCGCCCCAGCAGCTGGCCCTCGAAGTGGTCGTCCGGGCGGCGGCCCGGCGCCGGAATGGTCTCCAGCGGGACAAAGGAGTCGGAGATCAGGCGCTTCCAGGCGGCGAAGGTGGTGGCGCGGACCGGTCCGGCGGCGGCGGACTGGCCGGGGGTGTCGAGCAGGGTTGAGTCCACGATCCTCCTTAGGCTGCCGGTGAGGCAGCTCACAGGGGACGCTACGCGTTTTCTCCGGCCGTGTCGAAGTTTTTCTCCATATGTCGAACTACCATGGCCGCCCGGCGCCTGCGCTCCTACCCGCGAAGCAGATCCAGCTGGAAATCGAGCTGTGTCTGGAGCAAGTCCGGGGAGTTGAAGGCCGCATCGAAGACCGCAGCCACCTGGGCTCCGAGGAGGAAGGTCAGCAGCGTTTCGGCTACGGTCTCCACCGGAAGCTGCCCGGGAACGTCTCCGGCCCGGACAGCCTGGTCCAGCCAGCTGCGGATGGTACTGCGCCAATGGAGCATGGCGGCGTCGTTTACCTCCGCCTGTTCTGGCTCCTGGAGCGCCAGCTGCCAGAACGCGATAACCACCCGGGCCTCATCCAGCCGTTCAGCATCCAGCGGCAGCACCTCGAGGCAGAAGGCCCGCAGCGCGGCTAATCCGGCCAGCGCCTGCGTAGCCGCGGCGCTGCGGGCGTTCGTGCGATCAAAGACGTGCCGGTAGGTAGCCTGCAGCAGCGCGGACTTGGTGGGGAAATACGGTTTGATGGCGCCATTGGCGTAACCGGCGTCGGCCGCCACCTCGCGCAGGGTTGCCCCGTCGAGTCCCCGGCGGGAGATGAGCCGCCACGTGGTCTCCACGATTTCGGCGCGGCGCCGCTCATGGTCGACGATCTTGGGCATGGTTCCCTTCCGGCGCCGGCCGGGTGCCGCCACGCCTCTGCCATCCTAGCGAGGCATGGCGGTCCGGATGCTCACACAGGTGCGTGCTCGGCAGCGGCGTCGTGGACAACCCGCCCTTCAAAGTAGGTTTGGAGTACCTGCGTGGCATGGATCGTGGAGGGATCTTCCTCGAAGATGTTCCGGTCCAGGACGATGAAGTCCGCCGAGAGGCCGGTCCGGAGCATGCCCACCGTGTCCTGCAGACCCATCGCGGCGGCCGGATGCCGGGTAAAGGCAGCCACGGCCTGGCGGATATCGAGGGCCTGCCCGCCGTTGAGGTCCCCTGGTACTTCGGGATCCGGGTTCCGGCGGGTGATCATGGTTTCCAGGCCGGTCCACGGATCCGGACTCGGAGCAGAGCACGGCCAGTCCGAGCCGCCGCTGACCAGCGCGCCGTCGAGGAAAAGGTCCTTCAGCGGCCAGGACTTGTCAAAGGTCTCGGCGGGAATCTGCTTGGCGATGCTCTCCTGGATGACCGAGGGGAACCAGATATAGGGTGAGGCGTCCGGAACGACGTCAAGCCCGGTGAAACGGGGAACATCCGCCGGCGCGATGTACTCCACGTGGGCGATCTGGAAAATGGGTGCCTCGCCCCGGCTGGCCCGCACCTGCTCCACGGCGTCGAGGACGAGTCGCACGGCAGCATCCCCGGTCGCATGCAGTTTGGCGTGCAGGCCCCGGTCCACCAGGGCTTCCAGGGAGGCAGTGAGCTCGCCCAGCTCCCAGAGCGGCTCGGCGGTGTGGTCCGGGTCATGGCTGCCGTGGCTGCACAGGTACGGGCTGAGCATGGCGCTGGTCCGGGTCATGGGCACGCCGTCCAGCACGTACTTGGAGAAGTCCGGATGCACGTGTTCGGTGCGGTGCAGCTCGCCAATGTCGTACAGCTCGGGGCCGGTAATGCCCGGCTCGATGAACGGACGGGACGGCATGGAGGCCACCACATGTGCGGTCAGTTCACCCCTGCGGTCCAGATCCGCCAGTGTTTCCAGCGCGTAGCCCATGGTTGCCGCTTCCTGCACGGCGGTGACGCCGAAACTGTTCAGGATCTGCACGGCCGTCCGGAAGGCAGTCGCGTGGCGTTCGCCAGACTCCTGGGTCGAGGCTGCCGCAGCTTCTTCACCGACCGGGCTGGCCAGTTCCTGGAGGACGCCGGTCAGTGCCCCGTCGTCGTCACGGCTGTAGGTGCCGCCCTCGGGGTCAGGGGTACTGGCGGTGACTCCCATCAGTTCGAGGGCCCGGGTGTTCACCCAGCGGTTGTGCATGGAGTCATCACGCAGCAGGACCGGACGACCCCCGGCGGCTTCGTCCAGCTGCCGCAGGTCCTCCAGCGTGATGTCATCCATGACGGTGGAGCCCACAATGCCGCCGATGACCCACTCATCCGGCGCCAGGTTTTCGGCCCACTGCCGGATTTTGGCGAAGATCTCCCCGGTGCTGTCGGTGGGCAGCAGCGGCAGTTCGTAGGCCGCCTGCCGGCCGCCGAGTCCGAGGTGGGCGTGCACATCCACCAGGCCCGGCATGGCCAGACGCCCCTGCAGGTCGACGACGGCGGCGTCCGGTCCGGCCATCGCCCGGATGGCAGCCGTTTCGCCCACGGCCGTAACCCGGCCATTCCCTACTGCCATGGCTTCTGCCCATTCGCAGAGCGGATCACTGGTATAGATCGGGCCGTTCACAACGATGAAGTCGACAGTTGGGGAAACAGTCATGCTTGCAGTCCTCCGGTGGGGGTCGGTGGGGAAGGTGTGCGGCACCTGGAAAAGGAGCCGTCAAGGCCAGCCTCCACCGTGCCGTGCGCCGGGGTCTTGGCCGCAGGTGCCATGAACTTGTCATTGCGTGCAGGACTTGTCCGCAAGGCCTGATTCCGGCGAAATACCCTTGTGGCGACCCGTGACCCCGGTTATTGTCTACAGCCATAGAAAAACCATTTGCGAAGAATCGGAGATTCCATGAGCGCTTGCCATCCCACCCCCGCCTCCGGTGCCGCGGAGACAACCGCGACGGCGGCGACGGCTGCGACGGTCCCGGCCACCGCGCAAGCATCTTTCCAGGGGCCGGCGAGTGCCTACGCTTTGGCGTCCCCGGAGGAAATCACCGTGGTTCGCGCGGTCCTGGAAGCCGCCGGGCTGTTCCCCGAGACCGCACGGATTGCCTACCTCGGCCTGGTGGATCCGCCGCGCGCAAAGGCAGCGGAGTCGACACCGGACCGCCGCTTCCGCGTGTTCCTGCTGGACACCGCCGGCGGCAAGCCGCACGACGTCGTCGTCTCGGCCACCGAACGCGCGGTGGTTTCCGACGTCATGCTTGATACCTCCGTTACCGGCGAGCTGCCCGTGCTGGAAGAGGAGTTCGAGGTGGTGGAGCAGATTCTCTCCACCGATCCCCACTGGCTGGCGGCGCTGGAGAAGCGCGGGCTCGACGTCGCGCAGGTCCGGGTGGCACCGCTCTCGGCCGGTGTCTTTGAATACCCCGAGGAAAAGGGACGCAGGATCCTGCGCGGCCTGGCGTTCCTGCAGACGCATGCGGAGGATTCGGCCTGGGCGCACCCGATTGACGGGCTGGTGGGCTACGTGGATGTCACCGCCGGAACCGTGGACCAGGTGCTGGACTTCGGCGCCGTTCCGGTGCCCGCAGAGCACGGAAACTACACCGACCCGTCCCTCACCGGGCCGCTGCGCACCACGCAGAAGCCCATCAGCATCACGCAGCCGGAGGGGCCCAGCTTCACCGTCACCGACACCAACCACGTGGAGTGGGAGAAGTGGCACCTGGACGTGGGCTTTGACGTCCGTGAAGGCCTGGTGCTCTACAACATCGGCTTCGAGGACGGCGGGAGCGTACGGCGGATCCTGAACCGCGCCTCCATTGCCGAAATGGTGGTCCCGTACGGCGATCCCGCACCCACGCGCTCCTGGCAGAACTACTTCGACACCGGCGAATACCTGGTGGGCCAGTTCGCCAACTCCCTGGAGCTGGGCTGCGACTGCCTGGGAGAAATCCACTACATCTCGCCCACGGTTTCGGACGCCCGCGGCAACCCGCGCACCATCCGCAACGGCATCTGCATGCACGAGGAGGATGCCTCCATCCTCTCCAAGCACTCTGACCTGTGGTCCGGCATCAACTACACCCGCCGCAACCGCCGCCTGGTGATCAGCTTCTTCACCACCGTGGGCAACTACGACTACGGCTTCTACTGGTACCTGTACCTGGACGGCACCATCGAGTTCGAGGCCAAGGCCACCGGCGTCGTCTTCACCAGCGCCTATCCCGGCAAGGACTACCCGTACGCCTCCGAGATGGCGCCGGGCCTGGGCGCTCCGTTCCACCAGCACCTGTTCGGTGCCCGGCTGGATTTTGCGCTCGACGGCGGCCCCGGCCGGGTTGAGGAGGAGGACGCGGTGCGCGTTCCGGTGGGACCGGAGAACCCGCGCGGCAACGCCTTCACCCGCAAGCGGACCGTGCTGGCACGCGAGTCGGGGGCTGCGCGCGACGCCGCCGCCGCCGTCGGGCGCACCTGGGTGGTCAGCAATCCCGAAAAGACGAACCGGCTGGGGGAGCCCGTGGCGTACAAGCTGCATCCCCAGGGCCAGCCCACCCTGCTGGCCGACGAGGATTCCTCGATCTACCGCCGGGCAACGTTCGCGTCCAAGGCCCTGTGGGTGACGCGGCGGGACGAGGCCCAGCGCTACCCGACCGGCGACTTCGTCAACCAGCACGCCGGTGGCGGCGGCATTCCGGAGTGGATCAAGGCGGACCGGGACATTGACGGGCAGGACCTTTCGGTCTGGCACACCTTCGGCCTGACGCATTTCCCGCGGGTGGAGGACTGGCCGATCATGCCCGTGGACACCACCGGATTCAAGCTGCGCCCCGAGGGGTTCTTTGACCGGTCGCCGGTGCTGGACGTTCCCGCGCCGGAATCCGGCGGGCAGTGCCACCGGTAACGGGGTTCCGTCCCGCGGGTCCTGGTTTCCATGCCCGGGCCTGCGCCGGTGCGGCCCTGGTGTCCGCAGGCCTGCATGCAGTCATGGCCGGGCAGCACGCGGACCTGTGGTGGCAGGCGGCGGTAATGCTGGTTATGGCGCTGGCCTGCCTGCCCTGCGTGCAGCCGTTGTGGCGGTCCGGTTCCGCCGCTGCCGGCCGGATGATGATGGGATCCGCGCTGGGCATGGTGGCCTTCCACGGCGTGCTGCTGCTGTACCCGGGCTGGGCCGGGGGCGGTCACCGGCACGACGGAATATTTCCCGCATCGGTTGGCTCGGCCTCCGCCGGGTCACCCTTTGGGATGCTGGCCCTGATCGGCTGGGAACTGGTTGCCGCGATGCTGGCCGCGACCTGGCTTCGGCGGAGTACCGTGCAGCGCGGCCGGCAGGAGGCTGGGTACCCCGAGCTGTTCGACCGAGCCCGGAGCCTTGACGCCCACAAGGAGGGGCAGGCCGGTCTGTGCGGGGGAGAACCGCCGGTCAGGCAACTGCCGCGCCAAACGGGGCCTGGACGGTAATCCATGGTGCGGATCAAGGGTATTGCGGGAATCCATGGTGCAGATCAAGGGCCCAAAAGAGCGTTCCTGGGCCTCTTGGTCCCGTCATCTGCACTATGGTCCCACCGGCGGCTCCGGAGGACCGCTGCAGATTAGAGTCCCGGTGGGAGGCCCGCGTGGCGGTGTCCGGCCTTCTGCTGGTGCTGGCGTAGGTGTTAGCTAGAGGCACGGATTGAATCGATGTGCGGCGGCGCCCGTACAGGCAGGAGATCGCCATGACTGAACACCTCCACAAGTACGCGGATCTGTACCGGCAGCCAGGGCCCTGGTGCCTGGCCTATGTCGACGCCGGGGCCGGGACGGTGGAAGGCGCGGAAGCCGCCGAAGCCCGCCCAGGCAACGTCCGGGCGGCGCTGGCCCAGCAGGGCGCTCCGCCGGCAGACCAGGAAGCCATGGAAGTTGCGGTGGCTCCTGCCTACGGGGTGCCCGCCCCGGTGTCGCGCTTTGTCCTTGTCCGGCAGGGAACCGTGGCGCTGAACGAGCTCCTGCCCGGCCCGCTGGCTGCCCCGAAGAAAACTTCCGTGGGCCCCATTCCCGATTTGCTGCCGCTGCTCAAGCACCGCCCCGAGGAATTCCCATACATCGTTGCGGAGGTCTCGCGGGAGGATTCCGAGATCCGGTTGGAGTACGTCGGACGTCCCGGTCCCGCCAGCATCCAGGGTGTTGAAGGGTCGGCCGAGGATATCCGCAAGCTGCCCGGGGGCGGCGGCTGGGCCCAGAACAAACTGCAGCGCAGGACTGAGGAAAGCTGGCGCCGGAACGCCGACGGGGTTGCCGGACAGATTGACCGTATTGTCGACAGCAGCGGCGCCCGGCTGATTGTCCTCGCCGGGGATGTCCGCGCCCGGAGCCTGGTCCGGGACGAGATCGCCGAGGCCCACCGGTCCCTGGTGAGCATGCTCGATGCCAAGACCCGTACCGGCGGTCCCCACCAGGATCAGTTCCAGGACAGGGTCCAGGAACTGATTGCCCTGCGGTGGGCGGCCGAACAGGAGCAGATCATGGACCGCCTGGCCCTGCAGCAGGCCCAGGCCAATCCGGAATCAGCCGCCGGTATCGGCGCTGTTGTCCATGCACTCCAGCAGGCCCAAGTGGACGTGCTGATCCTGAACGACAACGAGCTGGCGGACCACCCGCTGCTGGCCCTTGGTGCAGAACCGTGGGTGGCCAGCGCGGAGGAGCAGGCGCTCGGCGCGGAAGTCCTCGGCAGAGTTCCGGCGCCGGCGGCCCTGCTGCGCGCGGCAGCCCTGACTGATGCAAGCCTGCTGCTGGTTCCCGACGGCGTGCTGCCCGGCGGCACCGGCGTCGCTGCCCTGCTGCGCTGGCCTACCGGCCCAACAGCCCCCGGCGGCGCCGTGGCCTAAGGAGGGATGCGGCTAAAGGGTCTTTGGGTCCTGCCATCCGCCGCGGTGCGTCATGGACGGTGCAACCGGTTCGGGCGCCCGCCATACGACGATCAACACCGTAGCGATTGGCCCAAGCAGGATGGAGATAAGGAACCAGTTCCAGCGGGAGCGGTTCTTTTGTTCAGCGAGACCGGCATTGACTACGGCAACGGTGAACCAGAACAAACCTGAATCTACGTAGTTATCCATCGGTTCAGCCAACCACATGGGTAACAAGGAGCTGGGAAGCCGCCCCCGGGGCGCCCCTCGCGCTTGCCGGCCTGTTGGTCTGGATTACGCTCACGCTCGCCTCATTCGTCTTGAGCGCGTATTACATTGGCAGGCTCCTCTTCCGCGGCAACCAGCATCCTGTCATCAAGGCGCTCGTCGGCGGTGCGATCCTCATCGTCGCACTGCATATCCCCTGGCTAAACATCGTCGTATGGGCTGCCATGGTGTTCTTTGGCCTCGGCGCAGAGCTTCTGGCCATCTACGATCGGCGTCCTTGGCGCCTGGCACGACAGGACGAGAATGCACGCCCGCCCAGCCAACACCACTTAGGAAGTTCTGACTAAAGCGTGACGGTTTTCGAGAGGCGCTATGGACAATTCCAATTCGGGACCGCACTGTGAAGTCAGCACACTTACTTTTTTTTGGGGATGATATGAGCCACGTAATGCAATCGACCACTGTTCATCGAGGTGCAGCTACCCGTCCTGTGCAGCAACACCCCAATACAACCTTGTGGTCCATCCTGACTATTGAGCCGGAGCGTAAGGGTGTCGGCGACGACATTATCCGCCATATTGTTGCCCCTTTGTCTTCCCAAGTGCGGGCCGGGGAGGGGTACCGGTTTCGGTTATCACGCAACCTGGAATCCGGCCATCAGACTGTGCTCCTGCATTTGCTTGCCACCGACGACGTCGCTAAGCGCCTATGGAAGTTTGCGAACGCGCTGGCGGAGGAAAACGCTGCCACGCTGGGTACCGTGAAGACCTTCCACTCGCCGGGGCTCGTTTATCCGCCACGGCCGGGCGAACCGGTACCTGAGGTGGTGGAATCGGCATTTGCGCGGTTCGGTGGGCCAAAGGGCTTGGACCTGGCAGCTGAGATTGGCGAGGTTGCCATGGATATGGCTTTGTGGGCGGTCAACCGCTTTCCCAGCCTCAACACACGCTCGATGCTGGCTGCCCTAATTCTCTTCGACACCGGCCATGCCATGATGCGCGGCCCCCGGTCCGCGGTTTGGCCCGACCGCAGAACCACTAGCTGGGACTACTACTGGAACGCTCATCTGCACGCCTGTACAGGTTCTTTTGGCCCGCACGCTGCGCAGGCGCGCAATGCAATGAGGGCCCGGATTGCACCCCGGATTGTGCCCGCTCACAGGATGATGGTCGCCCTTGCCTCAGAGCCGGCAGTGGATATCTGGCGGAAGCGCTGGGCAAGGTCCATGGATGAGTATTTGTACCGGGCGGACAAACAACGCGTCAGTCGCAGTGCACAGCATCTGGCTATGGGGGCCAGCCAGCACGCAGTCAACGGGCTGGGCTTCACGTTGAGGGAGCAGGCGGTCCTTGGCCTCTACGCGTCTGCATGGAGTAAGGAAATAGAAGCGCAGTATGCCGGTGAGGAGCGCTCGTCGCAGCCGGCAAAGCACTAAGACAGAAACACGAAACGACGGCAGGCCTCCCGCTGTGCGGAAGGCCTGCCGTCGTCGTGCGTTGGGGCTAGGAAACCGGGGCCAGCTCCGGGTAGTCGGTGTAGCCGGCGGCACCGTCGGTGTAGACGGTGGCCTGGTCGATCTCGTTCAGCGGCAGGTCCTCCTGCCAGCGGCGGACCAGGTCCGGGTTGGCGATCGCGGGACGGCCAACGACGACGGCGTCGGCCAGGTCCTCCTCGAGCAGCATGATCGCGTCATCGCGCGTGGTGACGGTGCCGAAGCCGGTGTTCAGCAGCACCGGGCCGCCGAAGCGGCGGCGCAGTCCCTGGACCAGCTCGTCAGCCGGATCCGCATGCAGGATGCTCAGGTAAGCCGGCAACAGGTCGGCGATGCCGGTCACCAGTGCGGTGTAGGTGGCGGTCACGTCGGCGCGGTCGGTTTCCAGCACGCCCTGGATGTTGTGCTCAGGGGAGATACGGATGCCGGTGTGCTCGGCGCCGATGGCCTCGGCCACGGCCCGGAAGGCCTCGATGACCAAGCGGGCGCGGTTCTCCGGCGATCCGCCGTAGTTGTCGGTGCGCGTGTTGGAGACGGGGGAAAGGAATTCCTGCAGCAGGTACCCGTTGGCACCGTGCAGCTCCACGCCGTCGAACCCTGCCTTCATCGCATTCCGTGCTGCTGAAACGAAGTCCTGCACGATGCCGGGGAGCTCGGCTTCGGTGAGGGCGTGCGGCACCGGGTAGGGCTGCTTGCCGTCGTAGGTGTGTGCCATGCCTTCAAGCGCGATGGCGCTGGGGGCCACCGGCTGGCGGCCGCCGTTGATGTTTTCGTGTGCGACGCGGCCCGAGTGCATCAGCTGGGCGACGATCCGGCCGCCGGCCTCGTGCACGGCGTCGGTGACGCGCTTCCAGCCCGCGACGTGCTCCTCCGTGACCAGGCCGGGCATCAGGGGGTTGCCCTGGCCGGTGAAGGAGGGGTAGATGCCATCACTGATGATCAGGCCCATGGAGGCGCGCTGGCGGTAGTGCTCGACCATGATGTCTGTGGGCACACCGTCACGGCCGGCGCGGACGCGGGACATCGGGGCCATGACGAGGCGGTTGGGCAGTTCCATGGCGCCGACTGGCAGCGGGGTAAAGAGGTTCACTAAGCGTCTTTCTCTCGGTCGCGCCAGTGGCTGGAGCAGTCCTGGCGTTGGTCTACTCAGCGACAACCGGGAGTCAGGCTGTGGATATTCCATAAGCGTCCCATGTCACACGCGGAATGGGATGGGGCGGCACGGCTGTCCGGCCCGCCGCAGGGCGGCGGACCGGACACCGAAGCACGCGATTGGGAGGTCAGATCAGGAGGCGACGGCCTCCACGATCTTCTCGTCGCCTTCGTTGATGGCCTTGACCACCGCGTCGTAGTCACTCTTGTCGATAGCCTTGCTGATTCTCTTCGTGGCTTTGCTGACCGCCTTGTCCACACGGTCCAGATAGAGGTCGTCGACCACGGCAACCAGCGCCGAGGAGGCCGGCGGCAGCCACTCGTCCGCCTCGACGCCGATCTTCTTCTCCTCGTGCCGCTTCGCGATGACACCTGCACCGGCGCCGATCGCAGCGCCGATGACACCCGAAAGCAGGAGCGGGGGAGCGAACAGCCCCACCACGAGGCCGGCGATGGCACCGGCAGTGGTGCCGCCGCCAATCAGCCCGCCTCCGTGCTCCTTCACATCAACCCGTCCCGAGGCATCACGCGATAGGACTACCGCGGCCACCACCGCGTCGTCCATGTCCTTGATGGTGGTGAAATCAGCTGCCGCTGAGTCTGCATCGGTGTACGACGATACGAACAGGATGTAGTTGCGATCTGACATTTGTGAGCCCTTCAGTTGATGGCGGCCGGTGACGGCGGAAGCCCGCCAATTCCGGCATACGGCAGACTGTATTCCGGCTCGGGGCGCACCAATCGGTCCTTTGGGCGATTCGGTGTCGGGATTCCCCGGGCTGCGGACAGGCGGTGATGCTTCCGGTATCCTCGCTTCCCGCCGTCGGCCGGTTTAGGCGGTGAGGCCGCGGGCGCGGGCACGGGTACGGGCACGGGTGCGCCGGCCAGTTCCTCCAGCTGCGCACCGGCCACATGTCAGCCCTGAGAGGGAGGACCGCCGATCAGGCGGCCCAGCGCGTCGGCGGGTGACTCAATCTCGGCTCCATGGGCAAACAGGATCCGGGCGGGGCCGAGGCCGGCGATCCGCGCCAGGGATTCCTCGGCCTGGCCGGCATCCGCGGTGAACACCTCCGGCCCGCGGACGGCATCTCCCTGGGCGGAGGCGGCGGCGTCACCGATGAACAGCGTCCCGGTCGGCTCATGGAAGAGGCTCACATGCCCGGGGGTGTGGCCGGGGGTGGCGAAAACTCCCAGATCCTGGATGGCATTCCCCTCGCCGATCGGCCTGATCCGCCGCGGGGACTGAATATCGGGAGAATCGGGTCCGCCCGCGTAGATGGCGGCCAGCGGAGCCCTATCTGCGATGGCGAAGAGCGAGCCGATGTGATCCTGGTGCAGATGGGTCAGGATGATGTCGCGGACGTCGGCAAAGCTGCCCCCTAGCGCCTCGACCGCCGCGGCAATGCCAGCCTCGGAGCCGGGCATTCCGGTGTCAATGATGACGATGCCCGCCGGCTGGGCCACGGCATAGGAACGGACGTCCATTGTCAGCGGATCCGGCCCCGTGACCCCGGGCGGAATCACGACTTCTCCCACCACTTCTTCGATTCCCAGGGGTGTGCTTCCGCTGCCGGTCTGTGCGCTCATGGCCACGCTCCTTCGCTGGAATACGGCCCTTCCAGCGTATTCCGGGGTTGCGGGCTCCGACACCCCTGCGAACGCTTCGCGACGCCTCGCTGGGAATCCTGCTGAGAATCGCTACTCTCGCTCCATGACCGGATTTCCCCAGCTGCAAAACACTGTCCTGGACACCACCGACGTCCGCGGGCTGGCCGAGTTTTACCGTCAGCTTCTCGGGCTCCGGTATCTGCCCGGAGATGAGCCCGCGCCGCAGGGCCCGGATGACGCGGACTGGCTGGTGCTGACCGATGGGCAGGGCCGGCGCCAGCTGGCGTTCCAGCTGGTTGACCGGCTCGAGCGGACCACCTGGCCGCGCCCGGATGTGCCGATGCAGCTGCATCTGGATTTCACCGTGCCGGACCGGCAGTCACTGGCGGATCAGCACGCCCGCGCACTGGGCCTGGGGGCGGAGCTGCTGCTTGACCGCACGGATGATCCGGACGAGCCGCTCTACGTCTACGCGGACCCGGCCGGCCATCCGTTCTGCATCTTCGTGGGCTGAGCGGCCCCAGTTCCGCGATCAGGTCCTGCAGGGTTTCCGGTCCGCGCGAGTTGGCGATGACCACGTTCATCCCTGCCGCGACTGCGAGCCGCGCGACCGCTGATCCGATGTGACCGCTTCCAATGATTCCAAGTGTCGGCATTGCTCATCCCTTCGCTGGTGCGCCCGTGTGGCGCGTGTTGCTGGGTTGAACCTGCCTGGACGCGTGGAAAATTCCTGCGCCCGCCAACCCGGCCGGCCTCCCCATGACCACCCCGCGCTACCCGGCCGCCCTGCCGGTGTCCGCTAGATTGGCAGCATGACTTCAGTGGGGGCTGTGCTCGATATGTCCGAATTGTCCGTGGGGTACGCCGGCACACCGGTGTGCGGACCCATCACCGCGCAGGCAGCGGCCGGCGAAATCCTGGGCATGGTGGGATTCAACGGTGCCGGAAAATCCACCGCGGCCCGCACGATCGCCGGTAAGCAGCCCATGCTCCACGGCGAGGTCCGCGTCCACGGCCTGCCGGTTTATGAAGACGCCATTCCATTCCGCCGGCAGGTCGCAGCGCTGTTCGACGAAGATGCGTTCTTCCCCTCCCTGTCCCTGCGCGAGCACCTCCAGCTGATCGCCCGCGGGCACGGCCTGCCGGATCCCGATGCCGCCGTCGAAGCCGAACTCGACTTCTTCGCCTTGCGGGAGCGCGCCAACGCCGTTCCGGCCTCCGTCTCGTCCGGGCAGCGGCGGCGGCTGCTGCTTGCCTCCGCCCTGATCCGGCCCTCGTCCCTGCTGATCTTGGATGAGCCGGAGCAGCGACTGGATCCGGCCATGCGCGAGAGGCTGGGGGAGCGGATCAAATCCTATGCCGACGACGGCGGCACAGTGCTGCTGGTGACCCACGACCCGGCGCTGCTCCTGGCCACCGCCGGACGCTGCCTGCTCATCGACGACGACGTCCGCGAGATCGCGCCGGAACGGGCCGCCGCGGAAATCGCCGGGCGCTGATCGTGGCCCAAAACGCCGCCGTCGGAACCGTTGCAACGGCCTTCAACCCGGTCCGGTACACCCGGCACGCCGCGAAAGCCTTCACCCGTGGCCGGACCCGGCTGCGGGATGTCCTGGTTGATGTGTATTCGGCGGTGCTGACGGTGGGAACCATCGGGGCGATGGCTGCCGGTCTGGTCCTGGCCCTGCGGGAGCAGGTGGCCCAGGCCTGGGACGCAGACCCGGGCGCCCGCACCCTGGTGTCCGCGCCGTCGTTCGCCCTGCCCGACGGCGCCGCAGCGACCGCGCTGCTGTTCGCCGCCCTGGCGGCGATCATGGTTCTGGCCCGGAAACTGGGGCCCGCGGCGGCGACCACGGCCGAAGGCTACTGGTGGCTGACCCTGCCCGTGGCGCGGCGTCCGCTACTGACCGGACGGCTTCTGCGCCGGCTTGCCCTGGTCTGGGCCGGCGCGTCCGTGCTGTACCTGCCGGTCGGTTTTATCACCGATCTTCACGCCAGTGGGCCCGGACAGTTCCTGGGCGCTGCGGTCTTCGGAGTGGCGGCCGTCAACGCCGTGCTGCTCTCGGCGCTGCGGCAGGCCGGTGCCGGTCCGGTGGGTTCCGGGCTCGCTGGTTCCGGCAGGCCCCGTTCGGAGCTGGTGGGGCGCATAGCGTCCGGACCGCTGCCGGGCCTGTTGCTGCTGGCCGTGCTGAGTTTCGTGCCGCGGCAGGCGGCAGCAGGTCTGTGGGGACCAGCCCTGGTGGCCCTGGCCTCCGCCGTCGCGCTGGGCGTGGTGGTCTTTCCGCGGCTGGAAACGATCCCGGCCCAGGACCTGATCCGGGCCGGCGGTGTCTCCGGACATGCCGGTGCTGCCCTGTATCTAATGGACGCCAACGAGGTGGGCCGCGCCCTGTCCGGCGATTCCGGTGCCGTCGTCTCCACCCGCGCGGCCCGCTGGTATGCCCGCGGCACGCGGACTCCGTTTGGTGCGCTGCTGCGGGCCGATACCGCTGCTTTCCTGCGCACCCGGGGCTGGCTGGGCCGGCCTGTCGTGCTGCTCATGCTGTGCGCCCTGATGCTGGTCACCGGCGGGAACCAGCCGGTGCCGCTGCAGCTGGCCCTGGTCGCGGTGACAGTGTTCGCTGCCGTTCCGGCGGCGGGCGCGTTGGCCCGGCGGACCGCCATCACGCCGGGCCTGGACGTGCTGCTGCCGGTATCGGCATCCCTGGTGAAGCTGAGCCGGATGGCGCTGCCCACAGGGCTCATGGCGGCCTGGGCTGCGGTGTTCGTGGCCGTGCTCGTGCTGCTGGGTGCCGGAAGTCCGGAGCTCATCGCCCTGGGCGCACTGGCTGGGGTGGGGTTCGGCGCGTCGGCTGTGCGCGGTGCCTACCGGCCGGACCCCGACTGGACCGCCCCGCCCACGGAAACCGTCTTCGGCCCCGTGCCCTCGGCGCAGACCGGGGCCATGATCCGTGGCCTGGACACCACGCTGCTGGCGTTGGTTCCCCTGCTGCTGGGCCTGTTCCTGGGCTATGCGCCCGGAGTGCTGCTGCTCGCGCAGGCCGGCTTTTCCATGGCGTGCCTTCTTGTGGTGATGTTCTCGGACCCCAAGTAGGGTGAGCTTTTCCGGCGTCTTGCTCGTCTTGAGGTCCTCGTGCCAGACGGCGGGTCAGGGCTTGGTCGTCAGGCCGCGGAGAGCGCCGTCGTCAACCAGAAAAGACCGATGCAGCGTGCGTCGCTGGTTCACAAGGCCCCATAGTCGCTCTGCATGCGCAGGAAAAGCCCCCCTGGCACAAATGGGAAATTTCGTGGGGCCCGTATGGACATTCACATTTAGGCAACACACTGTTGGCAACTCACCTACCGAAGTCACGACGATCAGTTTCGGGGATGATAGGAGCCACGTCATGCAATCGACCACTGTTCATCGAGGTGCAGCTACCCGTCCTGTGCAGCAACACCCCAATACAACCTTGTGGTCCATCCTGACTATTGAGCCGGAGCGTAAGGGTGTCGGCGACGACATTCTCCGCCATATTTTTGCCCCTTTGTCTTCCCAAGTGCGGGCCGGGGAGGGGTACCGGCTTCGGTTATCACGCAACCTGGAATCCGGCCATCAGACTGTGCTCCTGCATTTGCTTGCCACCGACGACGTCGCTAAGCGCCTATGGAAGTTTGCGAACGCGCTGGCGGAGGAAAACGTTGCCACGCTGGGTACCGTGAAGACCTTCCACTCGCCGGGGCTCGTTTATCCACCACGGCCGGGTGAACCGGTACCTGAGGTGATGGAAGCGGCACTTGCACGGTTCGGTGGGCCAAAGGGCTTGGACCTGGCAGCTGAGATTGCTGACGTGTCCTCGGATCTGGCTTTGTGGGCGGTCAACCGCTTTCCCGGCCCCAACACGCGCTCGATGCTGGCTGCCCTGCTTCTCTTCGACACCGGCCACGCCATGATGCGCGGCCCCCGGTCCGCGGTGTGGCCCGACCGCAGAATCACTAGCTGGGACTACTACTGGAACGCTCATCTGCACGCCTGTACAGGTTCTTTCGGCCCGCACGCTGCGCAGGCGCGCAATGCCATGAGGGCCCAGATTGCACCCCGGATTGTGCCGGCACACAGGATGATGGCCGCCCTTGCCTCAGAGCCGGCAGTGGATATCTGGCGGAAGCGCTGGGCAAGGGCCATGGATGAGTATTTGTACCGGGCAGACAAACAACGCATCAGTCGCAGTGCGCAGCAACTGACTACGGGGGCTAGCCTGATGGCACTCAACGGGCTGGGCTTCACGTTGAGGGAGCAGGCGGTCCTTGGCCTCTACGCGTCTGCCTGGAGTAAGGAAATAGAAGCGCAGTATTCCGGTGAGGAGCGCTCGACGCAGCCGGCAAAGCCGGGTAGGAAATAACAGCGTAGGCGGCAGCGGTCAATGAAAACCGCTTATGGTCCGGACCACGTTTTCGAAGCGCTGGAGTTCCCCTCGGGAAAGGGATCCTGACGGACAGCCCGTGAGGGGCCTTCGGCGTTGCTTCACGGCGCCCAGGTGTTTCAGACGCACTTGAGCTGGCGCTGCGGCCCGGCAGGAACCTCGACGCGGATCTCATCGCCGATGAAGTCGATGCCGGTGTCGCACGGGTCCGTGTAGTGCGCGTCGCTGGTTCGCAAATCTCGCGAGACCCTAGTCGCTCCGCGTCCGCAGGAAAAGGCCCCCAACACAAATGGGGGGATTCTGAGAACCAGTATGGACATTTACATTTCGGGACCACACTGTGAAGTCAGCATACTTACTTTTTTTGGGGATGATATGAGCCACGTCATGCAATCGACCACTGTTCATCGAGGTGCGGCTACCCGTCCTGTGCAGCAGCACCCCAGCACAGCCCTGTGGTCCATGTTGACTGTAGAGCCGGAGCGTAGGGATGCGGGTGACGAAATAGTCCGCCGTATTGTTGCCCCGCTGATTTCCCGAACGAGGACCGGGGAAGAGTGCAGGTTTGGCTTTAACCGCAGGGTGGAATCCGCCCATCCAGCCGTGCACCTGCATTTGCGTGCCCCCGAGGACGTCGTTAAGGGCCTATGGAAGTCCGTGTACGCGCTGGCAGACGAAAGCGCTGCCACACTGGGTGCCGTGAAGATCTCGCAGTGGCCGGACATTTCTTATCCACCACGATCAGGCGAGCCGGTGCACCAAGTAATGGAAACGGCATTTTCCCGGTTCGGTGGACCAAAGGGCTTGGAGCTGGTTGCGGGGATTTCCGAGTTGTCCTCGGACCTGGCTTTGTGGGCAGTCAACCGCTTTCCCGGCCCCAACACGCGCTCGATGCTGGCCGCCCTGCTTCTGTTCGACACCGGCCACACCATGATGCGCGGCCCCCGATCCGCTGTGTGGCCGGACCGCAGAACCATTAGCTGGGACTACTACTGGAACGTTCATCTGCACGCCTGCAAAGGTCCCAGCGCCTCGCAGTCTGAGCCTGCGCGCAGGGCAATGATGGACCAGATGGCACCCCGGGTTATGCCGGCACATAGGGTAATGGCCGCCCTTGCCACGGAGCCGGCCGTGGATCTTTGGCGGAAGCGCTGGGTAAGGGCCATCGATGAGTATCTGTACCGGGCAGATAAGCAACGCATCAGTCGCAGTGCGCAGCAGCTGGCTATGGGGGCTAGCCAGCTAACACTCAACCGGCTGGGCTACCCGCTCCGGGAACAGGGGGTCTTTGGCCTGTACGCGCGCGCTTGGAGTAAGGATATTGAAGCGCAGTATTCCGGTGAGGGGCGCTCGGCCAGAGGATGAACTCGTCACAGACCGCCCGCACTGGCTCCGGACCTGCAGCGTCCAGGGCAGAGCGCACCTTGTGGAGGTGTTCGACTGTCATTTCAAGAGGAGGCTCATCGGGTTGGTAGGTCGTGCGCACCGGGTAGTCCAGGCCCGGGGTGCTGGTCATCTCAATGTGACACCCAAGGACGTAGGTCACTGGGTGCGAGCGGCAGAATTCGATGAGGAGATCAATGCTCCGCGAAAAGGCCGGCCAGTCACTGATATACAGCCGCCCGCGGTACACCGTGTCACCGGTGAAAAGGATCCCGGTCCACGGATCGTAGAACGTGACAGCGGCAGCGTCATGACCAGGCGTGGCAAGAATGTCGAGCATCCGTCCACCAAGATCCAGCTCTGTCTTGTCCGATGTGTCGGATAACCCGAGATAACACCACGCTGACAGCTTGTCTGCTGGCACGAGGGTCGTAGAGGCGCGGTCGAAGAACTGGGCATCACCGGCCATATGGTCGCCGTGTGAATGTGTATGCAGGATCAACAGTTCGTAGGAATTGTCGACGCCGGGATGGCGGCTCATCCACGAATCAATGAGGTCGTCGACGACTGTGCGCAGCGGGAAATGCTGTTCAGACACGGTGGCGCCGGTATCTAGCAGCACCACACGCTCGCTACCGAAGAGGAGGAACAAAAAGGGGGCCTCGTAATTGATTGCCTTGTTCTGCCGAAGAACAACAGTGTCAGCGTCGTACCAATAGACCTGCACATCCGGGTCAGTGTTGTGTTTGGAGGACTCCGACCCATGGATCCACCGCGGAGGCAAAGGCCTCGCAACGGGTCCGGCGGTAGAGAGGGTTTTCTTCGACATCAGTGCTCCTGGTTGTGAGGACACAACGGGGTCCTCCGGGAAGGAGCGTCCTTTGGCTGGTCTCCTGCGGCATCGGCGGCCTCGATGTCCAGCTTAATTGCTTGGCGCCGGACGAGATGCAGGCAAAGGCGGTCGGGCAGTTCCATGGCGCCGGCGGGCAGCAGGGTTCCGCGCGCGTAACCGGAACTCAAGGGTCCCGGACCTACCCATGCGCCTGTGCGGGTGCTGTCCTTGGAGCAGAGAGAATCCGACCGCAGAAGGAGATACCATGCGTGGCGTAGTACTGCATGCCCCCGGAGATGTGCGCGTGGAGGACCGGGCCGATCCAGCGATTGAAGAACCGACCGACGCCGTCATCCGGCTGGCAGCGACCTGCATCTGCGGGTCAGACCTGTGGCCGTACCGAGGCGTGGAGGATGCGCAGGACGCACCCATGGGACATGAGTACATCGGCTGGGTGGAGGAGGTTGGACCCGAGGTGCGGACCATCAAAGTCGGGGACTTCGTCGTCGGCTCCTTCTGGGCGTCCGACAACACGTGTGAAATCTGCCGGGCGGGCTACCAGAGCCGGTGCGTCAATGCCGTGCCGATGGGCAGGATGGGCACCCAGGCGCAGTTCGCCCGGATTCCGCTGGCCGACGGCACCCTGGTGGCCACGCCGGAATCCCCGCCGGCGGACCTGCTGCCCTCACTGATGGCGGCCTCTGATGTACTGGGCACCGGCTGGTTCGGCGCCGTGGCTGCTGAGGCGGGCCCCGGCAAAACCGTCGCCGTGGTGGGGGACGGCGCTGTCGGCGTTTTGGCCGTCCTGGCCGCACGACAGCTCGGTGCCGAGCGGATAATCGCGTTTAGCCGGCACCCCGAACGCCAGCAGCTCGCCCGTGAATTCGGAGCCACCGATATCATCGCCGAACGCGGTGATGCGGGGGTGGCCGCACTCAAGGACCTGACCAACGGGCTCGGCGCCCATTCGGTGGTGGAGGCCGTGGGTACGCAGGAGTCAATGATGCAGGCTGTGCGTTCCACCCGGCCGGGCGGTCACATGGGCTTTGTGGGCGTCTCCCATGACGTTGCTCTTCCCGGGCTGGAGTTGTTCTTCGCCGAGATCCACATGCTCGGCGGCCCCGCTCCCGTGCGCCGCTTTCTGCCCGACCTCATTCAGCGGATCTGGGACCGGAAGATCGACCCGGGCCGGGTTTTCGACCTCACGCTTCCGCTGGCCGACGCCGCTGAGGGGTACCGGGCCATGGACGAGCGCCGTGCCATCAAAGTGCTGCTGACCCCCTAGTCAGCCGCCGTTCGGGCGCCATGCCGTTGCCTAGTCGTGTAGACTCCCCAGCCAACACTACCGACGCTAGAATAAAACGTAGGAAACGTCGGAAACCCGCCGCGAGAGAGCCACATGACACTCCATCCCACGCACGCCCGGAAACAATCCTCCAGCCATCCGGATAGCCGTCAAGACGCACTCGACAAAGCCCTCCAGATGATCGAAGCGCAGGATGTCGGCGTCGATCTGCTGGTCGAAGTGCTTGTGCGCCGATCACAGGCTCTGGCGCCTGCCCTGGCCGCCGTCGTCAACGCGCAGCGCAGCCTCGATGCCCTCCGCCCCGCACTGGCATCCCTCCCCGCCGTTGTTACACCTGAACTGGCTCAAGGTGCCATGGCCACGGAGAACGCCTGGCGCGCCATGGAGCAGGAGTTTGGGCTACTCAAGGCTCAAGATGCATCCAGGGCCCTGGGGTCCCGGGCCAAAGGCCGCAGCACCCTCGCCCACGACCGGCGCGAGAGCGGGCAGCTGCTCGGCGTCCGCCGCGGTAACGCCGTCCTCTACCCGGGGTTCCAGTTCGACAAGTACGGGGGCGTCCATAAGGTGATCACCGCCCTGATTCAGCTGGCCCACCGCGCCCGCCGCAGCGACGAGGACCTTGCCCAGTGGATCTGCCTCCCGTCCGGCTACCTCGACGGGGACCGTCCCGTGGATCGATTGCAGGACGCTGACGCTGTCCTGGCGGCTGCGCAAGGGCACTTCGGGGTCGAGTGGTGACCGCTGGCCCTTCCGGACCACTCACCGCTGACACACACATACTGGACGAAGGGGCGCACCTGTACCGGATTTTCACCAACAGGCCGGACAGGCATGCGGGCACCTTCAACCCCGGCTTCGGGACTCCGACCCGCTTTGCATTCTTCGGAGACCCGGCCATCCCGGTCCTCTACGCCGGAGAATCAGAGATCGCTGCAATATCCGAGACCCTGCTGCACGACGTTCCTGCTGATGGCGGGGCACTGCTGCCGGGGGACTACCAGAACAAGGTGATGGGCCGGTTGACAGCGCAGCGCCCGCTCCGCTTGGCCTCCTTCATGGGGACAGGATTCAGGACAATGGGGGCCTCCGCTGAGGACGTAACGCGGACGCCGGCCAGCCGCTACGCGGAGACTGTTCTGTGGGCGGAGGCTGCGCACGCGGCGGGCTTTGAGGGCATCGCATGGATGAGTCGCCAGTGCGACACGGAGAAGGCTTATGTGTTCTTCGGCGACCGCGTGCGTGAGGATGATTTCGCAGTGGACCCGGCCTACGGGCGGGCGTTCGCGCTGCCGGATGACGCCGATTGGCTGACCCGGCTCTGCTCGCCGCTGAGGATTGAGGTCCGCAGGTAGATCGGCGGTGCATCACTGTGCTCGGCGGCGAACAACTTCAGCCACGTGCCGCATGGCGCTTTTTGGAAGTGGCGCCCGTCGCCGGAGAATCTTTGAGAGCTGCTGCGGTGGTCCTGGTGCTCCGCGGCCGGCGGAAGCCAACGAACGTCAGATAGATCCCCAGTGAGAACTCCCAGATGATCTCCGGCAGGGTGGCCAGGGCTGAAGGAACCGAGGTCTGTCCGTAGGCTCCGAAGAGCACGGCAATACCGGACAGCGACATCAGTGGGCCGCCAATCAGGCCGAACAGTGCCATCGGCCGCGGCACCAGATGCGCGCGGTACATCAGGAACCCGAGCAGCAGTCCATTCCCGATGCCGACCACAAACCCCGGGCCCAGCAGGAATGTCCAGCCATGCACCGCAACCAGGGCACGGGCAACGGGCAGATACTCCGCGGCGTCGGCACCGGCGGTCTGCCGCAGCGTCACCACCGCCAGGATGCTGAGGATACCGACGGCGATGAACGTGCATTCCACAATCCGGGCTGCGAGATAGCCGACCGCAGCGCTCTCGCTGTGCCTGCGCAGCACGGGAAAGAGTACGACGGCGGTGCCGATGTTCGTGATTATCAGTACCAGTTCGCAGACGGCACCGAGGAGGATCCGGGTGTCCGCACCGGGGCCGGTGATGTAGTCCGGGTCGGTGAGCAGTGGTGCGTAGAGTGCGGCCCCGGCGATGGCCGAGACGAAGGTGAGAAGGAATATGATCCCGGCGGTCCGGGCGGTCCGGTTGGAGGCTTGCATGGCGCTTCCTGTCGGCCAAAGGTGTACTTCGTACACCACGTGCGATGAACGTAGGTGTATGACGTACACTCTGTCAAGCATCAATTCCCAGGAAGGTGGCGGCTTGGCACAGGTACCCAAGGACCGGCAGCAGCGGTCCGTGCCCCGACCGCGCCTGAACCGGGAGACCGTACTCCGCGCCGGCGTCGAACTGGCCGACCAGGTGGGTATCGAGGGTTTCACCATGCGCACCCTCTCCCAGGAGCTCGGTGTGGTTCCCATGGCGCTGTACAAGCACGTGGCCAACAAGCAGGAACTGCTCGAGGGCATGGTGGATCTTGTCTGGAACGAGGTCACGGAGCCTGACGCCGGGCGCGGCTGGAAGCAGGGAGTGCGTGATCGTTCCGTCTCTCTCCGCGACGCTCTCATCCGGCACCGGTGGGCAGTGGGTCTGATGGAGGCAGCGGGACGCCCGGGACCAGAGAACCTGCGGCAGCACAACGCGATGCTGGGATGTCTGCGGCAGGGCGGGTTTTCGTTCCGCACCACCGTCCACGTTATGAGCCTGCTGGATGCCTACGTGTACGGGTTTGCTCTGCAGCAGAAGACGCTCTCCTTCGAGACTCCGGAGGAGTCGGCCGCGTCTGCCGCAGCAACGCACGATGCTGAATCCGCAGAGACAGCGGCCCGGTACCCGTATTTGCTCGAAGTGGTGGCCGAGCTGGCCAAGGAAGGCTATGACTATGACGCCGAATTCACCGTCGGGCTCGATCTCCTGCTGGACGGCGTTGAGGCTCTGCGCGGTTCCTGGCGCAGCGCTTAGATTCCGCTGCATCCGTCCGGGCAATTGTGCGGGAAGTCTGCCGGCGTGCTTCCGGAGACAGATTGTCCGCCGTTCATCCGCTTCCGGTGCCCGTGCTCAGAAGGAGAAAGCACCCCGCCCGGGCCTGCCACTAGTGGTCTGCCCGGCCGTGGCGCTTGCCTAGGTCAAATCACTTCCCCGTCTTGCGCATGCTGAAGGTTCCGCTTGAGTGCTTCACCTTTTCGTACCCGCCGAACGCATTAGCCTTACCGGATTTCTGCTCCAGACGGGCAGGTGAGACTGTACGTGGCGTGGTGTTGGCTTTGCCGGCACCTTTGGAAGTGTTGCTGGCCATCTTGATCACCTCCTCTCGTGTTTTTATGGTCTCGGTGGAGACAGCTCTCAGGCTGCGCGGTAGCGGTTGCCGGTGGCGTCGTCGGCGTCAGCGATGATTTTGAGGATTCTTTGTTTGGCCGATTCAAGCGTCGCCATAGAGCAGGCAGAGATCCGCACCAACCCCGTCCTGTCGATACTTATCCGGCAGTCAGTTGCCACCTCGAGCCGGCGAACGGTGGAGCCGCCCAGGCCGATGACGAGCCCTATTCGGCCTGGTGGAATCTCGAAGGTCTGGATGCGGTCAGCCCATGCCGTCGTTTTGACTGTGGCCGTCTTTGCTGTTTCCCATGGTTCTGCCACTACCCACACCTTGAGGACCCGGCCGTCGAGCTCACGCTCGAGGCGCACGCTGCCGTTTTCACGGTCCGGTACTGACCGACTGGGCTTGGCAATCACCTGCTCGATTTGATGCTGCCGCACCTGGCGTTGGAGCATCCGCTCCCTTGCGTGGTTTGTGTAGGTGGGAGGTACAGCCAATCGGGGCTGGGGCGTGCGCTGGCTTCGCATTTTAGTGAATAGCCAGAGGGTGACAGCCGCGAGAATGGCTGTTCCGATAAGCAGCCACGAGATAATTGCATGCATGTCCGTTGCCTTCCTTTCGTTCCATGTGCGTCTGATGACGCTTAATCCACAGTCCGATGCGGCATGGCTAGGCATCAACCGGTGCTATGCCGAGCAGTGCCTAGCCTCACTGTGAGGGAATTGCTGGCATGATGCGGACATGGGAAAAAACGGGGAGCTAGACATCGACAAAACACTTTTCGATGCACTTACGGAAGTCTGGGGAGAGGCGCCGACAGCTGTCAGTCCCATGGTTGTGCTTGCGGCTTACCTGTATTCCCTGAAGGACGGCTACGGATTGACCGACACTCAGCATCTAGATGCGGACAAGGTCGAACTGCCTCCAATTGCAGACGATGCAAGAAGATTTATTGACCAGTTCATCCCTGGGAGTGCCGATATGGACTCGCTGCGAAACTTCATCTACGGAGTGTTCGCATCAATGTCGGCTGATGCGAATATCCGCAGAAGGATAAATAAGAGCAACAGGCTCTCAGATACTGAGGTGCTCATGTTGGGACAAATCGCTTGGAACTTGGAGCAGAACGAACGACGCCGAAGGCTACCTCTCGGACCCCGGCCAATCCGGCGAAACGGCAAGCCATTCACACTCGATATTCCCGTCCCAAAGCGTGACCTGGACTTTGCGACGATGCGCTGGACAGAGCGCAGAAATCTGACAGGCGTCCCCGGTAAATCATCGGGCGCCAGCTTCGGTAGCCAGGCAGCGCGCCTCGCTGTATTGGCGGCGAAGTGGCTCCTTGATGCGGGTACTCCGCCAACGCCAGAAATTGGCGAAGCATCCTTGGTCGACGGTGCTAAGGGGACACAACGGATCGTCTGGGCCGCAGGTTCAGCCCAAGAGCCGACGATCGCCAGTACGGGTTTTCTCCCGGCTGATTCCAAAGCACTGGGGCTATCTGCCGTGCCTAGGACAGGCCGGATCGGCCCAGTTCTTGTCGGCGACTTTGCCGAGGTGGGGGATCGCTATCAACGGAGGGGATTTGATGATGAAATCACCCGAGTGTGGGAAGACGGTGGGGATCGCCGCGTGTGGTTGTGTGGGGGGCCCGGTCTGGGGAAATCTTACGCAGCTCGAAAGGTCATGCAGAGCGCCCTAGGCCGTGTTGACGACAACCGTCACGACTTGCTGATTTGGGTGAACTCCGCCGATTCAGTGACCGTAACCAGAGAATTCTCACGCGCAGCGGAACGCCTCGACCTCGGGGACTCCGTGTCAACGGACGCTGCGGATAGGGCTGACCTACTTACCCGTTCACTGCTCGAGCATCTGAGAACAACCGACGAGCGCTGGCTTATCGTGCTAGACGACGCGGATGCCGAAGGTCTTATCGAGAACAACCTAGTCCCTACTGGGACAAACCCAAGGGGACGGGTCCTAATCACGACCTTGAGTGGCTCCCACAGGATCGTGGGCGCTGGTCGTCATGTTGAAGCGGAGCTATTCTCGCGGGGCGAGGCCGAGGATTTCATCAAAAACCGTCTACCCGAGACGTCCGAGGACGACAGGGCTGGGTTAAGCAAGATTGTGAGGCACCACCCGCTCGCACTATCTATTGCGGCGTCGACAATAGCAGCAAACGGTATGACGGTCACAGCCTGGATCGAGGAATTCGAACATGCAAGACGCATGGACGAGGCAGCCGATTTCGCGGACGTGGGTGGCTACCCGAGGCTCGTTGGTGCAACATGGCAGCTCGCGCTGGACAGAGCTTCTCGGCGTATGCCAGAGGGGGTGGTGCAACGGGCAGCCATGGTCGCCGCCCTCCAAGATCCAGATGGCCACCCAACATGGCTGTGGCAACGTGACCCTGTCAGAGAATGGGTTGCCGGTGGTGCGGATCTTCCCTGGAACAGGGGGAGAATGCACCCCGGCATCAAAAGACTTGTCGACTACGGCATCATTCGGCTCGTCGGCGACTGGCCTGACGGTCGCATCACGATCCATCAACTGGCGGCCAGAGCCATCCGCGAATCCGCCGCCCCTGAGACACTGGCCGAACTCGGCGCACTCCTCGCTGACCAGTGGTTGCTTGAATTGACGCTAAAGCCGGCCAACACACAGTCCAAGGAAATCCGGGCAGGTGTCGCCCCCGTCGCGGCGATACCCTATCTCTCCTCATCGGCAAGAAACACCGCCACCGCTCTGCTGAATTTCTCTCAACCATCATCATCCGAACAGGTCCTTGGCTCAGATCACTTCGAGCTGGAACTATTGAGGCCGCATCTCTCACAGGGAGGAGCCATCGGCCAGGCTGCGTTCGCGCTGCGCCTTGCCGACGTCGGACTGGACGAACAGGCCCTCGGTCGCCATGTGGATGCCCAAAGAAACCTTGCAGAAGCTGCCGCCATCTACCGTCGTTTGATCGACACCCCGGATCTCCCCGATGACCTCCGCGCCGGTCATTTCGAGGCCCTAGCAGAAATAGACGCCGAATTGAACCGACCCGACCAAGCCCACAACAACCGGACGAACGCTGCAAGGCTTCGTGAGCGTTTCAAATCAAGCGAAGTGATGAAGGTCAAGTCCATAGCTAATCAGCTCGCGCTAGCTGATTTATACGAGAAGCTATCAGACCCGCAGGGAACAAAAGCCGCCCTTGACCGGGCGCTGTCGCTCTGGGATGGCCAGGAATCCGCCGACCCCGACGCAGATGCATCAACGTATGCAGGGCTCGCTCGTCGGTTGACATCGGCGGGACGCCTCGCGGAGGCCGAAGAGCACATGCGCCGTGCGGCAGAACTGTACGAGACAACGAAGTTTGGTCGAACTGTTCGCTTCAAGCAAATCGCCACAGAGCTGGGATACATTTGCGCTCGAGCCGGCAAATGGACCGAAGCTGAAGAATGGTTTCTGAGAAGCGAGAGCAACCCAGTACCCCTTGCTAGCGTTCTGCTGCGCCAAGGGCGAAGTAGTGATGCAAGGGCAACCCTTGCCCAAGCAGCCAGAAGCTCTGAAGCTGTGACTCAGCGAGAGCCGAGCATCGATGCCCTCATCCGTGAGATGGTCGAGAATTCTGTTGTGCCTACGCTCTATTCTCTAGTGCAGAAGGCCATGGGCCACGGGCGATGGGAGGAGGCTGCCGATCTGGCGACAGTTTGCCTTGAGCTGACTCGTGCTCGCCACGATTTGAACCCAGGTGAAGACCCGCAAAAACTGGCCCAGGCATATTTCACGGCAGGGGTGGCTTCTCGGTCGGCCGTACGACTTGATACAGCTATTACGCATTTCACGAGCAGCGCCGACATACTTGAGATGCTGATCCAAATAAGTCGCACAGAAGACCTTCAGCTGAAGTATGGGCAGTCACTCTACTGGCTGGCCACGACTACTCAAGACACCGGTTCTCCGGAATCTGCAGCGAATCATGCCCGTCGCGCTGTCGAAATCCTGAGTCAATTAGATTCTGAGGAAGCCCGCCAAGACCTCAGTGACGCACTCTCAGTTCTCGGATTGGCCTATCTTGAAAAAGGGGACGCGGACGAAGCCATTGCCAGTTTCACGTACCAAGTGCGCATCTGGCAGGCTGCATATGAAAGGGCGCCCGCCTCGAACACAGCTATTTCTTTCACTAAGGCGCTAGAGAAACAATGGCTTGCCCTTATGAAAACACGCAGGTGGAACGAAGCGGTCCAACCGCTCATCGATGCGATTGCGATTTACCGAACGATGCCCCCTGCAGATACCCAAGATGGGGAGGCCCTGGCAGGGGCGCTCTTCAACCTCGCATACGTCTATTTCAATCAGGGAGGAAGCGCTTCAGAGTCAGCGTCATTCGCCGAGCAGTCAGTCGGAGCTTGGCAAGAACTGCTGGATGAGGAGCCCAGCAATCTCGGACTTCAAGTTAGCATCGCGTACGCTCTTTACATGCTCGCGGCATCCTTGAGTGAACTTGACCGTGACCTCGACGTTGTCAGCGTTTTGAATCGAGCAGCCAACCATCTCCAGTTGCCCACCGAACTTCGGCCAGACGATCTCGGACCACTGCTGATGGAAGTGCTCACTGAGCTTGAAAGCGGCCTCCGGGCGATAGGCGACGATAGCTATGCCGATGAAATTCGCGCACGAGCAAACGATCTTGCCCGGCGTCTTCCTCCGCTGACTGACGAAGAGTGATATGACAAACGGAATCGTTGTTCCTTGAGGGCATTTTCCAACAGCTGCCTACTTTTGTTAGTTCCCTTGGATAACTTACGCCGTAAAAGGGACGACAGTCCTGCCGTCGTCGTTCGTCCGCGATTAGGGGGGGGTGCCTCTATGGTTTTCGTCAAGCGGCTGAGGAAAGATTCTTAGGCGCGGGGTCCGCGTAGAGGGTTCCGTCGCGGAGCATCGCGAAAAGGACATCGGAACGGCGCCGGACGAGGGCAATTATTGCTTGGCTGTGGCTTTTGCCTTCGGCGCGTTTGCGGTCGTAATACGCCCTGGCCGGTGGATGATGCAGGGCGCGGCGAAGGCCGAGTGGAACAGCGCGCGTTTGAGTTTCTTGTTGCCCCGCCGGCTCGGATGCTCACCCCGGATCGAGGATCCCGAGCGGCGGGTAACCGGGGCGATTCCAGCGTAGGACGCCAGATGGGCGGCGGACGCGAAGTGCTTGCCGGTGACTTCGGTGAGGATCCGTGCGCAGGTCCTGACGCCAATGCCGGGCATCGAGGTCAGGACCTCGTAAAGAGGGTGGGCCTCCACGAGTGCTTCGACCTGGGCGGCGATCTCGTCGCGCTGCCGGCGCAGGGCCAGTAGCTGCGCGGCCAGTTTGGGCAGCACGATCCCCGCTGCGCCGGTGCCTACGACCACGACCGTCTGCTCGCCAAGAGCGGTAAACACGGACTCGGTAAGGCGTTCGGCGGCCCTGGGTGCGTGTTTCTTCAGCCGTGCTTTTGACGTGTCCCGCGGCCGGCGGTCTTCAACGCCGCAGGGGTCGGATAGCGGGTGAGCAGGTCAGCCACGGCCGGATGGTCCAGGTGCGGTCCCAGTGCCCGTTCCAGCGCGGGATGGATTTGGGTGAGCAGTCCGCGGATCCGGTTGGTGGCGGTGATTTGTCCGGCGAGGAGGTCATCGAACCCGCAGAGCACTCCGAGTTCGGCCAGGGTTTCATCGTCCAGTTCCACCGGGCGCAGCGTATGCGGCATGGACCCGGGCGGCTTCAGCGATGATCGCCGCACCGCGGGCATCGGTCTTCGCCTGGCCCGGATGCAGGTCAGCAATCCTGCGCATCGCTAGGCCCGGCAGGTAGCCCACGGCTGCTCCGGCGGCCTGAGCTCCCGCGACGGGCAGCGCACCGATGGTCGCTGGCTGATCCACGACAACCAGGACTTTCCCGTGGCCGGTGAGTTTGGTGAGGACGTCCCGGATTTTGGTTTCGTCCTGCGGCAGGGCCTTGTCGTAGAGCTTCTTCCCGGCCCGGTTCGGTGCCACGGCATCGTGCCCTGTTTTTCCGACGTCCAGGCCTACGAGAACGTCGATGCTCTCTTGCTCCAAGATCATGATTACCCCCGGTAGCTCGTGCTGAGACTGACGCGTTGGCTGGTCAGGGGCGGCAGAAGTCGCATCCACGTTACGAAGGACCCGTCGTCGTGCCTCTATTAGCGATCCACCGGCCGCCATGTCGGTTCCGGTGGCAACAACCCCCGGATCATGGGTGACTGGGGGCAAAAACCATGCCGGAAGCGACCGGCCAACACACCCATATCCTGCATCAGGAACGGGCTATGAAAAAGGTAACGGGGACACATCAAGGGTCCACCAGTACACAATCGGGACCCCGCCCATGATGAACGCGTTTGGCCGTTCCTCTGATATCAGCGAAGCGTATTGGTGTCTGCTCGTTGTAGTTGCATTTCGCTGGTGCGGCAAGCTTAGTGCTTTTACGACCGGGAACTACCCATCGTTACAACAGGTTTTTTTGAAAGACCGAATTCTGGCGGTAATGTATATCCAAGAATGACGGGGGAGAGCACCGCCCACAGAAGCCGAGGATCATTACATCTTTGGCCTCCACGCGGCATGCCGTTCACTACCCAAGAAATCAGGCCTCCGTTAAGTAGCGGACGGAACGACTCATCCGCGAATTAGCGGGCAGGCTAGTGGCATACCCCGGCCGCAGGGCCAGGTCGGCGGCCCACCTCGTCGCCCTAACGCTCTAGAACGTAATGTGCTCTAAATCTGTAAGATGAATGACTCCTCGAGATCCGAAGGCAACAAGGCATGGCCGTACCCACCGTTTTTATCAGTTCCACATTTTACGACCTAAAATATGCGCGAGAAGCGCTGAAAAGATTCGTCACCGACCTGGGATATTCACCCGTGCTCAGTGAGGAAGGGACGGTGTTTTATGACCCAAAGGTAAGCGCTGCGGAATCTTGCCTAAGGCAAGTAGTGAACGCAGACATACTTGTACTCCTGATCGGCGGACGGTTCGGACATGAAGTCCCCAACACGGGTGAATCTGTGACAAATGGTGAGTTTCAAGCGGCTGTTGAAAAACAGATCCCGGTATTTGCGCTCGTGGAACAGGGGACATATAACGATTATCAGCTCTATAGAGTGAACGCCGACAAGCCGGCCGTTATTGAACAGATGCTATTCCCGAACGCAGACAGCCCCAAGATTTTTGAATTCATAGAATCCGTTCAGGGGCGAGCTGCCAACAACGCACTGGTTGCATTCAGCTCAGCAGCGGATATCGAAAGGTATTTGCGGAACCAGTGGGCTTCGATGATGCATGGATACCTGACAAAGGATGCTACGGAGGCGGAAGTCGTGGACACCTTGGAGGTCCTGAAGGAAGTCAATGAGCGGGTAGAGGTAATCGCAGAACAAATCCTTCGAACCGTTGGTACCTCCGAAGATCGGCTGTACGTAAAGTTGCTTCAGGACATGCTGCAATCTTCGGTCGTAGCCGACCTGCGGTTCATGGGCGGCAAGCCAACCCCTGGCGTTATCCTTAAGACGTCAACTCTGGAAGAGTGTGCGCTGGGCTTAGGTATCAGTTTTGGCGTTAAGGACCAATGGGACGAAGGTGAAGACGCAATATCAGCCAATGGTGAAGTATCGCCTACGCGCCTCGCTCGGCTGGAAAAACAATATGCCAATCTGACGAGAAGGCTCAGTGACACGCTTTCCAGTTACGGAGTCGCAATAAAGGATCTCCTTGATTATGAGTCCAAAATCGCGGGAGACGTCACAGCGTGATCGGTTACTAGGATCGACAAGACGCCGTCGCATCGTTTGCGCTGCTTGAATCGGTTGGTTGTCTGGCTTGACGCCGCCAGCAACGAGTCAGCGTTCGCAGATCGGTAATTTATGGGACTCTGAAAGTTCACGGGCGATCTGATCCGTTTGAGCGATGCTGAGCTCGGGCACTTCTCCGAAGTCCGTACCCCCGCCGGGCAAAGTGCCCGCAACGTGGAAGTGAAGATGTCCGATGGCTTGGTGCGCAGCGGTTCCATTATTCTGCCAAATGGCAATCCCTGGACGCTCGTACCTGTCGTCGATTGCGGCGGCAGCAGCAGCAAGAGTGTCTATGAGGGCATGTCGTTCCTCCGCGGTTGCTTCCAGTAGTGTTGGGTAGTGCCGAGTGGGAATGACGAGGAGATGGCCAATGCCCCTTTGGTCCCTAGTTACGAGGACCGCCACTAAGGTTGATCGACAAAGAATGGTGAAGGGTCTTCTGCCGCTGAGGTAATCACAGAAGGCGCAGGGGTTGTCCTCAGGGAGATCGAGGTTTGACTCAGTCATTAGGCCACCAACGAGGATAAAAATGCTTGGAATTCCGGCATGTTTATTTTACTCTCCTCGTCCTCGTGAATAACGATTCGGAGCTCACTTGAAAACCGAGCTCGCTTGGTGCACAGTAAGAACGAAAAGGCTATCAATCGAACAGCAATTTCCGGCGTCAGCTCCGAAATTCGCGACTGTCCTTGCCCGATTAGGGGAACACAGATTGGGGCACCGTTACCATGGATGTCCGCCTGCTCCCAACATTCGTCCAGGCTATCGAGAATGCCTCGGATTGTACCCGTGGCCTTGTTCTGCCCGTCCATGCTTGAATATGCCGCACAGTAGTAGCGAATTCCCCCCGGCGGGCTGAGGGTAGCAACTGTGCCAACGGGATAGATGGTTTGCTTCCCTAGTTTGTTGATGCTCCCTATCGGTTCTACAGAGCGCAGTGCCTTTTCAAGGTCGTTGTCTAGCGTGTGCTGCGATCCGGCGTATACATGGTGTAAGAAACTTCCTTGAACACTGCTCCTTGCGATAACGTCAGGCACGGCGGTGTCGAAAGTGGTGGTCATCCCGACTACAGCGCTGGCGTTTTGATCGAACAAGTCGCCTATAACTAGTCGGATAGTGACATTCTCTGGATAGATTTGCTGAATAGGTCGTGCCCGCAAACTCCAGCAGGCCCAAATTGCGGCCGCTCCAACTACTACAAGGATTAGCCACCAGGCTCCCTCCAACCACCTCGGGGCCAAGGGCGCTAGGATGCCGATCGGGATCGCACTAACGCCAAGTGCGGCTAAGAAGTTTTTGCCCCAAGTTTTAGCTCGCCTTGGTAAAGTTATGTTCATAAGTGTATTTTACAATCCCAAGGATGAGTAGACGTCTGCGTTGTAGATTCTTTCACCTTTAGTGGCGCTGCTGGCGTACGTGGCGGCATAGTTGTCGAGCGCGTATTTGATGATCTTCGGTTGGAAGGAGACTGAGATCGTGTGGTAGTTTGCGGCGGACAGAGGCCTTGGGTAATTGGCGCTGTTGCCTTTGCGCGAGCCATCAAGGTGGGAGACGACGATGGGGAGGTTGAACTCCAGGGCCACCTGAAGCTCATAGGCCAGAAAAGAGATCCCGTTTCCACCTTTGGTTTTGGCTGCCGTGCTCCCCAGGAGAACCAGCTGTTTTGCATTCTTCATTCGTTCCCGGAGGTTCCTCTTGATGGTTTCTGGACGGCTGGTGTCACGCGAAACATAAAGATCATGAGCATCGTAGAAGTTGAAATCAATGTTTTTGTTTTCCCGCCAAGCTTCCATAAGCCTGTATGACGAGATATCTTCGCTGGCGAACGCTACGTAGGTCTTGTTTCGGTAACTCATTGCAATCTCCCCCAGAAGGTCGGTGCCGCAGTTCCGCGGCGCACTCGGCAGGAGAAGCATAGCTCCGCCCTCCGCTTGCCACTAATTTCGCGATGTGCGGGTTAGTACTACCGTGACTGCCCGAAGAGCAGGGGCAGCGCGAACCTAGCTCCTTGACGTGACCCGGACCACATGGCACTCTAGATAATATACGATTTCGTACTTCATTCAGGAGAGACATGTCCCCGAGCAACGTAGCCACCACGGACACGCTGAAGCAGGCCGGCAAGGTCATTGCCGTCCACATCAACTACCCCTCGCGGGCAGCAGAACGCGGACGCACCCCGGAACAGCCCTCCTACTTCCTGAAGCCCGGCTCCTCGCTGGCCCTGACCGGCGGCAGCGTGGAACGCCCCGCCGGCTGTGAACTGCTCGGCTTCGAAGGCGAGATTGCCCTGATCATCGGCAAGACCGCCCGCCGCGTGAGCATCGAGGACGCCTGGAGCTACGTCGGGGGAGTGACCGCCAGCAATGACCTCGGCGTGTACGACCTGCGCTGGGCCGACAAGGGCTCCAACCTCCGTTCCAAGGGCGGCGACGGCTTCACTCCGGTCGGCCCGGCCATCCTGAACGCCGCAGACGTCGATCCCGCAGCACTGCGCGTCCGCACCTGGATCAACGGCGCCCTCGCCCAGGATGACACCACCGCCGACCTGCTCTTCCCCTTCGCGCAGCTGGTCGCCGACCTCTCCCAGCTGCTCACCCTGGAGCCGGGCGACATGATCCTCACCGGCACGCCCGCCGGCGCCTCAGTGGCCGTCCCCGGCGACGTCCTGGAAATCGAAGTGGACGTCCCCGCCACCGGAGCAACTACAGGCCGTCTCACCACCACCGTCACCGAGGGCACGACGGCGCTGGCCACCTTCGGCGCGCAGCCCAAGATTGACGACAAGCAGCGCGAAGAAGCCTGGGGCTCCGCCGAAAAGGCCGGCCTCGCCCCGCAGGACAGCCAGGAACCGGCGTCGGCCCTCACCCCCGAGCTGAAGGCCAAGCTGGAATCGGTGGCCACGGCAACCCTGTCCTCGCAGATGCGCGCCCGCGGGCTGAACAACGTCTCCATCGATGGCCTCAGCGGCACCAAGGCCGGCCGCAAGGTGGTGGGCACCGCCCGCACCCTGCGTTTCGTGCCCAACCGCGAGGACCTCTTCAAGTCCCACGGCGGCGGCTACAACGCCCAGAAGCGCGCCATCGACTCCGTCCGCGATGGCGAGATTCTGGTCATGGAAGCCCGCGGCGAAAAGGGCACCGGCACCCTGGGCGACATCCTTGCCCTGCGCGCCCTGCACAACGGCGCCGCCGGCATCATCACCGACGGCGGCGTCCGCGACTACTCCACCGTCGCCAGCTTTGACCTGCCCGTCTACTGCGCCAACCCGCACCCCGCCGTGCTCGGCCGCAAGCACATCCCCTGGGACACCGACATCACCATTGCCTGCGGCGGCGCCACCATCCAGCCCGGGGACATTATTGTGGCCGACGACGACGGCATTGTGGTCATCCCGCCGGCCATCGCCGAGGAACTGGTCCAGGCCTGCATCGTCCAGGAACACCAGGAGGAGTTCATCGCCGAAATGGTCAAGGCCGGCCACAGCGTCGACGGCCTGTACCCGATGAACGCAGCCTGGAAGGAAAAGTACGAGGCCTGGGCGGCGGAACAGGCATGAGCGCCGCCGAAGCCGGCTCCGGCAGCACTGGCTCCATGAGCGGGGCCGAAGCCGGCTCTAAATCGGAGCAGGCCTACGTCCGGCTCAAGCGGCAGATCCTTGGCGGCGACATGGGTTCGGGCTACCGCCTGGTCCTGAGCAGCATCGCCAACGACATGGGGTTCAGCGTGGTTCCGGTCCGGGAAGCCATCCGCCGGCTCGAAGCCGAGGGACTGGTGCACTTCGAACGCAACGTCGGCGCCACCGTGGCCGGCATCGATCCGGACCTGTACCTGCACACTATGCAGACGCTGAGCATCATCGAAGGCGCAGCCACCGCCCTGGCGGCGCCCGGGATCAGCAGCGGGGAACTGGCGAAAGCCCGGGAGCTGAATGAGCAGATGCGCGGGGTCCTGGCGGACTTCGACCCGGTCCGCTTCACCGCCCTGAACACCGAGTTCCACGCCCTGCTCTACGCCCGGTGCCCCAATCCGCACATCTTGGACCTGGTGCACCGCGGCTGGTTCCGCCTCAGCAGCATGCGCACGTCCACCTTCCGGTACGTACCCGGCCGGGCGCACGCTTCGGTGGCCGAACACGACGCGCTGCTGGAGCTGATCGAAGCAGGTGCCCCGGCGCCCGACGTCGAGCACGCTGCCCGCGCGCACCGCACCAACACCCTGAATGCGTTCCTGGCCCAGAGCAACCAGCCCCCGTCACCGATCTAAGACCCCGGAACCGCAAAACCTCCCACGCACCAAGAAGTCACCAAGAAAGAGGAAATCCCATGGCTGAACACTTCATTCCCGAGAACCTCCCGACCCATATCCAGCACTTCATCAACGGCAAGTTCGTGGACTCCGTGAACGGCGCCACGTTCGAGGTCCTGGATCCGGTTACGAACAAGACCTACGCCACCGCCGCCGCAGGCCAGAAGGAAGACATCGACGCCGCCGTCGTTGCCGCCCGCGAGGCCTTCGTCAACGGTCCGTGGCCGAAGATGAAGCCGCGTGAGCGCGCCCGCATCCTCAACAAGATCGCCGACGCCGTGGAAGCCCAGGAAGAACGCCTGGCCGAAATGGAAACCTTCGACACCGGCCTGCCCATCACCCAGGCCAAGGGCCAGGCCCTGCGGGCGGCGGAGAACTTCCGCTTCTTCGCCGACCTGATCGTGGCCCAGTTCGACGACGCCATGAAGGTCCCCGGCGCCCAGATCAACTACGTGAACCGCAAGCCGATCGGCGTCGCCGGGCTCATCACGCCGTGGAACACCCCGTTCATGCTCGAGTCCTGGAAGCTCGCCCCGGCCCTGGCCACCGGCAACACCGTGGTGCTCAAGCCGGCCGAATTCACCCCGCTGTCCGCCTCGCTCTGGGCCGACATCTTCACCGAAGCCGGCGTCCCAGCCGGTGTCTTCAACCTGGTCAATGGCCTCGGCGAGGAAGCCGGCGACGCGCTGGTCAAGCACCCGGACGTGCCGCTAATCTCCTTCACCGGCGAGACCACCACCGGCAAGACGATCTTCCGCAACGCCGCAGAGAACCTCAAGGGCATGTCGATGGAGCTCGGCGGCAAGAGCCCCTGCGTGATCTTCGCCGACGCGGACCTGGACGCCGCCCTCGATTCCGCCCTGTTCGGCGTGTTCTCGCTCAACGGCGAACGCTGCACCGCCGGCTCCCGCATCCTGGTGGAACGCCCGGTGTACGACCAGTTCTGCGAGCGCTTCGCCGCCCGCGCCAAGACCATCGTCGTCGGCGACCCGCATGACCCGAAGACCCAGGTGGGCGCCCTGGTGCACCCCGAGCACTTCAAGAAGGTTGCCTCCTACGTGGAGATCGGCAAGACCGAAGGCCGCCTGCTCGCCGGCGGCGGACGCCCCGAAGGCCTGGAAGAGGGCAACTACATTGCCCCCACCGTCTTCGCCGACGTCGCCCCCGACGCCCGGATCTTCCAGGAGGAAATCTTCGGCCCCGTCGTCGCCATCACTCCCTTCGACACCGAAGCCGAAGCCCTGGAACTGGCCAACAACACCAAGTACGGCCTGGCCGCCTACATCTGGACGCAGGACCTCACCCGCGCGCACAACTTCGCGCAGAACACGGAGGCCGGAATGGTGTGGCTGAACAGCCACAACGTCCGCGACCTGCGCACCCCCTTCGGCGGCGTGAAGTCCTCCGGCCTGGGCCATGAGGGCGGCTACCGCTCCATCGACTTCTACACCGACCAGCAGGCCGTGCACATCACCCTGGGCAAGGTCCACACCCCCAAGTTCGGGACCGACGACGCCGCCAAGGTTGACGGCTAACCCGGCTTTCCCCAACCCGCAGTTCTTTCCCGCAGTTTGCAAAGGAGCAACCCCATGAGCGTTTCAGCCATCAATCCCAACCCGGCCCCCACTCCGTCCATCGCGCCGCCGGACATTGTCCGCTGCGCCTACATGGAACTGATCGTCACCGACCTGGCCAAGTCCCGCGCGTTCTACGTGGATGTCCTGGGCCTGCACATCACCGAAGAGGACGACGACGCCATCTACCTGCGCTCCTTCGAGGAGTTCATCCACCACAACCTGGTGCTGCGCAAGGGCCCCATCGCCGCCGTCGCCTCCTTCGCCTACCGCGTGCGCACCCCCGAGGATGTGGACGTGGCCGAGGCCTACTACAAGGAAATGGGCTGCCGCACCGAACGCCGCTCCGGCGGCTTCACCAAGGGCGTGGGCGACTCGGTCCGGGTCGAGGATCCGCTGGGCTTCCCGTACGAGTTCTTCTACCACGTGGACCATGTGGAGCGACTGACCCAGCGCTACGACCTCTACTCCGCCGGCGAGCTGGTGCGCCTGGACCACTTCAACCAGGTCACCCCCGATGTTCCCCGCGGCCGCGCCTACCTGGAGGACCTGGGCTTCCGCGTTTCCGAGGACATCAAGGATTCCGACGGCGTGACCTACGCGGCCTGGATGCACCGCAAGCAGACCGTGCATGACACCGCCCTCACCGGCGGCGACGGCCCGCGGATGCACCACGTGGCCTTCGCTACCCACGAAAAGCACAACATCATCCAGATCTGCGACAAGATGGGCGCCCTGCGCATCTCGGACCGGATCGAGCGCGGCCCCGGCCGGCACGGCGTTTCCAACGCGTTCTACCTCTACATCCTGGATCCGGATGACCACCGCATCGAGATCTACACCCAGGACTACTACACCGGCGATCCGGACAACCCCACCGTCACCTGGGACGTGCACGACAACCAGCGCCGCGACTGGTGGGGCAACGCCGTTGTTCCCTCCTGGTACACCGAGGCCTCGCTGGTCCTGGACCTGGACGGCAACCCGCAGCCGCTGACCAAGCGGACGGACAGCTCCGAAATGGAGGTCACCATCGGCGCCGACGGCTTCTCCTACACCCGCGAGCCCGGCGAAAAGGGTGGGGAAAAGGGGTTCAAGGTCGGTTCGCAGCTCTAAAACCGGTACGACGACGGCGCCGGGGGAGCGCCGTCGTCGCACCGGTTCCACCAGGACACCTTCCAACAGGACGAGTTCCACACGGACAGCAAGGAAGCAGAACCATGCTTGATACCCAGACCATCGAAGCGGTGGCCGATGAACTGCTCGAAGCCAGGCGGACCCGGACACCGGTGCCGCTGCTCACCGCCCGCTATCCGGAGATGACCATCGAGGACTCCTACGCGGTGCAGAACGTGTGGCGGGACCGGATGCTCGGCTCCGGCCGCCGGCTGGCCGGCCACAAGATCGGCCTGACCTCCAAGGCGATGCAGGCAGCCACCGGCATCTCCGAGCCCGACTACGGCGTCATCCTCGATGACATGGTGCTGGAAAACGGCGCCACCCTGGAATGGGATGCCTACACCCACCCGCGGGTGGAGGTGGAACTGGCCTTTGTGCTGGGCAAGCCGCTCTCCGGGCCGGGCTGCACCATCTTCGACGTCCTGGACGCCACCGACTACGTGGTGCCGGCGCTGGAGATCCTGGATTCGCGGATCCAGATGGAGGGGCGCACCATCGTGGACACCATCTCCGACAACGCCGCAATGGGCGCCATGGTGGTGGGCGGAAACCCGGTGCGGCCCGCCGATGTGGACCTGCGCTGGGTCTCGGCCCTGCTCTACCGCAACCAGGGCATCGAGGAGACCGGTGTCGCCGCCGGCGTCCTCAACCACCCGGCCGCCGGCGTCTACTGGCTCGCAAACAAACTCTCCGCCCACGGCACCTCGCTGGAAGCCGGAGAAATCATCCTGGCCGGATCCTTCACCCGCCCCATGTGGGTCTACAAGGGGGATACCGTGCACGCAGACTACGGACCGTTGGGGAGCATCACATGCCGATTCGAGTAGAAGCCGCTGAAACCTTCGGCGCACGCCTGGCCGCCGGACGAGCTGACGGTGACGGCAACTCTGCCGGCAGCGCCCGGCAGCAGGCCGGCATGTGGGTCTGCTCCGGCAGCCCGCTGGTGGCCGAAATCTGTGCCGGCTCCGGCCTGGACTGGCTGCTCATCGACGCCGAGCACAGCCCCAACGGGCTGGAATCCCTGCTCGCCCAGCTGCAGGCGATCCACGGCTATCCGGCCATGCCGGTGGTCCGTCCGCCGTCGGGCGATCCGGTGTTGCTCAAGCAGTACCTGGACCTGGGCGCGCAGAACCTGCTGATCCCGATGGTGGACACTCCGGAACAGGCCGCCGAACTGGTCCGCGCCGTACGGTATCCGCCGCAGGGCATCCGCGGCGTGGGCAGCGCCCTGGCCCGGGCCTCGCGCTGGAACCGGATCGAAGGATACCTGGAGAACGCCGCGCAGACCGTGACGCTCCTGGTCCAGATCGAAACCGCCGCAGCGGTGGAGAACGTCTCGGCCATTGCCGCCGTCGACGGCGTGGACGGGCTCTTCATCGGCCCCTCCGACCTGGCCGCGTCCATGGGCCACCTCGGCCAGCAGGACCATCCGGAGGTGGTTGCCTCCGTCGAGCACTGCATCCGTGCCGTGAAGGCCGCCGGCAAACCGGTAGGCGTCAACGCGTTTGCCGAGGCCACCGCCCGCCGCTACCTCGAGGCAGGCGTGGACTTCATCCTGGTCGGCGCCGACGTCGCCCTCCTGGCCCGCGGCAGCGAAGCCCTGGCCGCGAAATACATCCCCACCGCGGACGACGACGTCCGCGCGAGTTACTAACAAGGATTTTCATGGCATCCGTTCCCGGAACCCCCCACTCCACCCCGCACTCAACCCCTGGCACCAAACCGCGCTCCAAACCGAACGACACCCGCAAGGTGGCCGTGGCCACCCTGATCGGCACCACCGTTGAGTGGTACGACTTCTTCATCTACGCCACGGCTGCCGGGCTGGTCTTCTCCCAGCTCTTCTTCAAGCCCGCCGGCGAGGAATTCGCCACCCTGGTCACCTTCGCTTCAGTGGGCCTGAGCTTCCTGTTCCGCCCGCTCGGCGCGTTCCTGGCCGGGCACTACGGCGACAAGATCGGCCGCAAGGCCATGCTTGTACTGACCCTGCTCCTGATGGGCGGGGCCACCACGCTCATCGGCGTGCTGCCCACCCACGCCACCGCCGGCATCTGGGCGCCCATCCTGCTGGTGCTGCTGCGCATCATCCAGGGCATTTCCGCCGGCGGCGAATGGGGCGGCGCGGTGCTGATGTCCGTGGAGCATGCCCCGCGGAACAAGCGCGGCCTCTTCGGCTCCTTCCCGCAGCTGGGTGTGCCGCTGGGCATGCTGCTGGCCTCGGGCGTCACCGCGCTGATGACCGGCGTTATCTCGCCGGGCGACGAGTTCATCGAGTGGGGCTGGCGCCTGCCGTTCCTGCTGAGCATCGTGCTGATCGTGGTCGGTTTCCTGGTCCGGATGTCCGTGAGCGAAAGCCCGGTCTTCGAGGAAATCGCCGAGAAGAAGAAGCAGACGCAGATGCCCATCGTGGAGCTGATGAAGAACCACTGGAAGCTGGTTATCCTGGCCGCTCTGGTGTTCGCGGGCAACAGCGCCGCCGGCTACATGACCACCGGCGGGTTCATCCTGAACTACTCCACCAATCCCGACGGAGTCGTGGCCCTGGACCGCACCGATGTGCTGCTGGCCGTCTCGGGCTCGGCCGCCCTGTGGTTCGTCTTCACCCTGGTCAGCGGGTTCATGGCAGATAGGATCGGCCGCAAAAAGACGTACCTGATCGGGTTCGCCTGCCTGGCACTGACCGTCTACCCGCTGTTCTGGCTGATCAACACCGGCGACCTCGGCATGCTGTTCCTCGGCATGGCCCTGTTCACCGTCGGCCTCGGCCTGACCTACGGCCCGCAGGCCGCCTGGTACAGCGAAATCTTCCCGGCCTCGATCCGCTTCTCCGGCGTCTCGGTCTCCTACGCCCTCGGCGCCATCATTGGCGGGGCCTTCGCCCCGACCATTGCGCAGGCACTGGTGGCGGCCACGGGTTCGACGACGGCGGTGTCCGGTTACCTGCTGCTGATGGTCATCCTCGCCGCATCCGCAACCATGATGCTGCGCGACCGTCCGGGCATCGACCTGTCGATCCGGAACCAGGCGGAGCAGGAGGTCGGAGCAACGATCTTCGACAAGCGCCGCGGAGTTTCCACGGATGACGCAGTCTCCACCGATGACGCCGTGTACGCGGAGCCCCGGAGCTAGATCCGGTCCTCACTGCGCCTCCACGATGGAGCCTTCCTGCGGCAGCATGTTCGCACGTGTGATGAACGTGCTGCCGCGGGCGGGCTTCTCGCCGAAGGACCGGAAAACCAGCGGCAGCCCGCGGGCGGTCCACGGATCCCTGCCGTCCATGGCCTGAACATGCACGTGGGGCTGGGTAGAATTCCCGGAGTTCCCGCAGTCTCCGATATGTTCGCCCTCGCTCACATGCCGGCCGGCGCCCACCCGGAGCGAACCGGCCCGCAGGTGCATCACGCCCACTACCGCGCCGCCGTCGTCCGCAGCGATGAGGATGTGGTTCCCGGCGATTGCCCCGGTTCCCTGACGCAGCCGCTCCTGCTGCCCCAGCAGGTAGGGGACCAGGGCCAGCTGGGACCGTCGGGCCTCATGGTCCGGTTCGCCGTCGTGCACCGCCACGACTTTCCCGGTGACCGGCGCCAGGATCGGACGGCCGAAGGCGAAGAACAGTTCCGGCGCCTCGGTGGCGAACGCCGTCCGCCAGCTGACGCGCGGAGCCGTCCGGCCGTCGTCGTCGACCCCCACAAAATCGATGGCATAGGTGGTCGCGAGCAGATGCGTGCCGTGGCTGGGCACGCGCCGCAGCGGACTGTTCTCGACTTTCCATTTGCCGGTGAAGGGCAGGGACACCGCCACGGTCCGGTCCGCATTATTAGTCATGGTCAACCACGCCTACTCCGCAGATCCTGCCGCGTTCATGCCCCGGATGCGGCCCCTCGCCACGGCGTAGCGCACGCTTTCCAGGCCAACCACTACGGCTATGACGACGGCGACAAGGATCAGGGCCGCCAGGGAAGTCAGCGGAGGACGGACGGCCAGCAGGACGAGCAGCAGCGCCCCGGTTCCGAGACGCCATTTCTTCCACCGGCCGCCCATCCGCCGCCAGAACGCGGTACTGCTCAGCACGTACAGGGCGGGGCCGGCAAACAGGGCGAAAGACCCGAGCTGCCCCAGGGGCTTGTTCTCCTCCACATGCGCCAGGGCCTCTTCCACGCCCAGCGCCGCCAGGATGATCCCGGCGACCAGCGGCAGGTGCAGGTAGGTGTAGGCCTCCACGGCGGCAGAAGACCGGGCGGTTCCGCGCAGCGCCGCAAAGCGGTGCTCGGCCGCGATCGCCGTGACATCGAAATAGAGCCACCACAGGCCAATGGAGAGACAGATGCCTGCCGCAGCCCCGGCCAGCACCGGAACACTAACGGGTACCTGGGAAGCGCCGACACCGATGGCCACGATCGATTCGCCCAGTGCCAGGATCACCACCAGCCCGTACCGTTCGGTCCAGTGAACAGCGGAGTGGATCCGCCAGTTCCCGTGCCGCGAGATCAGGAAGGTGATGGTGGTGTCCAGCACCATCCCGGCCAGCCAGAACCAGGTCTGCGCGGTTCCGCCCAGCAGCGCGCCGGTGATGACCAGCGCCGCTCCCAGAACGGCGACGACGGTCAGCTTGGCGATCTGGCGCCGCAGCGGCTGATCGTTCCCGGCCGCATACACATACAGGAGGAGGTGCAGGACGCGGACCGCAGCGTACATCAGGGCAAGCACCAGCGGACCGTGGAGGCCGCCGTCGAGGTCGTTGAAGGCTTCCGGAATGGCCAGCGCAGCCATGAAGACCGCCACCATGACGACGGACAGCCCGAAGCGCATCAGCCCTTCATCGGCGTGTGCCTGGTTTGCCAGCCAGGAGAAGGGCGCCCAGGACCACCAGAGCAGAACCAGGATGACCATTCCCTGCAGCACCCCCAGGAAGGAATGCTCATGCACCATGAATTCGGTGACCTGGGTGAAGGCGAACACAAACACCAGGTCAAAGAACAGCTCGAAGGTGGTGACCCGGTGCGTTTCATCCGAGATGCGTGCAGCGGAAAGGGGCGGACGCGGCAGATGCGGCATGGCACAAAGGATAGGAGCCTGCGGCCCCGGCTAGAAGACGCTGCGGGTTTGAAACCCGAGACGCCGCCGGCTGGATACCGGGGCGGATCTGCCGCAGGCCGGTCGCCCGGCTGCTACCACGGCCCCGGCTGCTACCAGGGCAGGGGACCGTCCTCGTCGGTGAAGGTGCCGGTGGGACCGTCTGCACCGATGGTGGCCATCCGCACTGCGGCAGTGGCTCCCTCGGCCGGAGTGCGGGTGCCCCGGAACCCGTTCAGGTCCGTGGCCACGAAGCCCGGGCAGACCGCGTTGACCAGGATGCCCTCCGGCGCCAGCCCCTTGGCATACTGCAGTGTCAGCGAGGTCAGGGCAGTTTTGGAAGGCGCGTACCCGGCGGCGATCGGGTCTGTCGCGGCCGGATCGGAAACCGCAGCCAGCGACCCGGCAACACTGGACACGTTGACGATCCGGGGTGTCTCGGAGAGGCGCAGCAGGGGCAGGAAGGCCGCCGTCACGGAAATGACCCCGAAGAAGTTGGTCTCAAAGACGGAACGGATCTCGTCCACCTCGGCCGATCCCGGCTGCTGGGCAGCAAAGCTGACACCCGGCGTGGCCACAATCCCGGCGTTGTTCACCAAGGCATCCAACCGCCCAAATTGGCGTTTCACCGCGTCAGCAGCCGCTGCCACCGAGGCGGGGTCGGTGACGTCGAGGACGACGGCGACGGCGGTGCCGCCGTCGGCGCGCAGTTCCGCCGCAGCCCGTTCACCGGCGTCGGCGTTCCGTGCCGCCACCACCACAGTGTGGCCGAGCCCGGCCAGCTGTCCGGCGATCTGGCGGCCGATGCCTTTGTTGGCGCCGGTGACGAGGGCAATCATGTGCTCATTCATGGGTCTCCTACAGAAAATGCAGCTAAATGCAGCCGACCCGACCGGGAAGGCACTTTCAGTCTGCCCGCCACTGGTTGTACTTGGAATAATGAAAAGTCCGTACTTCTTGCCCTAGAGTACAAACATGACAACTGACCGGCTATCGGAAGTGCTCGACCTCATCGAGGTCAGGAGCATTATTTCGGGCAGCACTGCGGTGTCCGGCCGGTGGAAGACCGAGAGCAGTCTCGATGAGGATCTGAAGTTTTTCGCGGTTGTACAGGGCAGGATGCGTCTGTCGACGGATGGTTCGGACACGCCACTGCTCCTGGACGCCGGCGACGTCGCGCTCCTCAACGGCCGCCGCTGGCTCAAGCTGGAAGGCGGCACCGGCGACGCCGCGCCGCTGCGTTTGGAACCGCCGGCCAGCGGAACGTTCGTCAAGGTGGGGGAAGGCGCTCCGGGCACCGAGGACATCGTGATCGGCGGACGCGTGGCCGTGAATGCCACCGGCAGGGAACTGCTCCTGCAGGCCCTGCCGCCCGTGGCGCACATCCGCTCCGGTACCGACGCCGCGCCGCACCTGCACGGCCTCATCAAGGCGCTGTTCGAGGAGGTTTCCGGACGGCGGATCGGGTCCGACTTCGCGGCACGCCAATACGGACAGCTGTTGTTGCTTCAGGTGCTCCGGGCCTTCATGGTCAGTGCGGAACTGCCGCGGGGCTGGTTGAAACTGCTCGCGGACGAACGGCTCCGGCCCGCGCTCACGCTGATCCACACCCAGGGAGCCAGGCCTCCGAGCCTGGAGGAGCTGGCTGGCGCGGCCGCCATGTCCCGCACCGCTTTCGCCGAACGGTTCCGCGAGGTTGCCGGCACTCCGCCGCGGTCCTATCTGAATAACTGGCGCATGCTCGTGGCGCAGCGGGAACTCCGCTCCGGTGATGCCCGGATCCGGTCGCTGGCACTGGAGCTGGGTTTCTCCTCTGAGAGTGCCTTCAGTACCGCGTTCAAGCGCAGCGTGGGGGAGTCGCCCCTGCGCTTCCGGACCCGGGTGCGGGCACTGGAAGCGGCGGAGTAGCGCGCGCGCCCACTGGTAGCCGGCGCCGGCGCTGATACCACCGCCGGTGCTGGCCGGACGCCGTCATCAGCCCCGCCGGCGGTGACGGGGCTGATGACAGCTAGCTGTACTTAGCCGGCCTGTGCAGCCGCCGGATTCCGCGGCCAGGCGAGTGAACCGAGGCAGGCTGCCACGGCGACAGCGGCGGCGAACCAGTAGCCCGGGGCGAACGCCGCGAAGCCGGGAACCAGCAATGCAGCCGCCGCGATGCTGGAGACCGTCGAGACGCCCGCAGCAGCACCGAACTCGTGGAAGGTGCTCAGTGCGGCAGATGCGACGCCGGCTTCCTGCGGCTGGACTGCGGAGAACAGGCTACCTGCCGCAGCGACGAACACCGCGCCGATACCGAACCCGGATACGGTGATGCCGATAACCAGCACGGTCATGGAGAAAATTCCGGCGGCCGCTGCCAGCCCGGCGGCCGCAATCAACAGGCCTGTCGCGTAGACGGCCCGGACACCCCAGCTTGGAACCACCCGGCCGGCCAGGTTGGAACCGACGATCGTGCCGACCGCGACCGGCAGGAAGGAGAGCCCGGTTTCCAGGGCGCTGAAGCCGTGCAGCTCCTGCAGGGTGAACGAGCCGAGGAAGAACACCGAGATCATCAGTGCCGTGGCAATGAAAATCAGGCCCAGCCCGAGGAGCACCGGCTTGCGCTGCAGCATTGCCGGATCCACCAGCGGTGCGCCGGCAGTGCGGATCCGCCGCCAGAACAGCACGTAGCCCAGGACCCCGGCCGCGCCGGCGATCAGCGTGGGTGCACTGATCCAGCCGTAATCTCCGGCGGAGACCAGGCCGTACACCACCGCCGACGTCGACGCCGTAACCAGGGCCGCACCGAGGACATCGAGCCGTCCGCCCGAGCCCGGCAGGGGGCGGACCCACCGCAGCAGCCCGGCCAGCAGGAGCAGCCCCACCGGCACATTGACATAGAACACCCATGGCCAGCCCGGCCCGGACGTGAGTGCGCCGCCCAGGAGCACGCCGATTGCCGCGCCGGCACCGCCGAGTCCGGACCAGACCCCGAGTGCGCGGGACAGGTCATCGCCGGTGAAGGTCCGTGCGATCACCGAGAGGGCGGCCGGCGACATTGCTGCCGCACCCACCCCCTGCAGGGCCCGCGCCAGCAGCAGCAGCACCGGTCCGGTCGCCAGGCCTGCCAGCAGTGAAGTGGCGATGAACAGGCCGAGTCCGAAGAGCACCACCCGGCGCGGCCCGAGGATGTCGGCGGCTTTCCCGCCCAGCAGCATCAGTCCGCCGAATGCCAGGGCGTAAACGCTTGCGGTCCAGGCCAGTCCGGCCCGGTCGAGTCCCAGATCGGCCTGCATGTCCGGCAGCGCGATGGCCACCACAGTGACATCCACGACCAGCATCAGCTGGGCGACGCCCAGCAGCCAGAGGGTTCGCCAGCGGCGGGCATCCGGCTTCACCGCCGCGGTCTGCGGCTGTGACTCTGTCGTCCCGGGCGGCGTCGTCCCGGGTGGCGGGTCTGGCAGGTGCGCCTCTGCCGCCTCAGGCTGTGGATTGGTCTTTCCCGGTTTCGAGTTGTCGAAATCCTGCATCCCAAACACCCCTCTCAGTGCGTTGGAAGATGATGCTCGCCCAACGTAACTCGTACACCGGTGTACAACAAGAGTTTTTCGAACATAGGTGTTCGAGTTCCCGGAACAGCGGCGAAGAAGCCGGCAGGATCAGCCGGCCAGGGCCGCAAGGACGGTGGTCCGCACCAGGCCCGGGGCGTCGTCGGCCGTGATTTCACTACGCTGCACGGAGGCAGAGGCGGCATGCAGGATCGCCTGGATCAGGCTGACCTGCCATTCAATGGGCACACTGTCCGAGAACTGGCCGGCTGCCCGTCCGCGTTCGAGCAGCATCCGCACCCGCGCGGCCGGTTCCTCGTGCACGCGGCGGATCTCCTCCGGCGGCAGCGTGCCCGTGGCTGCCACCACCAGCGCACCGAATTCGTGGGTCAGGTGCCAGGTCATCTCCAGCAGCCGACCGAGCGCTTCCCGCGCGTCGCCGTCGAAATTCTCTCCGGAAAGCACCAGATCCGTGTGCCGGATGGCGCGGTCCGCCACCTCGCGCACCAGCGTCGTCCGGGAGTCGAAATGGCCGTACAGGGTGACCCTGCCAACCCCGGCGGCCTTGGCGATGTCGTTGACGCTGGCATCCGGATCAGCGGCCAGCAGGCGGGTGGCAGCCTGCACAATGGCCTCGACGTTGCGGCGCGCATCCGCCCGTTTGCCGGCGGCGGGTGCGGCATCACTGGCCGTTCCGCGCGTGGCCCGAGTATCGGACATCCCGTGTACCTCCCAATATGGACAGTGATGTTCATGTTAGCTTCCGGTCGCCCGGGTGGAGCCAGCTACTGACCCCTTTTCCGGTTGTGGGTTGGTAGCCAGGCTGTTTCGGACGGCTGGTTCCGCACCGGAGACCTGGCCCGGTCTGATGACCTGGGCAAGATTTCGATTGTTGGCCGCATGACGGACTGATCCTTCGATCCTCGCTTGGCCGAGGGGTATCCCGAACGCACAGTCCCGTGTAGATTACTTCGCATGCGAAATAACAGCGTGGCAGCGGTCACATCCGAACGAGTCAGTATTCCCGTCCCTGCCGGGGGTGCCATCGCCGGCACGCTGCGCCTTCCGGCCGACGACGCGCCCCGCGCCGCCGTCGTCGTCCATCCCGCCACCGCGGTGGCCGAGCGGCTCTACACCGGCTTTTCGGAGTACCTGGCGGAGCACGGATATGCCGTCCTCACTTATGACTACCGCGGCACCGGCGCCTCGGGCGATCCGCGGGCCAACCGCAGGCTGCGGATACGCGACTGGATGCAGCAGGATGTTCCGGCCGCCGCGTCCTGGATGGCCGGCCGGTTCCCCGAGGTGCCGCAGCTCGCCGTCGGGCACAGCCTGGGCGGCCATGCCATGGCGCTGAACAACGGTTCGGACGGGCTGCTGGGCTTCGTCGCCGTGGCCTCTCATGCCGGCGTCACCAAGACCATCATTGATCCGAAGGAACGGCTGCGGGTCGGTCTGGTGCTGCGGGTCCTCGGGCCGCTTACCGGCCGGGTGCTGGGCATGGTGCCCGGGCGGAAAATCGGGCTGGGCGAGGACATGCCGGGCGGCGCCATGCTGGAATGGAGCCGCTGGTCCCGGCGTCCGAACTACTTCTTCGACGACCCGAGCATGGATGCCGCCGTCTGCGCCGCCAAGGTGGAGACCGAGGTGCTGTCGATCGGCTTCACTGACGACCCGTGGGCCACCCCGCAGCAGATCGACGCGATCTACGGGCGTCTTCCCAACGCCGGGGTGCAGCGGCGCACCTACACGCCCGACGACGGCGGGATGGCAACGATCGGGCACATGGGCTTCTTCCGGCGCGGGGCCCGTGAGAAGCTCTGGCCGGAGGTCTTCGATTGGCTGGAGGGCCGGATCGCGGCCCGGCCATGAGCGATGGAAGCCGCGGGGCCCGGAACGGGCCGGGCGTGCCCGCCGGTGTTGGGAGTGGTGGCGGCCGGAAGCGGGCTCCACGACTGATCTTCCTGACACTCACCGCGGAGCGCCGGCTGCGCCGCTGGATCAGCTCCCGGGGCGGCGATCGAGGCATCAGTGCGTCGGCCGCCGGAGTACTGCTGCATCTGATGGGGCATCCGGGGGCAAGCACCGGCGAGGTGGCTGAAGCCGTGGATGCCTCTCCTGCCGGGCTGAGTGGGCTGCTCTCCAGGCTGGAGAAGGCAGGGCTCATCACCCGGGCGCCGGATGCGGTGGACCGCCGCACCATCCGCGTGAACCTGACCATTGAGGGGAAGGCTGCGCTCGGCGTCGTACAGTCCGCCTTGAACGAGTTGAACGGGAAGATCACCGACGGCTTCAGCGCCGAGGAACTGGCCGTCGTCGCCCGCTGGCTCCGGCACGTTTCGGTGGTGCTGGACTAGGCGCGCTGCTGCTCTTTGACGGATGGCCCCAGCGGAGCTGTTGCCCAGAAACCCAACGCAGCGACCGGCAGGATCACGCCAAGACTGGTGAACAGTTCCAGTGCCGCCGGCCCATGCCCGCTCACCACGCCGGTCAGCATCATGGTGATGGTGACCGAGGAGAGCATGAACACCGGCACCATGACCACCCCCAAGGCGATGCCCGGGCCACGGGCCCCGGCCCGGCGTCGTCGTACGCTGACCCACAGGGCAGGCAGGACCAGGGCGATCCAGACCCAGTGATGGAACCAGGAAATCGGCGAGATCGCGAGCATGACCACGGCGTTCGCGCTGATCGCTGCCAGCATGTCGCCGCGCGCATCGGACCGGCGAATCGCCAGGAAACCGAGGACGACGACGGCGGCGCAGGCCAGCAGCCACAGCGGACGCTGCAGCGCCTCCGGGGTGCCCAGATGCGCGAGAAGCGAGTTCAGCGACACGTTGTACATGTCAGTGGTGTCGCCGACCCGGCTGGCATCGGAGAGCGCACTGAGCCAGAAGATGCGCGACTGTTCCGGTGACGCCAGCCAGCCCGCGGCCACAGTGGTGGCAAACGTGAGGCCCATGGTGAGGATGGCCCGCCAGTCCCGGCGGACCAGGAAAACCAGGCCGAAGGCCAGCGGCGTGAGCTTGATGCCGGCAGCCAGACCGATCAGGATCCCGCGCGGAACGCGGCCGGCGGGGCGGATCAGGTCCGCCACGATCAGCACCATGAGCATCGGATTGATCTGCCCGAAGCCCAGGCCTTCGCGCCATGGTCCCAGCACGCCGATCAGCAGCGTTGCCAGCACGACGACGCCGGCGGAGCCGCCGAGCGCTGCGGTTATCCGTTCCGGCAGCACGGTGTTATCGCGCAGATACCGGGCGACCAGGATGGCGGTCAGCACCAGGCACAGGCACGACGTCGCCGTGACCAGCACCAGCCCCACGGCCTCGGGCAGCACGGCGAACGGTGTCAGCAGGAGTGCGGCAAACGGCGGATAGGTGAAGGGCAGGCCGCGCGTGTCGGTCTGGACCAGGGCCGGATCGTAGAGCCGGTGCTCGCCCATGCCCAGGAACGCCCGGGCGCCCTCGCGGTAGACGGTGAAGTCCAGGCCGTGGATCTGCGCTCCGAGGACCACCAGCACCAGCGCGGCGGGGAGCCCCAAACCGAGCCAGAGTGCGCTTGTCCGGGTCCGGAGTCGGCTGGATCCGGGTGGTGTAGAAGTGGGGGCACGGCGGGGCTGCTGGTGCTGGGAGCGGTGATCCGCCGACGGTAATGCCATGCCTGCAAGTCTAGATGGGCGGCCTGCAGCCCATGGGATCGGCTACTGCTGCTGCGCTGCCAGCGCCTGGCCGATAGTACTTGCTCCTTCGGGAAACGCGCCCGGATTCGGTCCGGAGTAGTTCAGGCGCAGATAGGGGCCGGTCGATTCGGCCGGGAACCATTCATTCCCGGCGGCGACCAGGACGCCGCCGTTCTCGCAGTCCCGAACGAGCCGCGGCAGGTCGGTCGCATCGGGCAGCCGGAGCCAGAGGTTCAGGCCGCCTCGCGGCAGCACCTCCAGTTCGGCGTCGGGCACGTGCTCCCGCAGGGCGGCGGCGAGCAGGTCGCGGCGCCCGGCCAACTGCTGGCGCACGCCCCGCAGGTGGGTTTTCCACCCCGGTTGCGTGACGACGTCGAGCGCTACCGCCTGCAGCAGGCCGCTGACATACATCGACTGTGCGTGCGTATCGGCCAGAATCCGTTCGCGCGCCGGGCCACGCGCAACAATGCCGGCAACCCGGACGGCCGGCGAGACGCTCTTGGTCAGCGACCGCAGGTACACCACGTGCCCGCTGTCATCACGTGCCGCCAGCGGTGAGGGATCCTCGGTGATGCCGAAGTCGTGCGCCCAATCATCCTCGATCAGGAACGCCCCAAACCGCCGGACGACGTCGAGCACCTCGCCGGCCAGACCCGGCGACCACTGGATACCCGTGGGATTGGCGAAGGTCGGCTGGGCATAGAACGCCCGTGCTCCGGTCAGTTCAAACGCACGGATCAGCTCCTGCGGGTCGGGACCGTTGGCGCCGCTGGGGATGGGAATCACCTCCACGCCGGCCTGCGCGGCAGCGAGAATGGCGCCCCAATAGGTGGGGGATTCCATGAGCAGGGGGCGTCCAGCGCCCACGAGTGCGCGGAAGGCGGTACTGAGGCCGCTTTGGCTCCCGGGGAGGACGACGACGTCGCTGGGCGCCGGGGGCATGATTCCAGCGGGGGCGGCTGCTTCGAGTTCCGCTGCGAACCAGGCCTGCAACTCGGGCAGGCCCGCCGCGGGGGAGCGGCTCACCACGGAATTACTGCGGGCGGTGCGCGAAAAAGCGGTGCGGAGCAGCCGTTCGGGGAGGAGCTCGCGGTCCGGGTAGCCCGAGTGCAGGTCGATGACATCGTTCGGTGCCATCCGCAGGGCGGCTGAGAGCTGTGGAAAACGTGCCGGCGGGGATCCCAGTGCCGCCGTCTGCCAGCCGTAGTCGCGGGGGCGGGCCAGGCGGACAGCCCGGACAAAGGTTCCGACGCCGGGACGGGTCTCGATCTGGCCCTGGGCCGTGAGCGTGCGCAGGGCCGTTTGTACGGTGACCGGGCTGGCTGCGTACTGGGCGACCAGGGCCCGGCTGGAGGGAAGCATGGCCCCAGGTGACGCAGTCGAAATCCAGGCGCGAAGACCTGCAACAATCCGGGCACTACTGCTATCGTGAGACATGTCACAGCATAATAGCGCTACTCCTCCTAGTACACCACCGCTATCCGGTAACGGCCTAGGCTCCAGCCGTAGCTCCAGTCCCGGTCTTCTGCGCGGACACGACCTTCGCTCTGGATCCGGCGTTCAGCGCGTACCCAGCCTTCGCTCCGGCCTCGGCTGGGGGCTGCTGGGGGTTGCCGCCTTTTCCGTGACCCTGCCGGTCACCCGGATGGCGGTGGAGGACGGAGGGCTCTCCCCGCTGTTCATCGGCTCGGCCCGGGCAGTAATTGCGGCAGTACTGGCCGCGGCGGCGCTCGCGTTCACCAAACAGATTCTTCCGCACGGCCGGCAGTGGGTCCGGCTGGCAGCGGTTGCCGGCGGTGTGGTCCTCGGGTTCCCCCTTCTGACCTCCTTCGCACTCACAACAGCTCCGGCCAATCACGGTGCCGTTGTCGTGGGGCTGTTGCCGGCTGCCACCGCCATAGCTGCTGTGCTGCGCGGCCATGAGCGCCCGCCGTTGCTGTTCTGGGTTATGGCTTCTGCGGGGGCAGTCGCAGTAGTGCTGTTTGCATCCCTTCACGGCGGCGGGTTGGGCGGGCTGCACTGGTCGGATCTGTTGCTCTTCGGAGCCGTGGTTGCAGGAGCCATAGGGTACGCGGAAGGAGGACTGCTGGCGCGGGAGCTTGGTGCGTGGCAGACCGTTTCCTGGGCCCTGGTTCTCGCATCTCCGCTGATGGTCGCCCTGACGGTTGTCGCGGCGGTTCGCCAGCCGCAGACGGGTACCGCGGCCGAGTGGGGTGCGCTCGCCTATCTTGGGGTTGTGAGTATGTTCCTCGGGTTTTTCGCCTGGTACCGGGGATTGGCCATTGGCCCGATGGCTCAGGTCAGCCAGGTCCAGCTGGTCCAGCCGGTGTTGAGCATCTGCTGGGCGGCATTGCTGCTGCATGAACAGCTCACCTGGCCAACGGTGTTGGGAGGTGCTGCGGTGATCGCCTGCGCCGGGGTGTCTGTCCGAGCAAGGGTGAAGCGTTCCTAGGATCCGTCGCGGCAGTCGTGCGGGGATCCGTCCCGGATCAGAAGGGCGGGGGATCCGCGTCGGCTTCAGGCAGGTCGTCCACATCGGCTGGCAATCGCAAATCGACTGGCACCGGCACGACCGGCGAGGTCAGCAGAGCCAGATGGGGTTCGGTCCGATAAGTCCGTCCGCCCGGTGAGGTCCACTCGATAATTCCGGCTGCCGGTTGGCAGGCCTTCCAGAACCCTTCGGTTTTGAACATGTGGTGCCGCCGGCAGAGGTGTTCGAGGTTGTCGTGGTCGGTTTTCCCGCCCTGCGCCCACGGCCGGGTGTGGTCAATCTCGGAAATCACGGCATTGGAGCGGCACCCCGGGAAACGGCAGGTTCCATCCCTGGCACGCAGCCATCGCTGCAGCCCGGCGGGGACTTTCCGCCTTCGGCCCACCCGCAGGATTTCCTCAGTCTCCGGATCCCGCTCGACCGGAGTCCATTTCGCTGCTTCCCGAGCCATCCGGCGGGCGGTTTCCGGGCTGATGGGTCCGTAACCGTGCAGTTCGGCCGGCTGCTCGTCGGCACCGAAGAGGGTTTCCGCGTTAATCAGCACCAGGATCTCGGTCCGGGCGCGGGCCCTTGCCCTTGCCCGGCCACGGGTCTTGCCGCCAGCCGCTTTATCACCCGGGTTCCCGCCACAGTCGGTTGCGTCGCCCTTCTCTGCATTGAAGCTGGCCTGCTGATCATCATGGTCCAGCAGTAGGTCCTCAAGGATGTCCGCCCGCAACTGATCCACCATCCGCGGGTCTCCGGCGGACCGCTCACCCCGGGCGGCCTTCGAAAGCTGAGTGAAGATCGCTTGCGCCTTCTCTGCAGGCAACAACGCCGAAAGCCAGGACATCCCGTCACAATCCGGGTCCAGCACCACGCGGCGCTTCTCAAACGCCGTGCGCTGCCGCTTCTGAATCGTCTCCGGATATTTGTTCTCCCGCAGCCGCCGGGCCTTGACCCGGAACTGGGAACCCGTCAGCCCCGTAACAGCCACGTCCAACAGCTCCGCTTCAAACCCCGGCAGCTCGCCGGCGGGAATGTTCTGCGACTGATCCAGCACCGTCTGCACGTGCCCGTAACTCAGCGCCCCGGACTCGAGCTTCGCCAGCGTGGCCGCGTGCGTGTCACAGAGTGTTCCGGCTTCGCTCATCCGCATCGCCGCAGTGCCCGTGGGAATCCCCAGGATGGTCGCGGCTTCCTCGGCAGCGAGGCTGAACGCCAAACCGGGCTCGAGTTTCCCTGATGCAAAGAACATCTCGTCCCGGAAGATACCCTCGATCCGGTGCAGGACTTTCGCTTGCTGCGCCTGCACCCACCGGCCCAGCTGATCCAGCCGGGTCAACACCACCCCGGCCTGCTCCTCATCCAGGACCTCGACACCCTGCAGGACCAGCGACCCGGTGAAAGCTCCCAGACCCGCGTCGAAAACCACCCGGCTGCGCTCCACCGCGGCCGCGGCAGTGGTCGCGCCAACCCCACCGCCGCCGTCGTCGCCGGCCTCGGTGCCGGGAACATTCCTGTCTTGATCCATGTCTTCAGGCTTTCACCTGCCTCTGACATTTCCGGCTCAAAAAGAGCCCGAAACAGGCTCAAACAGCCCCTTTTCAGGTCCTACAAATACCCGTCTTTTTCGCACCAATTACTTGGGAAAGCACGGGAATACCTGCGCGCGTTCGGCACCCTGAGGATTGGCTTTCGCGGGTGCCGCAACAGCCATCTAATGGGCCGGATTCTATTGGTCCGGAGCGGCCGGAGTGGAGCGTGCAGCACGGTTAGCGACCGCGGCGGAACGTAAGACGACTGCGACCTCAGCCATGAGCGCCAGGAAAGCCACACCTGTACCCGCGGAACCACCAAAGGAAATGTGCACGATAACGGCGGCTGCCAGCCCAACGCCGGCAACAGGCCACATCGCCTTCACCACTGGGAGAGCGGCCCGGTGCCCGGCCACCCAGGCATCATCGGATGCCCGGGTATAACGCGTCCGAATCCCGAAGGAACCGTTTATGCCGACGAGGCCTTCGGCTGCCTGGCGGGTAACGGCAATGCAGATGCCCGGAAGCAGGACAAGGGCGAAGGACAGGGAGATCAGACCCCCGAGTTCTTCAGACATCTGCCGCCCCCATGCCGCGCCCCACGCAATCGGCAGGCCGCCAGCCATTCCGCAGGCAAGCAGCGGATTCTCGTCTCTGTTCGTATTTCCCCATGCCTTACACAGTACCGAACATCTATTTCCGGGCAGCGGCTTTTGTCCCAGCGACTATTGACCGCCGGATTTCCTGCCCCCAAATGACCGGCTAATCAAGATCATGGGTAATCTTGCCTGATGCTCAAACCCTGCCACCTCACTGATGAAGTCAGCATGCGGGTGCTGCGTCGGGGCGATGCTCCGGCACTGGCATCTGCCTACATCCGCAACCGTGACTACCTTTCCTCGTGGGAACCGGTGCGTGCCGATGAATACTACTCAGAGGCGTGGCAGCGGGCAGATATCAACAAACGCTTTGCAGCAGCCGAAGCAGGCGAGGGCTTCTCCCTTGGGCTGTTTGCCGGAGACCGCATCGTCGGCCGGTTCAATCTGGCCGGAATAGTTCGTGGCCCCTTCCAAAGCGCAGGGCTGGGCTACTGGGTTGATGGCCAGTACGCGGGCCGAGGCCTGGCATCAGCCGCGGTGCTGGCGATTGTGGAAGCGGCACGCGATGAACTCGGGCTGCACCGCATTGAAGCAAGCACGCTCCTGCACAACATCGGCTCCCAACGCGTGCTCTTGAAGGCCGGCTTCCAGCAGATCGGGATGGCGCCGCGCTACTTGAAGATCGCCGGCAGCTGGCAGGACCACAACCTCTACCAAGTGCTCCTGCACGACTAGCCGCTGACCGGTGGGCGGCCTGCGCAGCCTCTTTCGCTGACGCCGCCGCGGAGGTCAGAGATCGGACCAGGTGAACCGCCCGCCCAGAAGGGTCGCGGAAACGGGCATGGTCCGCAGTTGGTCCGCCGGAACGGTGAGCGGATCCTTCTCAACGACGACGACGTCGGCCACGTCCCCGACGCGCACGGCGGAGCGACCGCGCGTGCTCGCCGTGAGCGCCGCAGCAGCAGGGATGCACTGTTCCGGATGCCACGGAGCACGTCCGTCGCGGCTCCGCCCAACCGCCGACGCGATCGCAAACCAGGGATCCAGTGGAGCCACCGGCGCGTCGGAGCCCAGCCGCAGTTCAGCTCCGGCACGGTGCAGCGAGGCCAGGGCAAACGCTCGTCCGGTCCGCCCTGCCCAGAAGGCATCAGCAACATCCCGGTCATCCATGGCATGTTCGGGCTGCACGCTCGCTGCCAGGCCCAGCGCCTTGAACCGGGCAAAGTCCTGTTCGCTGACCAATTGTGCGTGTTCAATGACGCCCGGCATGCCCAGCGCTTCGAACGCATCCAGCACAGCGGTGTTGGCCCGGTCGCCGATCGCGTGGATCGCTGCGCCCAGCCCGGCACTGTGTGCCGCTGCCATGAGTCCCTGCAGTTCCGCCAGCGGCACGCTCTCCACCCCGCAGGAGTGCGGATGGGCTGCCGGCAGGCCGGGATACGGATCCCAGCACCAGGCCGTGCGCGTATTCAGCGACCCGTCCACGATGACCTTCAAGGGACCCATGGTCACCAGGCCGCGGCTGTCCAACACATCGCCGGTCTTCACGCCGCTGCGGATGGCAGCGTCGAGGCGGTCCGGCCACACCGAAACCTCAACCCGCAGCGAGTCCATGCCGTGACGGACGCGCTCGGGCCACTGCGAAACGTTGTCCGTATTCTCAAAGTCCACAATGCCGACGACGCCGCGTCGTGCCGCGGCTTCAGCCGCCCGGGCATAGGCGGCGTGTGAAAGCTGGGTGGGATCCTGCAGTTTTTCCAGCGCCTCAAAACAGGCACCTTCGCGGAGCAGGCCGCTGCCGTCCGCGCCGACACCGCCGTCGTCGTTCCCGCCATCGTCGTTCCCGCCATCGTCGTTCCCGCCGTCGCGCGCGCCGGGCAGTCCCAGGATGCCCAGCGCCGCCGAATTGACCCATAGGCAATGCAGATCGCCAGAGATCAGGACGACGGGCGTTGACCCGGACACGGAATCGAGCGCTGCCAGCGTGGGGGAGTCCGGCCAGAGCGCGTCACGGAACCCAAACCCCACCAGCATCTCCGCACGGCCCCCGGCAGCCGACCGGACGATGTCCAGCACGTCAGCGGCGCTGGCGGTAGCGCTTAGGTCCAGCCGCTGTTGCCGGGTGACCCACTGGCCGAAATGGACGTGGTTGTCCCACAGCCCCGGAATCACATAGCGGCCGTCAAGGTCATGCGTTTGCGTTCCAGGGCCGACGACGGCGGTGCCTCCGTGGTCGCGCAGGCACGGGCCGTCGGGCAAAGGGCTTCCGGCCGGCACCAGCGCAGCAATGATCCCGCCGCTCAGCAGGACATCGAATCGCCCGCCAGTATTCGGGAGCGAGGCATTTTTTAGGAGGAGATTATCCGGCACCGGGTGTTCCTGTTCGTCGAGGGGAAGCAGCACAAGCAGTTCAGGCTGGTCCTACCCGTCCAGGCCCGACTCATCCAAGACGTCGTTCAAGACCGAAGCATTGGCCTGCCGCATCCGGGCGGCCAGGGCCGGGTTGGAATACGGTCCCGGCAACTCCAAATGGTCAATGATGCTGCGGATGGTCTCCGGCGCTTTGTCCTGGTTCATTTTTTCCTTGCCCTCCATCCGGACAACAGGCAAACGGAACCCCACCGTTCCTTTGACAATGCGGTGGGCGTACTCGCTGTTGCCGCTGGTGGCATGCAGCAGATGGGGATCAGGCAGCGCCGATTCGAAATGCGTCACCAAACGGTCCAGGACGTCGAGATTCTCTGCATCCGACAAAACCTCGGGGGTGCCCCAAAGGTGGGCCGTGGTGAAATTCCAGGTGGGAACATTCGGACGGTAGCCGTACCAGCCAGGGGAAATGTACCCATGCGGTCCCTGGATGATAACCAGCATCTCCTCCGTACCCAGCCGGTGCCGTTCTTCGTCCGGGCGGCCCATATGGCTGAGCAGGACAATGCCCTCGGCATCTTCATCCAGCAGCACCGGATAGTGCGAGGCAACCAGGCCGCTGCCGGGAACATGCGTAATGAACGTGCACCACGGATTGGCGCGAATCAGGTCCTTAATGGCCGCGATCTCCTCCAGCGCGTACACGGGGTTATGCCTCATCGGTCTGCACCGCTGAATCTCACAGGCATGGTCTCAAGGCCCTTCCACGAGGAGGAGTTGCCGGCCCGGTGGCCGCTCTCGGGACAACCTACCCGACAGCGGCCAAAAACCCGTCCCAGGGTTTAGCCCTCCAGGTCATAAACGCTGGCCGGGTCGCGGCTGAGGATCCGGTCGCGCATTTCGACCTTCAGGTCCTCCAGATGCGAGAGCTCTTCCGCGGTCTTGTCGGGCTTCGCGGTGAGGTTGATGAACTCCTCCGCAACGATGCCGTCGTCGCGGATGATGCAGGTAACGCTCGCGGCGTCTGTGGCCAGCTCAAAGACATAGCGGGCGAGGGTGTTTCCGCGCTCGGGGCGGGCCAGTTCGGGCAGGACGGCGTAGCGGTCTCCGGTGACCGCGCGGGTCACCAGTTCGAAGGCATCCCGGGCGCCCGGGCCGCCAAAGGGGGTGCGGATCCTAAGCCCGCGGCGTTCCACCCGGCCGCCCGGAGTGCGGGCCGCGAGCTCGGGCAGCGCGCGGCCAAGCACCGCGAAGGCATGCGCGACGCCACCCGGGAATCCCGGACCGTGGTACTTCATGCAGTCCGCGAAGGTGAAGTCCAGCTGCACACCGTCATCCCAGACCGTCACGGTGCGCTCGGGGTTCGGGACCGTTCCCGGATGCTCTGATACTGCTGTTTCTTTGTTCATGGTGCGTTCTCACATCTCACTGCTGGGGGGAGCGGGGGACTAGGTAAGGGCCGAATTCAGCCACAAAAACCGTATCAGGCCAGCTAAATGCAGGCGAAGGCGAATACGGGCACCGGCATCGACTCGATTCGTTACTTAGGCCATTCCCGCACGACCGCGCTGATCAGCTCCGGGCTTTCAGCCACGAGTCCGTGGGTGGCGCCGTGCACAATGCACAACTGGGCACCGGGAATGGAAGCGGCGATCAGCAGGCTGTGGTCCGGATGGTGTCGCGGTCCCCGGACATCACCAGAGTGGGGGCGGTGATGGCGGAGAGGACCGCGGGGTTGATCCGCGGCTCCTCGGTCCAGAGCCGGACCAGCTTCGCCAGGACCAGATCCGCGTAGGCCAGCGTGTCGGCGATGCTGCGTTCATAGCTGTAGCCGCCGTCGATATCCGCCGACCGTCCATGGCCGGGACGTTCGAAGGCATACACCCGGCGCTCCGCCACCAGCGCATCAGACTGAGCCCGCAGGGATTCCAGCGAGCAGAATCCGCCGTGGAGCAGCAGGATCGCAAGCCTTCGCCGGCTGCCTCCGAATACAGCATTGGGACACGGAAATGACGTTCGTTGCCGCTGCGCTGCGGCACTGGAAGGATCAGGGCATGACACAGGATGAGCGAACGTCCCAGGATCCGGAAATGTCACAGGATCAGGGCCCCAAACACATCGGCATCCTGCTCTTTGACGGCCTGGAGGAACTCGACGCCGTGGGACCTTGGGAGGTCCTGGCCTACTGGACCCGGAACTACCCGGAAGACGGGTACGACGTCGTCATGCTGTCCGGGGACGGCTTGCCCGTCATGGCGGCCAAGGGGCTGCTGCTGACACCGCATACCTCCCGCGCTGAGGCGCCGCGATTCGAGGTCTTCCTGCATCCGGGCGGGCACGGCACCCGCACGCTGGCACGGAACGACGGGCATCTGGATTGGATGCGCACACTGCGCGCCCAGGTCCCGCTGATGACCAGTGTCTGTACCGGCAGCCTGGTGTACGCGGCGGCGGGACTGCTCCAGGGCCGCCCGGCCACGACTTACTGGGACGCCCTGGACACCCTGGCCGAACTCGATCCCAGCATCCAGGTCCGTCCTGACGATCGCTGGGTCGACGACGGCGACGTCGTCAGCAGCGCCGGGGTCAGTGCCGGCATCGACATGGCCCTGCACCTGGTCCGGCGGCTGGCCGGGGTTCAGCGGGCCCGGGAGGTCCGGCGCGGCATCCAGTACGACCCCGAACCTCCCGTTTAATCACTTTTCCGGCTCGCAGGCCAGCTCGGTTCCCTCCGCCGTGCACCAGGTCTGATAATCCGAGGAGTAGAGCCGCTGGCCGAGCCACCGGTACCGCGGCGTCAGGCGCATGGCCGTGCACCTGGAAGACTTCCCGCAGGCGAAAATGTCCGAGGGGTTCGATAGGGTCGCTTCCAAGGGCGAAACTTCAGCGGCATAAGGACGTGCCGGCGGATGAAACGGGGAGTCATGGAATCCAAGCAGGCCGTGGAACACCTGGACGTGCTGATTGTCGGCGCCGGGCTTAGCGGGATCGGTGCGGCCTGCCGCCTGCGCAAGGATCACCCCGGCCGCACCATCGCCCTGCTGGAGAGCCGGGGACGGGCGGGCGGCACCTGGGATCTCTTCCGGTATCCGGGGATCCGTTCCGACTCCGATCTCTATACCTTTGGCTACGACTTCCGGCCGTGGCGCGAGGAGAAGGCCATCGCCGATGGGCCGGGCATCCTGCGCTACCTCGAAGACACCGCGGCAGAGTACGGCGTGGATGCCCTGATCCGCTATCACCAGCGGGTGGTGTCAGCGGACTTCTCCAGCCAGGAGTCCCATTGGAAGGTGCGGGTGGAACGGACCCGGCAGGCCGTGCCGGCGCCGGACGGGTCAGTGCCGGAACCGGTGGGAACCGGTGAGTTCCTGGACCTCACTGCCGGCTGGATCTTCAACGCCGCCGGCTACTACCGCTACGACCAGGGCTATGCTCCGGAACTTCCCGGAACGGAACGCTTTGCCGGCCGGGTGGTGCATCCGCAGCACTGGCCCGAAGACCTGGCCGTGGAGGGCAAGCGGGTCGCGGTCATCGGCAGCGGCGCCACTGCCGTCACCCTTGTTCCCGCGCTGGCCGAGCTGGGCGCTGAAGTAACCATGGTCCAGCGCACCCCCACCTACATCCTCCCGATTCCCGCGGAGGATCCGATCGCCCGCCGGCTGCGCGGCGTCGTCGGCCCCAAACGTACCGGGCGGATCATGGCGGAAGTGAGCGCCCGCCGGCAACGCGCCATCTGGTCGCTCTGCCAACGCTGGCCCCGAGCCGCCCGCTCGGTGATCCGCGCCATCCAGCGCCGGGCGGTGCCTGCGGGATTTGATCTGGAAACCCATCTGAATCCGCCGTACGGACCGTGGGACCAGCGGCTGTGCGCGGTGCCCGACGGCGACTTCTTTGCCGCCCTGCGCTCCGGCCGGGCGCAGATGGTGACTGGTCAGACCACCGCGTTTACCGAACGCGGCATCCGGCTGGCGTCTGGCGCTGAGGTGGAGGCCGACGTCGTCGTGACCGCCACCGGATTCACCATCCAGGTGCTGGGCGGGATGGAACTACGGGTGGACGGCGCGGCGGTGCAGCTGCCGCAGACTGTCGCGTATCGGGGTGTGATGCTCAGCGGTGTGCCCAATATGGCCTTCGCCATCGGCTACACCAACGCGTCCTGGACCCTCAAGATCGGGCTGCTGACCCAATGGTTCTCGCGGTTGCTGACGCATATGGACCGGCATGGTTACACGGCGGCGGTCCCGGTGACGCCGGCGGTCCCGGTGACGCCGGCGGATCTGCCGACCCGGCCGCTGCTGGACTTCGGCGCCGGCTACGTCCAACGCAGCCTGGACGCGCTGCCGCGGCAGGGAACGCACGCACCGTGGCTGATGACCATGAACTTCCTCGCCGACCGCAAGGACCTGCAGAAGGGCGCGCTGGTCGACGAGCACCTGCATTTTCACGGGCCAGACGGGTTGACGCCGCTAAACGGGGTCCCGGACCGCTTCACCACCCTGGCCAACGGGGTGCGGCTTTGCTACCGGGAGGACGGGCCCGACGACGGCGAACCGGTGGTCCTGCTGTCCGGGCTCGGTATGGACCTGACGTCTTGGCCGGCCCAGTTCACGGAGGGCCTGGCGGCGCAGGGCTACCGGGTGATCCGGCCGGACAACCGGGACTCCGGCCGGTCCAGCCGGATGCAGACGCCCACACCTTCCCTTCTGATGCAGGCCCTGGGGCGGCCGGTGCCGGGTGCCTATCGGATCGAGGACATGGCGGACGACGTCGTCGGGCTCCTGGATCACCTGGGCCTGGAGCGGGCGCACATTATGGGGATGTCCCTGGGCGGGATGATCGCCCAGTCGGTGGCCGCCCATCATCCGGACCGCACGCTGAGCCTGACGTCGCTGATTTCCACCACCGGTGCCCGGGAAGCGGGTGCTGCGGCACTTTCGACGAAGCGTCGCTTGGCGGCCCGGCCGGCCCGGACCCGGGAGGAATTTGTCCGCGCGCGTGTGGGCATGATGCAGCATTTGGCCGGCCGGACCTATCCCGCGGATGCTGCCGTGGAGGAGGAGTTGGCCGGTGCGGCCTGGGACCGGGGCGCTTTTCCCGACGGCGGGACGGGACGGTCGCGGCAGCTTGGCGCCATCAACGCCTCTCAGGACCGTACGGCTGACCTGGCTGGAATTACCGCACCCACGCTGGTGATCCACGGTGACCGGGATCCGATTGTGCACCCGAGCGGGGGAGCGGCGACGGCCGCCGCCATAGCCGGGTCCCGTCACGTGACGATCCCGGGCATGGGGCATTATTTCCATCCGGCCGTGGTGCCGGAACTGCTGCGGCTCGTCACCGGGCATCTGGGATCAGTCCGCCAAATGCCCGGTGCCAAGCCATAGGTTTCGGCGGGTGTTACTCGCCCATACCGGGGTGAACCGGCACGAAGTCGATCTTGTTGCCGCCGCCGGGGAAGACCTTCGGGTGACGGGGGAAGCCCTTCGCGTCCAGGTGGTTCTTGGCGCGGAAGTCGGCCAGGGCGTCGTCGTACGCCTTATTGATCCGGGCGCCGGTGAGGACTTCGGTGGTTCCGTCGGTGAACGTGATGCTCACCGAGGCCGACTGGGGGAAGTGCCGGGGCATGCGGACAAAGCCGTCGTTGTCCTGCTGAAGATTGATCAAGTGGTTCCACCTTTAGAGATTGCGAGCTTCCAGTCTTCCCTATCCTGGCGTCCGCGCCGTACACGGACTCCAGCGGCCCGACGCAGCCGTGGCATCCGGATCCTCCCAGTGCAGGATTTCCGGGACGAATCCTGCCGCCGTCATGAGCTGCCCGACCATTGGCGCCTGCCGCTCGCTGCACTCCAGCAGCAGGGTTCCGCCCGGACGGAGCCAGACCGGTGCTTCGTCGATGATGCGGCGTTGGATGTCCAGCCCGTCCACGCCGCCGTCCAGGGTCAGGGCGGGTTCGTGATCGCGTGCTTCGGGCGGCATGGTGCCGAGCTGCGCAGAGGGAACATAGGGAGCGTTCGCGACGACGACGTCGATCCCGCCGCGAAGGTGAGCCGGCAGCGCCTCGTATAAATCACCCTGCAGGACGACGGCCGGCTCGTCCAGGTTTCGGCGGGCGCAGCGGACTGCGGCGGGGTCGATATCGACTGCGAAGAGCGAGGCTGTCGGGGCGTGCCGGGTTATGGCCATGCTGACGGCGGCCGATCCGCAGCACAGCTCGGCCACCACCTGATTGGGGCTGCCTGCCGGCAGGGCCAGCGGGTCGGTGCCGGCTGCCAGCAGGGCGATGGTGCGGGCGGCGAGGAGCTCGGTGCGCCGCCGCGGCACGAAGACACCGGGCGCGACCGCCACCCGGAGGCCGAAGAATTCCGCCCATCCCAGGACCTGTTCCAACGGCTCTCCGGCGGTCCGGCGGGACACCATGCTCTCCAGGGCTGCGGAGTTCCAGGCTTCAGCTGCCAGCAGGCGGGCTTCGGCCTCTGCGAACACACTGCCGGCGGTGCGGAGCCGGAGCGCAAGCGATTCTTCAAGGGGGTTGGGGTACACCATCACATGTCACAGGACTATCGGCCGTGCGGCAATACCCTGCTCGCCCCCTCGCGGTGTAGGGCAAACATGAAGGGCTGCCGCCTGCCCCGAATGTCCATGGCCCCCGGCACGGTGGCCGCATCGACCTTCGGTGGTGCTCTCGAAGACCAGTGGGTGCGCAGCGGACGGGCCTTCAAGCCGCTTTCCGTGCCAGCCGAGAGTGCTTAGGGCTCCGTCCAACGGATGTCCGGTGGGGCGTCGCTGCCGGTCCAGGCCCCGAGGAGATCCTGCGAGGGCTTGGGCAGGAGGGGTGGCCGCCGGCCGTGGTTGGCAGGTACTTTTTCCGCGTAAACCTCCCGTAGCTAGAAAAGCCTCACATGGTGGCCTTCCTCACTAAAATCGAAGATATGTACTACTCAAGTGTTGGTGATGAGAGCAACGGGGTCCCTGGACCGGGTGCGGGCCCGGCCGACAGGACGGCTGACCTGTCTGTCGATACAGCTGATCTCTCCGTCGATACTGCCGACTTCGACGGTGAGGCTGAGGAGCGGGCACGGTTGATAGATGAGATCCGGGGCCTGGAGGAGTTGAAGTGCGCAGCCGCTGCCGCGCAGGCCCGGGCTGCTGCAGCCTTTGATGTCTCGACCCGGAAGGCGCAGGCCCGGGCGGGTGTGAAGCAGGATGAGTTGGGGCGGGGTGTTGCCGGGCAGGTTGCGTTGGCGCGAAGGGTGTCACCGCATGCCGGTGCCCGGCTGCTGGGGCTGGCTCGGATCCTGAGTACGGAGATGCCCCATACCCTGCACGCGCTCAGTACCGGGGTGATCAATGAATGGCGGGCCACAATCCTGGTAAAGGAAACAGCCTGCCTGTCCCGGGAGGATAGGGCGCGGGTGGATGAGGTGGTGGCCGGGGACCTGGCCGGGTTGGAACAGCTCGGGGACAGGAAGCTGACCGCAAAGATCAAGAAGCTCTCGTATGGGTTGGATCCGCATAGCGTGGTGAATCGGTCTTCGAAAGCAGTAGCTGACAGGTATGTGTCCTGTCGCCCGGCGCCGGACACCATGACGTATGTGACCGGGTTGCTGCCGGTGACCCAGGGGGTGGGGGTGTTTGCCGCACTGACGCGGGAAGCGGACCGGTTGCGGGCTGCGGGGGATTCCCGCTCCAGGGGGCAGATCATGGCCGACACGCTGGTGGAGCGGGTCACGGGTCAGGCGCGGGCGGAGGATGTGCGCGTTGAGGTGCAACTGATCATGACGGATCAGACCCTGCTCCACGGCATCCTGTCCGAGCCCGGCGGTGCAAGCGCAGGCGGCCGGGAAGCACCCGCCAATCCGGGCGTTTCGGGCGACCCTGCCGCGACCGCCGCTTCTGATGTGTTGGTCCCATGGGTCCCTCCTGGTGCCGAGCCTGCGGTGCTGGCCGGCTACGGGATCGTGCCCGCGCAGTGGGCGAGGGACCTGATCCGCAATGCCGGCTCCACCGGCACAGGTTCCGATAACAGGGGTTTTCAAGGCGCAGGCGCCGGTAGCGAGCCCAACAGGCAGGACAACCAGAACGGGCGGGGAAGCGAAAGCGGCAATATCCGGCCGGATCCACGCACACGGGTCTGGTTGCGCCGCCTGTACACGGCACCGGATACCGGCCGGCTGACGGCCATGGATTCCCGGGCACGGCTGGTGCCGGATGGTTTGGCCCGGTTCATCGCGGCGCGGGACCAGATCTGCCGGATGCCGTGGTGCGGGGCGCCAATCCGGCATTACGACCACATCAAACCGTTCCGCGAGGGCGGACAAACCAGTGCGGAGAACATCCAGGGCCTGTGCGAGGCCTGCAACCAGGCCAAGGAAGCGCCGGGCTGGAGCTCGCGGGATGTTCCGGCCGACCGGCACACGGTGGAGACCACCACCCCCACCGGTCACGTCTACCGATCCACGGCTCCGCCGCCGCCACGTCCGGTACTGCGACGATGAGTGGGACATTGCGCCTCGTCATGGGCGGGACAATGGAACGGTGAGCACATCGAATGGACCCCGGATCCCTGGCCTCAACCCGATGTCCCCTAGCGCGGATGCAGCCTCCATCGCGGGTGCATTTGATCTGGAGACCATCGGTGCCGGGCTGGTCTTTGCCGAGGCGCTGCCGGACCTGGCCGCCGCATTGGCACCGGCCAAGAGCACCGACACGGCAAGCGCCGCCGTCGTCCAAGCTCCACCGGGCACCGGAAAGACGACCCTTGTCCCGCCGTTGCTCGCCAACCTGATCCTCGCGAATCCACCACTTAGCAACGTCCAGAGGCCTCCGCGCATAGTCGTGACCCAGCCGCGCCGCGTCGCCGCCCGGTCCGCGGCCCGCCGGCTGGCCAGTCTTGATGGCTCCCGGCTGGGTGACCGTGTGGGTTACACGGTCCGGGGCGAGAGCCATACCAGCCCGGATACCGTCATTGAATTCGTCACCCCGGGGATCCTGCTGCGCCGCCTGCTCGCCGACCCCGGACTGGATGGCACCGCCGCCGTCGTCCTGGACGAAGTACACGAGCGCGGCCTGGAGACCGATCTGCTGCTGGGTATGCTCGCCGAAGTCCGCCAGCTGCGCGGAGACCTCACCTTGGTGGCTATGTCCGCCACGCTGGACGCGCCGCGGTTCGCCGCACTGATCGGCGACGACGGCATTCCGGCTCCAGTGGTGGGCTGCCCGTCCGCGCTGCACCCGCTGGAGGTGGCATGGGCACCGCCACCCTCGCTGCGGCTGGATGAACACGGGGTGACCCGGAACTTCCTCACCCACGTTGCCGACACAGCCGCGGCCGCGCACACCAAACTGGTCGCCGCCAATCCGGAGGCTGATGCCCTGGTCTTTGTCCCCGGTGCCTGGGAAGTGTCCTTTGTGGCCTCCCGGATCCGCAACCAGGTCGGGACCGGGACCGAAGTCCTCGAACTGCACGGCCAGGTGGAGCCGCGGGAGCAGGACCGGGCCGTCTCCGGCCGCGGCCCGAAGGATCCGCCCCGGATCATCGTGTCCACCAGTCTCGCGGAGTCCTCACTGACTGTTCCCGGGGTGCGTCTGGTCATCGACTCCGGCCTGGCCCGGGAACCGCGCCGGGATGCAGCCCGCGGCATGTCGGGCCTGGTGACGGTTTCCTGCTCGCGGGCCTCGGCCGTGCAGCGGGCCGGCCGGGCGGCCCGCCAAGGAGCGGGCCGCGTGGTCCGCTGCTACGACGAACGCACCTTCGGCGCCGCCCCGGCCCACCAGACACCCGAGATCGCCGTAGCGGACCTGACCGCCGCGGCACTGGTCCTGGCCTGTTGGGGTGCGCCCGGCGGAGCCGGTCTGGCGTTGCCCGACGCGCCTCCTGCCGCCGCCATGGCCGATGCGCAGGCCGTGTTGCGGGACCTCGGCGCGGTGGATGCAGCCGGGGCAGTGACACGGCTGGGCAAAACCCTGGCCCGGATTCCTGCCGATCCGCGGCTTGCCCGCGCCCTGCTGGACGGTTCCGCTGTTGTCGGTGCCCGCACGGCCGCTGAAACCGTGGCACTGGTGGCCGGAGACCACCGGGCTCCCGGGGCTGATCTTTCCCGGCTGCTGACCGGCCTGCGGTCAGGACGGGATCCGGGGGAGCGGCGCTGGTCCGAGGACGTCCGGCGGATGCAGTCCCTCGTCCGCCGGGAATCCGGAGCAGCCACCCCGGCCACCCCAGCCGGATCGCCCGCTGCGGTTCCCGGACCCGAGGCAACCGGCTTCGTCGTCGCCCTGGCCTTTCCGGACCGCATTGCCCGCCGCGTGCCAGGCGACGGGCCGGCATCGGGAGGCGACCGCTACCTGCTCTCATCGGGTACCCGGGCGGGGCTTCCGGCCGGCAGCTCCCTGAGCGGATACGAGTGGCTGGCGGTTGCCGAGGTGTCCCGGGCGCAAGGCCGCGACGCCGCGGGAACCGGAGCCGTGATCCGCTCGGCCGCACCGCTGAGCGAAGACACCGCCGAGGCAGCCGCGGGGCACCTGCTCACCGATACGGTCGAGGCCTCATTTAGCAGCGCCGGACGCGTCACTGCCCGCCGCGAACGCCGGATGGGCGCCATCGTGTTGTCCTCCACACCGGTTGGTCCGAGCGCAGCCGAGGGCCGCGCAGCTGTGTCCCGTGCGCTCGCCGCTGAAGGGCTCGGCGTCATCGGGTTCTCGCCTGCCGCTGACTCCCTGCGCCGCCGGATGGCGCTGCTGCACCGCGAACTGGGCGCTCCGTGGCCCGATGTTTCCGAGCCGGCACTGCTGGCCCGCCTGGAGGACTGGCTGTCGCCCGAGCTGCAGGCCCTGGCGGGCGGGGCTTCGGTGAACGGGATCGACCTGACCGAGCCGCTGCGCCGGCTGCTGCCCTGGCCCGACGCCGCCAAACTGGGAGAGCTGGCCCCGGAACGGCTGGCCGTGCCCAGCGGTTCGCAGGTGCGGATCACGTATCCGGAGGTGGACGACGACGGCGGCCGCCCGGTCGTCGCAGTCAAGCTGCAGGAGTGCTTCGGCTGGGCCGAGTCGCCGCGGCTGGTGCAGGGGAGGGTGCCCGTGCTCTTCCATCTGCTCTCCCCGGCCCGGGCCCCGCTGGCTGTAACCGATGACCTGGCTTCCTTCTGGTCCGGACCCTATCTGCAGGTCCGGGCGCAGATGCGGGGCAAATATCCCAAACACCCCTGGCCGGAGGACCCCTGGTCGGCGAAGGCAACAGCCAAGACGAAAGCGCGGATGTAACCGCATTGATGCACCACCTCCGTGAATTCCTCGCTGTCCCTGCCGGGCGCGGACACCGGACGCCCGCCGTCCGGGTTGCCGCCGGGCTGCTGATACCCCTGATCGTGCTCCTCCTGCTCGACCGCCCGGACCTGACCATGTGCGCCATCTTCGGCTCGCTGACCGGAGTGTTCGGCCGGTCGGAACCGCACTGGCGCCGGTTGCGGCACCAGGCCCAGTCCGGCGCCCTGATGTGCCTGACCGTGGTCCTCGGCGATGCGATGTCGATGGCCGGGCGCTCCGATTGGGAGATCGTGGCGGCAGCGACGCTTATCGCCGGCTGCATCTCCGTAGCCGCAGACTACCTCCGGGTCCGTCCCGCCGGACCGTTCACCTATATCTTCGCGTTCACCGCCACCTCCGCTGCCCCCTTTACCGGCTCCCTGGCCGAGGCATCGCTGACTGTCGCGGGCAGCGTCCTAACCGCCCTGGTGCTTGGCATAGCCGGCCGGGTGCATGCCCGCCGGCACACCCCTGTGCTGCCGCGGCCGCCGTCCCAGCCCGCGGATTGGGGGCGGATCCTGCAGCACTCCGGCCGCTATATTGCGGCCGTCGCGGCGGCGGGTTCCCTGGCCGTGGCACTGGGCACGGGACACAGCTACTGGGCGATGCTCGCCGCCTGCGCCCCGCTGGCCGCCGCTGACGCGGCCAATGCCCGGGTGCGGGCGGGCCACTTTATCCTCGGCACCTACGCCGGGGTGCTGCTGTCGGCGCTGCTGCTGCAGCCGGACTGGACCCCGGTGCAGCTGGCAGTGCTGCTGACGCTGCTCCAATTCGCCGGAGAGGTCTACGTGATCCGGCACTATGCCCTTGCCATGGTGTTCCTGACCCCGGTGGCCCTGCTGATGACCGGATTTATCTCCGAACAACCCGTCTGGGAGCTGACCCTGGACCGGGCGCTTGAGGCGACCATCGGGGCGGTGGTGGCCGTCGCGGTCGTCCTGCTGACTACACCGAAAAACCGCTCCGAAGCCGCCGGCACCCAGCCGGTGAACGTGCTGCGCCGCTAGACTTTTTCCATGGCCGAGCAGCCCCGGATCCTGGTCGTTGAAGATGACCGAAGCCTTGCCCGGATGCTCGCTGATCTGCTGGAGTCCGAGGGCTACCAGGTCACGCTGGCCTTCGACGGACGGCGGGCGCTGCATGAAGGGCTGACCCGCCCCTTTGACGTCCTGCTCCTGGACCGGGGACTGCCCGCGATCGAGGGCCTGGATGTCCTGGCCCGGCTCCGCAGCAAGGGGGTGCTGGCTCCGGCGCTGATCCTCTCCGCCCTGGGGAATCCCGCCGACCGCGTCGAGGGGCTGGACCGCGGCGCCGAGGACTACCTGGGCAAGCCCTTCGACATTGACGAGCTGCTGGCCCGCCTGAGGGCGCTGCGCCGCCGGAACATCAGCCGCACTCCGGTACTGCCCGTGCCCGGCGGCACGCTGGACACTACCGGGCGCACCGTCACCACCGGGGACGGGGAGGTGGTGGTCCTGTCCGACCGTGAGGGTGCCCTGCTGGAACATCTCGCCCGGCGGCCCGCGCAGGTGTTCACCCGCGGAGAGCTTCTGGACACCGTGTTCCCCGACGCCGACGACGACGGCGTGGTGGACACCTATGTGCACTACCTGCGACGCAAGCTGGGACGGCAGTCGGTCCTGACCGTCCGCGGCCTCGGCTACCGGCTCGGCGTGAGCTGATGAGCGGATTCCCTCGTCCCCGCGGCAGCCGGGAGGAGGCCGAGCTGCGCCGGGCGTCCCTGCGCCTGGCCGCCCTGTTTACCGCCCTGATGGTGGGACTGCTGGGACTGGGCGGGCTGCTGGTCTACGGCATCGTGGCTACCCAGACCCGCCAGGCGGCGGAGCAGACACTGGAATCCGCCGTCCGGAACGACTCCCCGCGCGATGTCCCGCTGGACGTTTTCCTGGCGGTGTACGACGACGGCCGGCTCGCCGTCTCGCGCGACATGCCCGCCGGCCTTCCGGACGAGCAGGCCCTGGCCGAGGTGGCCCGTGACGGGACTTCCCGCCGCGGAACGGTCTCAGTCGGCGGCCGGACCTATGAAGTGCTGACCGCCCGCCGCGGCCCCGATGTGGTGCAGGCCGCGGTGGACACCAACGAGGCCGCAGAGCAGCTTCGCCGGCTGGCATGGTCCCTGGTGGTGTCCGTGCTGACGGCCGGAATCCTGGCCGGCGCCGTTTCGGCCGTTGCGGCACGGGCCGCGATGCGGCCGCTGGCGGAGTCGCTGGCCCTGCAGCGGCGGTTCGTCGCCGACGCCAGCCATGAACTGCGCACACCCCTGACCCTGCTCAGCACCCGGGCCCAGCTGCTGCGCCGCCGGCTGGCCGACCCCCGCGGCCAGGAATCCGGATCAGCTGCCGACGAGGCAGCCAAGCAAGAGGCAGCGATCAAAGCCGCTGACGACGTCGTCACCGACACCAAGGTCCTGACCGGCATCCTGGAAGACCTGCTGGTAGCCGCCGATCCGCGGCAGCCGGCAAGCACCGAAACGGTGAACCTGACCGCCGTGGCCCGCGGCGCCGTCGGGCTCCTGCAACCGGAGGCCGAGCGGCGCGGGCTGGCCCTGGAGCTGGAGGCACCGGCCTCCGACGTGACCGTGCGTGGAGGACAGGCCGCCCTGCAACGGATCTTCACCGCCCTGGGCGACAATGCCATGGACTACGCCCGGACGCGGGTTCGGGTTTCCGTGGGCCGCAGCGGCCGGGAGGCGGTGATCGCGGTGGAGGACGACGGCCCCGGCTTTCCGCCCGGGTTCAGCAGCCATGCGTTCGACCGGTTTGCCTCTGCCCGAGACTCCGAGAGTGGCACCGGAAACGAATCCGCTGCAGCACCCCGGCACTACGGGCTGGGACTGGCCCTGGTGGCGGAAATCGCCGCCCGGTACGGCGGTACAGTGCGGGCCGCGACGGCGTCGGAGGGCCGGGGCGCCCGGCTGGAGGTCCGCCTTCCGCTGGCGGGGAAGCAGGCCCAGCTCTAAGAATCCTCGAAGAAACCGATCCGAAAATGGAACCGTAAGTAATCACTATCGGGAGGTGAAAACCACTATGGCTTTCCGCGACAAGGTCAGGGGGCCACTGGGCTGGATCCTGGGCGTCGTCGGCGGTTTGGCGCTGCTGCTCGGGTCCTTTTTCGCCGGCATGGCAGCCGCTGACACGTCCGTGGACCAGGAACAGGCTTCAGTGACCGAGCAGCAGGAGGACACCCGGAACCAGGACGCCGAAGACGGCGCCGAATCCGGGCCGGAATCCGAAGACTCGGATCGGGGCGCGAAGCCGGATCAGGGAACCAAAGCGGACAAGGGAACGAAGCCGGACCGCGACGGGCGCCCCGGCCATCCCGGCGGGCACCCGATGGACGGTGACCACCACGACGACGGCGACCATCACGACGAGGAGGACGGCGGCCCCGGGCAGGACGAAGGCGCTGTGTAACTCAGCTGCCGTGTAACTCAGCTGCCGCAGCAGAGACGCTGCCGCAGGATGGACCCCGTTGCACAAAGGAACGCCCGGCCAATGGCCGGGCGTTCCTTTTATAAATCCATGCCGTCCGCGCGTCGTGCCCGAGAACGAGCCGTTCTTCCCGTCGGGTCAGACCCGACGCGCCGGCGCGGCAGGAATTACGCTACGCGGTAGTAGACAGGGCCGGATCCGACGTTGGCGCTCTGCTCGACAGTCTGGTTGCCGTTCCATCCGCTGTGGATGGCCTGGCCGTTGCCGGTGTAGATGGCGATGTGGGCCAGGCCCATGCCGCCGTCGGCGTAGTAGATCATGTCGCCGGGCTGGGGGTCCGAAACCTGGGTTCCGTAGGCAGCGAGCTGTGCGGGTGCCAGATCGCCGACCGAGTGGCCTGCTGCGCGGAGCGCAACCTCAACCAGGACGGTGCAGTCCTGAGCGGCACCCAGCTGGGAGTACGCGGAGTTCAGCATGATCTGGTTGGTTCCGGTGACAGCTGCGCCGGATGCGGCGGCAGGGGTAACGGAAGAGGCCTGGGTGCTGATGTTGCTGAAGTCTGCAGCGGCAGGCTCAACAGCAGCCGGTGCGGCATAGGCCGCGGCCGGTGCGGCGGCGGCAACGGCAACAGCGGCACCGCCGGCGTAGGTGATGACATCACCGGGGTAGATGACGGATTCCAGCGCCAGGCCGTTCAGCGCGAGGACGTCGTCCAGCGTGACGCCGTAGGTGGCGGCAATGGCGCTGAGCGTGTCGCCGGAGACGACTACGTGGGTGGATGCGGCTGCGGCCTCAGAAGCTGCGGCCGGTGCTGCTGCCACGGCGGGGGCACTGTAGGACTCGGCCGAGTCGTTGGCGGTGACGCCGGCAGAAGCGGGGGCCGCGAGGCCGAGCATCAGGCCGGAGCCGGCGGCGACAACGGCAGCAGTGGTGCCGATGGTGCGCGCTTTACCGCTGGTGAGTGTGGCCCACAGTCCTGAATCGGCACGGTGGCGTCCACAAGTATTGCTGAAAGACATTGAGTTACCTCTCCCGATACCTGCGAGGTGAGCTGTCGGATGCGGATGGGAGACACCCGGTCAGCCGAAGAAACCTTCGGCTGACTTAACCCCAAGGATTCAAAAGGAACCCGTAATTGGTTCCCCCGCCTCTGCCGAAGTGGTGATTCGTGAGGACCTCAGGTCTGCGGCAGAGTTAGGTAACAAGCCCGAGGGAACCGCTTCAATCAGCGGCACAGGTTCAAAGCTACAAGACCATTACGGAAGGATAACTATTTAGTAACGAAGCTCGCAGATGGGTGTGAGTGGCGCCGCTCTCTGCTAATGGGGGGGCCTTTGCCCGCGGACTGGGGCGCTCGGCGCTACCGGTCCGACCAGGCCGAGACGTCGGCCTGGCGCTGGACGGGGGCTTTGGCAAAGTCGCCGAAGGTCTGCACCAGGTCGCCCGGCGCGAGCCGGAGCCCGCGGGCCAAACCGGAGCCGTTCAGCACGGCACCGCGCTTGTCGGGGTCCGCTGAGGCGTAGTCGCCGCCGTCGGCCAGGACCACGGACTCGGCCTGCACGGCGCCCAGGATCTGCGATCCGGATCCCAGCACCGACCGTCCGGTGATCAGCGGACCATTGCCCAGCCGGGCGCCGTCGCCCACTGCCACGGCATCGGCGCGGCCGGCTTCAATCCGCACCCCTCCGGGCCCGATGAGGATTCCCGACCCCAGGAGGATCATTCCGCCGTCCTGGGCGGAGAGGAACGTGGACGGGTAGAAGACGTTCTTAGATCCAATGACGCAGGAACTCTGCGTGTCGACCTGGATAACAACACCCGGGTAAAAGACATTTCCCTCGCCCAGCTGGGCCTTTCGGGAAATCAGGGTCGATGACGGGTCGAGAATCTGCTGGCTGGAACAAAGCTGGAGCACTTCCGCAACAGTAAGGAATCCAAAATCATGTCGAATGCTGTCAGGGTCGCTCCGCTTAGGCACTGGCATAACTTTCTCTTCCTTCGTCATCTTGCCGGGCAGCGCGTTTATCGGCTGAACCCGGGAGAACTCTTAGCGTACCTGTGTTTGTCCGCCGCAAACGGCAGGCGCAATCCGGCGACACGTCCTTGTTGCGCGCCAGCCTGAGCCAATCGTCGTCATCGGCACACCATGATGAAACATCAACAGACACAACGGGTAGTCCCAAGGGAATGGCGGTGTGATGGAGGCTGGAAATCGCCGAACATCCGTCCTGGAAACACCACGGCTCATTTTGGAACCCCTGGTGCCGGGGCACGCCGTCGAAATGGTTCCGGTGCTCGCGCATCCCGCGCTGTATGAATTCACCGGTGGACGGGCCCCGACAGTGGAAGAACTCACTCACCGCTATCTCCTTCAATCACTCGGGCCGGGCAGCAGATCACGGGCAACCGACGGCAGTACACAGAAGCCCGAGCCGCTGGACGAACCCGAAATCTGGCTGAACTGGATCATCAGGACCCGTAACACGGCGCTGGCTGCGGGCTTTGTCCAGGCCACAGTTCGCCGCGGCGGAAAAACGGACAACGAAACAACGGCGGAACTGGCGTGGGTAGTGGGTCGGAAGCATCAGGGACGAGGCTATGCCACCGAGGCAGCACAGGCCATGGTAATTGCCCTGACCCGGTGCGGGGTGGCCCGTTTTGCCGCGAGCATCCATCCCGGCAACGGGGCCTCGGCGGGTGTTGCGGAACGGTTGGGACTACTGCGGACCGGAATCCGTGACGCTGACGGCGAGGACCTCTGGCAGTGTGAGGCCGGCCCAGGCTAGGACCGCAGGTACGCCAGCGTGGCCAGCACCCGGCGGTGGCCGGTGTCCGAGGGGGAAAGGCCCAGCTTCGCGAAGATGTTGCCGATGTGTTTGCTGACCGCTGTCTCGGATACCGAAATGGTCCGGGCGATCTCGGTATTGCCCAGGCCTTCGGCCACGAGCCCCAGCACCTCGAACTCCCGCGGCGTCAGCGACCGGACCGGATCCCGGGTGCTGCGCCGACTGAACAGCTGCGCGATAACTTCCGGGTCCATCACGGTGCCGCCGGCCAGCACGCGCCGCAAGCCATCCACGAATTCCCCCACGTTGCCCACGCGTTCCTTCAGCAGGTACCCCACGCCCTGGGCTCCGGAGGCCAGCAACCGGCTCGCATAGCGGTCCTCCACATAGGCGGAGAGGACGAGCACCGGGAAGTCCGGCACCAGGGACCGCAGTTCCAGTGCGGCGCGCAGCCCCTCATTGGTGAACGACGGCGGCATCCGGACATCCAGGACCGCGCCGTCGGCGCTGCCGGGCTCAAAGGCCGCCAGCAGGTCCTCGGCGTTGTCCGCGGAGCCGACCACCTCAAAGCCCTCACCCTGCAGCAGCAGTTCCAGCCCGGCGCGCAGCAGGGCATCATCCTCGGCGATCAGAAGGCGCATGGCAGTTCCACCCTTACTACAGTCGGTCCGCCCTCGGGGCTGGCCAGGATTAGTTTGCCGCCAAAGGCAGCGGCCCGGCGGGCGATGCCGTCCAGTCCGGTGCCCCGGCCGTTCCGCGCACCCCGGACCGGGACGACGGCGCCATCCCCGGCCGGCACTGCGGCGCCGCCGCGCCCGTCGTCCTTGACCTGGACCACCAGGACATCCTCCCGCTGCGTCGAATCGGTGTGCAGGAGAACCTCAATCTGTGAGGCGCCCGAGTGTTTCGCGGCGTTCGTGAGGGCTTCGGCCAGGACAAAGTACGCTGCCGATTCCACGGCGGCCGGAGCCCGCCGCAGCCCGCGGGCGTCCAGCGCGGCCGGAACCGGTGACCGGCTGGTCAGTGCCGAGGCAGCCCCGTCCAGTCCCAGCTCGTCCAGGATGGGCGGATAGATGTCATGAACGGCTTCGCGCAGGCCGGCCAGGGCCTCGGTGGCGGCGTCCTGGGCGCGGGCCATGAAAGGCACGGCGGCTGCGGGGTCGGTCTCGGCCGCGCGCTGGGCCAGTCCGAGCATCATGACGACGCCGACCAGCCGGTTCTGCGCGCCGTCGTGCAGTTCCCGCTCAATCCGGCGCAGCTCGGCAGCGTGGGCGGTGAGCGCGCTGGCCCGGGCGGCGGAAAGGTCGGAGATCCGGCGGGACAGCTCGGCGTACCGCCGCGGCGACAGGATGGCCAGCGTCCCGTCCCCGAGGCGCCGCGCCATCCACGGCAGCAACAGCCAGGCGGCAACGCCGTAGGCCAGGCCCAACAACACCGTCATTCCCGCGGACGCCCAGCTGGTGACCGGGAACGCCAGGTCCAGCGGAGCGTCCGCCGGAAACAGCATCCAGAACGGCGCTGCCGCCACATTAAGAAGGGCAGCTGCAGGCAGGCCCACGGCAAGGACGCCTGCCACCAGGGCAAAAGCACAGTGGAACAGCAGCCAGGAAACGTCGCGCCGGGTTTCGGCGGCGCTCACCAGGGCAGCCAGCTCTCCAAAGGAATGCCGGCCGGACAGGCGGCGGCGGTCAAAGGGAATGACGGCGCCGGCGAACCCGGCGGCCCGCCCCTGGGCCCGGGCTGCCAGCTGGTTCAGGACCTGAAGCAGGCGCGGTACCCCATAGAGGCCGACCCCCAGCGGGAGAAACGGCAGCAGCACCAGGGCCGCCAGCATCATCCCCAGGGACGCCAACCAGGCCCTGCCCTCCCGCAGGAGGAAGGCCAGGGCCTGGAGGCGGGCGTCCAGCGCGGAACGGTCGGGGAATCTCACCTGCCTGATTATGCCGGAGACCGGGGCGGGCCTTGGTATAGCCAGCTATACCAAGAACCCGGGCGGTGGCTGTATCGGAACCGCTGCCGCGGATCCGTAGCGTCGAAGGCAGAACCGGCACCGGCAGTCCGCCGCTTTCGCCACCGAACTAAGAGCCCACCACCGACCCAAGGACGAACCCGATGGTTTCCGATACCACCGCACCTTCCGATACCACCGCCTACCCCGCAGCCCCTGCCCTCCAGCTGCACCGAGTGTCCAAAAGCTACCGCTCCGGCACCACCGTTGTGCCGGCCCTCCGCGACGTGACCCTGACCGTCCCGCCCGCCACTTTCACCGCGGTCATGGGCCCCTCCGGATCCGGCAAAAGCACGCTGCTGCAGTGTGCCGCCGGCCTGGATGCCCCGGACAGCGGTCAGGTATTGCTGGGCAACACCGAGATTTCCCGGCTGCGCAGCAAGGCCCTGACCCGGTTCCGCCGCGACCACGTGGGTTTCGTCTTCCAGTCCTACAACCTCCTGCCCCAGCTGTCGGTGGCCCGGAACGTCACCCTGCCGCTGCTGCTGGCCGGCCGCGCCCCCGACCCGGCATGGCTCGGGTACGTCCTGGAGGCCGTGGGACTGGGCGGACTGGGGGAGCGCAAGCCTCAGGAACTCTCCGGCGGCCAGCAGCAGCGGGCGGCAATCGCCCGGGCACTGATTACCCGCCCGGAGGCAGTCTTCGCCGATGAACCCACCGGAGCACTCGACTCCGCCACCGCCCGCCAGGTCCTGGACCTGCTGCGCCACACGGTATCGGAACTGGGACAGACCGTAGTCATGGTGACTCATGATCCGGTGGCCGCCTGCGCGGCAGACAACATTATTTTCCTCGCCGACGGGCACCTGGACGGCAGCATGGCCAACGCCAGCGTCCGGGATGTCACCGAACGCGTGGCCTATCTGGGAGAGCGCTGATATGTGGACCCTCGCCAAAGCTTCAATCCGGCACAACCGCGGCGGGTTCGCCGGAGTGTTTGTGGCCGTGTTCCTCTGCGCCGCCCTGATGACCGGCATGGGTGTGCTGATCGAATCCGGGCTGCGCGGCGGCACGGAGGTCCAGCGGCTGCGGGGAGCCGACGTCGTCGTGGGCGCCCCGCAGTCGATGCCCGTTCCCGAAGATGTGGCGGCGCCCTTTCCCGAACGGGTCCTGTTGCCCGAAACCGTGGTGGACGAGATAGCGGCCGTGTCCGGCGTGCAGCGGGCGGTCGGCACGTACAGCCTTCCCCTGCTCACCGGGACCGGCCAGAGCGTTGACGCATCCGCCTGGGAAACTGCGGAACTGGCACCGTATGGTCTGGTTTCGGGCCGGGAACCGCGCGTGGAAGCGGAAGTCGTCGTGGATGAATCCTTTGGGGTCGCCCCGGGCGACAGAGTTGAACTCTCACATGGGGGAGTACCTGCCTCGTACACGGTCTCCGGTATCGCCGCCACGGAGAACTCCCCAGCGAACAACTCCCCAGCCCACCCCGCTGTCTTCCTGAGCTCCGCCGGCGCAGCTGCGCTCTGGCCCCACGGGGGCACGGTTGCTGCCGTGGGCGTACTGGCCGAGCCCGGGGTCGCTGCGGAGGAGCTGTCCGCCGCGATCGAAGGCCAGGTGGCCGGCGTCGTGGGCTATACCGGCAACGCGCGCGGCGATGTGGAGTCGCTGGGGGGATCGGCAGCCCGGTCCATGCTCCTGCTGCTGAGCAGTTCGCTGGCCGGGGTAGCCCTGATGACCGCGGTGTTTGTTACGGCAGGCACGCTGTCGCTCTCCATCCTGCAGCGCCGGCGCGAGTTTGCGCTGCTGCGTGCGGTGGGAGCAGGATCCGGACAGACCCTGGGCCTGGTGGCCCGGGAGGTGGCGCTGGTTGCCGGGGGCGCAGCGGTGCTGGGCGCGGCGCCCGGGTACGGGCTGGCGCATCTGCTGGCGCGGCAGTTCGCTGCCGGCGGCATCCTCCCCGAGGACTTCGCCCTGGCCTACAGTCCGCTTCCGGCGCTCGCAGCCGTACTCCTGGGTGTGGGGAGTGCCGTGGGCGCCTCGCTCTTCTGCGCCCGCGGCACTGTCCGGACGGCACCGACCACGGCACTGCGGGAGGCAGCCACCGAGTCTCCACGCCTGGGCAGGCGCCGGGTCATGACCGGCCTGGTGCTGCTGGGAACGGGATTAGTGTCTGCCCTCGCCCCGCTTGCCGTGCCTGGCCTCGCCGGCCTGACCGCCGCTGCAGCCAGCGCGCTGCTGCTGATCATCGCCGCCGGCGTCCTGGGTCCGTGGATCGTGACCGGGACTCTGCGGCTCGCCGGACCGGTGTTGCGCCGCAGCCCCTCGGCGTCGATGGTCCTGGCGGGGGCCAACGCGTCGGCCTTTCCGCGCCGGCTGGCCGCCGGAATCGTCCCCCTGGCCCTGGCCGTGGCCCTGGGATCGGTGCAGCTGTTCATGCCGGCCACCATCGAGACCGAAGCCGGACGGCAGTCCCGCGACGGCATGGTTGCCGGATACCTGGTCAGCGCCCCCGCTTCGGGGATCTCGGCCGACCTGGCCGCCCGGGTCGCCGAACTGCCCGGCGTCGACGGCGTCACGCCGGTGGTGCGGTCGGCGGTGCTGGCTGGAACCCGAGTCCTGGGCATGGATGACGCCGTGGAAGCCTACGCGGTGCAGGGGGTCGAACCGCAGGGTGTGGACCGGGCCCTTGACCTGGGCGTAAGCCGGGGGTCGCTGGAGCGGCTGGCCGAACCCGGGACCGTTGCCCTGAGCGAAGACCTTGCCCGGCAGTCCGGTGCGGATGTAGGGAAGGACTTCGGATTCCACTTCGGCGACGGCACCGAGGCGACTGCCGTCGTCGTCGCCGTCTATGAGCGCGGGCTGGGATTCGGTGACGTGACCGTCGCCAACGACACCCTGCGCGAGCACACCTCCACCGGCCTGAACGATTACCTGCTGGTGTCATCGCAGGAGGATCCGAGAGAGCTGTCCGACGCCGTCGCCGCCCTGGGCCTGACACTGCTGGACCGTGAGGGAATGGGCGCCGCCGGAGCGCAGGAACGAAACGCGCAGTCCTGGATCAACGTTGTCGCCCTGCTGGTCCTGCTGGGCTACGTGGGATTGTCGGTGGTGAACACCCTGGTCATGGCGACAGCCCGGCGCCGTCCGGAGCTGGAGCTGCTGCGGGCGCTGGGAGCCTCGGACCGGCAGCTGCGGCGGATGACAGGCGTGGAGTCGGGGCTGATGGTGCTCGCTGCCGTGGTGCTTGGAACAGTCCTGGCGCTGCCGCCGCTGGCGGGTATCGCGTTCAGCGTGTCCGGACAGCCGGTCCCGACCGTCGTGCCGCTGGTCTACGCGGTGATTGCCGGAACGGCGGCGGTCCTGGGCCTGGGCTCGGTGGCCGTGGCGACGCACGCCGCGCTGCGGCCGGTGCGGACGGGGTGAGGGAAGGCCGGGGCTGATTCCTCCTCCCCGAGGGCCACCGCATAGGATTACAGACCCACCCCACGCGAACAGGATTATTCCCTTTTGAGTATTGACCGTCCCGCCGAACGCCCCTCAACCAGCCCAACCGCGCGTCCCGTCGCACCCGCTTCCGATGCACTGGACCCACGCACGAAGACCGTGATCGGCCTACTGCTGGTCTCCTCCTTCGTTGTCATTCTGAACGAAACCATCATGAGCGTGGCCCTGCCACGGCTGATGGCGGACCTGAATATCACCGCCGGAACCGCGCAGTGGCTGACCACCGGCTTCATGCTGACCATGGCCGTGGTCATTCCCGCCACCGGGTATCTGCTGCAGCGCTTCTCCATGCGCGGGCTGTTCATGACCGCCATGTCACTGTTCAGCGCCGGTACGCTGCTGGCAGCGCTGGCCCCGGGATTCGGCACGCTGCTCGGCGGACGGATCATCCAGGCCGGCGGTACCGCCATCATGCTCCCGCTGCTGATGACCACGGTCCTGAACGCGGTTCCTGCGCACCGGCGCGGCCAGATGATGGGCACCATTTCCATCGTCATTGCGGTGGCACCGGCAATCGGCCCCACGGTCTCCGGCATCATCCTCAACGCGCTCGACTGGCGCTGGATGTTCTGGCTGGTGCTCCCGATTGCCCTGCTGTCACTGGCTGTGGGTGCAATGAAGGTTCAGAACCTCACCGAAACCAAGCGCGTTCCCTTCGACGTGCTCTCCATCGTGCTGTCCACCTTTGCCTTCGGCGGACTCATCTTCGGCCTCAGCAGCATCGGCGAGGCCGCGCAGGGCAAGGAACTGATGCCGCTGTGGATCCCGCTCTCTGCCGGCGTCGTTGCCATGGCCGGCTTCGTCCTGCGCCAGCTGGTGCTCCAGCGCACTGACAGTGCCCTGATGGACCTGCGCACGTTCACCAGCAGGCCGTTCGTGGTGGCGATCGTTTTGGTCCTGGTCTCCATGATGGCCCTGTTCGGCTGCCTGATCGTCCTTCCCCTGTACCTGCAGAACGTGCTGGGCCTGGACACACTGCACACCGGGCTGCTGCTGCTTCCAGGCGGCGCCGTGATGGCCATCCTGTCGCCGATCGTGGGCAACCTGTTTGACCGGTTCGGTCCCCGCCCGCTGGTGATTCCCGGCGCCGTGGTGCTCAGCGCCGCCCTGTGGGGCATGACCCTGCTGACGGATGAAACCCCGGTGGGCCTCGTGATCCTGATGCACTGCCTGCTCAACGCCGGCCTGGGCTTCATCTTCACCCCGCTCTTCACCTCGGCGCTGGGGTCCCTGGACAAGTCGCTGTACTCCCACGGCAGTGCCATCATCAATACCCTGCAGCAGCTGGCCGGTGCCGCCGGAACAGCCGTGTTCATCACCCTGATGACCACCGGCACCACCGCGGCCCTGAACGACGGCGCGGGCGCCATTGAGGCTGCCGCCTCAGGGGTGCACACCGCCTTCTTCTGGGGTGCGGTCATCTCGCTGGTGGCGGTGGCGGCCTCGCTCCTGGTCCGCCGCCCTACGAATGAGCTGCCCGAAGGCGTCGTCATTCACTAATGCGGTCTTCGCTGGCCACGCGGCCGGGCGAATATTCAGGTCCGGCGGCCGGTGATTTCGGGTATCAGTGCCCGGAGTGACCGGCCGCGGACCGCTCCCAGCCACACCCCGGCCCCGTAGGCCAGGTCATCCAGGCGGCGGGCCACGGCAAACCGCACAATATCGAGCTCGGTTCCGGTCCGCACGTATTCCACCACGACGTCGGCCAGCGCGGCTGCCAGCGCCGCCCGCCGGATCCGCCGCGAGACACAAACGCCGACGGCGGTCAGCGGCCACCAGTGCCGCAGCAGCAGGGCCGAGGTCTGGCCCAGTGCGGCGAGCATCCCCTGGCCCGTCAGTGAAGCTGCCAGCACCACCGGCTGCGGGCCGCGCCGGAGCCGGCTGGCCAGGCGCAGCGTGGTCCACCCGGCCAAGGCCGCCGCGGCGGGGACCGACCAGCGCCGCTGCGCCAGCAGCGCGAGCATGGCTGCCGCGCTCCACGGAGACAACACGGCCGGAGCCACATTACTGCCGTGGCGCAGCGCCAGTTCGTAGGCTCCGGTTCCATAAAACGCCTTCCGGCCCAGCCACGGCACCAGTTCCCGGCGGTGCTCATGCCGCGCGGCCACCGACGCGTCGTACCTGACCCGCCACCCGTCGCGGACCAGGGCCCAGACCAGGTCAACGTCCTCTGCGACCCGAAGTTCGGGGCTGAACCCGCTGCCGAGGGCCTCGACCCGGCCCACCAGGCAGGCGGCCGGCAGCCAGGACACCTTCGCCCGGGGATGCACCAGCGACGACCGGGCACCCAAATCCAACGAGGAACGTGAATCCTCGTACCGGAAGATCCAGCCCCGATCCGCGCCCGGATTCCAGCCCAGGATGCGCGGTGCCGCCAGGGCCACCAGCGGGTCCGCGAAATGGTGCAGCAGCTGCGGAACCGTCTCCGGATCCAGCACCATATCCGAGTCCGCAAACACCACAAAGGGTGTCAGGACCCGGGACAGCCCGGCGTTGCGGGCACCGGCAGGACCGACGTTTTCGGCCAGGGGAAGATAGTCCGCCCCGTGGCGAGCCGCCACTTCGGCAATGGTGTCCGGGTCCTGGGAGGCGTCGTCGACCACGACCACCGCCTTGCCCGAGCCGATGCTGTGCAGGAGCCGTTCCAGCGCCGCGGGCCGGTCCCGCACCGGCACCACATAGGTCACCTGTGCAGGAGACACCGGCGGCAACGATGCGGTCACCGGCTCGGCTATGCCGTAGCCAAGCAGTTTGTCCGCCAGGGCACGGGACCGGCGGTCCGTCACGGAGAATTCCCGGTTTTCAAGCAGTGCCCGTGCCGCCGCTCCGGGAAACAGCACCCGCAGCGGAGCGCCTCCGGTCAGCACTGTTCCGCCGCCGCTGACCCGCACATCCGGTGCCAGCCGCACCCGGAACCCGATCGGCAGCAGACTCATGACGCCACCGTCATGACACCACGGCACGCGGCTGCAGGCAGCCATGCCTGTCGGGGGTGCCGTCCAGCCGGCCCAGCACCGAAAATACGGCAGCGCGCAGCAGCGCTTCGCCCTCGGCGGCAGCGGCCCCCGCGGGGTCACCCAGGATCCCCGAGACCGACACTGCAGCCACCCCGCCGGCCGTCATGGCGGGCATCAGCTCGGCCACCGGGGTGGTGTTGCCGCAGACGGCGCGGCTCAGCTCCACAGTGTCCGGCGCCAGGTGCAGCATCAGCGACGTCTCGGTGCGCCCGGCGTGCGCATCCGCGGCCCCGGCCACACACGGCACCCACGCCGTCCGGTGACCCTCCCGGTTCATCTGCATGACGGCACGGGCCAGCGGCGCAACGTTCCCGCCGTGCGCGTTCACAAACACAATGCGCCGGGCCCAGGTGGACAGCGACCGCACCAGCTCCACCAGCACCGCGTGCAGGGCTTCACTTCCGAGCGAGACCGTTCCCGGAAAATGCTGGTGCTCGCCGCTGGCGCCGTAGGGCAGTGCGGGGGCAACGACGACGGCGGCCCCGTCCTCCCCGCCGAGCCCTGCCAGCTCGGCTGCTACCGCCCGGGCGACGGCCACGGCTATCACTGTGTCGGTGTCCAGCGGCAGATGCGGTCCGTGCTGTTCGGTGGAACCGGTCGGCACCAGCACCGTGGCACCACCGGGGACCTCCGGCCAGGACAAGGCCGAAAGTTCCGACAGCACTCAGTACTCCCGGACCGGCAGGGGATTGCCCAGCGTCCGGGTGAACCCCGGAGGGATCACCAGGTCCTCGGGCACCAGCTCGTGGATGGAGGAACGGCCCAGGCCACGCAGCGCAGAGTCCAGCCCCCCGTGCAGGATGTCCAGCACGTTCTCCACGCCGATCTGGCCGTTCGCTGCCAGCCCCCACAGATAGGCCCGGCCAATCAGCACCGCCCGTGCACCCAGCGCCAGGGCCTTGGCGACGTCGGACCCGCGCCGGATGCCGCCGTCGAGCAGGACTTCCACCTGGTCGCCCACCGCTTCGGCCACCGACGGCAGGATCCGGATGGTTGCCGGTGTGCCGTCGAGGTTGTTCCCGCCGTGGTTCGACACGGAAAGGGCGGTGACGCCGATGTCCACCGCGCGCCGCGCGTCATCGACCCGCGAGACGCCCTTGAGCATGAACGGCCCACCCCAGGCTTCGCGCAGCCAGGCAACATCCTCCCAGGTCGGAGGAGGAGTCTGCATCCACTCCCCATAGGCCCCGAAAAAGGTGGGGGCTTCTCCGCCCGGCGGAGTGAGGTTCGGTGCGGTCAGGTCGGGGATCCGGCCCGACTTGGCGAAGTCCAGCAGCCACCGCGGATGCGGAATCACCTCCGGAGCCAGGCGGGCCATGGCCTTGACCGTCATTTTCTCCGGAATGACCGGGCTGCCCCAATCGCGCCCGTTGGAAAAGGACCAGTCCAGGGTGGAAATCAGGCCGGTGGCACCGGCCGACCGGGCCCGGTCCATCCGCTGCAGCATCGCTTCCCTGGATCCGCTCCAGTACATCTGGAAAAACAGCGGCGCGCCGGCGGCAGCCACCTCTTCCACCGGTTTACTGGCGAACGAGCTCAGGCTCATGACGGTGCCCCGGGCGGCCGCTGCCCGCGCCACCGCCACCTCGCCGTCCGGATGGACCGCCTGCACTCCGGTGGGGGAGATGATGACGGGCAGGGAAATCTGCTGTCCCATGACCGTGGTGGAAAGATCCCGTTTCTCGGTCTGGCCGACCACATGCGGGGCGAAGCCCAGCTCGGAGAAGGCAGTGATGTTGTCCTCCACGGTCACACCGCGCTCGGATCCGGCCACGAGGGCGCCGTACACGGACTTGGGGAGTTTCTGCTTGGCCCTGCGCTGCGCCTCGGCAACGGTTTCAAACCACGGGTTCCTGAACATGGCACTGCCTTTCTTGGGTGAGACTGGAGAGTTCGGTGAGACTGGAAAAGTGGGTCGGCCGGCTGCTCATGTGCTGAAGACCGCGCTGACGGCCGGGGCGACATCCCGGTAGGTGCGGATCGTCCGGGCGGTGCCGCGGCCGGACCGGGCCAGCTCACGGCCGAGGTCGACGTCGGTCTCGGCGCTCGTATCGATCAGGACATCCAGACGGGGCAGCCGGGCAGCCGCTACCCGGGGATCGGGGCCGGCATTGTGGACGCAGTCCGAGAGCAGCAGCACCCGGGCGTCCCGGACCGGGATCCGGGCCAGCTGGCGGTGGGCAAGTTCCAGCGGGAAGCTGATGTTGGTGAGTCCGCGTGCCGGCATCCGCAGCAGCGTGTCCAACAGCTCCATCGGTTTCAGCTCACCTCCCAGGGGCAGCAGCAGGGCCGCATCGGACCAGAAGGCGATGACGGCCAGTGCGTCCTGGTGGAGTTCGGCGGCCAGCGCCCCGACGGCGGCCGCCGCGGTCTGGAGGCGTTCCCCCTTCATGGATCCGGAGACGTCAACGGCCAGCACCACGGAACGCCGGGTGCGGATCCGGTCCCGCACCACAATGTCCTCGTCCTCCGGAACGGGGCGTTCAGCCAGGACCTCCAGTGTCCGGTCCAGATCGATGTCATCGCTTCCCCCTCGGTAGGGGAGGCTGTCCAGTGCACCGCTGCCGCGGCGGGCAGTGGAATCCCGGCGCGGACGAGGCATGGCCAGGCGGGCAGCGATCTGCCGCATCCGGGCCTGCACCGCCGGGTCCACCGGCGCTGCGGAGATGCCGGCGTCAGTCAGCTCGGCGGGCTCATCGGTAAAACCAGGCCGCGACACCCCTGGCGGACGGGCGCCTGCCGGTGGCCGCCGGCCGGCGGACAGCGGCTGAATGACCGCGCCGCCGGATCCGGGCACCGGTTCAAACACCGTGGGTTCCTCGGTGAGCTGCTTCGGCGTACGGCGCAGCGGGGCCCGCGCCGCTGGCGTACGGCTGCTCCGCCGTTCCAGCGGTGAATCGGCTGGGACTTCTCTTCATCCGGGGGCCGCCGCGGCAGGGTTGAGGATGAACCGGTCCTCCCAGATTTCCCGCAGTACCCGTTCGGGCGTGGTTTCGGCAGCTTCGTCCAGATGGATGCGTCCGGAGAGGGAGACCACCATGGCGTCGTAGACCAGGGCGGGATAGCCCGGATCGCCGGCGTCCCGCACCCCGCGCAGGCCTGCCAGCTGCAGGCCGACCAGCACACAGTCAATGGCACCGCGGACGCTGGATCCCTGCCGCACATCCGGATGCTCCCGCGTGGCACGGGTGAGCGCGACGGCGTCGACGGTGAGGTCCCGGCCCAACGGTCCGTCCGCGTCGGTGCGCAGGGTGACAATGCCGCGTTCGGCGTCGTCGTCCTGGTAGCCGATGGCGAGCCGGTTCAGCCGGTCGTGTACGGAGGTGGAGAGCCGCGTGGTGCCCATGTTGTCGTACGGGTTCATCGACGCAATGACCCGGAAGGTGGGCTGCGCGGCGATGCTGCCCACCCGGGGCACGGCGATGGAACGGTCGGCCATGGCGGCGAGCAGGGTATTGAGGGTGTCTTCCGGGGCGCGGTTGAACTCCTCGATGTAGAGGAAACCGCCGGTTTGCATGGCCTCGACCAGCGGTCCGGCGACGAAATTGTCCGCGCTGTAGTCCTCGCGCAACACCCGGGCCGGATTGTGGTGGCCCACCAGCTTCGCGGGCGTGAGGTCCGCGTTGCCTTCGACGAAGAGCAGCGGAATGCCCCACTCATCGGTGATGGCACGGAGCATGGTGGTCTTGCTGGTGCCCGGAGGGCCTTCCAGGACAATGTCCCGGCCGGCGGCGACGGCCGCGAGGGTCAGTTCCAGCTCCCGCTCGCGGCCGACCAGCTTCGCGGCGATCCGGGTCCGGGTCTCCGTTAGATCAGTGGTGTGCACAGGGGTTCCTTTCCGCCCAACCCGGTCAGTGGACGGCCGCGGCCGCGTCCACCGGGATCTGGCCCCCGGAGACGTAGTACGACTGGTCCGAGGCCAGCCAGGCCACCGCATTCGAGACGTGCTCCGGCTCGATCCAGGCCTTGCCCATCGGGTTCAGGCCGGCGAAGGCCGGTTCGGCGTCGTCGGCCTGCGGATCGTCCAGTTCGGGGCGGAACAACTTATAGGTATGGGTGTTCTTCACCATTGGGGTGTCGATGGAGTTGGGATGAATGGTGTTCACCCTGATGCCCAGTGGACCGAGTTCATTGGCCAGCACCTTCATCAGGCCCACGATTGCATGCTTCGTCGTGGTGTAGGCCGCAACGTTGGCCAGTCCCTTGAAACCGGCCAGGGAGGAAATGATGATCACTGATCCTCCCGCTCCCGAGGCAATCAGGTGCTCGGCTGCCGCCTTGTAGGTGTGCCAGACGCCCGTGACGTTGATGTCCATCAGGTCCTGCCAGGATTGCCCGTCGATCTGATGGGTATCGGAGCCGAAGGTGAAGATCCCGGCATTGGCCACCACGATGTCCAGCCGCCCCAGCTGCGCCACCCCCTGATTCACGGCCGTCGTCAACGCGCCGATATCCCGGACATCCGCCTCCACTGCCACAATCCGGCGATCCAAGGCCTCGACCATCCGGACGGTTTCTTTGAGGTCCTCCGGTGTGGACGGCGGATAGAAGTCGGTGACGCTGTCCACCGGCCCGCAGAGGTCGACGGCGATGATGTCGGCGCCTTCCCGGGCCAGTCGCAGCGCGTGGCTGCGTCCCTGGCCCCGTGCGGCTCCGGTAATGAATGCAACTTTTCCTTCAAGGGTTCCCATGGAGACTTCCTTTCTGGTGCAGCGGCTTGCTGCACGGGCAGGTCATTTGAGCAGAACACCCGCGTCGACGGGCAGGGTGACGCCGGTGACGTACCGTGCCTCGTCCGAGGCGAGGAACAGCAGGGCGTTGCTGATATCGGCTGCCTCTACCCATTCGATAGGCAGGGCATTGATGGTGGCGAAGGCTTCGCGGGCATCGTCCTTGGTTGGGTTTTCCAGATCCGGCCGGAACAGGCGGTAAGCGGCGTCATTGAGGATCATGTCCGTGGACACCGTGGTGGGGTGCAGTGAGTTCACCCGGATCATGTTTGGAGCCAGTTCCAGGGCCAGCGTCCGCATAAGCCCGACCACGCCGTGTTTCGCTGCGACATAGTGGCCGATGTTCTCCGAGCCCGTAAGACCGGCTGCGGAGCTGGTCAGGATGATGGATCCGCCGTTGCCTCCGGCCTTCAGGTGCGGAATGGCTGCCTTGGCCGTATGCCACACACCGGTGAGGTTGATGTCCATCATGTCCTGCCAGGACTCTTCACTGAGCTCTTCCGTCCGGCCCAGGGAAAAGATCCCGGCATTGGCGCTGACGATGTCCAGCCGGCCGAGCTGCGCCACGCCCTCGTCCACTGCAGCCTTCAGCCCGTTGTAATCGCGCACATCCGCCTCAACAGCCACGATCCGGCGGTCCAATGCTTCAACCTCTTTGACGGTTTGCTGCAGGTCCTCCGCGGTTGCCATTCCGTAGGGGACGCTGCCAACCTGCCGGCAAATGTCGACCGCGATGATGTCTGCGCCCTCCTGGGCCAGCCGGATGGCGTGGCTTCGGCCCTGCCCCCGCGCTGCTCCGGTAATGAATGCGACTTTTCCTTCTACACGCCCCATCGCGTGCTCCTCTCGGTGGTTGTGGTTCCGCTTTCGGCGGCTACTGCTCCTAGTACTGCGTGTTTCCGGCGTCGACCGTCATCGTCAGCGACGTGACGTACCGTGCCTCGTCCGAGGCAAGGAAGAGGACCGCATTGGAGATATCCACGGGCTCGGTCATCTCCACCGGCAGCAGGTTGGTCATCATGGCCCCAACGCGGGGATGGGCCGCCAGCATTGCGCCCATCTCTGCCATGCCGTCGCCGGATGCCATGGGGGTGTCCACGCCCGTGGGATGGACGGAGTTCACCCGGATATGATGCTCGGCGAGCTCCGTGGCGAACGCATGCATCAGGCCAACCACCCCGTGCTTTGCGGCAACGTACGGTGTCAGGAACGGCAGTCCCTTCAACCCCGCAGCCGAGCTGGTCAGGATGATGGAGCCGCCTCCGGCCGTGACCAGGTGCGGTGCTGCCAGCTGGACGGTATTCCACACTCCGGTGAGGTTGGTGCCCACGGTTTCCTCCCAGATCTCCGGGGTCACCTCGTCCCAGGGCTTCATGATGCAGATTCCGGCATTGGCGACGACGATATCCAGCCTGCCCAGTTCCGCCACTCCGGCATCGACGGCCTGCTGCAGCGCGGCCCGGTCCCTGACGTCGGCCTTGGTGGCGATGATCCGACGGTCCAGGGCCTCCACTTCCTTGACGGTCTGCGCCAGGTCCTCCTCGGTGGCCGAGGGATAGCCGATCCCCGGGATGGTGTCGCAGAGGTCGACGGCGATGATGTCCGCCCCTTCCTGCGCCAGCCGGATAGCGTGGCTGCGGCCCTGTCCCCGGGCTGCCCCGGTAATAAATGCGACTTTTCCTTCTACACGCCCCATGGCGTACCTCCTGGTTAGCGGATAACGGATAACGGATAGCTGTTGGCGAGCGGGACTACTTTGCGGTGGACCCGGCATCGATGGGCAGGGTCACGCCGGTGATGTAGCGGGCCTCGTCCGAGGCGAGGAAGAGGACGGCGTTGGAGATATCCACGGCTTCGACCCAGGGGATGGGCAAGACGTTGAGTGCCTGGAAGCGCTCGCCGATCTGCTCCCGCGTCGGGCTGTCCAAATCAGGTGCGAACAGCTCGTAGATGGTGCTGTTCTGGATCATGTCCGTGTCCACGCCGGTGGGATGGACGGTGTTGACACGGATCATGTCCTGAGCCAGTTCCAGCGCCAGGGTCCGCATCAGCCCGACCACGCCATGCTTGGCCGCCACGTAGTGCGCAGAGTTTTCGATTCCCATCAGCCCTGCGGTGGAGCTGGTCAGGATGATTGACCCGCCGTTGCCGCCGGCCTTCAGATGGGGAATGGCCGCCTTCACGGTGTGCCATACCCCGGTGAGGTTGACGTCAATCATGTCGCCCCATTCGCCGGCCGAGAGTTCCTCCGCACGCCCGAACCCGGCAATTCCAGCGTTACCGCAGACGATGTCCAGCCGGCCCAGCTGCGCGACGCCGTCGTCAACCGCAGCTTTGAGCGCGGCATAATCCCGAACGTCCGCTTCGATGGCCACGATCCGGCGGTCCAGTGCTTCAACTTCCTTTACCGTCTGCTGCAGGTCCTCGGAAGTGGCCATTGGATAGTGCACGGTGTCCATCTGGCTGCAGATGTCGACGGCGATGATGTCGGCACCTTCCTGCGCAAGCCTCAATGCGTGGCTCCGTCCCTGTCCGCGGGCTGCTCCGGTGATGAATGCGACTTTTCCTTCTACACGTCCCATGGTGTGTACCTCTTTCTGGATAGTTGCTTCGTTCGATGCGGGTTAGCTGTTTAGTTGCTGCAGCCGCAGCCGCCGGAACCCGGCGTATCGGGGGAGAACCCGGCCAGCGGGTTTTCCGCGCAGGCGCTGACGGGCGGTTGCTCCACACGGCGCCGGGAAATGGTCACGGGCACCGGACCGGAGCGCGGCCGCGGGGGAGAGGTCCGGTGGGAGTGGTCGACGCCGGAGCGGGGCGCGGCAGCCGTGCGGTTATCCAGCGCCTCGGCGCCCAGGCCGCGGACACATTCGGGGTCCGGACCATCCAGCGGCAGACCGGTGAAGAACTTGGCGGCCATGCAGCCGCCGCGGCACGAATCGTAAAAGGCACAGGATGCGCAGGCTCCGCCGGTTTGCGGGCTGCGCAGTTCGGTGAACAACTCCGAGTGCCGCCACACTTCGGTGAATCCGCCGGGGCTGCGGACGTTGCCGGCGAGGAATTCGTCGGCAATGGCGAACGGGCAGGCGTACACATCGCCGACCGGGTCGATCAGGCACACCACCCTCCCGGCGCCGCACATGTTCAGGCCCGGCAGGGCGCCGCCGTACGCGGAGAGGTGGAAGAACGAGTCGCCGGTCAGGACGTCCTCGCCGTGGGCCACCAGCCAGTCGTAGAGTTCGCGCTGCTGATCGGCGGTGGGATGCAGTTCGTCCCAGACATCGGCGCCGCGGCCTGACGGACGCAGCCGGGTCAGCCGCAGCTGGGCCTTGTACCGGTCGGCGATGGCCTTGAATTCATCGAGTTGCGGGATGTTCTGCCTGGTGCAGACCACGGAGATCTTGAAGCCGGTGAAGCCCGCATCCGCCATGTTCTGCATCGCCCGCATCGCGGTGTCGAAGGATCCGGGACCGCGCACGTGGTCATTGACTTCGGCGGTGGCGCCGTCCAACGAGATCTGCACGTCGACGTAGTCGCTGGCCGCCAGGCGCTGCGCTACCTGCGGAGTGATCTTCACGCCGTTGGTGGAGAACTTCACGCCCACCTGATGCGCCGTCGCGTAGTCCACGAGCTCCCAGAAGTCGGAGCGGACCGTCGGTTCTCCGCCGCCGATATTGACGTAGAACACCTGCATCCGCTGCAGCTCGTCGATGACGGCCTTGCACTCCTCGGTACTCAGTTCTCGAGGATCCCGGCGGCCGGAGCTGGACAGGCAGTGGACGCAGGACAGGTTGCAGGCGTAGGTCAGCTCCCAGGTCAGGCAGATCGGGGCGTCCAGACCGGTCTCGAACAGGTCCACCAGTGTGGTCGGTTTGTGGGTCGCTGCCTGGCGGGCGGGAACATCCTGGATCAGGGTCATGGTTTCCTCTCGATCACCATTGCGGAGGTAGCCAGGGTGCCCAGGGCCTTCTGGTAACGGGCCAGACCCGCGTCGTCGGTGATGCCGGCGGCGGTGCAGGCAGCGCGCGCGGTGGGCTCGGTTCCGAGCTTCCGCACCAGGTCCAGCAGGGTCCGGTCCTTGAGGAAGGACAGCCGGCGGGTTCCGAAGTGGTAGAGCAGGGCTCCGAAGGGCTCGGGGCGGACGGACACCTGGGGATGGAGGCGCCAGGGACGGTTGAGGTCAAAGCTCGGCATGGCCGGCGGTCCTAGTACACGCCGCACATGCCGTCGATGGAGACTTCCTCCACCAGCAGTTCATCGTCAGCGTCCGGCCCCGCGGGGGCGGCAGACGGTGCAGTCATTTCAGTGGCCGGGGGAGTGGCGGTGCGATCCATGGTCATTTTGTGCTCCTTGCGGCAGAAACCGGCGTCGATGGCGATACTCTGTGCGGACGAGGCTAACGGCACCCAGTGCCATTGGGAAGGGGTAGTTTTTGGACACGACGGAAGGGCCATCCGGCCCAGCCAGGAGCGGGCGGAAACCGGTCACCTCCAAGGCCGAGCTCAGCCACGTGGCGCTGGCCCTCTTCCAGCGCGACGGCTTTGACCGGGTCACCGTGGATGACATTGCGGCTGCCGCGGGAATCGGCCGCCGGACGTTCTTCCGCTACTTTCCGTCCAAGAACGACCTCCCCTGGGGGGACTTCGAAGACCTGCTGGCCAGGATGTCCGGCTATCTGCGCGGGCTTCCCGAAGACATGCCGCTGGAAACCGGACTGTGCAGTGCCGTGATCGAGTTCAACCGGTTTCCTGCTTCAGAGGCCCCGTATCACCGGCAACGCATGGAACTGCTGCTGCATGTGCCCACTCTGCTGGCGCACTCAACCCTGCGCTATGCCGCCTGGCGGCAGGTCGTTGCCGCCCATGCCGCCCGGAGGCTGGACGTACCGGTGGACAGCCTGCAGCCCCAGGCCATCGCATGGGCCCTGCTCGGCCTGTGCCTGGCAGCCTATGAACAGTGGCTGCGGTCCGAGGACCTGGTCCTGACCGATGTGCTTTTGCAGTCACTCCAGCTCATCCACGGCGTGCCGGATGAACCCGGCTCCCTGTTCCTTGCGGGCGGGAGCCAGTAGTTTTAAAGGCCACGTGTGAACCGTCTCGAGGGCAGCTGATTCCAGGGATGAGGCGCCATGTCCGAACCTGCACCAGAAGGTGCGCTGGACCGAAACCGCGTCCGGACCCTGATCATGCTCGCCCTGCCGGCCATCCTGATCGGCGTGGTCTCCGCCCTGGTGCTTTTCGCGCTGGATGAACTCAGCCGCCTGCTGCAGCACCTGATCTGGGAGAACCTGCCGCATGCTGTTGGTGCAGATCCCGACGGCGGCTGGTGGATCTTCGGCACCCTGACCCTTACGGGACTCGCCGTCGGGCTCATTGTGCGCTTCGTTCCCGGGCACGCCGGCCCGGATTCGGCGGCGGTGGAACTCGGTGGATCCGCCCTTCCACTGGGCACGGTTCCTGGCGTGGCGGCCGCAGCAGTGCTCGGACTGGCCGGCGGCGTCAGCCTCGGTCCGGAGAATCCGATCATCGCGATCAACACGGCCATCCTCACAGTGCTGATCGGCCGGCTGTTCTCCCGCGTTCCGGCACAGCTGGTCGTGGGACTGACAGTCGCCGGAACTGTGGGGGCGCTGTTCGGGACCCCCGTCGCCGCAGCACTGCTCTTCACCGGACTCGCCGGCTCAATGGCGGGCGGCGGAGCCCTGTTCGACAGGCTCTTCCTGCCGCTCGCCGCCGCCGGGGCGGGGGCGGTGACCATGACCCTGCTGGGCGGAACCCTGCTGACCGTCGGGCTGCCCGCCATGGGCAGCCCTGACGGGTGGGATGTGCTGGCAGGATTCATCATTGCTCCGCTCGCGGCGGGCTTTGCCCTGTTGGGCGTTGGCGTCTTCACCCGGGTTCACCATACGTTCCACCGGCTCGGCAACCCGGTGCTCTTCACGACGCTGGGCGGAGCGCTGCTTGGCCTGCTGGGTGTCATCGGCGGACCGCTGACCCTGTTCAAGGGAGCGGAGGAATCCGCCGCGCTGCTGGCGCAGCGCGGCAGCGAATCGGCCTGGACACTGGTGTTCCTCGCGGCGGTCAAGCTGGTTGCCCTGGTGATCGCCGCAGCGGCCGGCTTCCGCGGGGGCAGGATCTTCCCGGCCGTCTTTGTCGGCGTGGCTGCGGGGCTTGCCGCGGTGGCCTTCGTACCCTCCGTGCCGGTGAGCCTGGCCGTGTCGGCAGCCGTGCTCGGCGTAGTCCTCGCAGTGGCCCGCGACGGCTGGATGGCCCTGTTCATCGCGGTCCTTATTACGGGGGACGTGAGCGTAACGGCAGTACTCTGCCTGGCAGTACTGCCGGCCTGGCTGGTGGTCACCAATGCTCCGCACATGCTGGCAGCGCCCGACGGCGGCACCGCCTCTCGTCCTGCCTAGGCAGGGAATCTCCCTGTTCGATTGAAAAGCGTGCATTGTTGGGTACCCTTATGCGCAAATGCTTCCTGCGGTCCCCGCGCTGCGAGGCAGCTAGTGATGAAGCAGGGGCAGAGCCCAATCATCTTTGGATTGGGAAAGAGAAATGCCTGTGCAGCTCTATTGCACAGCCCCACTTCCGCTAAACTGTTTTGGGGGGTGGTCCAAAATACTATGAATGAGGAAAAAGCCCCGTGGCTCAGAAAAGACAAGTTCTCCTGATTGACGACCTAACCGGTGAAGACGCACAGGAAACTGTGAAGTTGGCGCTGGACGGCGCACAATACGAAATCGATCTGACGGCCGACCATGCCGCGGAACTCCGCGGGAGACTGGAACCGTATCTCTCCAATGCCAGGCGTTTGCGCGGCGGCTCAACCGGCCGTGCTGCGAAACGGGAAACGGTTCCCCGCAGCGGCGAGAGCCGGAAAATCCGTGAATGGGCGGTAGCCAATGGCTTCCAGCCCAGCGCACGGGGGCGGATCAGCCAGGAAATCCGCGAAGCGTACAGCTCCGCCCAAAAGTAATCCCCGCCCTTCTTTCCTGCCTGGCACAGCGGGAAGGATCCGGGCAACTGGTACCGGGCGCAGGGGGGCGCCTGACCACCGGTATGAGATCTTCCGGGTTTACTCTTACCCCGCCTGGCGGGGGCGTCTGCGCCAGATGCGCGTCTCCTGCCTCGCCATATTTCGACGCCCCGGCTTCATATTTCGTGCCGCTGGAGTTTTGCTGCCGACGGGCGCATGCTGGTTTTTCGTCCCGCAACTACCCATCCAGAGCAGCTGAGAGACCTGCCTCCGTGACGCTGCAGCTTCCCCCGGACATTCCTTCCGGAAAGGTGCTAATGGCAGGACCGATGGAAGGAATACACCATGACGTTCGACCAGATTTCCACCACCCATGCCGGTTCGCTGCCCCGGACACCGGAACTCATAAGCGCCAATGCAGCCCGGACCTTCGCCGACGATGGTTTTACCCTCGAACGCACCCCGGAGTTTGAACTGCTTCTGACCGACGCGGTAATTGACCTGGTGCAGCGCCAAAAGAGCCTCGGCATTACCATTCCCGGCGATGGGGAGTACGGCAAGGCCATGTCCAGCCCGGTGGACTACGGGGCATGGTGGACCTACAGCTTCCAACGCACGGCGGGCCTGGAGCTGACTGACTTTAATCCCATCACTACCGGACCCGTTCGCAGCGAAGCCGGGAATATCCGGCTGACCTCTTTTGCAGACCGCCGCGACTGGACCCGATTTGCAGCTGCCTATTCCGATCCGGAAAGCGGGATCCAACTGGGCCGCAATGCCACGGCCTTTCCCACGGCCACCGGACCCATCACTTACACCGGCCACGATGCCCTGGCTACAGACATCGCAAACCTCAAGGCCGGGCTGGCGGCTGCCGACCTGCCCACCGGCTTCATCACGGCGCTGTCCCCGGGATCGGCCAGCCGGATCGGCAACGACTATTACAAGAGCGAAGAGGAGTTCATTTACGCCTGGGCAGATGTCCTGCGTGAGGAATACAAGGCCATCACGGACGCAGGGCTGACGGTTCAGATCGATGACCCCTCGATCGCCGAGAACTGGGACCAGATCAATCCCGAACCCAGCGTCGAGGACTACCGGCGCTTCACGCAGATCCGGATCGACGCCCTGAACTACGCACTGCGGGGGATCCCGCAGGAGCAGGTCCGGTTCCATGTCTGCTGGGGATCCTGGCATGGTCCGCACACCACCGACATCGAGTTCGCCAATATCGTGGATCTCGTGCTGGGGATCAACGCCGGTTTCTACGCCTTCGAAGCCGGCAACGCGCGGCACGAGCACGAGTGGACGATCTGGCGGGACGTGGCGCTGCCGGAGGGGAAGGTCCTCGTTCCGGGCGTGGTGTCCCACGCGACCAATGTGGTGGAACATCCTGAACTTGTGGCCCAGCGGATAGAGCGCTTTGCCGGGCTTGTGGGCAGCGGGAATGTCATTGCCGGCACCGATTGCGGCCTGGGTGGACGGCTGCATCCGGACATCGCATTTGCCAAGCTGGAATCACTGGGCCGCGGCGCCGAGATCGCTGCCAGCCGTCTCTTCACCGGATCACGGCACTGAACTGACGTCCGCGCCGGTTCTCCGCAGCGATGCGGCCTCCGTCCTGATACCCCTTTGCCCGCACCCTTGACGGAGGCCGTCAGCGCCCGCATACTCGGTTACTAAACGATCATTTACCCAACGGAGCCGAGATGACTACCACCACGCAGCCCCTTCCCTTTACCTTTGATCCGGCCGCCGGGAACGACGTCGACAGCGACTTGTACCTGCTCGACAACCTCCTCGATGACCAGGCCAGGGACGTCCAGGCGCGGGTGCGGGCGTTTGTGGACAACGACCTGCTGCCGGTCATCAACGACTATTGGGAGCGGGCCGAGGTTCCCTACGAACTGATCCCCAAACTGGCCGCGCTGAACATCGCCGGCGGCACCATCCAGGGTTACGGCTGCCCCGGCCTGACCCGGCTGGCCGCATCCACCGCGGCAGCAGAACTCGCCCGCGGCGACGGTTCCATCAACACCTTCTTCGGCGTGCATTCCGGCCTGGCCATGGGCAGCATCGACATGCTCGGCAGCGAAGAGCAGAAGCAGCGGTGGCTGCCCGCCATGGCCCGGTTCGACAAAATCGGCGCCTTTGCCCTGACCGAACCCAGCCACGGCTCCGATTCCGTCTCGTTGGAAACCACCGCCCGCCGCGAAGGGGAGACCTACGTCCTCAACGGCAGCAAGCGCTGGATCGGAAACGCAAGCTTCGCCGACGTCGTCATCATCTTTGCCCGCGATGAAGCCGACGACTCGGTCAAGGGATTCGTGATGGAAAAGGATGCCAACGGCAACCACCCGGCCGGTTACAACGCCACGGTCATTACCGGGAAGATGGGCAAGCGTGCCGTGCTGCAGCCGAACATCGTGATCGAGGACCTGAGGATTCCCGCAGAAAACCGGCTGGAAAACTGCAGCTCCTTCAAGGACGTCAACAAGGTCCTGGCTGCCACGCGCGGAGGAGTCGCCTGGGAGGCGCTGGGGCACGCGGTGGCCGCGTACGAGATTGCGGTGGCGTACGCCAAGACACGCGTGCAGTTCGGCAAGGAGATCGGCCGGTTCCAGCTGGTGCAGAACAAGCTGGCCAACATGCTGGCCCAGCTCACCGCCATCAAGCTGACCTGCTTCCGGTTGAACCAGCTCGCGGACGAGGGTGCCATGACCAGTCCGATGGCGTCGATGGCGAAAATGTTTGCCGCCCGCCAGGGCCGTTGGATCTGCTCCGAGGCACGGGACATCATGGGCGGGAACGGCCTGCTCCTGGAGAACCATGTGGCCCGGCACCTCACTGATATGGAGGTTGTCTTCACCTACGAGGGCACCGATACGATGCAGTCGCTGATCCTTGGGCGGCACATCACCGGGTTCTCGGCGTTCGCCTAACCCACGGGGGAGGGGCCCGGCAACGCGGGAAGGGCTAGCGGACCCCGAGCAGGCGCAGCGCCATCTGGCTGTGGTGTTCTCCGATTTCCTCAGCGCTGAGCCGGCCGTTGCCGCGGTACCACCGGCCGACGTCAATACACATCGAGAGCAGGGTAACCACGGCCATGTTGGAGTCGGGCACATCGAAAACGCCCTGCTTCAGTCCGTCCTCCACAACCTGGCGGAACTCGTCCTCGACCTGGTGCCGCATCCTCAGGACATCTGCCCGGTGCTCATCGGAGAGGGCCGGCAGCTCGAAGTTCACCACATGGGACCGGGTGTGGTTGGCTGCCTGCCACTGGGCCAGGTTGCGCACCAGCGCCGTTATCTGCTCCACCGGTTCGTCGGCGGAGGCGGCGCTGCTGCGCACCAGTTCCAAGGTGCGCTCGTGGCCCACCTTCGAAATGCTGTACAACAGGTCTTCCTTGGACTTGTGGTGGACGTACACCGCACCGGGGGTGACACCGGCGCCCGTGGCGATGTCCCGCGTCGTCGTCCCGTGGAATCCCTTGGCCGCGAAGGCCGCGGTTGCAGAGTCCAACAGCCGTTGGGCGGTATCGGTCATAGGTTTGTGCTCCATCCGGGGTGCTGACTAAGCGATCAGTCAAAGCGTAACAGCGGCGGATAACACGGTATGCCGGTTACCTCACCCGCTGCGCCATCACCCGTCCGGTATGTTCGGCGGCAGGGTCCATGACCTCGGGCCACTGCGCCGTCATCATGAACAGCAGGCCACCGTCGTCGCCCCCTGCCGCGCAGGAAAAGCAGCCCTGTTCCAGCTCCACCGTGTCCAGCACCGTGCCGCCCTGGTCAACCCGGACACAACGTTCCCCGGGCACTTCGGCAAACCAGATCCCGCCGGTTCCGTCCCAGCAAATGCCGTCCGGCGCGCTGCCCGCCACCCCGGCCCAGAGCTGCCCGGGTTCCAGCCCGCCGTCGTCGCGCACCTGGAACGAGGTCAGGCGTCCGGCATTGGACTCCGCCACCACCAGGGTGCTGCCGTCCTCCGAGACGAGCATGCCGTTGGGGAAGGCCAGCCCGTCGGCCACCTTCTCGATGGTTCCGTCGGTGCGGATGACGGCGATAACACCGTTGTCCGCCGGTTCACCGGAGTAGTCGTAGCCGATGCCGTTCACATAGACGTTGCCCGAGGGATGGACGGCGATCTCATTCCACGGGAACTCGGAAATGCCGCGTAAATCCGCCACCGGAACCAAACCGGCGTTCGGCACCTCGAGCAGGACGGTGGCATCGGCTCCGGAGACCACGGTCATCCGGCCGTCCGGCAGCCAGTCAAAAGCGATGGGAAACGTTGGAACAGATGCCACGCGCCGAACGTTTCCCGCGCTATCCAACGCCGAAATGGTGCCTGCAATCCAGTCGGCGAAGTACAGTTCACCACCATGCCAGCGGGCTGACTCACCCATTCCGAGGCCGGTGAGCAATGTTGTCGCCTCAGTCATCGCGGGCACCTCTTTCCTGTGCAGAAGCGGGGTTTCCGGGTTGGACCCGGAGTGTTCGGGTATTTCCTGCGGTTTCAGTATGCAACTGCCACCGCGTCCGGGAACAGGGTTGGCGGTTTTCGACGGAACGGAGCGGCGGCGGGCAGCGGATAAGATGAGTGGCTGGCCGGCACCATTGCACGCCGGCACGTTTCCAGGCCGGAACATTTCTGTACGGCACTGATTCGCCACAGCATTGACATCAACACAGCATTCACATCAACACAGAGGACACCCCGTATGAGCCTGATCCGGCTGCAGGACGTCAACGTCGGCTTCGACAAGACACCGATCCTGCGCGAGGCCTTCTTCCGCCTGGAACCGAAGGACCGGGTGGGGCTGATCGGCAAGAACGGTTCGGGCAAGTCAACACTGCTGAAGCTGATCCTTGAACAGGTTGTTCCCGATTCCGGCACTGTCACCCTGGATCAGGGCCTGAAGATCGGCTACTTCTCGCAGTTCTCCGAGCTGAACGGGGAGTCGACGATCACCGAGGTGCTTGACGCCCTGTTCGTCGAAATCAAGGCCGTCGAAGCCGAACTGGCCTCCATAGACGAGACCATCGCCGCGGATCCGGAGCCCAAGGTGCTGGATAAGCTGATCAACCGGCAGGCTGAACTGTTCGAGGCCATGGACCGGCTCGACGGCTGGGACTATCCACGCCGCATCGACGCAGCGCTGACCACCCTCGGGTTCAGCGAAGCGCACCGCGTCTGCCCCATCGACGCCCTCTCCGGCGGCTGGCGCAACCGTGCGGCCCTGGCCAAGATCCTGCTCGAGGCTCCGGACGTTCTGCTGCTCGATGAGCCCACCAACTACCTTGACGTGGCCGGCGTGGAGTGGCTGGAAACCTGGTTCCGCGACTTCCGCGGCGCCGCCGTCGTCGTCTCCCACGACCGGAAGTTCCTGGACGCCGTGGTGACCCGCATCATCGAGGTGGAGAACTACCACCTGCATGAATACCCCGGGAACTTCGCCGAATACGTGATCCAGAAGCAGTTCCGGCTTAAGGCGCTGGAGTCCCAGTTTGTGCATGAGTCCGAGCTGCTCGCCTTCGAAGCCGAGGGCATTTCGGACCGGCGCGAGGCAGCCAAGGCTGGCAGCGGTGCCCTGGACGGCAAGCTCGCCAAGATCAAGAAGGCCCGCGCCCCGCGGCCCGTGGACCAGATTATTACCGAGATCTACGGCGGCCTGCACGTCAAGGACAACCTGTGCCGGGTGGAGTCGCTGGAAAAGTCCTACGGCGAGAAGACCCTGTTCAGCGGATTGAGCTTCGAGATCCGGCGCGGTGACCGCCTGGTGGTCCTGGGCTCGAACGGCAGCGGCAAGACCACGCTGCTGCGCGTCCTGACGGGTGAGGAGAAGGCCGACGCCGGCAAGGTCGCCTGGGCGAACGGGGCCAGGATGGTCTCCTACAACCAGGTCCTGGCAGAGCTCGACGACGCCGACACCGTCACCCACGCCGTCAACGCGATGCCTGATTCCCTGGCCCTGACTGCCACCAAGAAGTCGGTCAACCGGTTCCTGACCATGTTCCAGTTCTCCGAAGCGGACCTGAAGCAGAAGATCGGCAATCTCTCCGGTGGCCAGAAAGCCCGCGTGGCAATGGCCCAGTGCCTGCTGTCCGGCGCCTCCGTACTGCTGCTCGATGAGCCCACCAACCACCTTGACCTTTCCAGCACCCAGGTGATGGAACGGGCGCTGCTGCACTTCCCGGGAGCCGTGGTGGTGGTCAGCCATGACCGCTTCTTCACCGACAAGATCGCCAACCGGCATCTGGTGTTCGGCGCCGACGGCGCGGCCCCCGGCGAGATCGACCTCCGGGTCGCCTAGCAGTTTCAGGGCCTGCGGGTTGCCTGCACAACGACGTCGGCCAGGACATGGGCGCGTCCGTCCGGTCCGGTGAGGGTGCGGTCCTGCTCCTGCGCAACCTGGATGGCCCAGTCCTCCGGGTCGAGGATGCGCTGGATGTCGCCCAGGGTGACGGTGGCCTCCGCCGGGGGATGCCCGCTGCCCTCGTCGGAGCCGGTTAGGGCTGCCTCGTGTCCGCCGCCGTGAGCCTCGTGTCCGGTGCCGTGTCCGACAATCAGCAGCGTTCCCCCGGGAGCCACCCAGTCCAGGATCCGCTCGTAGAACGCCAGCTGCGGCATCGCGGGGTGGGCGTAGTTGGTGATGACGAGGTCGAACCGCCGGCCCGGCTCCCAGGACACCAGGTCGGCCTGGATCCAGCTGATCCGGCCTCCCGGGACAGCCTGTCCGACGGCGCGTTCAGCGGCCTGGGCCAGCGCCGTGTCCGAAATGTCGGCTCCGGTGACGTGCCAGCCGCGGCCGGCCAACCACACTGCCTCGGCACCCGTTCCACAGCCGGCATCCAGTGCGGTGCCCGGGGCCAATGCCGCCGCCGCCCGGACAAGGTAGGGATTCGGCACACTGCCTGCCACTGCTGCTTCAGCCGCCGGGGTCGCCGCCGGGGTCACCTCCGAGGGAGCCTGTTCCCAGTGCTGCTCCCAATACTGTCTGTCGAAACTGTGGGTCGGAACGTCGTCGTGTGGATGGTCGTGCATGGTTCCCTCGTTTCGTTCCAGAGTCGACGCACGGTGTTGATGCTTCCGCCGGGCCCGGTGTTGCCCCTACATGTTACGGCCCGGCCGCCTGCAGGGGTCCGCCTCATCATGGCTGCGGCGGCGCAGCCACCGCCGTCGTCGTGAACTGCCGGCCGTCGTCGTAAAGCCCTCCACCCGCCGTGAAATGACCCACAATGAGGCGGCTGCAGGCCCTGAATCTGCAGGCTCAGGGAGGCAAATGCGGTAATAGGGCAAGAAAATGAGAGAATAAGGGATGTCCATAGGTTTTGGACGACTCTGCCCGTGTGGGCTCGACGCCGCTGAAGCATCCAAAGGGGATCAAAGCGGTGGCAGCCCGGTGGCCCAGGATGCGCGTATCTGCGCGCGGGTCCGGGGGAGTCGGCTCCGGAACGGACCCTTGACCTCCTGGTGCAGCGGCGAAAAGCTGCAGCACCCCCGTAGTAAATCCGTACCCGACGAAAGAAACTTCATCCGTGAATAGAACAGCTGCCGCACTAAAAGCCCCCCGGGAACTCGCCAAAGGAACCATGCGCATCGTTGCGCTGGGCGGCATTGGCGAAATCGGCAGGAACATGACCGTCTTCGAATTCGACGGCAAGCTGCTGATCGTTGACTGCGGTGTGCTTTTCCCCGAGGAAATCCACCCCGGCGTCAACCTGATCCTGCCCGACTTCTCCTACATCCGTGACCGCCTGCACGACGTCGTGGGCGTCGTACTGACCCACGGCCACGAGGACCACATCGGCGGCATTCCCTACCTGCTGCGCGAGCGTGCGGACATTCCCCTGATCGGCTCCAAGCTGACCCTGGCGTTTATTGAAGCCAAGCTCAAGGAACACCGCATCACCCCGAAGCTGATCCAGGTCAAGGAAGGCGACCGCCGCACCATGGGCGGATTCGACCTCGAATTCGTGGCCGTCAACCACTCCATCCCTGACAGCCTCGCCGTCGCCATCCGCACCCCGGCCGGCATGGTCCTGCACACCGGTGACTTCAAGATGGACCAGTTCCCGCTGGACCGCCGCATCACCGACCTGGCCGGTTTCGCCCGCCTTGGCGCCGAAGGCGTGGACCTGTTCCTCACCGACTCCACCAACGCCGACGTTCCGGGCTTCATGGCTTCCGAAAAGGAACTTGCTCCCGCCATCGACCAGGTGTTCCGCACCGCGCCGCGCCGGATCATCGTCTCCAGCTTCGCCAGCCACATCCACCGCATCCAGCAGGTCATCGACGCCGCCGACCGCTACAAGCGCAAGGTTGCCTTCGTGGGCCGGTCGATGATCCGGAACATGACCATCGCCGAGGAACTGGGCTACCTGAATATCCCCAAGGGCCTCCTGGTGGACTTCAAGGCGCTCCAGCGCTCCGATGATCCCAAGGTGGTACTGATCTGCACCGGTTCGCAGGGCGAGCCGCTGGCCGCGCTGTCCCGCATGGCCAACAAGGACCACCCGATCCGCATCCAGGAAAACGACACCGTGCTGCTGGCCAGCTCGCTGATCCCGGGCAACGAGAACGCCATCTACGGCGTCATCAACGCCCTGACGCAGCTGGGCGCCAACGTGGTCCACAAGGGCAACGCCAAGGTCCATGTCTCCGGCCACGCCAGCGCCGGTGAACTGGCCTACTGCTACAACATCGTCAAGCCGCGCAACGTTATGCCGGTCCACGGCGAATGGCGCCATCTGAGGGCCAACGCAGCGATCGCCGTCGCCACGGGCATGGACCCGCGCGACGTCGTCATTGCAGAAGACGGCGTGACCGTTGACCTGCGCCGCGGCCGGGCTTCGATTTCCGGCAAGATCCCCGTGGGCCTGGTCTTCGTGGACGGCGACAGCGTCGGCCACACCACCGAGGATGACCTCAAGGAGCGCCTGCAGCTCTCCGAACAGGGCTCCGTTGTGGTCCTGGCCCTCATCGATCCGGACACCAACACGGTTGCCGAGCCGCCGGAGTTCTTCATCAAGGGCTTCGCCTGCAGCGACAGCGATGTCAAGAAGGCCGAGGCCGTCGTCGAAAAGGCGATCAATGATGCAGCGTCCGGCCGCGGCCGCAAGGAAGACCCCGAGGCCATCATTGAGCGCGCCACCGCCAACTGGATGCGCCGCTTCTACAACCGCACCCCGGCTGTCACCGCCATTGTTGTGGATGCCTAAAGCACCCGTGCATGGCTAGAGCGGCTGCCGGGGGATAGCCCCGCAGCCGCACAGGGAGGAGCCGACGTCGGAAGTACGACGTCGGCTCCTCCTTTTTGTGCCTCTTCTTTTCATGGACAGCCAGGCAGTGCGGAACGGCTGAGCGACGCCAATAATACGAGGCTGCGGGCGCTACGGACGCTCCTGGAGCAGGTCGGCCTCCCGGTCTTTGCTCCAGGAGCGGGCATAGAGGCCAAGGGTGGCCTCGTCCGGTACCGCAAAGCCAAGGCGGTTGAGCAGCTCGCTGCTCTGATACATGGTCAGCTGCTGGGCACTTCGACTGACTCGTTCCTTGTCCGCGCGGTACAAGTATGCGTCGATGGCCCGGGACCACTTTTTCCGCCAGTTTTCCACCGCCGGTTCCGAAGCGGTTGCCGCCATCAGACGGTGGGCAGAAACGGTCCGGGGAGCCAGACGGGTGATAAGGGCCTCGCGTCTTTGTGCAGCCTGCGGGCCGAAGTGCCCGGTACTCCTGCGCAGGTGGCTGTCCCAGTAGTAGTCCCAGGAGATGCCTCTGCGGTCAGGCCAACCGGCCGAATGCGGCCCGGACATCATTGCGTGGCAGGTATCAAAGAGCAGCAGCGACGCCAGAGTGGCACGGCTGTTGACGGCGGGAAAGCGGGACAGCGCCCAGGCGGCAAGGGCGGAGGACACCTCGCAGATTTCCGCTGCCAGGTGAAGGCCCTCCACTCCGCCGTATTTGGCCAGCGCAGCCTCAAAACCTGGTGTGTCGGTCGTCTTTCCCCAGCGGGTGGGAGGGGGAGCAGGCGGATGGTCGGAAATGACGATCGCACCCATCTCCCCATGGGACTGGTCAACCAGCGCCTGGGCGAATGACCGCAGGCGGTCAAAAGCGGCCGGCGGAGCAAGGGCGCCGAAATTTACGGATGGCGCAGCCAGGTTTAAGGAGCGGGTATACGCCCACCGTTCGGCACCCCAGACCTGGGCCTGCGCAGCGAGCGGCGTCACAATACGACAAACCACCGCGTCACAGAGTTCCCTCGTTTCAGGCTGAATCGTCAGCAAGCACCACACGGTTTCGTCGTTTAGCCGCCTGGAACCGGTGCGGGCAATCAACTGACTCATCGTTCTCCCAACTTTGGGCGGATCTGCCGCTGACGTTGCCGGCGATGGATAACCTTTCCGCTGTAATCAGCGTCACACGCATTCGACAGATACGGCTGATTTACGACTGCAATCAGGTGAAGATTGTGAAACAAATTGCCAAAGTAATCCACGTGTGCTCGGCTGCCGGGTTCTTGGATGAGGCACCACCGCTTCCCAGGATTCCTTGTGGATGGGTGGGAAGGTCAAGGACGGCCAAGCCCTTGCCACCTTGTTATATGCTCCCAATGGATGCGTCGCAGCCGGATGCGCCAGCTTTCCCGGAGGGAATAACTCAAAGATCGAGAGGTCAATTGCCCAAACAAAGCAAGTGTAATCACACGCCAACCAGGCCGCCGTCGACTCAGGTTCGATCGGTGAAAACCGGATGACAGCAGGCTCATGGGTTCCGGACGCCGCTGCATTTCTCAGCAGCGACCTCAGCAGTTCTTTCGGCGGGGTTGAGTTTCAGATTGCACCGTCACAGGACTTTGCGAGCTCCGGCATCGCCGTGTCCTGGACCGACGGACCGCCCCTCTATGCCGTCGAAATCGTCGTGGCCCGGTCGGCCTGCCGGTTCGAGCTGCTTCATTGGGGCGTCCAGACTTGTCAGGTCGCGGGCATCGTGACCAAAAGGCGCACTATGAGCCCGCACGCCGAGGCAAAGATCCTGAGTTTGCTGGCGGATGCCCTGGGAACGCATGAACTGGATGCCGAGCAGGTCCATCCAACCCCGCCGCTCCTGACTCTGCAGGATGACCGTTGCGAAATGGGAACGCTCCCGGAATTCCTGGACCGTCTCTTTGAGCAAATGACCTTTTGCCGGGAATGCCCCGCTCCCACCTCGGGCGGAAATGTGCTGTGTCCCTGCATCAAAATCCGCTCCCCGCGCTGAGTTTCCGTTATGGTCGGCCCCGGGACCGTTAGGAATCCGTAAGGATCCGGAACAGCACCCCTGACAAGGGCTCTAATCGTCAAGGCGCAACATGCGCCCATGCCGCCTGTCCGGTGGTTTGAGAACGATTTGATCCTTGGGGGTCCCCTTGCAAGATGCAGTATTCGTGCTGGGCATTGCGGCGTTTTTTGCCGCATTGTTCCTGAGCATCCGGGCGGTGGAGAAGCTGTGATCTTCTTCGATTTCCTGGCCCTGGCCTTGGCAGCGGCAGCCGCCTTCTACCTGTTGGTGGCATTGATCCGGCCGGAGCGGTTCTGATGGGGGTCTGGCCCGCAGTGGCCTCTTTCCTCATTGTTGCCCTGCTGCTGGCGGCGCTCCACCGCCCCCTGGGCGATTACATGGCCCGTTTCTATACCTCCACCAAGGATCTCGCCATTGAGCGGGGTTTCTACCGCGTCATCGGCGTCAACTCCGGTTCCCGGCAGTCCTGGCAGTCGTACCTGCGCAGCGTCCTGGCCTTCTCCGCCGTCGGCATGCTGCTCCTGTACGCGCTGCAGCGCACCCAGCACCTGCTGCCGGGCTCTCTGGGCCTGCCGCCGGTGCCACAGGGGCTCGCCTTCAACACCGCTGCTTCGTTCGTCGCCAACACCAACTGGCAGTCCTATTCACCGGAAGTAACCATGGGCTACGCGGTGCAACTCGCCGGACTGGCGGTGCAGAACTTCCTCTCCGCCGCCGTCGGCCTGGCCGTTGCAATGGCCCTGGTGCGGGCTTTCGCGGCGCGCAGGGAAGACACGATCGGCAACTTCTGGACCGACATGACCCGCTCGGTGCTGCGCCTGCTCCTTCCGGGCGCGTTCCTCGGCGCGCTGGTGCTGCTGATTGGCGGGGTGATCCAGAACTTCAGCGGCTTCACCGAAGTGGTGACTCTCAGCGGCGGCATGCAGACCCTCCCGGGCGGTCCGGTGGCCTCACAGGAGGCCATCAAGCTCCTGGGCACCAACGGCGGCGGGTTCTTCAATGCGAACTCCTCCCATCCGTTCGAAAACCCCTCGGCCTGGACGAACCTGGTCCAGATTGTGCTGATGCTCGCCATTCCGTTCAGCCTGCCTCGCACCTTCGGCACCATGCTGGGCGACCGGAAGCAGGGCTATGCCATCCTGGCCGCGATGGGCGTGATCTTCACCGTTTCGACCGCAATCATGACGGCACTGGAATTCTCCGCAGCCTCCGGCGGCGCGGGCTCCATGGAAGGCAAGGAGCAGCGCTTCGGCATTGCCGGCTCCACGTTGTTCGCCACCACCAGCACCGCCACCTCCACCGGGGCTGTGAACTCCATGCATGACAGCTTCAGTCCGCTGGGCGGGATGATGGCCATGCTCAACATGATGCTCGGCGAAGTTGCACCCGGCGGCGTGGGCTCGGGCCTCTACGGCATGCTGATCCTGGCCCTGGTGACCTCCTTCATCGCCGGCCTGCTGGTCGGACGCACGCCGGAATACCTCGGCAAGAAGATCGGCCCGCGCGAAATCAAGCTGGCCAGCCTCTATCTGCTGACCATGCCCACCCTCGTCCTGGCCGGAACGGCACTGAGCTTTGCTGTTCCGGGCATCCGCGAGGATGTGCAGGACACCTCTATCCTCAATCCCGGCCTGCACGGCTTCAGCGAAGTGCTCTACGCCTTCACATCCGCGGCCAACAACAACGGCTCGGCGTTCGCCGGGCTGACCGCCAACACGCCGTGGCTGAACACCGCCCTGGGCCTGGCGATGCTGCTGGGCCGGTTCCTGCCGATGATCTTCGTGTTGGCGCTGGCCGGCTCACTCGCCGCCCAGGACCGCGTCCCGGTCTCCGCCGGAACACTGCCGACACACCGCCCGCAGGCAGTAGTCATGCTGTGCGGCGTCACCGTCATCGTGACTGCCCTGACCTTCTTTCCCGTACTCACGCTGGGTCCCCTGGCGGAAGGGTTGCTCTGACCATGTCCACAGTGACAAAACACTCCCATCCCAACCAAATCGGCGGAACGGCCTCCGAGCCGTCCGGTGACGGCCCCAACTCCCACGGACCCGATGCGCCAGAGCGGACATCCGGCAGCGGCTTTTCCGCCGCGCAGCTGACTGCCGCATTCCCCGGCGCGCTGCGCAAGCTCGATCCCCGCGTCATGTGGCACACCCCGGTGATGTTCATCGTGGAGGTCGGGGCGGCGCTGATTACCGCCATTGCCGTGGTGGAATCCTTCACCGGCGGCGCCGGGACCTCCGGCGGCAGCGCCGTCCCGGGTGCCTTTACCTGGCTGATCGCAGCCTGGCTCTGGCTGACCGTCATCTTCGCCAACCTCGCCGAAGCCGTAGCCGAAGGCCGAGGCAAGGCGCAGGCCGCCTCGCTGCGTGCCACCCGCACCACCACCCCCGCCCGGCGCGTGGCCGGCTATGACCCGGCCGGGGACCCCTCGGCCTCCCGCGCCACGGTCGAGGAAGTGGCCTCCGCTGACCTGGTGCTCGACGACGTCGTAGTGGTCACCGCCGGCGGGATCATTCCCGGCGACGGCGACATCATCGACGGCATTGCCTCCGTGGACGAATCAGCCATCACCGGCGAATCCGCCCCGGTGGTCCGCGAATCCGGCGGCGACCGCTCGGCCGTCACCGGCGGCACCCGGGTCCTCTCGGACCGCATCGTCGTGCGTATCACCAGCAAGCCCGGAGAAACCTTTGTGGACCGGATGATCCGCCTGGTGGAAGGGGCAGCCCGGCAGAAAACGCCGAACGAGATCGCCCTGGACATCCTGCTGGCCACCCTGTCGCTGATCTTCCTGGTGGTGGTCGTGACGCTGAACCCGCTGGCCGGCTACGCCGGTGCCGCCGTCAGCATTCCCGTCCTGGTGGCGCTGCTGGTCTGCCTGATCCCCACCACCATCGGGGCGCTGCTCTCGGCCATCGGCATCGCCGGCATGGACCGGCTGGTCCAGCACAATGTGCTGGCCATGTCCGGCCGCGCCGTCGAGGCCGCCGGGGACGTCACCACCCTGCTGCTGGATAAGACCGGCACCATCACCTACGGCAACCGGCAGGCTGCCGCCTTCATCCCGGTGGCCGGGGAGGACCGGAACGAACTCATCCGGGCCGCCGTCCTGTCCTCGGCCGAGGATCCGACGCCGGAAGGCAAGTCCATCGTGGACCTCGCCGCCGGAATGCTGGCCGGGAACGGTGCCGGCCAGTCGATGCCCGTCAAGGACGCCGACGCCGTCAGCGTCCCGTTCACCGCCCAGACCCGGATGAGCGGACTGGACTCTGCGGACGGGTCCCAGATCCGCAAGGGCGCCGGGTCGGCCGTCCTGGACTGGTGCTCGGAAAGCGGCGGTATCGAGGTGGATGTCCTGGCCGACCTGACCTACCAGGTGGATAAGATCTCTGCCGGTGGCGGCACCCCGCTGGTGGTTGCGGTCCGCGACGCCGACGGCGGCAGCCGGATTCTCGGCGTCGTGCACCTGAAGGACGTGGTCAAGGACGGGCTGAAGGAACGCTTCGCCCAGCTGCGCCTGATGGGCATCCGCACGGTCATGATCACCGGAGACAATCCGCGCACCGCCAAGGCGATCGCCGCCGAGGCCGGTGTGGATGATTTCCTGGCCGAAGCCACCCCGGAGGACAAGATGGCCCTGATCCGCAGGGAACAGGCCAGCGGCCAGCTGGTCGCCATGACCGGGGACGGCACCAACGACGCCCCGGCACTGGCGCAGGCCGACGTCGGCGTGGCCATGAATACCGGAACGTCCGCCGCGAAGGAAGCCGGCAACATGGTGGACCTGGATTCGGATCCCACCAAGCTGATCGACATTGTCCGGATCGGCAAGCAGCTGCTGATCACCCGCGGCGCCCTGACCACGTTCTCGATCGCCAATGACGTGGCCAAGTACTTCGCGATCATTCCCGCCATGTTCATGGGCGTGTTTCCGGGACTGGCCGTCCTGAACGTCATGGACCTGCACTCGCCGGCCTCGGCCATCCTCTCCGCGGTGATCTTCAACGCACTGGTGATCATCGCGTTGATTCCGCTGGCACTGCGCGGCGTGAAGTACCGCGCGGCGAACGCCTCCGGGATCCTGACCCGGAACCTGCTGGTCTTCGGTGTGGGCGGGGTGGTGGCACCCTTCATCGGGATCAAGCTCATCGACCTCGCCGTGTCCCTGATTCCGGGGTTCTGATGCAGCAGCCGCACGCAGGAAATCCAACCAACCAACCGACTAATTCCCTCAACCATGGAGCAGCATCATGAGTACCGCACGCACCTCCGCCCGGCAGTTGGGAGTGGCCATCCGCGCTGTCGCTGTCCTGACCCTGGCCCTGGGCATCGTCTATCCGCTGGCAGTCACCGGCATCGGGCAGGCGGTGGCAAATTCCCAGGCCAATGGGTCCCCAGTGTCCGCTGACGGAACCACCGTCGGTTCGGCCCTGATCGGCCAGGACTTCACCGATGACAACGGCGCCGCCCTGCCCCAGTGGTTCCAGTCCCGGCCCTCCGCTGCCGGTGACGGATACGACGGCGGTGCCTCCAGCGGCTCCAACCTCGGCCCCACCAACCCCGACCTGGCGGCGGCCATCGAGGAACGACGTTCGGCGGTTGCTGAATTGGAGGGGGTCAGCCCGGATGAGGTGCCCGCGGACGCCGTGACTGCGTCGTCGTCGGGCCTGGATCCCCACATCAGCCCCGCATACGCCCGGCTCCAGGTGAACCGGGTGGCCGCCGAGCGCGGGCTGGACCCGGACGAGGTGCTCGCCCTGGTCGAATCAGCTGTCCAGGGCCGGGCCGGGGGAGTGCTGGGCGAGCCCGTGGTCAACGTGTTGAAGCTGAACTTTGCGCTCTCGGAGCTGGACACTTAGGAGATGACACGAGGACAACTCCGGGTATTCCTGGGCGCTGCGCCCGGAGTCGGCAAGACGTACACCATGCTCGAAGAGGGGCGCAGGCTCCGCAGCGAGGGATATGACGTGGCGGTGGCGGTGGTGGAAACCCACGGCCGCGCCGCCACGGCCGCCATGGCCGAGGGCCTGGAAACGGTGCCACCGGTTGTGGTGGACCACCGCGGACTGGTCCTGTCCGAGCTGGACCTGGCCGGGGTCCTGGACCGGAGGCCGGACTACGCGCTGGTGGACGAGCTGGCTCACACCAACGCCCCCGGCCTGGCCCACGCGAAGCGCTGGCAGGATGTGCAGGCACTGCTCGACGCCGGCATCAACGTCCTGTCCACGGTGAACATCCAGCACATTGAATCCCTGAACGACGTCATCGAGCAGATCACCGGTACCGTGCAGCGGGAAACGGTGCCGGACTCGGTGCTCCGGGCGGCCGACCAGGTGGAGCTGGTGGACATTGCCCCGCAACTGCTGCGCGGGCGGCTCTCGCAGGGCATCATCTATCCCTCGGGGCGGGTGGACGCGGCGCTGTCGAACTATTTCCGGCTGGGAAACCTGACCGCCCTCCGGGAACTGGCGCTGCTGTGGCTGGCCGACGAGGTGGACAGCTCCCTCAAGCGCTACCGGGCCGAAAACGGGATCTCCAACAAGTGGGAAGCCCGGGAACGGGTGGTGGTCACGCTGACCGGCGGCCCCGAGGGACAGACCCTGCTGCGCCGGGGCGCGCGGATCGCCGCCCGGTCCGCTGGCGGCGAGCTGCTGGCCGTGCATGTGACCAGTCCCGACGGGCTGCGGGACGCCCATCCCGGCGAGCTCTCGGCCCAGCGGGCCCTGGTGGAGAAGCTCGGCGGCACGTTCCACCAGGTGGTGGGCGGGGACGTTCCGCATGCCCTGGTGGACTTTGCCCGCGGGGTGAACGCCACCCAGCTGGTCATCGGCGTCAGCCGGCGGCCCCGGCTGGCGGCGCTGCTGACCGGTCCCGGCATTGGGGCGACCGTGGTGCGCGAGTCCGGGGACATCGACGTGCACATCGTCAACCATGCCGCTGCCGGCGGCCGGGCAGTGCTGCCCCGGCTCGGCGGCGCGCTGACGATGCGCCGCCGGCTCTGGGGCATGGCCCTGGCCCTGGCCGGCGGACCCCTGCTGACCTGGTTCCTGGTGGCGATGAGCACGCCGTCCTCCATCACCGGAGACGTCCTCAGCTACCAGTTGCTGGTCATCCTGGTGGCGCTGGCCGGCGGCATCTGGCCGGCATTGTTTGCCGCCCTGCTCTCCGGGATCACCCTGGACTATTTCTTCATCCAACCCCTCTACACCGTCACCGTTGCCACCCCCGAGCATGCGCTGGCCCTGATCCTGTATATCGTCAACGCCGTGCTGGTGAGCTTTGTGGTGGACCGCGCGGCCCGGCGGTCCCGCACCGCCCGGCGCGCCGCCGCCGAATCGGAGCTGCTCGCTTCAGTGGCCGGCAACGTGCTGCGCGGCGAGGACGCGCTGGCCGCCCTCGTGAGCCGTACCCGGGAAGCGTTCAACCTCACGTCCGTGCGCCTGCTGGCCGACGGCGTGGAGCTGGCCGCTGCGGGCACGCGTCCGCCGGCCGGAACTGGCGACAACGAACCGGCCGGATCTGCCGGCAATGGGCCGGCGGGGAATGCGGGCGCTAAGCCGACGCGCCTGCCGGTCGGTGACCGGGCCGAGCTGGAACTGTACGGCCGCGACCTGGAGGCGGCGGACCGCCGGCTGCTGGCAGTCATCACGGCACAGCTCGAGGCGGCCATGGACTTTGGCGACCTCACCCAAACCGCCGAAGGGCTGGGTTCCCTCGCCGCCACCGACAAAGTCCGCACCGCCCTGCTGGCCGCCGTCGGGCACGACCTGCGCCGTCCGCTCACCGCCGCCACAGCGGCAGTCACCGGGCTGCGCGCGCCCGATGTGCAGTGGAGCGAGCAGGACCGCAGTGAGCTGCTGGCCACCGCTGAGGAATCCCTGGCCACGCTCTCGGACCTGGTCACGAGCCTGCTGGACGTCAGCCGGCTGCAGGCCGGGGTGCTGGGCATCAGCCTGGCCCCGCTGGAAACCGCCGAAGCAGTGCTGCCCGCCCTGGAAGAACTCAATCTGGGCCCGGCCGAAGTGGAGCTGGAGATTCCGGCGGACCTGCCGCCGGTACTGGCCGATTCCGTACTGCTGCAGCGCGTCCTGGTGAACCTGCTGGCGAACGCCGTCCGGTTCTCCCCGCCGGGAAGCAAAGTGGTGCTGGCCGCCAGCGCGTTTGCCGGCCGCGTGGAAGTGCGGGTCATAGACTGTGGGCCGGGAATTGCTCCGGAACGCCTGCAGGATGTTTTTGTGCCGTTCCAGCGCCTGGGGGACACGGACAACCTGACCGGCCTGGGCCTGGGACTCGCCCTGGCCAAGGGCTTCATGGAGGGAATGATGGGAACGCTGGAAACCGAGGACACCCCCGGCGGCGGCCTGACCATGGTGCTGTCGCTGCCCGTCGCTGCCGGGGCACCCGTGACGGCAGGAACACCGTGAAGATCCTGGTGGCCGACGACGACGTCCAGATCCTCCGCGCCCTGCGGATCACTCTCTCCGCCTACGGCTACGACGTGGTCACCGCGGCCGACGGCGCTGCAGCGGTCCGCAAGGCCGTGGAGGCCCATCCGGACCTGATCGTGCTGGATCTGGGCATGCCCCGGCTCAGCGGGATGGAGGTTATCGAGGCCGTGCGGGGCTGGAGCCGGGCGCCGATCCTGGTCATCTCCGGCCGGACCGACTCCGCCGACAAGGTCCGCGCACTGGACCTCGGTGCAGACGATTACGTCACCAAGCCCTTTTCCACCGAGGAACTGATGGCCCGGATCCGCGCCCTGACCCGCCGCACCCCTGTCGCTCCGGAACAGAGCGAAGTGCTCTTTGGAGATGTCCGGGTGGACCTGGCTGCCAAGGCGGTGGCCCGGGTTTCCGACGGCTCAGCCATCCACCTGACACCCACCGAATGGCGGCTGATGGAGGCACTGCTCCAGCATCCGGGCCGGCTGATCAGCCAGCCCTCGCTGCTGGCCGATGTCTGGGGTCCAGGCACCACCGACACCGGCTACCTCCGCCTCTATATGGGGCAGCTGCGGCGCAAGCTCGAAGCGGACCCAGCCGCGCCGGTGCACTTCGTCACCGAACACGGCATGGGGTACCGCTTCGTACCTGCCGGGCAGGCCCGGTAGCCGCTACGAGAGGCTGTAGTTAGGAAAGGCTGTAGGCCCGCGGGAGCTTCATCCCGCGTTCCTCCATGACCGACCGCAGCCTGCTCGGGTAGTCGGTGATGATGCCGTCCACGCCCAGTTCGATCAGCGTGTTCATGTCGGCCTCCTCGTTCACCGTCCAGGGGATGACTTTGAGCCCTGCATCATGCGCCTGCCGGATCAGCTCAGGCGTCACCGTCGTGGCAATGGGGGAGAGGACGTCGTACCCCGCCGCCGCGGCAGCCAGCGCCACCGAACCGTTGTAATCGTCGATGTCGATGCCGCCCAGCTGGGGTGCTGCCCCCGGCTGGCCCACCTGCAGGGCAACGGCGTCCTCGGCCAGCGCCACGAGTGTCAGCTGCGGCGCGATCTCGGCGACCAGGTTCAAAGCGGACCAGTCAAAAGACTGGATCGTGGTGCGGTGCTCCCGTCCGGGAGCCTCCACTTCCGCGACCACGGCCCGGACCAGGGCCTCCATACCCGGACCGCCTTCCAGCCCATCTTCGACTTTGGTTTCCACATTGAACCGGATCTTCCGTGCGTCGTAGCTATCGGCGAGTGCATAGACATCCCGGAGTTCGGCAATCCGGTTGCCCTGCACCACTTGCTGCTCGGGGTAGCCCGGCAGCTGCTGGAAGCCGCAGTCCAGTGTCGCGACCTGTGCCAGGGTCAGGTCGGCCACCCGGTCACCTACATAGGGAAACTCGGGGTCGGCCGTGGTCGCCGGCGCGGTGTCCCGGCATTTCTGGGGCATGATCGTGTCGTCATGCCACACCACCACCCTGCCGTCCTCGGTCAGATGTGTATCCAGCTCCAGAGTGGTGACCCCCAGTTCCAGGGAGCGGGCAAAGGCGGTGAGGGATTCCTCCGTGTATTCGCCGCGCCCGCCCCGGTGTGACTGCAGGTCAAAGCGGTTCATATTGCCCTGCCACACGCCATCTCCGTGGCCATGTCCGTTGCCGTTGCCGTGGCCGTTGCCGTGGCCATGTCCGTTGCCATCACCGCCTTCGCCGTCACCTGCGCCGGCCCGCATCAGCTGCACCATCACGTCGAAGATGTGCGTGTTCTCATAAACCCCGGTCAGCAGTTCCGAACCCGGTCCGGTTGCTGTCAGGGGCACATCCAAAGCCGTGTGGCCGTCGGTGGTCCAGTCGACCATGAACTGCTGGGTGGAGTTGGCCACGGGCAGCGGTCCGTCCTCTGCGGACTGGCCGTCGCCGGATTCATCCGGTTCTTCCCCGGGTTCGGGCGTATCTACCGATTCGATGGTCAGGCCGCCGGTCTGGTGATCGCCGACCACGATCAGCAGGGTATCGCCGTCCTGCTCTGCGAATTCCTTGGCCAGTGCCACCGAACGGTCAAACTCAATACCGGAATCAATGGTGAGCTGGGCATTGTTGACGTGACTGAAGGCATCGATGCCTTCTTCCTCCACCATCAGGAAGAAGCCCTCGCCGGCTGTTCCGTTTTCCCCGCCGCCGTTCCCGGGATTTCCTCCGCCGTGGCGGGCTGCGTCGGCAACTCCGGTATCTCCGGCATCACCGGAATCCCCAGCCCCGCCACTGAGGATTTCCAGTGCCTTGGCTGTCATGTCCGTCAGCGGAACGGTCGGGGCGTACTGCTCCTGGGTCCCTTCGCCGTATTGGAACATCTCCTGGTTGGCGAACAGTCCCAGCACCTGCGGTCCTTCCGCCGACAGCAGTCCCTCGCGGTCCCATACGTATTCATAACCCAGGGACTGGGCCTGCTCCACCAGGTTTCCCTCCGTGCCGGCACTCTGCTCAGTGGGATCCTCAGTGGGATTATCGGGATACTTGCCCGGGTTCCCGGCCGGATACCAGTAGTCCTCACCGCCGCCGAGGATCACCTCGGGCCGGCTGCTCTCCAGGAACTGGCGGGCGATCGCGCTCTGCTCATCCCGGTCCAGCACATGGGATCCGAAGGCCGCCGGCGTCGCGTCGGTGACGTTGCTCGTGGTCACCAGACCGGTGGACATGCCCAGCTGTTCCGCCACTTCCAGTGCGGAGGTGACGGGTTGCTGATTGAGGTCCACGCCTACGGCCCCGTTGTAGGTCTTTACCCCGGTAGCCATGGAAGTGGCTGCGGCCGCCGAATCCGTCACGAAGGTCCCCGGATCCGCTGAGTTCGTATGCGCACGGCCGACGGCGGGCAGCGAGTCCATCGCCAGTTCGCCGGTCAGTCCCACCAGGGCCAGCCGGATCAGTTCGCGCTGCCCCGGGCCCATACCGTCCCCGACCATCAGGATCACGTTTCGGGCCGCGGGGGAGTCGTCGTCCTGCCCTCCGCCCCCGCCTTCCGCGTTCTCGTGTGTGAGGGTAGCCGGGTGCCGGCCGGCCTGCTGCATGCCGGTGACCGGTCCAGTTCCCGATACGACGACGACGGCGGCAATTGCCGCCGTCGTCACCGCCCGCAGGGTGTTGCCCGTGATTGTCTGTTTCACAGTGGAATCCCTTCAGAGTGCGATGCGGCCAGCAGTGTCCTGGCCGTTTGGGCACCCCCGGGCGTCCTCCGTGGGCCCCACAGTCTGCACCCGTCTCAGGGGTGTCAACCGTGGAGTGCGACCTTGCCCGGCGTCGTCTCCAATCCAAACCTCCATATAGCCGACGATCCTGAGCTGGCCCGTGACAGTCTTCGGGCGATCGGTCTGGCTGACCGGTACAACCGGATCTGGGCGCAGGACCGCAGCGGGGCGGCAGGGATACTCCGCGAGCTGCTTATCGGACTGGGTGAGGACAGCGAAATCAGAGCGCCGCTGTATCGGCGGGACAAGCTGGAGGCGGCGAAGCCGATCGCCATCGGCAACAACTCACCGTAGGGCGAAACTCGGTCATCGGCGCCGGTGCCGTTGTCGCCCGGGGCGTACCGGCAAACGTGGTGGTCGTGGGAAATCCGGTGCGCGTTGTGAAGGACCTCTAGCCGTCCGGCTCCTGGTCCAGCAGCGTGCGCAGTGTCCGCGCATTGCGGACGGCATGCCCCTCGCCGTCGTTGTTGAAATACACATAGATGTCCTTGGCGTGGGACTGCCATTCACGGATCCTCTCGGCCCACCAGCGCAGATCTGCGTCGCTGTAAGAACCCGCGTAGAGGTGCTCATGGTCCGGTCCGTGCATACGGACATAGACGAACGATGCGGTGGCTACGAGGTTGCAGGGCAGATGGGCACCGCTCATGACGGTGTAGGCGGTGTCGTGCCGGGCCAGGAGGTCGTAGACGTCCTGGGTTTCCCAGCTGGGATGACGGAACTCGACGGCGGTCTTGATCCCGCGGGGGAGTGTGGCCAGGAAGTAGTCCAGCCGCGCGTCGTCGCGTTCCATATCCGGCGGCAGCTGCACGATCAGGACCCCGGCTTTGTCGCCCAGCTCATTCCAGCAGCGGCTGATGCGCCCGATCCATTCCTCCGGCTCACGCAGTTTGCGGGCGTGGGTCAGTCCGCGGGGCGCCTTCACCGAGAACCGGTAGTGCTCCGGCAGCCGCTCCGGGTAAGCCGCGAAGGCCGGCTCCCGTGGCCAGCGGTAGAAGCTTCCGTTGTACTCCACGGTGTCGAATTCCGCAGCGTAGGTTTCCAGCCACCTCCGGTTCGGAAGCCCCCGGCGGATACAGCACGTTGCGCCAGTGGTTGTAGCTCCAACCGGAGGTGCCGATGTGGAATGCCACGGTTCCGCCCGGGTTTACTCGAACCGGGAGGTATCGCCGGTTCCGCGGCGCACGATTTCGGCTTCGCCGCTGGAGTAGTCGATGACCGTGGTGAGATCGGGGCCGCAGAAGCCTGAATCGAGCACGGCGTCCACCTGATGATCGAGGCGTTCCTTGATTTCCCAGCCATCAGTCAGCGGGTCCTCTTCGCCCGGCAGCAGCAGGGTGCTGGAGATCATCGGCTCGCCGAGTTCGGCCAGCAGCGCCTGAACCACCTTGTTCTCGGGGATCCGCACGCCCACTGTCTTTTTCTTTGGCTGTGACAGCCAGCGGGGCACGTCTTTCACTGCCGGGAGGATAAAGGTGTAGCTGCCCGGAGTGACGGCCTTGATGCTGCGGAAAATGTTGTTGTCCATCTGTACGAACTGTCCGAGCTGCGCGAAATCGCTGCACATCAGGGTGAAGTGGTGCTTGTCGTCCAAATGGCGAATGGACCGGATCCGATCCAAGGCGTCCTTGTTGCTCAGCTGGGCCCCCAAGGCGTAGCAGGAATCCGTGGGGTAGGCGATCAGCCCGCCGGAGCGCAGGATCGCGGCAACCTGCCCAATGGTGCGTTGCTGCGGGTTTTCCGGGTGAATATCAAAGTAGCGAGCCATGTCTTGAGCTTACCGCCGCGGTGCTGTTTCCATATGGCCCGGGGGTTGGTGCAGGACCCCGGCCGGACGAACGGTCAGAAGGGTGGAGGATCTCCGCTGTAATCATCGGGATCCGCTGCGCCTGAACCGACCGGGTTCGACATCGGTGGCTTGAATTCTCCGGGAGGCTCCGAATTGTAGGTCTCCGAGTTGTAGGTGAGGTGCGGTTCGGTGCGGTAGGTCCGCCCGCCGGGTGAGGTCCACTCGATAATTCCGGCTGCCGGTTGGCAGGCCTTCCAGAACCCTTCGGTTTTGAACATGTGGTGCCGCCGGCAGAGGTGCTCGAGATTGTCGTGATCGGTTGCCCCGCCCTGCGCCCACGGCCGGGTGTGGTCAATCTCGGAAATCACAGCATTCGACCGGCAGCCCGGGAAACGGCAGGTGCCATCCCTGGCCCGCAACCAGCGCTGCAGCCCGGCGGGGACTTTCCGCCTTCGACCAACCCGCAGGATCTCGTCGGTCACCGGATCCCGCTCGACCGGAGTCCATTTCGCTGCCTCCCGAGCCATCCGGCGGGCGGTTTCCGGGCTGATGGGTCCGTAACCGTGCAGTTCCGCGGGCTGCTCGTCGGCGCCGAAGAGGGTTTCCGCATTAATCAGCACCAGGATCTCGGTCCGCGCGCGGGCCCTTGCCCTGTTACGGGTGGTCCGCCCGATTGTCTTGCCGCCGGTCGTCCCGCTGCCAGTCTTCCTGCCGCCAACCCCCTTCTCACCACAGGATGGTCCGCACGAGGTATCCCGGCCACCACGGTCCAGCAGCAGATCCTCGAGAATGTCTGCCCGCAACTGATCCACCATCCGCGGGTCCCCGGCGGACCGCTCACCCCGGGCCGCCTTCGAAAGCTGAGTGAAGATCGCTTGCGCCTTCTCCGCGGGCAACGACGCAGAGAGCCAGGACATCCCGTCACAGCCCGGATCCAGCACCACACGGCGCTTCTCAAACGCCGTGCGCTGCCGCTTCTGAATCGTCTCCGGATACTTGCTCTCCCGCAGCCGCCGGGCCTTGACCCGAAACTGGGAACCCGTCTGCCCCGCAACCGCCACACCCAACAGCTCCGCCTCAAAACCCGGCAGTTCAGCGGCGGGAATGTTCTGCGACTGATCCAGCACCGTCTGCACGTGTCCGTAGCTCAGCGCCCCGGACTCGAGCTTCACCAGTGTGGCGGTGTGAGTTTCGCAAAGCGTACCGGCTTCGTTCATCCGCATCGCCGCGGTCCCCGTGGGAATCCCGAGGATGGTCGCGGCTTCCTCGGCGGCGAGACTGAACGCCAAACCCGGCTCAAGTTTCCCTGATGCAAAGAACATCTCGTCCCGGAAGATACCCTCGATCCGGTGCAGGACTTTCGCCTGCTGCGCCTGCACCCACCGGCCCAGCTGATCCAGCCGCGTCAACACCACCCCGGCCTGGTCCTGATCCAGGACCTCGACACCCTGCAGGACCAGAGAGCCGGTGAAGGAATCCAGGCCAGCATCGAAAACCGACCGGCTGCGCGCCGCGGCAGCCTCACCCACCGCACCACCGTCCGCCGCACCACCGCCCGCGACACGACCGCCGTCGTCGCCGCCCGCGTTGGTGCCGGGAAACCTGCTGTCCTCTTCCATGTCTTAAGGCTTTCATCTGCCTCTGACATTTCCGGCCCGAAAAGAGCCCGAAACAGGCCAAAACAGCCCCTTTCCGGGCCCGACCGATACCCGTCTTTCTGCAGCGATTACCTGCCCTCCGGCGTCGTTACCTGCGGTCCCGCAGCCTTACTCCGAGCGGTCCCTAACGGCGGCATACAGCAGCATGTCCCGCCGCTCTCCGGCGATTTCCTGATGGCTGCGGAGGAGCCCTTCACGGTGAAACCCGGCATAGTCGGCACTACGAACGGAGGCAAGATTCCACGGCTCAATGTAGAGCTCAACCCGGTGGAGCTCAGGGATGGTCCAGGCAAACTCCAAGAGGGCCAGCAATGCCGAGGCGGCAAAGCGCTGACCACGGGCACTGGCGACCACGCCGTACCCTGCCTGCGCACGCCCCTGGCCCAACTCACGCGTCCAGAACCCGATCTGTCCCACCGATCGATCCGTCCGGGCCTCGGCGATGGAAAACGAGAATCCCGTCCCGCGGACGTGGTGCTGACGCTGCCGTTCCACCCAAGCCAGAGCTTCCTCCCGTGACGCCCGGAGAGGAAGCGTGCCGATCGTCGGAACATAGGGATCCGTGGAAAGTTCCATGGCCATCGCGGCGTCGTCATCGTGAAACCGGCGCAGCAGCACGCCGGCATGGCGGGGGTCAGGCACTGGCCATGACGGAATTTCGACGGCGGTTTCCATAGGCACACCCTTCCACACCATGCAGACTCCAGGCGCCCGCACAGGCCCACAACACCGGTCCCAGCCGAAACGCCGGAACCGGTGCTGGCAAGGAAGCCAGGGGAACGGGGGGGGGAACTAGTAGAGCTTGATGCTGCCGCCGTCGGCCATCAGCGTCTGGCCGGTCAGGTAGCGGGACTCGTCGCTGGCCAGGAAGGCCACGATCGGAGCAATGTCGGTTTCAGGATCGCCCAGGCGTCCCAGCGGCACACCGTCGACAACTTCCTGGTATGCCTCAGGGAAGGCCTTGCTCCACTGCACAATGCCAGGCGTCAGCGCGATGGGACTGACGACGTTCACGCGGATGCCGTCCGCTGCCCATTCGTTGGCAGCAGTGCGGCTGATGGCGCGGATGGCTTCCTTGGCTGCTGCATAGGCGACCTGGTTCGGCAGGCCCTTGATGCCGGCGCCGGAACCGAAGTTGATGATGCTGCCGCGGGTCTTCTTCAGTTCCGGATGGGCTGCCTGCATCAGGTACAGCGTGGCCATGGTGCCGGTGCCGAAGGACAGGTTCCAGATTTCCGGAGTGGTTTCCAGGATCGGAGCCTGCTTCGATGCGTGGGCGTTGTTCACCAGGATGTCCAGGCCACCGAAGCGGGCGACGGTTTCGGCAACGATTTCCGCAGCACTCTCCGGCAGTGAAATGTCCTTGCGGATGAAGATCAATTCGCCGCGGTCCGACAGATCGGCCACTAGCTTGTCGCCCTGGGCCTGGTCGATGTCCACAACGACAACTTTGGCCCCCTCAGAGAGGAAGTGGCGGACGATGCCCTGGCCGATGCCGCCGGCACCGCCGGTGATGATCGCGGTCTTGTTGTTCAGCTTCACGGTTCTTCTTTCTCTCAACCGGACGTCGGGTGCTGCGTCCGGACATTATCGGAAATGCGCGCCTGGAGGCCGCGCAGGATGGTGTCCACGGCAAAGTCCAGCGACTGGCGGGAGGCATCAATGGTGATGCCGCGCTCCCGGAACCGGGCGGCCAGGGTGCCTGCCGGAGCGCCGTCGCCGGCGTCAAGGGGCACGACGGCGTTGGGCCGGGTGGGGTGGTGGCGCCCCGGGCCGGGATTGGCAGCCAAGGCGAGGCTGGAGGCACCGATCACTGCTGCCGAGACACCCATGACGGAGTCGAAACACTCGTCCTCCGCCAGGCCGGCATCATGCAGCGCCCGCAGCAACTGCTCGAGGCCGGAAGTGGGAGCCATGTCCAGAAGCCGGCTTGGTCCCAGGACAATCTGCAGCAGCCACGGATGGCGTGTAAAACTGTCCCACTGTGCCAGCGCCAGATGGCGGAGCATTTCCTGCCACGTCGCGGGCGGCTCGGGAAGCAGGGCGGAGCGCCTGCCCACCCGGGATGCCATCGCCAGCAGCAGGGCCTCACGGCTTTCGACATGCCGGTAGAGGGCCATCGCGGAGACTCCCAGGGAGTCAGCGATGCGCCGCATCGACACGGTTTCCAGCCCTCCGGCGTCGGCCAGCGACACGGCGCAGGCGGCAATGGCTTCGGCGTTAAGGGGCTCGCGCACCTGGGGGCCCGACGGCGGAAATGTCATGTTTACAGCGTATACCTAGAGTGGCAGGACAGCGATATATTCCGGCGCAGGCCTGTGACGTTGTTCTCACCGTCAAGGAGGGCGGCCGGTCTCCGGGGTGCGGCTGATCGCCGGGCACCCGGCGATCGCGGGGCCGATGAATACTGCTCCGCGCCCGTGCCGTCAAGAGTGGAACACAGAAACCCGTTGTATCTTAGGCGGATGCGAAGAAACAACTCCTCCCTGCTGGGCAGACTCGGCACCTCGGGCCGGCTGGTCTTGTTCCTGGTGGTGAGCGCGTTCTGCGGCGCACTCGTAGCCGGGATCTTCATCCCCACTACTGCAGTGGCTGCCACGGGCGCAAACGCCCTGTTCGATGCCATGGAGGACCTGCCCGACGAGCTCGAGACGGGGCCGCTGGATGTGGGGTCCAAGATCTACTCAGCAGACGGGAAGCTTCTTGCCACCTTCTTTGCCGAGAACCGGATTCCGGTGAAGCTGGAGAACATATCCCCGTCCATGCGGGATGCGATCGTCGCTATCGAAGACAACCGCTTCTATGACCACGGGGGAGTGGACGTCAAGGGCGTGGCCCGCGCCCTGGCCTCGAACCTGACCAACGACAGCACCCAGGGCGCCTCGACGCTGACGATGCAGTACGTGAACAACGTGCTGATTGATCAGGGCGTCGCCGAGGGCAAAAGCGCCGCTGAACTCACTGTGAGCGGCACCAAGAACATCACGGACAAGATCCGGGAGGCAAAGCTCAGCCTCGCTGTGGAGAAGGAATTCTCCAAGGACGAGATCCTGGAGGGCTACCTGAACATCGTGCTGTTCAGCGGCCGCACCTACGGCGTGGAAGCGGCGGCTCAGGCCTACTTCGGGATTCCCGCCTCGCAGCTCAACGTCGCCCAGTCGGCAATGCTCGCCGGGATGGTGCAGTCCCCGAACACCTTCAATCCCATCGCCAACCCCGAGGGCACCCGGGACCGCCGGAATATGGTGCTGTCAGCAATGCTCAAGTACGGCAAAATCGACCAGCAACAGTATGACGATGCCGTCGCCACCGATCTTCAGCTGAATCCCCAGTCCGCCGCGGACTCCGGCTGCATCGGTGCTGAAATGGCCGACTACTTCTGCAGCTACGTGGAGGAGGTTGTCCTGGCCTCGGATGAATTCGGCGTGGATGAGAAAGCGCGGGCCAAGCTGCTGGCGCGCGGCGGCCTGAACATCGTCACCACTCTGGACTCCCGCCTGCAGGAAGAGGCGGAGGCCCAGATCAACGCCCAGGTGCCCGCCGGGGACGCCTCCGGTGCAGGTTCGGCAATGGTGTCGGTGGAACCCGGAACCGGCAAGATTCTCGCCATGGCGCAGAACACCAAATACTCACCCGAAGAGGGTCCCGCCAATACGCAGCTGAACTTCAACGTGGACTCCGAGATGGGTGGAACTGACTACGGATTCCAGCCCGGATCCACCATGAAGCCCTTCACCACCGTCGCATGGCTGGAGAACGGCGGCAGTGTTGATGACATCGTCGATGCGACCCGGACCACCTATCCGGCCGGGTTCGACTGGAAAGCCAGCTGCCTGCCGGATGACGCTTACTTTGACGAGTGGAAGTTCAAGAACGCAACGCCGGGCTACGAGCGGCAAATGAGTGTTGCCGAGGGCCTGACATCGTCAGTCAACTCGGCCACGGTGGCGCAGGCATCGCAGCTTGATCTGTGCAGCATCCGTGATGCCGCGACCCGCATGGGCGTGCACCGCGCCGTCGACGGCGAACCGCTGGAGGTCAACAACCCCTCATTCGTCCTGGGCGGCCAGGAAGTCTCCCCGCTGACCATGGCTGCGGCCTATGCAACCTTTGCCAGCGGCGGCCAGTACTGCGAGCCCATTGCGCTGGCCGAGGTCACGGATTCGCGCGGCAACGCCTACGAGGTACCGGAGCAGGAGTGCTCCCAGGCCATCTCGGAGGAGATTGCCAAGGAGGTTTCCGAACCGCTGCAGAAGCTCGTGAACAGCAGCCCCGGCGGAATTTCCCCGCTGGGCGTTCCGGCTGCCGCCAAGACCGGTACCACCGACGTCTCCGAGCAGACCTGGACCGTGGGCTACACAAAGGGCATCTCCACCGCGTCCTGGGTGGGTAACTGGACGTCCTACGCCACCCTGAACGGGCTGCCCATCAACGGCGTCACCCGCAGCTATGTGGATGGATCCACCATTGCCGGTGCCCAGTGGGCGGACTACATGCGCGCCGTCGCACCGCTCTACGACACCGGCGAACTGGTAGACCGCAACCGGATGAAGGCCGTGACACCCCAGCCGGAGAAGACTGAGGAGGCGGAAGAGACGGAAGAGGACACTGAGGAGACTGCCGCTCCGAAGCCGTCGGCCCCCGCTCCCGCTGCTCCTGTCGCTCCGGCGCCCGTGCCTACAGTTCAGGCTCCGGTGCCTGCCGTTCCAGAGGAGCCTGCACCCGAGAAGCCCGCGCCGGCGCCGCCAGCCCCGGCTCCCGCTCCGGGAACGGTTGTCACACCTCCAGTGATTGCCCCTCCGGCCTCCCAGTAACGGGTCGCGGGTTTCGGGAAAGTTTCTGCAGGGTGCGCTTGTGCCTTCCAGGAACACCGGGCAGGGTGGGGTGCCGAAGCTGTTAAGCCGAAAGTCATTGATCGGCTAAGCACGCTTCGGCACCCCACCTTTTTCATGCCGCCCTGGAGGATCCGATGCACCCTCACCTCATGCACCCCCGCCCGACGCACGCACACCCTAGGCTCCGCAATCAGAAACACAGGGGACACGCGCACAGCCCCGCTCCTGTCTCCTTTGGCCGGCCGGTTTCCTTTGAGCGCGCGGTTTCGTTCAGTTCCCTCTCCGTCGGCGCACTTTCCATCGGGGCCTTTGCAACCGGCGCCCTCGCCATGGGAGCAGTGGCGGTGGGTGCCCTCGCCGTCGGGCGGCTTAACATTGGCCGCGCCACGATCAAGGACCTGCACGTGGGAAAGCTGCAGGTGGATGAACTGGTCATTGGCCGCAAAACCGCCGCAGCGGGAGATCCGCCAGCCCGGCAGGTCTAGCCAAGCGCCGAAGCGTAACCCAACGCCTTCACAAACACCCCGGAGCGGGCCGCTGCTTCGGGAAGGAGGTGACGGTCGGTAGGGTGGGCCTCAAGGACCGCCCCCGGCATCTGAAAGGTTACGGACATGACTTCCACGATCGACGGCGGCGCTCCGCCGCTGCTGGACAGCGAGGGCGCCCGCCGCGCCTACGAACTGGACCGCAAGCACGTCTTCCACTCCTGGTCGGCCCAGGATCTGCTGGATCCCATGGTGATTGCCGGAGCCCAGGGCTCCTACGTCTGGGACGGGGAGGGGAACAAGTACCTGGACTTCTCGTCGCAGCTGGTGAACACCAACATCGGCCACCAGCATCCCGCCGTCGTCGCCGCCATCACCGAGCAGGCCGCGAAGCTGTGCACCATCGCCCCCAGCTACGTCAACGACGCCCGTTCCGAAGCTGCCCGGCTCATCGCCGAGCGCACGCCCGGGGAACTGAACCGGATTTTCTTCACCAACGGCGGCGCCGATGCCAACGAACACGCCGTCCGCATGGCACGCCTGCATACCGGCCGTCAAAAGGTGCTCTCGGCCTACCGGTCCTATCATGGCGGCACCCAGCTGGCTGTGAACCTCACCGGGGATCCCCGACGCTGGGCCAATGACACGGCAAGCACCGGCACCGTGCACTTCTTTCCGCCGTACCTCTACCGCACGGCCTTCCACTCCACCACGCAGGAAGAGGAAAGCCAGCGCGCCCTGGAGCATCTGGAACAGCTGATTGCCTACGAGGGCCCGGCTACCATCGCGGCGATCATCCTGGAGTCCATCCCCGGTACCGCTGGAATCTACCTGCCCCCACCCGGCTACCTCGAGGGGGTCCGCGAGCTTTGCACCCGGTTCGGGATAGTAATGATCGCCGACGAGGTCATGTCCGGGTTCGGCCGCACCGGAAAGTGGTTCGCCGTCGAACATTTCAACGTGGTGCCGGACCTGCTCACCTTCGCCAAGGGAGTTAACTCCGGCTACGTCCCCATGGGCGGCGTGGCTATCAGCCCGGAAATTGCGGCTACCTTCGGGACCCGGGTGTACCCGGGCGGGCTGACCTACTCGGGGCATCCGCTGGCCGCAGCGGCAGCCGTGGCCACCATCAACGCGATGGACCGCGAGGGGATGGTGGAACATGCCGCGGAACTGGGCCGGTCGGTGATCGGCCCGGCGCTGGCCGGATTCGCGCAGCGGCATGTATCGGTGGGTGAAGCGCGCGGGACGGGAGTCTTCTGGGCCATCGAACTGGTCCGGGACCGGGAAACCCGGGAACCGCTGGCTCCGTACGGCAGCTCCAGCGGGGAAATGAACCAGCTGCTGGCTGCCTGCAAGTCACGGGGGCTGCTGCCCTTCGCAAACTTCAACCGCATTCATGTGGTCCCGCCCTGCAATATCGGCACCGCGGACACCGAGGCCGGCCTGGCCATCCTCGACGAGGTGCTTGATATTGCCGACGGGATGGTCGGCTAGGCATACCGGGCCGCGGAACATGCCTGCAGTCACCTACGATGGTAAGGACGCTTACTGTCTGCCGTTGATTCTTCCGAATGCAGAGAATCAACCCATTTCGAAGGAGAACTCCCCATGATTGGATTCATTATCGCCGGTCTCGTCATCGGCGCCCTGGCCCGCCTGATCAAGCCCGGAAAACAGAACCTCGGCCTGCTGGCCACCCTGCTGCTCGGTCTGGTCGGATCAGTGATCGGGGGCGTCATTGCCAATCTGCTGGGCACGGGGGATATCTGGGAGCTGAACGTGCTCGGCTTCATTGTGGCGGTTGTGGCTGCCGTCCTGCTGATCGGCGTGGCAGAGAGCGTCTCCGGCCGCGGCAAGGGGCAGGTTCGCCCCTAACGTTCAGGTCAGCAGGAACAGAACAACGCATAAACCCCGCGGGGGCCGGTTCACCCACGTGAACCGGCCCCCGCCGCGTCTGGGCAGCACCATGAGGCGGGTCCGGGAGGCAAGTCGAGGGGGCGGCTTGCACTAGGCCGCAGCCGAACCCAAACTCCCGGGTCAGATTTACGGTAGCGTCGGGGCCGCCCCCGGCAGGCTCTGAGGGCCCGAGGACCCTCAGGACAGGCGGTGAATCCGCGCCTCCCAGGGCCGCAGCATCTCCGGATCACCGGGATCGGAGTAGTTCCCGAGCACCAGCCGGTGCCGGGGCTCATACTGCGGTACCGGCAACGGCTCTCCGGAGACATTGCAGAGCACCGCCAGTTCCTCATCCCCGAACCGGCGGCGGAAAGCGAACAGCTTTGGGTCACCCGGGTCCATCAGCTCAAAGTCACCCAGCGACACCGCCTTGGACCCGTGCCGCAGATTGATGAGCTGCTGGTAATAGCGGAAGACCGACTTTTCGGCCGTCCGGTCCGCCTGGACATTGATGTCCCGGTAGTTGGGGTTCACATCGATCCAGGGTGTTCCGGTGGTGAAGCCTCCGTTGGGCCCGTCGTCCCACTGCATAGGGGTCCGGGCGTTGTCCCGGCTGACCTGGTTAAGCGTGGCCAGGATACGTTCAGGGCTGATTCCCCGGCGAGTGGCGATGCCGTAGTAAGCCAGTGATTCCAGGTCACGGTACTGGTCCAGCGAGGCAAATCCCGCATTGGTCATCCCGATCTCTTCACCCTGGTAGATGAAGGGCGTGCCGCGCTGCATGTGCTGCAAAGTGGCCAACAGGGTTGCTGACTCGTAGCGGTATTTATCGTCATCACCGAAGCGGGAGACGGCCCTGGGCTGGTCGTGGTTGCCCAGGTACAGGCTGTTCCAGCCACGGTCGGACAAGGCACGCTGCCAACGGTTCACCACGGTCTTCAGGTCCGCCGGATCCATCGGCAGATAGTCCCATTTTCCACCCGGGCCATGGTCCAGGCGCATGTGTTCGAACTGGAACACCATGTCCAGTTCACCCCGCAGGGGGTCAGTGAAAAGCACTGCCTCATCCACCGTCACGCCTTCGGTTTCCCCGACCACCAGATAGTCGGCGTCCCGATAGGCGAAAACAGCCCGCATCATCTCCTGGATGAACTCATGCACCCGGGGGCCCGAGACAAAGGACGGGGCACCGTTGGCGAACATGCCACCGGCTCCCACGGGACTGTCGGGCAGGGAAGGGCGCTTGGAGATGAAATTGATGGCGTCCATCCGGAAACCGTCGATTCCACGGTCCAGCCACCAGTTCATCATCTCGAAAACCCGCTGCCGGACCCTTGTGCTTTCCCAGTTCAGATCCGGCTGATGCGGGCTGAACAGGTGAAGATAGTACTGCTCCGTGCCTGGATGGTAGGTCCACGCGCTCCCGCCGAAGATGGAACCCCAGTTGTTGGGCTCACCGCCCGGCTCACCCGGGGCAAACCCGCGCCGCGGACCCCGCCAGAAGTAGGAGTCGCGGGAAACATTGCTGCGCGAGGAAGCCGAAACCACGAACGCCGAATGCTCATCAGAGGTGTGGTTGACCACCAGGTCCATGATCAGCTTCATGCCGCGCCGGTGCACCTCGGCCAGCAACCGGTCGAATTCCTCCTCTGTCCCGTACCGCTCATCGATCCGGCGGTAGTTGCTGATGTCGTAGCCGTTGTCATACTGGGGGGATTGGTGGATCGGGGAGAGCCAGATCACGTCCACCCCGAGTTCGCTGAGATGGTCCAGATGCTCGATGATGCCGGGCAGGTCGCCCACGCCGTCTCCGGAAGTATCCGCAAAACTGCGGGTGTAGACCTGATAAACGACGGCGTTGGTCCACCAGGCTGGCTGGTACGGGTTCCTCATGGGCAGACCGTTTCCTTTCCCCTGCGGGATGACGGCGGCGGAGCCGGGGACGGCGTGGACGTCGAACAGGCAGCCGATGGAGCGCCGGTGCCGGAGGTATCAGCAGTCTACGTTTCGTAGGTGCAGGGCGAACAGGCGTAACGTAGTTAGGCCGGTCCACGCACCGCGGGAGCCGGCTCACGATCCACCCACAACAAAATCCATAGGAGTATTCGGTGACGCGCGGCGGTCAGCAACAGGGGACCAATCAGAAACTCTGGACCAAGGGGTTTGTTCTCGCCATAGTCACCAACTTCTTCCTCTCGCTGGTGTTCTACCTGCTGATGACCACCATGGCGCTGTACGCCGTCGAGCAGTTCTCCGCGTCGGACAGTGCGTCCGGCTTCGCTTCCGGATCCTTCGTCATCGGTGCCCTGGTGGCTCGCATCTTCAGTGGCAAGTTCCTGGATTTCGTTGGCCGCCGCAGGCTGCTGCTGAGCGGACTCGTGGTGTTCACCGCCGCGGCGCTGCTCTACCCGCTGGCCAACAGCCTGGCACTGCTGCTGACGATCCGGATGGTCCACGGCGCCGCCTTTGGCGCCGCCAGCACATCAATCTCCGCTTCGGTCATGGGACTGATTCCGGTCCGCCGCCGTGGCGAAGGCACCGGCTACTTCGGCATCTCCACCACGCTGGCCACGGCCGTCGGCCCCTTCCTGGCCGTCCTGATCGTGGACACCATGACGTACGACATCCTGTTCCTGGTCAGCGCCGGCTGCGCCGCGCTGGCACTGGTCTTCGCGCTGTTGCTCCGGCTCCCGGAACGGACGCCGACGGCGGCGGAACAGGCCCGCAAGTGGCGGCTGCGCTTCACCGACATCCTGGATCCGGCCGCCCTGGCCATTGCGTCCGTGATGTTCATTGCCGGTGCCGCGTACGCCGGAATCCTCACGTTCATGAATTCCTACGCCCAGTCGGAAAACCTGGTGGCTGCAGCCAGCGCCTTCTTCCTGGTCTATGCCGCGGTGGTCCTGGTGTCGCGTCTGTTCATGGGCCGGCTGCACGATACCTACGGTGACAACGCCATCATCTATCCCACGCTCCTGTCCTTCGCCATCGGTCTGGGCATGCTGGCGTGGGCACCGAACGGCCTGGTGCTGGCCGGCGCGGGCGTGTTTGTGGGCGTCGGCTTCGGCGCCCTGGTGCCCACCGCCCAGGCGATCGCCGTCACCATGGCCCCGCCGCACCGCATCGGACTGGCTACGTCCACGTTCTTCATCATGATGGACGCCGGCGTGGGCCTGGGTCCGCTGGCACTGGGAGCCCTGGTGTCACTGACCGGGTTCCAGGGCATGTACTGGCTGCTGGCCGGCTGCGTCCTCGCCACCACGGTGCTGTACCACTTTGTCCACGGGCATAAGCGCTACCGCCGCAGCGCCGACGTGGAGCCCGGCGTTCCCGCCTAGCACCAAACCCCTGGCACCACGCCTGCACACACCGGTGCCGTCCCGCCCGGCCGCGTGACCCTCCGCCCAATCCGGAGTAGGTTATCGCCATGGCCGGCAAAGCAACCTCCCTGACTGTCCCTGGTCCGCACGGCGAGCGCGAGATGCGCATTTCCAGCCCGGACCGCGTCCTGTGGCCCGAGCTGGGACTGACCAAGCTGGACCTCGCCCGGTATCTGTCCGAGGTAGGGCCGGCATTTATCGCTGCAAACGGCGACCGCCCGGTGTCCCTCCAGCGGTTTCCGGAAGGGATCGACGGCGAACAGTTCTTCTCCAAGAACCCGCCGAAGGGCGCCCCGGAGTTCATCCGGGCAGTGACTGTCACGTATCCCAGCGCCCGCGCCCATCCCCAGCTGGTGCTGGATGAACCGGCCGCAGCAGTCTGGGCGGCGCAGATGAACACAGTGGTCTTCCACCCCTGGCCGTCGAGGGCTGAGGACACCGACAGCCCGGACCAGCTGCGGATCGATCTGGACCCCCAGCCCGGCACCGACTTCGACGACGCCGTCCCCGCCGCCTTCGAACTGCGTTCCGTGCTGGCAGAGGCAGGCCTGGAGGCCTTCATTAAGACCTCCGGCAACCGCGGGCTGCACGTTTACGCTCCGATTACCCCGGACCATGAATTCCTCGACGTCCGGCACGCCGTGATTGCCGCGGCTCGCGAGTTGGAACGGCGGATGCCCCAACAGGTCACCACGGCCTGGTGGAAGGAGGAGCGGGGCGAGAAGATTTTCGTCGACTTCAACCAGGCTAACCGGGACCGCACCATTGCCGGTGCCTACAGCCCGCGTGCGCTCCCGCATGCCCCGGTCTCCACACCCTTGGCGTGGGACGAGCTGGAGGGCGCCGATCCGCGCCGATTCACCCTCCTCACGGTCCCTGATCGGCTGGCCACGGAAGGTGATCCCTGGGCTGACATGTTCGCCGCCCCGGGCAGCATTGAGATGCTGCTGCAATGGTGGCAGCGGGACCTGGACAACGGGCTGGGGGAGATGCCGTTTCCACCGGATTACCCCAAGATGCCCGGAGAGCCGATGCGGGTGCAGCCAAGCCGCGCCCGGAAGCAGGACTAGCTCCCGGTTCCCGGCTGACGGGCTTCCCCTTTGGGACTATTGCGCCCAGGTAATTATCCGCTCAGCGTATTGGGGTCTCCAGGCCTGTAGGTCCGCAACGAATTCCGGATCAACCATAACGTCGACGTCGGGCAGTTCAGCCAGTATGGGAGCGATGGCATCCGGAACCCGGTTGGGTCCCGTGTACAGGGGTTTCACCATGGAGATAGCCGGTTGGATGCCTTCTGTCCACGCACCCTGCAGCGAGAGTGACCACTGAGCATTTAGCTGCGGATTGAACCCGACATCATGCCCTACGTAGACAAAGGGGTGCTCCGTCTCCCGGTCTACCATGGCTACCAGCTTTTTGAGCAGCGGTGGAGTGGGTTCGCTGAGTGCCTGTCGCTGTTGTAGAACCAGTTCCGACCCGACGGCTGTCGCCTTGATGCCTTGTTGATCCAGCGAGGTGTAGGGGAGGCCGAAGCAATGGGTGGCCGCAAGTGATGCCACGAGCGAGACACCGACGAAGGATGCCCGGTGTCCTCCCACCGACTCCTTCCGCGGGATCAGCAGCGATCCGGCCCCGATAACGGTGCACATGATCGCGACGAGTTCGACGGCAAGGAAGGACTTATGGAAGTAGTAAGTAATCTCACCCGTAGTCCCCAGTTGGAAGGCCGCCAACGCGATGAGGAAAGCGGCGGCGAACATTGGTGTTGCTAGGACAAGGGCTGACCTCACGGTCTTTCGGCGGATCCCAGATAGGTCCCGCCTACTCCGCGCATACAAGACCCCAGCAACGACGACATTGGCTAGGATCGCCAACACCGCTACGCCGGGATCGGCCTCAGATATTCCACCATCGGCGGTAAGGACTTCTCCGGGTGACATTTTACGGAGTTGCCACAAGGCCGCCAAAATACCCACAATTCCCGTCGTGATCATCAGCATCTGGACCAAGGCGTGCTTCCACACTATTTCTGGCCGAAGCGACAGAAGATGACTCGCGTAGATCAGCCCCGCCGGCGCGCAGAGGACTAGCAGCAGAATCCAACCGTGCGCAACCGCGGTCAGCGCCAGGATTAGGGCCGCCGATGCTGTTGCCGGGTGCAGTTCATCCCTCAGTTGCACCAAGGCGACCACGGCTATGCATAGGGCGACAGCCAAGCCAAAGTTCGGGAAAGCACCTGATACTGGGATGGCCCCAGGACCCACGGTCCATGCGGTGGCGGCGAGAGCCATAAAAGGGAGGGTGGACAGCAGTCGCCGGCGAAATACCGGAAGCGATGTCATCGCCGAAACGACCAACACAGTGCCGAGTACAGTGACGACGCCGACTAGCCTGAGGAAAAGCATGAGCTCTCGGGATGTATCGCCGCTGCTGCTGCCAGCGACTATTTCCGCTAGGGAGGCCAGCAGCGAATGGTACCCCTGTGGATAAGAAGCGGCAGACCACTGGCTGCCGTCTGCCGCGGGCGGAAGGACAGCAATCACTGCACCGTGATTTCGGATCATTTGGAACATGTTGAAGTGGGGCGCGTAATCCCAGGACCGTATGAGGATCAGCAGCGTCGACTCGAGGGTCCTAGTGAAGATAAGGCTTTGAACAACCCAGGCAGATACTGCGGCAGCAACCAGCGGCAGGATATCAACGCCACGGAATTCAGGCAGGAATCTCCGGAAGGACAGGCCTCTCATGGGCGTGTACAGCAGGGTTCCCACGAGAGCAGCCACAGCTAGGCCCAGAGTGACCGTACCCCGATCGAGGTATGGAACATCGGACTTGACCCACCACATGAACGGCGCCGAACCTGCCAGCCCCACCACTGAAAGCAGGATCCGTTGCGAAAAGGTCCGTCCGAGAGGTAAAAGCACCAGGACCAGGGCCAGGACCACCAAGTACGCCCAGCCGCTCATGCCGCCGAGGGCGCGAATAGCAACCACCGCGGTAAAGGCCGCTGACGATGCTGCAAAAACTGCGAGCCACACTAAACCATGCGACGAAGCAGAACGTGAAGGGTTTGGGGGCAGGTGTCGTGGCGGACGTCTTGTAGTCGTGCTCAAGGCGTGGATGGTCATGCGGTTCCCCCCGGGTTGTATATCCGACGAGCAATCCCGTCAAGGTAGCGAAATGAATAATACTCTGTTGCGCCGTCGCTTTAGGCCGGGACATCGCGGTAAAGCATCAGTAGCTATGTCGACAGTGAACACGCCTCGGCGCGGGAACCGACATGGCCGGTTCGGACCGGCACCGGAATTCGCGTAAGGTGGAGCGAAGGTGCGCCGGGAAGTCTGGTCGGCAATAACATTGTCGACCGCTTTTTCAGGAGCCCACCGTGCCTTCCTCTTCGTCTCCGGAACCAGATTCCGCTCCCAGCACCGCTCAAGCCGGAACCCCTCAAACCAGCACCGCCCACGCGGGCCCCGGCCACGACGGACCCCGACTGTTCAGCCGCGGCAGCTACAGCGAGAAGCTGCGCATCAGCGAGATCCTGCGTAAGGAAACCATCGGCGGGATGCTGCTGGTGGCGGCAGCTCTCATCGGCATCGTCTGGGCCAATTCGCCCTTCTCGGACAGCTATTTCTCGCTGCGCGATTTCGAAATCGGCTACGAACCCTGGCACCTGCACCTCAGCCTGGGCGCGTGGGCCGCAGACGGACTCCTGGCGGTGTTCTTCTTCCTCGTCGGCCTGGAGCTGAAACGTGAATTCGTTGCCGGCGATCTGCGGAACATCAGCAAGGCCGTGGTGCCGGTGGCGGCTGCCGCGGGCGGCGTGCTTGTCCCGGCGGCGATCTACGCCGTCGTCAATCTCGGCAATCCCGACACCCTCACCGGTTGGGCCATCCCCACCGCCACGGACATCGCCTTTGCCGTCGCTGTCCTGGCGATCATCGGTTCGCACCTGCCATCCGCCCTGCGGATCTTCCTGCTGACCCTGGCAGTGGTTGACGATCTGCTGGCCATCACCATCATTGCCATCTTCTACACCGAAGAGCTCCACGTGACGCCGCTGCTCCTCGCCATCGCCGGCCTGGCCCTCTACACCTTCCTTGCACAGAAATACCGGCGCTTCTTCGGCCTGAAGGCCTCTGCGGCCTGGTTCATCCTGCTGCCCATCGGCGTCGTCGTCTGGGCGCTGGTCCATTCCTCCGGGATCCACGCCACCGTCGCGGGTGTACTGCTGGGCTTCGCGGTTCCCGTGATCCGCAGCCAGGCCAGCGGCGGACCCGAGGCCGGCCCGGGACTCTCGGAGATCTTCGAACACCGTTTCCGCCCGCTGTCGGCCGGCTTTGCCGTGCCCGTGTTCGCCTTCTTCTCCGCGGGAGTTGCCGTGGGCGGCTGGGACGGCTTTGTGTCCTCACTGACTGATCCCGTGTCGCTGGGCGTCATTGTCGGACTGGTGCTGGGCAAGCCGATCGGCATCCTGGGCACCACCTGGCTGCTCACCAGGCTGACCCGCGCCAAACTCGATACTTCGTTCAAATGGATCGACCTCTTCGGTGTTGCCCTGCTGGCCGGCATCGGCTTCACTGTGTCCCTGCTGGTGGCGGACCTGAGCTTCGGCCAGGGCACCCTCCCGAATGACCATGCCAAGGTGGGCATCCTGGTGGCTTCGGTCCTCGCGGCCATGCTGGCAGCAGTGGTGCTGACGCCGCGGAACCGCCATTACCGCGCGGTCGAGGCAGAGGAAGACGTCGACGACGATGCCGACGGGATTCCCGACGTCTACCAGCAGCCGGGGACAGACCGTCCGCACGGCAAGGAGTAACGGCGCCCCGGCATAGCCCCGGCGGACCGGCGCCGCTACAGTCGAACACCATGACTACAATCTCGGTGGTGATCCCGGCCCGCAACGATGCACCGATGCTGGCCGCCTGCCTGGCCGCACTGGCCTGCCAGAGCCGGCCGCCCGAGGAAATCGTGGTGGTGGACAACGGCAGCACCGATGAGACGGCGGCCGTCTGCGCTGCCGCCGGGGTGCACCGGGTGTATCTGGAGGTTCCGGGCATCTCAGGAGCCACGGCCGCCGGGCTGGACGCCGCATCCGGGGAACTGCTGGCCCGGCTGGATGCAGACTCGGTTCCGCCGCCGGAATGGCTGGCCCAGGTCGAGAAAATCCTCACCGCCCAGGGGCCGTATACAGCGGTTACCGGCCCGGGGGACTTCTACGGAGGAAACCGTTTCACCCGGTGGGTGGGCCGGACGATCTACATCGGAGGCTACATCCGGGTGGTCGGTGCGCTTCTGGGCCATCCACCGCTCTTCGGGTCCAACTTTGCCATGCCCGCAACCATGTGGGAGCAGCTGCGGGGGCTCGTCAACCGCGATCTGCCCCAGGTCCATGACGATCTGGACCTGAGCTACCAGATCCGTCCCTGGATGAGCGTGCTCTACGATCCGAAGCTGCGGGTGGGCGTATCCGCCCGGCCGTTTGACAGCTTGTCCGGTCTCCGCCGCAGGCTGGTCATGGCCTGGCAGACCTTTGCCCTGGACTTCCGGGGGGAGCCGCCCCTGGCCCGACGGCGTGCCCGCCGGATCAACCGGCCTCCGCATACAAGGCCAACAGGTCCCGGCTGAGCTGGTGCGGGGCGTCCTCACAGGGGGCATGCCCGGTACCGTAAACGGCAAAACGTCCGCCAATGGACGCGGCAAAGGCACGGTGCAGCTCCAGCGGCCAGACATCCGCCCGGCCCACAGCCACCAGCTTGGGCTGCGGAGCGGCTGCGAGCACGCCTCGCAGGTCCGGGGAGTGTTTCATCAGGGTCACGATGTCCTGCAGGGACTGCTTCCGGGTGTACTCGAAACGGTGCCGGACGAACGCCATGCGGTGCGGGGGAACCCGGACGAAGTTGCGGCGGATTCCCCAGACAATCAGGTCGGCGTGAATCTTGTCGCTGACCAGCGGGCTGAAGCGGCCAATGCGGCTCACGGCGCGGAAGCTCTGCCCCGGCACGGGAGGACAGCTCAGCAGGGCCAGCGTGCGGAACAGGTCCGGGCGCTCTGCGAAGGCCATCTGTGCCACAATTCCTGCAAACGAATAGCCCAGCACGTGGGATGCTGCGCCCCGATCCTCCAGGATGGCGAGCAGGTCATCGACGAACAACTCATAGCTGTAGTGATCCTGCGGAGGCGTCAGGGACTCCGGTCCCGCCGCAGCCGATTCGTATTGCCCTGCCATGTCATAACTGAGCACAAAATACCCGGCGTCCGCCAGGACGGGCATCATCAGGGAAAAGTCCTCCTTCGACCCCGTGACGCCTGGCACCAGCACTACCGGAGGGTTGGTTTCCACCCCCATGGTCCGCACCGCCAGCAGGCCGCTGGGTGCGGCAAACCAGCCCGAGTGTGAGCCTTCCGGCGGCACCGCCCAGTCCGGTTCGCCCAGCTGTGCGTCAAGGGCCTCTGCCTGGTCCTGCTCGGCCTGGTCATCCGGCGCTGCCGGACCGGCCAGTGGCACGGGCCCGGTACCGCTGCCGTTGCGCGCTCGAGCCCCGTTTCGCCATGCCATACCCCACCATAACCGTGCCCCCTGTTTCCCGGGACAGAGGGGCGGTCGAAAACGGTCCACAGAGAGGCGGACGCCGGTTGTCCGCGCGGGCTGCCAACCCGATAGAATCGGAGCCCTGCCAGGTTTAGCCACGAGGAGATGACGTTGAAGTTTGCCCCCAACAAGTACGTCTACCGCAGCATCGTCCTGACGGGAGTGGCGGCGATCAAGGCTTTCCGTGTTCCTGTTCTCCCCACCGGGTTGGAGAACCTGCCCGCTGACGAGGAGATTCACGGCCTGAACCGCAAGGTGGTCCCCGGCAAAGGCGCCGTCGTCGCCATCACCCACTTCGGCTATCTCGATTTCGTTTTCGCCGAGTACCTTGTCTGGAAGAAGATCAAGGTCCATATGCGTTTCCTGGTGACCAAAAAGGCGGCCCGGAAGGCCTTCGTCAATGCCGTCTGCCAGATGTGCGAGCACATCATCGTGGACCGGTCCGACGGCGCTGCCGCCTATGCCGAATCCGTGGAGGCACTGCGCCGGGGTGAATACCTTGCCGTGCTCCCTGAGGCAGGGGTCAGCCGCAGCTTCAGCGTCCGCAAGCTCAAGACCGGTGCCGTCCGGATGGCTGCCGAAGCCGGCGTGCCGATCATCCCGGTCTCGGTCTGGGGCGGGCACCGGATGCTCACCCGCGGCGGTCACGGCCTGAGCCTGAAGTCGGTCTGGAAGACACCGGTCCGCATGCATGTGAGCCCGATGATCCGCGTGGCTCCCGATGCCTCCGTTACCGCCGAAACGGAAGCGCTGCAGAAAACGCTGCAGGCGGGCATGGACCATTGCATCGACACCTATCCTGAAACGCCCGAGCCCGGCGCGTGGTGGATGCCCGTCAGCCGTGGCGGCGGCGCCATGACCGTGGAGGAGCAGGTCATCCTGGACGAAAAGGACCGCGAGAAGTACAAGATCACGGGCTAGGAAAGCCACTGGGCCTTCAGAGGGCCCGGTTCCAGTGGGCCCGGACCTAGCTCTTCAGGAAGTCCAGCAGCGCGGCGTTGACCTCATCGGTATGGGTCCACAGAAGCCCGTGCGGCGCGCCCTCGATTTCCACGTAGGTGGCCGCCGGCAGTGCCTCGCGGAACCGCCGGCCGGTGGAGTCGATCGGCAGGATGTTGTCGGCGGTGCCGTGCAGGATCAGCACCGGAAGGCCGGATTCCGCCACCGCCCGGACATCACCCCGGAAATCGGTGGTCCAGGACGGTACGACGGCGTACGAGGCCATGGGCGCACTGCCGGCAGCAACGTTCCAGCTGCCACGGACGGCCTCTTCGCTGACCCGGGTTCCCAGGTTTTCCGGCAGGTTGTAGAAGTCGGAGAAGAAGCTGGTGAACCAGGCGTAGCGGTCAGCCCTGGCTGCTGTGACGATGCCTTCAAAGACCTCGGCGGGCACTCCTGCCGGGTTGTCATCGGTTTGCAGCAGGAAGGGTTCCAGTGAGGCCAGGAACGCGAGCCTGCTGATCCGGTCGGTGCCGTGCCGGCTTACATAGCGCGCAAGCTCCCCGGTGCCCATGGAGAAACCGGCAAGCACCACGTCCCGGACGTCCAGCTCGACCAACAGCGTATTGAGGTCATCGGCAAAGGTGTCGTAGTCGTAGCCGGTGGTGGGATGGCTCGAGCGCCCGAATCCCCGCCGGTCGTAGGTAATGACCCGGTAACCCCCGCCCAGCAGGGCGCGTGTCTGCCGCTCCCAGGAGTCGCCGTCCAGCGGATAGCCGTGAATCAGCACCACCGGTTGCCCGGACCCGTGGTCCTCGTAGTACAGGTCGATGGTCCCGGTGTTTTCCGTACCTACAGTGACATGGGGCATGGCTGGTCCTCTCGTGGATGGTGGGTGCTGCAGATTCTTGTTGGACACCCCGCGGAGCGCAAGGGCAATGGCCGCTTTGCCGGGCAGGTCCGGGGCCGGTGGTATCTTGAACTCCGACGCCACGTGGGCCAGGGAAAAGAGACCAGCCGTGATGCAGCACCGCCCCCAGGGCCCGACCCGTGTCACCGTCCTGGACGACTACCAGTCCGTGGCGCATTCCATGGCCGGTTGGAGGGACACCGGCCACGAACTGGAGGTGGCCTTTGTCCCGACCCACATCGCCGACGACGCCGGCCTCCTGGACCTGCTCAAGGACACCGACATTGTGGTTGCCATGCGCGAAAGGACCCCGCTGCGGGCAGGGCTGATCGCCCGGCTGCCCCGGCTGGAGCTGATCGTGACCACTGGAATGCAGAATGCCTCCATCGATATGGACGCCGGACCAATGGTCTGTGGCACGCCGTCCCTCACTTCTCCCACCGCCGAACTGACCTGGGCCCTCATAACCGGGCTGATGCGCAATGTCCCGGCTGAGGCGGCTTCACTGCGGGCCGGCACCTGGCAGAGCCCGGGCGCGGGGTTGGGGGAGGGCCTGGAGGGATCCACGCTCGCGATCCTCGGCCTTGGACGCCTGGGGTCACGGGTGGCGGCCATCGGCAGGGCATTCGGTATGCAGGTCATAGCCTGGAGCCAGAACCTCACGGAGGAAACAGCACGTGCCCACGGCGTCGAACGGGTTTCCAAAGCGGAACTGTTCCGGCGGGCGGATGTGCTCTCCATCCATCTTCGCCTCAGTGGCCGTACCGAATCCCTGGTCGGTGAGCCGGAACTTCGCTCCATGAAACCGACGGCCCGCCTGATCAATACGTCGCGGGCCGGGATCGTAGACCAAGCGGCCCTGCTCCAAGCGCTTCACCGGGGAGGGATAGCCGGCGCCGGGCTGGACGTCTTCGACGCCGAACCGCTGCCGGCCGGCCATCCACTGCTGTCCGCGCCGAATACCCTGCTGACCCCGCACCTCGGATATGTCACCCGGCAAAATTACGAGGTTTTCTACGGTGGAGCAGTCGAGGCCATCACCGGCTACCTCAACGGCGCCCCGGTCCGGGTGCTGGCCTCCGGGACCCGTGCTGCCCACGGCTGACTCAACAACGCCCCGTTAACCGCCGATACCGACCACCGCGATCATGACCGGCACAATGGTGATGATCAGGATGGCTCCGAGGATGTCGAAGAGCAGACCGGTGCGGATCATCCGGGTGATGGGCACTGCTCCGGTTCCATAGACGATGGCGTTTTGCGGCGTGGAAACCGGCAGCATGAACCCGAACGAGGCAGCGAAGGTAGCAGCCAGCGCGGGCACGAAGGGATCAACGCCGATCGCCTGGCACAGTGGTATCACGATCGGCACGATCACCGCCGCCGAGGCGGTATTGGACGTGGTTTCGGAAATCAGGATCGCCAGGACCGCGGAGAATGCCGTGATGGCAACGATGTTGGTGATGTTCAGGTTTTCCGAGGCGCCCTTGCCGATGGTTTCCGCCAGTCCCGTTTCCGCCAGCAGCGCACCGAAGATGATGCCGGTTCCGAACAGCAGGATGGTGCCCCAGTCGATCTTCGCGGCGTCGGTCCACGTCAGTGTGGCCTGGCGCTGCTTCCAGTTGACCGGCAGGATGAACAGCAGCGAAGCGCCGAGCACGGCAACGATGCCTTCATCCAGCCGGTCATCCAGGAAGATGTACGCCTCGGATTCGGTGCCGCCGATCAGGGAGGCGACGGCGGGAGCCAGCCAGAGCGTGACGGTCACCCCGAAGGCAACCAGCGTATTGACCTCGGCGCGGGACATCTTTCCCTGGGCCTCCCGCTGTTCCCGCACGTACTCTTCGACCCCTTCAAGCCGGCGGATTTCCGGCCGGTTCAGCAACAGCATCACCAGCGCCAGCACGAGGAACATCGCCAGGCACACCGGCGCTGCGATGGCCATCCACTGTGCGAAGGAGATGCGGACCCCGGTGGCTTCCTCGATCAGGCCGCGTCCGATCAGGTTCGGAGGCGAGCCCACCGGTGTGAGCAGGCCGCCCACACTGGCACCGTAGGCGAGCATCAGCAGCAGGGCGGCACCGATCCGCAGCCGCAGGGGATCAAAGTCTGTCTTGACCACGCCGCGGTCCTGCATGAGCTGGGCGATGACCACCAGCACACCCAGCGCCGTCGGCATCAGCATCGCGACCGTGGCGGTGTTCGACACAAAGGCTGAGAGCAGGCAGGTGATCACGCCGAACGCAATCACCACCCGGTAGGTGGACTTTCCAACCCCTGGCAGTGACAGCACGGCCAGTGCCAGCCGCTGCGCGATTCCGTGTTTGAGCATGGCCTGCGCCAGGATAAAGGCGCCGATGAAGGTGAAGATGGTCGTCGATCCAAACGGTGCAAGGACTGCGCTGGCCGGCGCAACGCCCAGGATGACGATCGCCGCGACGCCGATGAGTCCGCCGATCGGGATGGGTACCGGCTCGCAGATCCACAGCACGATCACTCCGAGCAGGATCGCGGCGAGCAGGTGTTGCTGGCGTTCCAGGTTCAGGGGGAGCAGGGCAAAGATGACGGCGACGGCGGGCGCCAGGAACAGGCCGATCGTTTGCCGGGTGCGTTCAAACCGCTCTTCGCGGGGGGAGAGGGTCTGCTCGCTGAGGCTGCGGAAGGTGGTCCCGCCCAGGAGCGCTGCCCGGACGTCGGTGCGTTGCGGGGGACTCGAATCGTCAGTTGGAGCCGGCTGTTGGGTATACACAATCCTGGTCCTTCCTCGTCGAATGCGTTCACTATGCAACAGCGGCATTCCCGCGTCCAGACCTGCAGCTGTTCCACAGCTGGGTCCGGGTGCGGGGCGTGTGAACGCCGGAGGAAGGACCAGGGCCGGCCTATGCCGCGCCGCGTGATCCGATCCGGGCCAGGATCTCCCGGGTGAATTCCTCGGTACCGGCGGTCCCGCCCAGGTCCCGGGTCCGCACCGGGGAGTCGGCCAGCACCCCGAAGGCTGCCTCCAGGACCTCTGCGCCGGCTTCGGGGTGGCCCAGGTGGTCCAGCATCATGGACGCCGACCAGATGGCCCCCAGCGGGTTGGCCACCCCCTGGCCGAAGATATCCGGGGCGGATCCATGCACCGGCTCGAACATCGAGGGGTACTCCCGTTCCGGGTTCAGGTTCGCCGAGGGGGCGATGCCGATGCTGCCGGCGATGGCGGCCGCCAGGTCGCTGAGGATGTCCCCGAACAGGTTGGAGCCGACGATCACGTCAAAGCGTGACGGGTTAAGGACCACTTTGGCGGCGAGCGCGTCGATGTGTTCGGAGGTCCACTGCACATTGGGATAGTCCGCGGCACGTTCCTCCACCAGTTCATCCCAGAACGGCATGGTGTGGATGATGCCGTTGGACTTCGTGGCCGAGGTCAGGACTCCACGCCGCTGTCCGGCCAGATCGAAGGCATAGTCCAGGATCCGGGTGACACCCTGACGGGTGAACACCGATTCCTGGATGGCCATCTCCGAGGGCAGTCCGCGGTTCAAGCGGCCCCCGATCTCGGAATACTCACCCTCGTTGTTCTCCCGGACCACCACGAAATCGACGCCGGGGTCCGTCAGTTCGGTACGCAGCGGACTCGGCACGCCCTTGAGGACGCGGATGGGGCGCAGGTTCACGTATTGCCGGAACTCGCGCCGGATCGGAATAAGCAGCCCCCACAGGCTGACGTGGTCCGGCACACCGGGCCACCCCACCGCACCCAACAGGATCGAGTCATGCCCGCGGATCTGGTCCAGTCCGTCGGCGGGCATCATTGCGCCGGTCTCCAGGTAGCGGCGGCACGACCAGTCGAACTCGTCGTAGGTCAGGTTGATGCCGTGCCGGGGAGCGACGGCGTCGAGCACGGCCCGGGCGGGAGGCAGGACCTCGTGGCCGATGCCGTCGCCGGGAATGAGTGCAATGCGATAGGTCTGGGTCATGGTGCAATCCCACGGTAAGCAGCCCTCGATGTCAAAGCAGACAGGTAGAAGGTGACTACACGCCCGGGCGGTGTGCAGCCTCCCGGCGGCTGGCGGCCCAGTCATAGACCAGCCGCGCGGTGTGCCGCCCGTGGGCGCGCAGCTGCGGGCTGGAGGAAACCTCCGGCTGGCTGCCCCAGTGGATCATGTAGTTGAGCAGCCCCGCCAGGAAGGCATCAATGTCCGGGGCCGGGACATCCCGGGTGAGCTCCGAGCGGCGCAGCCACGCGTCGGCGTCGAGCCCGCCTGCACTGGCATAGGGCAGCACCGAAACCCAGTCGATCCACTGTGCCCCGGTCCCCAGGAAGTTCCAGTCGCAGAAGAGGGCCCGGCCGGCCTGCAGCAGGATGTTGTCCGGCCGCAGGTCACCGTGCAGCACGGTGTCACCGGCCAAGGCCTCGGGGCACAGGTCCAGCGACTGCTGGAACGCAGCCGCCTCGGCGCGGGTCAGAGCCGGCAGGAACCAGGGGGCAGACCCACCCTCAGCCACTGCACGGAACTGCGACGGGACCCCGGCCAGGTCTTGGGCAATGGGAGCGCCGGAGTCCTGGCGGGGGAAGCCCTGCATCCGGGATACCGCTTCGACGCAGGAGGCCTCCACAGCCTGCAGGTCTGTCTCCGTCCAGGGGTGGCCGGGCATTGTTCCATCCACTGCTTCGTAGACCAGCAGTTCCCAGCTGTCGCCGGGCACAGCCACTTCCTCGGCAGCCAGCAGTCCGGGCATGGGCATGCCCGCAGGCATCAGCGGTACCACCTGGGCCTCCCGCTGATACTGCGGATAGATGAAGGCTTCCGACGCCGGCGCCGCCTTGGCAAATATCCGGGTTCCTGTGTCACCTTCGAGCACGGCTGCGAAGCCCGGAGTGAACCCGCCGCCGGCCAGCTGGACCGACACGATCCTCCCGCCCGCATGCACGGTGAGCCGGTCCTGCAGGAGAGCGGGCAGCTCGGCCCAGGTGCGGCGCAGCGCAGTAGTGCGGTAATCCACGGGCATGCGGTAATCCGGAACGGCGCGTTCCTCCAGGGCGTTGTTTTCCAGCATCAGGACAGCCTAGGGCCCGCGGACGGAGGATGCAGGCAGGCAGGCATGGTTTCTTACCCGTGCCGCTGTCCACGCCTGCCCGGCCTGTGCGGTGACGGAAGTGTCAGGACCAGCAGCCCGGCCAAAACCAGCCCGGCACCGATCCAGCCCGCAACCGGCAGGCGCTCGCCGAGGATCAGGCCGGCCAGCACCGCCGCCACCACTGGCTCCACCAGCGAGAGTGTGGTGGCAGTGCTCGGCAGCACCCGTGCCAGCCCCCAGCCAAAGAACAGGTAACCGGCGAACATCGGCACCAGCGCCATATAGAGCCCGACGGCGGCATTGGTTGAGGACTCCAGCAGCGGAGCCCCGGTGAGCACCAGCACCGGCATCAGCGCCGCTCCGCCCACGCCAAAGGTGGCCCCCATTGCCGCCCGCGCCGGAATACCGCGCTGCATCAGGCGGTGCGCGGTCCACGAATAGAGTGCGTATGTAACCCCGGCCACCAGCCCGAGCAGCACCCCGGCGGCGACGGCGCCCGGCTGGCGGCCGCCGTCGTCGCCCGCTGCTGCGGCTTCGGCCACGCACAGCAGCACCGTCCCTGCCAGCGCCACGCCTGCCCCTGCCATCCATCGGGAGCTCAGCCGCCGGCCGTCCGCCACGCGCTCGATCGCTGCCGAGGCCAGGGGAGCCGAACCGATACTGACCACGGTGCCTACGGCCACGCCGGCCAGATGCATGGAGGAGTAGAAGGCCAGTGGATACGCCGCCACCGCAGCCCCGCCCAGTCCCACCGTCCACCGGCTGGACGCCAGTTGGCGCCGGGCCGCACCCAGCAGCGGCGCCGCGGTCAGCGCCTGGAGCAGCCCGCCGATTCCCATCGCCGCAGCCCCGATGGCAAGCGGGCCGACACCCGGCGCAAAGGTCGCAGCCGTCCCCGTGGTGCCCCACAGCACTGCTGCCGCCAGCACCAGAAGCGTGCCCAGCGCCGCCCGGCGGCTTTCCGGGACGGCCGTACGACTCGCCGGCGGCGGTGTCACGGAGCGCTCATCGATCCAGGATGTGGCGCAGGTAGCGGCCCGGCTCGTTCAAATAGGACCGCCAGTTGGTCACCAGGTCCAGCTCGTCCCATTCACGGCGGGCTATCCCATGCTCACCCGTCTCGTAAATGGTGGCGCCGGGCAATGATGCCAGCACAGGGGAGTGCGTGGCGCAGAGGATCTGGGAGCCGTTGGCAGCGAGGTCATCCAGGACTCCGATCATGGCCAGGGTGGAGCCGAAGGACAGTGCTGCTTCGGGCTCGTCCAGGCAGTAGAAGCCCCGGGTGTTCAGGTAGGTTTCCGCGACGGCGAGAAAGGACTCTCCATGGCTCATGGTGTGAAAGTCCTGGCCGCCCTGGAGCTGGTCCTGGAACGTGTAGTAGCCGTGCATGGTTTCCGCACGAAGAAAGAACCCCCATTTCGGCGCGCCGGGTTGGCGCACGAGCGTGATCCAGTCACTGAGCGGGGACTCGGTGCCGTGGGTGGTGTGGGCGGAATGCACCGTGCCGCCCTCCGGTCCCAGGCCGTACGCAGCCGCGGCTGCTTCCACCAGGGTGGATTTGCCGCTGCCGTTCTCGCCGACCAGGAAGGTGACGCCGGCCGGGAGTTCCAGACCGTCCGCGAGGACGGCTGCGACCGCAGGGATGGAGGCAGGCCAACGGCCCGTTGGAATATCTGCTCCCTGGCGGGGACGGATTTCGCGGATCAGCCGCTGATCGTCTAAACCTCGGGTTCCTGGCATGGCCTTATTCTGACACCCGGGCGGAATATTTTTTTTCTTGGCAACAAGGGTTGACGGCTTCCGTTGCGTCAGCTTACGTTGACGCTATGGCTACACAGGATGAATTGATCAATGACGGCACCAGCCGCGACCCGGCTGTGGGACTGCGCGCGGTGGCAGCCCTGCGGCGCCTCGTCGAACAGCTCGAGGACCTCCAGGTGGAGAACGCCAGGCGGCTGGGCTGGTCCTGGGCGGAGATTGCCGCCGTCATCGGAGTGTCAAAGCAGGCGGTGCACAAAAAACATGCGGGACGGCTGGACCCGTCCCCAAGCAGAGGAGGCAGCGATGTTTGAAAGGTTTACGCCGGGTGCCCGTGACGTGGTCATCGGCGCACAGGAACAGGCCAGGGCCCTCGGGGCCAGGGAAATCACGGCAGAGCACCTGCTGCTCGGCATCCTGGCCGGCCGCGACAATCCCGCCACCCTGGCCCTGCACCAACTCGGCATCGAGCGAGACACGGTGGAACAGCGCACACGGGGGCTCGGCTCCGCTGACGCCCAGGCACTGGAAGCCATCGGCGTGGATCTGGACGCCATCCGCGAGCGCGTGGAAGCGAGCTTTGGCCCCGGAGCCCTGGACCGGACGCCCCGCAGGCGTTCCCGGTTCCCGGGCCGCCGCAGCGCCGGCCACATTCCTTTCACCTCTTCAGCCAAGGGGGCGCTGGAACAAGCGCTGCGCCAGGCAATAGCGTTGAACGATAAGACAATTGGCGCCGAGCACATCCTGCTCGGACTGATGGCCGAGGAATCCGGCCTGGCGGCGCGCACGCTCGCCTCGCTGGGGGCTGACGCGGCACAGGTTCGCGCAGCAGTGCTCCGGGAACGGGGAAATGCTGCCTAGCCCCTGACTGCCCGACGGACTGCACGGAAGGCCGCATAGCCGCCGACACCGGCCAGGACAGCCCACGGCCCGGCGGCAAAGACGGGCACCAGCGCCTGCTCTTTCAAATCTGCCCGGTTCCTGCCGAACCGGGAGGAAATCCCGTGGCGCCTGAATTCGCCGAGGACCCCCGTCTCCGTAATGGGATCATCAGGATGCAGTGTCAGGAAGGACCGCAGGTGGCTTCCCCCGGCGTCGACCCGATCTGCGGCAATCAGGATGAGCCAGTGGGCTGCCCGCGCCTCGCTGCACCTGTACGCATACCGGCGCATCGCACCCGATATCCCCTTCAGCGGCACAGAGGTGCCAAAAACCGGGGTAAGGAAGGCATGCTCGATGGACCGTTCCCGCGGCTGCTTTTCCTGTTGCTGCTCCGGAAAGACCCAGTGTGCCCCGGTGCTGAGGTCGGTCCGTTCCTTCGGCACCGAGGGCCGGTCGGCAGGATCCAGGTCTGCGCCCCAGCCGGGGATGCGGGCCCGCAGTTCCTCGGCGGAGGCCTTGCGCTGCGGTCCGCCGGCCACATACGGGGTGTTCGGTGAGGGAGCGCTCGCAGTGGGTGACATGGTTCGGCGCCTTTCAGGACGCGCTGGGGATAACCAGCGGCTTGATGCAGTTATCGAGCTTGGCCGAGAACATGTGATAACCCTCGGCGACGTGTTCCAGTGGAATGCGGTGCGTAATGATGTCGCTCGGCTTGAGGTAGCCATTGCGGATGTGTTCAAACAGCCGCGGCCACTGCCGCTTCACCGGACACTGGTTCATCCGGAGCGTCAGTCCCTTGTTCAGGGCATCGCCGAACTTCACCGCGCTGAAGATGGGCCCGTACGCCCCGACGACGGAGACGGTGCCTGCCTTCCGGACCGAGTCGATGGCCCAGTTCAGCGCGACCGGCGACCCGCCCTGGAGCTTCAACTGGGAAGCGCTCACGTTTTGGAGAAAGCTGCCGCTTGCTTCAGCCCCCGCCGCATCGATCGCCACGTCCGCGCCGAGATAGTCGGTGGTCTTTTTCATTTCGACCACAATGTCTTCGTACTCGGCAAAGTTGTAGGTCTCGGCGTGCGCAAACGTCCGGGCCTTCTCCAGCCGGTAGTCCAGATGGTCGACGACGATCACCCTCCCCGCGCCCATGAGCCAGGACGACTGGGCGGCGAACAGGCCTACCGGTCCGGAACCGAAGACGACGACGGTGTCACCTTCGCGGATGCCGCCCAGTTGGGCGCCGAAATAGCCCGTGGCCAGGGCGTCCGTGAGCAGGACGGCGTCCTCTTCGTCCATCCAGTCCGGAATCAGGCTCGGGCCCACGTCAGCGAAGGGGACGCGGACGAATTCGGCCTGGCCGCCGTCGTACCCGCCACAGGTGTGCGAGTAGCCGTAGATGCCGCCCACGGCAGTGGCATTCGGGTTGACGTTGTGGCAGTTGGAGTACAGCCCTCGGCTGCAGAAATAGCAGGAGCCGCAGTAGATGTTGAAGGGAACCATGACCCGGTCTCCCACGGCGAGGTTCTCCACCGAGGGCCCCACTTCGTGGACCACGCCCACAAATTCGTGCCCGAACGTCGTTCCCACCCGGGTATCGGGCATCATGCCGTGGTACAGGTGGAGGTCCGATCCGCAAATGGCGGCTGAAGTCACCCGGACGATGGCGTCGTTCGGATGTTCAATCTTCGGGATGTCTTTTTCCTCAACCCGGACCTTGTACGGTCCGCGGTACACCATTGACCGCATCAGGTTCCCCTTAGGCACGTTTTAGGCAGCATGCTGAAGAATTTCTTACCCTGCCTCTGTGGGGTCCCGGCCGTCAAGGGTGGGCCGGGCACCTTCACGGCCCTCCGGTCTGGCTGCGCTGAACCCGTCGGGGGAGCCGCACGTGTCCCAGTCATGCCCGAACCGGGCCACACAGTGCCACACCTGCTTCAGGGTCTGCCGGTCAAAGCGCTGTTCCCGGACAGCCTCGCCCAGAATCCGGGGGTCAAGCCAGCCGCCCCGGGCCATGCTCCGCCCGGCGGCGACAACGTGCCGGCCCCGGTAGTCCGGGTGGCGCTCAAGCTCCTCCTGCCGCAGCCGGAAGCCGGAATGCCATTCGAGCGGGCACGGCAGCGCATTGGCTGCGGCCTCTACGGCGGTTCCGCGGTAGGAGGGGTCAAGCACCAGTGCCTCGATGTGGCGGCCGATCCGCAATGGTCCGTGGATGTGGGCTTCTATGTGGTCATCAAGGACATCCAGGCCGCGACGCGGTGCATCCTCGAGCGCCATCGGTACCAGGGGCATGGAATCTGCGGTCCCGAAGTGTTCCGGCTCGGTACTGCTGTCCGGATAGCAGAAGGTCACCCGGGGGTATTCGGAACGCTTCAGCCGGAAGTGCGCAGAACCAAAACGCACCGATCCGCCCACATCCCGGCGCCGGTAGTTCAGCGAACCGTACTTGGGCCGCTGATCCGGCGCGGCGCCGTCGTACACCCCGCCGAACATGCGCTGCTCCCAGCGCCAGCGGTCGCCGCCCTCCCATGCGGTCAGGCCGCCGTTGCCGGTGCCGGTCTCGAACTGTGACCGGTACAGCCCGTCGCCAGCCAGATGCTCGAGCAGCGGGCGGCCGCGGACCGGGGCGTCCGGATGGAAGTGCACCGTGATATCCAGGGTTCCGACAAGCGGGGGCCCCTGCACCTGTGCCCTGACGTAGTCCACCGCCTGCCGCCAGAGCGCCGGCTCCTGCGTCAGCTGCCCAGGCACTGTACCGATTCCATGCCGCACACCCTACCGGTCCCGTTGTGCCGGCACGAGCACGTGGAACGGCTCTCAGGCAGGGGAATTGCGGCCATTAGAACAGGTATTCGAATACGGCTCAGCCAGACTGCCGCTGCACCTCGGCGTTGAACAGCGCAGCGCCGGTGGCCGCGTCCTTCACGGAGACGGTGAAGCTCCTTGCCCCGGGGCGGTTGACCGCCAACACTTCACCGTTGCGCAGGATCAGCCCCTTCGAACCCTTGGCCCCGATCCGCAGCCCCCAGCCCAGGACCTCCAGCGGTCCGGCTATGTTGTCCGCCCGGGCAACGGCGTCGGGATGTACGGGCGTTTCCAGCCGCACCAGTCCAGCCACGCTGCGGACGTCCACCCCCGCCGAGGAGACGGTGACGATCCAGCGGCTCAGTGGCAGGCCAAGGACGATCAGCACGGCGCCGAGCAGTGACAGGATCCAGAAGGGCGTCAGCAGCCCGGACAGGACCATCACCAAGCCGCCACCAACTCCCGCCACCAGGAACACCCATCCGGTTTCCGTCCGCATCCACAGTGCGCGCTCGCCGTCTGCCAGGGGCAGGAGCTCCGGGGCGCTCGCATCCCTATCCGCCGCGGTCAGCGGCGCGCCTCCGGCAAGGAGGCAGGCCACCACGCCCCAGGCCAGGGCGACGCCGGCCAGCCAGGCTGCGTTCCACATGGGATCGGGCGCCAGGTAGGGATCAGGCAGGCCGCGTTGGGTTCCGGCCAGCAGCAGCGTGGTTCCGGCCAGGAAGGCGGGCAGGGCGGTCAGCGCCGCAATACTCAGGCGTCGGCCCCATCCGTCCAGCTTCCCGGTCCAGTGCAGGATCAGCAGGCAGAACAGCGCCGCAACGGCAGATGCCAGGATCGGCGCCACCGTTGCCAGGAACGGGCGCACCGTGCTGACGGCACCGTCTTTCCACTGGTTCGCCAACAGTTCGGGCAACAGGGGGTACCAGCCGAGCAGGACGACGGCGGCACCCAGGATGATCCCGGCTGTCGGAATGACGGCTCCCCACCACAGCCGCGCCCCGCCGGGGGAGGAATGGCCGACGTCGGTCATGGGGTTACTGGTCACGGGGTCCCTTCGGGTTGCAGGCGTTGGCGCAGCATCGACAGGATGACTTCGGGTGCGACCCCGAGGGCCCCCAGCCGGGCTGCCGCCTCGTCGAGAATCTCCGCAGCTGCATCGCGTGCGGGTTCGGGCAGTCCCGTGACGACGGCGCCCCGCCCCCGGCGCAGCTCGATAAGGCCCTCATCACGGAGGTCCTGATAAGCGCGCAGCACGGTGTGGAAGTTGATCCCCAGGGATTCGGCGAGTGTCCGCGCTGAGGGAAGGCGCTCACCGTTGCGCACATCGCCGTTGACGATCGCGGTGCGCAGCGCCCTGGCAACCTGCTCGTGCAGGGCAGAGGAGGAATGGGGTGCGAGGCGGATGAGCATGACCCGATCCTATTGTTCTAGACGCAATAGAACAATAGCCACTCATCCACCACCTGAAAGCGTGGCAGCTTCCCGTGTCAGCCCGTATGCTCCAGTAAGCCGGCAGGGCCGGCCCCGGATAGCTCCGGCAGCCGGCACTGACGAGGAGGCATCGTGACAACACTGATCAACCGGCCAAACACCGCACTGCTGGTGATCGACATGCAAAAGGGAGTGGTCCGCGAGGCTCACAACAGGGAGGGAGTCATCGCCAACATCGCTCTTCTGGTGGAACGGGCCAGGGGAGAGGGCGTCCCTCTCGTCTGGATCCAGCACCACGACGACGAGCTGGAGCTGGGAAGCGACGACTGGGAATATGTGCCGGAGCTGTCCCGTCAGGATTCCGAGCCCCTTGTCCACAAGTCCTTCGGTGATTCGTTCGAGGGAACGGACCTTGAGCATGTGCTGGGAAAGGCTGGTGTCGGGCGGCTGGTGGTTGCCGGAGCCCAGACCGATGCGTGCATCAGGTCAACCATTCATGGTGCATTTACCCGGGGGTATGACGTCACGCTGGTTGGCGATGCCCATACGACGGACGACAACAGTTCGTGGGGAGCTCCGTCTCCCACTGAGGTCATAACGCACACGAATCTGTACTGGCAGTTTGAAACGGCTCCGGGTCGAACGGCCGCCGTGGCGGCCAGCGGAGAGATCGGGTTCACCGTTTAGCGCAGCTCTCCATCCAGCCAGCCCTCCGCCGGCAGCGCTCGCGGATGCCGGACCTGCACCAGCGGTTCCTTCGATCGGCGCTCGCCGATCCGGAGCACATGCTCGAGGGTCACTGCCTGCGTCACTACACTGCACAGCATGATGCCTCAGCGGGCCCAGGCCAGCCGGACGCAGGCAAGCCGGACCCTGGCCTGGGCGGCCTTCGCGGCCGGGACGGTGCACGCTGCATTCAGTACATACTGGGCCCTGGGTGGTCAGTGGTTGTTGGCCACGGTAGGCCAGTGGGCGGTCGCCCGGGCCGCGGAGGATCCGGCTGCAGTCCGTCCGACCCTGTTGATCGTGGCCGGAGCAAAGCTGCTGGCCGCAGTACTTCCCGTTGTGGTCATCTACGGACGGTTGCCCCGTCCCCGCGCATGGCGCACCCTGTGCTGGTTCGGCGGTATCGCCCTCTTGCTCTACGGCGGCCTGAACATACTCGTCAGCAACGCCGTCCTGGCCGGGATCATCCGACCGGCCGGCGGCTACGACAAGGCGGCGATGATCGGCCATGCGTGGCTCTGGGACCCGTTGTTCTTCATCTGGGGAGCCGCCCTGTGCCTGGCGCTGTATTTGTCGCGCCCCGCCGGGCGCTGAAGTACCCCCGGGCGGTGAAGGCGCCGGGAGAGGCGGCCGGCCCTCAAACCGCGGCAGCCCGGCGCAACAGCAACTCCCGTTCCCTGGTGTTCCCCGCAAGCGCCGCAGCCGCGGCAAACTCGGCACGGGCCTCGGCCGAACGCCCCAGACGCGCCAGAAGCCCGCCGCGAACGCTTGGCAGCAGATAGGATCCCCGCAGCAATCCCTGCGCCACGAGGTGGTCGGTTATCGCCAGGGCTGTTGCCGGGCCGGTAGCCATCGATACGGCCACAGCCCGGTTCAATTCCACAACCGGGCTCGGTGCCAGCCGGCTGAGGGCGTCATACAGCAGCACAATCTGTGGCCAGTCCGTGTCATCCACGTGGGGAGCCACGGAGTGGCATTGGGCGATAGCTGCCTGCAGTCCATAGCTGCCCCGTCCGCGGCCGAACGCATCGGCGCGTGCCAGCGCTTCGCGTCCACGTTCAATCTGGCCCCGGTCCCACCGGCTCCGGTCCTGGTCCGCCAACAGGATCGGTGTGCCGTCAGCGTGGGTGCGGGCGGCAAAGCGGGAGGCCTGGAATTCCATCAACGCCACGAGCGCATGCGCCTCCGGTTCCCGGGGCACGAGCCGTTCCAGGACCCGGCCCAGCCGCAGCGCTTCGGCGGCCACATCGGGCCTGATCCACTGGTCGCCCGATGTGGCCGCATACCCTTCGGTGAACATCAGGTAGATCACGCGGAGGACACCAGCCAACCGTGGACCCCATTCCGTTGGCTCGGGCACTTCAAAGGGCACCTTCGCCGCCGCCAGGGTCTTCTTGGCCCGGACAATGCGCTGCTGCACCGTAGCCACGGGGACCACGAACAGCCTGGCAATTTCCCCGGTCGACAATCCGCCCACCACCCGAAGCGTCAACGCGATCTGCGCTTCCCGGGCGAGCACCGGATGGCAGGCCGTGAAGACCAGCCGCAGGACGTCATCGGGCACCGGGTCCCAGTCCACGACGACGTCGGCCGGCGCCTCCCGCGCAAGCTGGCGGTACCGCACGTCCAACCGTTCGGCCCGCCGCCAGGCGTCAATGGCCTTGCGTTTGGCAACCGCAGTGAGCCAGGCGGCCGGCTTCCGCGGCACGCCGTCGGCGGGCCACTGCACGAGCGCGTCCGCAACGGCTTCCTGCGCCATATCCTCAGCGAAGCCAATGTCACCGGTGACCCGTGCCAGGGCAGCGACAATCCGGGGTCCTTCAATCCGCCACAGCGCCTCGATACGACGGGGGACTGCCGCTGCCCGCAGGGCGTCCGTCGGGTCCACGAAGGCTTCCAGCCCGGCGGCTACGCGTTTTTCGCGCGCAGCTTCGCCTCTTCTTCTCGCCATCCTTCTTCCTTTTGGATGTACTCGTTGTCGGCGAATGCGGCGAAATCCTCGGCTTCGGTCACCCGGCGGACCTCAAGCTTCGATCCGGGGCCCAGTGGGCAGCGCCTGGCCCATTCGGCAGCTTCGTCCTTCGATGAAACCTGCAGGATCCAGAAGCCGTTGAAGAGTTCATGGGTCTCGCCATAGGGGCCGTCGGTGACCAGCGGCGGGTCCTCGGAGAAATCCACGACGAAGGTATTGTCCGTGTCCTGCGCCACATCGGCCAAGCCTTCTCCCGCGAGCATGACCCCGGCATTGATCAGCGACTCGTTGTAGGCGCCCATTCGGTTGATGACCTCCTCGAAGGGCACATCCTTGTAGGCTTCGTTGGCTGTGTCAGTGGAACGCATGATGAGCATGTACTTCACGGCTAGCTCCTTCTCCATCAGGAAGTCGCGGTGTGTGCCTTCTACTATGCCGTCGAACGGCATGCAGGGATATCGACGCAGCAGGGAAACTTTTTGGAAAGCGGTGCTGATCGTGGGGGAGTGGCCCTGTGCATCGGCAGAACGTGGACGGCACAATAACGGGCATGAGGGACCAGCCGAAGGATTTCCGCACCCGCGTCATTGCACAGGAATGGGTATCACTGGACGGCTTCGCGTCCGGGCCCGGCGGGGAAGCCGACCTGTTCGCCGCCGTCGAACCTCTTGCTGATGCTGCCAGCCAGCAGTGGAACCAGGGGCTGCTGGCCGGAGTGGCTGAGGTACTGCTGGGGCGGGTGACGTACGAGTTGTTCGTTCAGTACTGGCCGACGGCAGACGATGCGGTCGCCCGGGGCGTGAATACGATTCCCAAGACCGTCTTTTCACACAGCCTTACCCGGGCGCCATGGGACCCGTTCGACGACGCCACCGTAGCTTCCGACCCTGTCAGCTACGTCCGGAACCGCCGAAGCAGCGGCGGCGACCTGCTGGTCTGGGGTTCCCTGAGCGTCGTTCATGCACTGCTAGCCGCCGGAGAACTCGATGAGCTGGACCTGTTCATTGCCCCGGTGGCCCTGGGCGACGGACTGCGGCTCTTCGCCGGGCCACCGCAGGCGCAGTTGCAGCTGGCGGGCAGCGAGCACTGGAGCTCCACACTGCACGTGCGTTACTTTCTGGACCGGCACTAGATCACACTGCACGTGCGTTACTTTCTGGACCGGCACTAGATCCTAACCAAACGGCGGAACGAGACGGCAGAACCCGGGGACAGGTCATCCGGGGGATGCCCTCCTCAACGTTACTTTACATAATGTAGATTATCGGCGTTATAAGTGTGGCCACCGGAAGGGGTTGTTCCTGCTTTCTCCCCCTCATGCCCTCGGGTGCGCAATCCCCCGTTTTTTGCTGCTTTTCTGCCCCCAGCAGCGAAGCTGCCGGCCAGCGGGAATTCTGGCGCAGAACCCTTGGGCTGGCTCTCCGGGCATCGCGTGCCCCTGACTGCGCGACCTGGTCTGCACAATCAACCTCGGCCCCGCTTCCGGTGGCCGTCAAAATGAGTTGACATAACGTCCCCCGGAGCCTGTCCGGGAGGGTTTCCGTCTAGAGTCTGCTTGTTGACATAACGCCGTCCCCCTCGGGCGCCCGGCATCGCCGCCAGGCGCTTGTCATAACGTGCCGAACTGTGCCGCTGTGCCGGCTGGCGACGATTGACATAACTGTTGCAGCGTCATCCCGACCATCGCTCCCAGCTTCCAACCTGCGCCGCCGATAGCCGCTCTCCCGGGCCTTCCGCTTTCGTTTCCGAAACGGCAGCCGCCAGCTGCTTCAACCCCCGAATCTGTTACAAAAAGGGACACGGATCACTTCCGGAACAGCAAAACAGGCCCTATGATATGCCGGTGCGCCCTCCAGTTGGAGAAATACCCCCCTCTGCCTATATGCTCTACGCTCAACCCCCCACATTTCAGGAGATAAGCACTTCACATGGCTACTGATTACGATGCTCCCCGCGTCAAGGAAGAAGACCGCCCCAGCGACTCCCTTGAAGGGCTGAAAGCCCAGCAGCGCGGCGGCGCTATGACGGCTGTTCGGGACGTCGCTGACGAAACGGATGCCATCGACGGTTTCGAACTTCCGGGCGCCGACCTGTCCGGCGAAGAGCTGCTGATCAAGGTAGTTCCGGCCCAGGCTGACGAGTTCACCTGCATGTCCTGCTTCCTCGTGCGCCACCGCTCACAGATCGCCAAGGAAAAGAACGGCGACAAGTACTGCGTGGACTGCGAAGGCTAAAACCGCACCACGCTGCGTCCGGCTTGGGTGTCAACGGCATGGCCGTGGCACCCAAACCGGTCACTTCCTCGTTCCACCGCAAAACCCGCTTCATTTCACCGGCCGGATCACTTCATTCCTGCGCAGGAACGCAGGCTTGTAGGGCGGATCAAATAAGGCGAACCGTGTGGGGCCCAGCGGCACAAGACCGGCTCCGCGCACTGCATTCTCCAGTTCCGCGTCCTGGTTCAAAAAGTTCCGCGAGGTCCAGCGGCCGGAGAATCCCGCCGCCGCTCCCCTGCCCTCGGGAATCTCAACAACAGACACGGCCGGGTCCGCCGGCACTGGAACATCGCTGGCGGGCAAGGACCGCGGCAGAATGAACGCCACCGTCACGCAGCCCTCCGGATCCCCCGATTGCACAAGGACCGGAGCAGTCATGGAAATCTGTCCACTGCGCAGATAGCCGAACAATTGGCTGAAGGCACTGCCGCCGCCCTGTTCGAAATCGGCGTTGACAGTGACTTGGGCCGCCAGATGGGCCGGATACCGGCGCAGCTCAAAGCCGGAGTACTCCTGCAGCACCTCATACCGCTGTTGCTCTGTCATGGTGGCCAGAGCGTACCTGCCTGGCCAGGGCGTGGAAACAGGGTCAGGCAACTAGGATGGGGCCGTGCCAACAGAAACCTCCTATATCCGCGATCTGGTCCTTCCCCTGCTGGACGCCGATCTGCCGCCGATTGTCCAGCTGGGACATCCAGCTCTCCGCCGGGCTGCGATCCCCTTCGACGGGCAGCTGAGCTACACGGAACTCCACGTTTTTATAACGCTGATGCGCCGTGTCATGCACGCGGCGCCCGGCGTCGGGCTCGCCGCGCCGCAGTTGGGCATTCCGCTGAGCATAGCGGTGCTGGAGGACAGCTTCGAAGCCGATCCGGACCTCACCGACGTCCGGGAACGCCGTCCGCTGCCTTTCTTGACCGCCATTAATCCCCACTACACCCCCGTCGGGACGGACACCGCCACGTTTTTTGAAGGGTGCCTGTCCTTCAGCGGCTACCAGGGCGTAGTCCCCCGGCACCGGGCCGTGAATCTGCAGTACACCGATGCCGAGGGCATCAGCCGCAGCCGCACCTTCGAGGGCTGGCAGGCACGGATCGCCCAACATGAAACCGACCATTTGAACGGCGTGGTGTACGTCGACAAAGTGCTGACCCGTTCGCTGTGCAGCAACGCCGAATACCTGCGCCGCTGGGCCTCGCCCACGGTGGACGAGGCCCGGCAGGCGCTGGGGTTCTGACCAGCAGCCGCTAAACGGCGCCGGCGCTTTCCAATGTGCTCTCCGCAGCCACCCCCACAGCCGGGTTGAGCGGCGTCGGCAGCCACCGGCCCCACCAGCGCAGGATGTGCTCAAAGCGCTGCATACGGTGCCAGGGCGTGCCGGCCCGGGAGAGTTCGTGGTTCTCCCCCGGGAACAGCAGCATTTCGGTGGGGACGCCATGGTGCTTCAGGGCGGTGTAGTAGCGCTGGGCCTGTTCCAGCGGGCAGCGCAGGTCCTCCTCGGAATGAATGACGAGGGCCGGCGTCCGGACCTCGCCCACCCGCGCCATCGGACTCTGCGCCAGGACATGCTGGGGATCAGTACCGGTATACGCGGCGCTGAAGAACCAGCCAATATCCGAGGAGCCGATAAAGGACAGCGGATCCAGGAACCCGCGCTCCACAATCGCAGCAGTGAACCGGTGGTCGTTGGCAATGGCCCAGGCGCTCAGGTAGCCGCCATAGGAACCGCCCATCACGCCGAGCCGCTCCCGATCCAGCTCCGGATGCGCGGCCAGGGCGCCGTCCAGGAACGCCAGCACATCGTCGAGGTCCTTGGTCCCCATGGCTTCCCTGATTACTGCGCCATGCTCCTGCCCGTAACCGGCGGAACCCCGCGGGTTGCACTGCAGGACGGCGTAGCCGGCAGCGGCATAGGCCTGCGCTTCGTCGAAGTAGCCCCAGTCGAACTGTGAGAACGGACCGCCGTGGATGTTCAGCAGGACCGGATGCGGCCCCGGGCCCTCGGGCAGGAACATCCATCCGTGTACCGGATATCCATCGGCTGAGGCGTACGTCGCTTCGACGGGGACAGCGACCCGTGTCCCGGCCCGCAGCGGGGTGGAGAAGTCGGTCAGCGTCCGCAGGCCCGCGGGCTCCAACACCGCAACGTCCCCCATGGTCTGCGGGTCGGCAAAGCTGACGACGACGGCGCCTGCCGCCTCCGCTGCCCCGCTCACCACGCGCGGTCCGTCCAGCAGGACCTTGCGGGACCCCTCGGCGTCGAGCTCCAGCAGCTCAACGGCGCCCCTGGTGCGGTTGAAGACCAGCACCCGGGAGCCTCCGGCGGCAACAATCCCGGGTTCAGTGAGGTCGGTGTCCTCCGGGTCGGTCAGCCGCCGCGGCACTCCGGCCGGTCCGGGGTTGTCGGCAGCGTCCATCGGCAGCACATAGAGCGCCGTGTTCCGCGCGACGAAGTCGATGCCCGAGGCTGAGAGCTCGTGGCCCAGGAAGTACAGCCACTTGCCGTCGGCGCTGGGGGTTGGGCTGGAAGCACCGAGCAGCGGACCGCTGCCCCGGTTGGTCAGGCGGACCGGTGTTGCGGGTTTCGCAGCGCTTGAATCCGACCCAGCGCTTGAATCGGGTACAGCGCTTGCAGTCGATACAGCACTTGAATTGGATACAGCCGCCGGCTCCAGCAGATAGACATCGGAGACCAGATTGTTGTCCGCCTCCGGGTGCAAGGCGGCAGTGAACAGGATCCGCCGGCCGTCGGGGGTGAACACCGGGGTCTGATGATCGGCGTCTGCGTCCGTCAGCTGGCGGGCCTGCGGGAACCTTCCGGCAGCAGGGTCATCGTCATCCGGCGATGCAGCCTTGCTCTTCCCTGCTGCGTCCCTGGCGCGGCCCGCCGGCTCGATCCACGGCTCGGCGTCCAGTGCCGGAAGCTCCAGCAGGAACACCTGTACCCGCTTGTCGGCCGTGTAACCGGCACCGTTGGCGCGGTACTGGTAGCTGCTGATCAGCCGTGGGTCCTCGGCGCCTGGACCGACGCCGTCGACGGTGCCATAGCGGCCCTGCTGCGGGACGCGGGCGGTGAACAGGACCTGCGCGGAATCCGGGGAAAAACCGAACCATCCGACGCCCAGCTTCTGCTCGGTAAGTTGGACGGGCTCGCCGCCGGCAGCAGAAACCGCATACAGCTGCGGCGGGGAACCCGGCCGCCTCCGGAGGAAACCCAGCACCGTGCCGTCAGGTGAGAATTGCGGCTGGCTGTCGGCAAATCCGAGGGTAATCCGCCGCGGCTTGCCGGCGCCATCCAGGGGCACGGACCAGAGCTGCCCAACGTAGGCGTCAGCGGCGAAATCGGGCCGGGTCACTGACACGACACACCGGGTGCCGTCCGGATGCATAGTAGGAACTGAGACGGAGTTCAGGAGATCAAGATCACGTGGTTTCACCCGGCCGAGCCTACTACTGCGGGGATTAAGGGACCCGGCAGCGGCACACCTAAGATGGAAGGATGCCCCCCGCTGCCTCTCCCCTGCTGCTCTGTCCACTCTGCCGCGGGGAGCTCCTTGCCGCCGGCCCTGGCTCGGTTCCAGCCCTTTCCTGCCCGCAGGGGCACCGGTACGACGCCGCCAAGCAGGGGTATTTCAACCTGCTGACCGGCTCCGGCACCAAGTTCCAGGCTGACACGGCGGAGATGGTGCAGGCCCGCGTCGACTTCCTCTCCGCTGGCCACTACCAGCCCATGGCGAACGAGCTGGCACGCCTGGTCGCCGGCTCCGTTCCATCGGCACCCACGATCCTGGATGCCGGCGCGGGCACGGGGTACTACCTCGACGTCGTCAACCGGGCGCTCCCGGCCGCAGAGGCGGTGGCCCTGGACATCTCCAAGTTCGCACTGCGCCGCGCCGCCCGGGCGCTGCCCCATGCCCACTGCTTGGTCTGGGATGTGTGGCGGACGCTGCCCCTGGCGGATGCCTCGGTGGACGCCGTCCTGAACGTCTTCGCCCCGCGCAACGCGGCGGAGTTCCGCCGGGTGCTGCGTCCCGGAGGCATCCTGGCCGTAGTGACGCCGCAGCCTGCCCATCTGCAGGAAATCCGCGGCCTTGCCGGCATGCTGGATATCGGCGACGAGAAAGAGAGCCGGGTGGCAGGGTCCCTCGAGGGCCGTTTCGATCCGGAACAGACCGTCCACTGTGAATACCTGATGCACCTGCGTGCTGCGGACATCAGCAACGCCGCGCTGATGGGACCCTCGGCCCGGCACCTGGACCGCGACGCGTTGCGCGGACGCCTGGCGGAACTGCCGGGCCCGGTGGCAGTTACCGCCTCATTCGCGCTGCAGTTGTTCCGGGCCGCCTAGGCCTTTGGCCTCCTGGGCCGGGACGCTCCGGTGAGCCCGGACACTGCAAGCGGCACCCAAACGTTATAGACACTAAGGGCACGATCCGGACAAAGCGGGCCGGTTTCGGGCAGAATAGGCACCACCGCCGCATCATCCGACCTCCGTCCCGGCTTGGGGGCGGTGCCGAAGGGATCGACATGCAAGACGTATACCAATGGCTGCTGGACTATGGCTGGGCCGTATGGCTCGTGCTCTTCCTGGCCCTGGCCGCGATCGAAACGCTGACCCTGGATCTCTTCTTCGCCATGCTGTCCGTCGGTGCGCTGGGAGCCATGCTTGCAGCCATCCTCGGCGCGCCGCTGTTCCTGCAGGTCCTGGTGTTCTGCATCGTGGCGCTGCTGATGATCGTCCTGGTCCGACCGGTGGCACTGAAGCACCTCGAACGCGGTCCACGGGATCAGCGGTCCAACATTGACCGGCTCATCGGCGCGCCCGCCCTGACGCTGGAAGCGGTGTCCGGCACCGCGGGGACCGTCAAGCTCGGCGGAGAGGTCTGGACGGCACGCACACCGGACGGTTCCAGCCTCATTGCGGGCGAACCCGTTCTGGTGACCCGAATCGACGGCGCCACCGCCGTCGTCGTGCCCGCGCCTTCGGGAGCCCATCAGCACGACACGAAGCCGGACGAGCACGGCAGCGGAGCGCGCTGACGCGCCCACAGATTTGATCGGGTCCGGCTGCGCTGACGCGGACCGGCGCCACCAACAAGGCGGGCCCCCGGGCCGGCCGAAACCCAAAAAAGGGGGGAACATGGGTCCCGGAACCACCGGCCTCATCGTCATTCTTGCTGTACTCATAATTTTTGTCCTGGTCATCCTCGTCAAATCGGTCAAGATCATTCCGCAGGCACGCGCCGGCGTGGTGGAGCGGCTGGGTAAGTACCAGCGCACGCTCAATCCCGGACTGACCATCCTGATCCCGTTCGTGGACCGCCTGCTGCCGCTGCTGGATCTGCGCGAACAGGTGGTGTCCTTTCCGCCGCAGCAGGTCATCACCGAGGACAGCCTCGTGGTCTCGATCGATACGGTCGTCTACTTCCAGGTCACTGATCCCCGTGCTGCCACCTACGAGATCGCGAACTACATCCACGCCGTTGAACAGCTGACCACTACCACCCTGCGCAACGTCGTCGGCGGCCTGAACCTCGAAGAGGCCCTGACTTCGCGTGACGCGATCAATGGCCAGCTGCGCGGCGTGCTCGACGACGCCACCGGCCGCTGGGGCATCCGCGTTTCCCGCGTGGAGCTCAAGGCCATCGAGCCGCCCCTGTCGATCCAGGATTCCATGGAGAAGCAGATGCGCGCCGAGCGCGAACGCCGCGCCACCATCCTCACCGCCGAGGGAACCAAGCAGGCCCAGATTCTGAACGCCGAAGGACACCGGCAGGCAGCCATCCTGGCCGCCGAGGGTGATGCCAAGGCAGCCATCCTGCGGGCCGACGGCGAATCCCAGGCCATCCACAAGGTCTTCGAAGCCATTCACAAGGGCCGCCCTGACCAGAACCTGCTGGCTTACCAGTACCTGCAGACGCTGCCGAAGCTGGCTGAGGGCAGCTCCAACAAGCTCTGGATCATCCCCAGCGAACTTGGTGAAGCTCTCAAGGGCGTCGGCAGTGCGCTGGGCAACTTTGTACCCGATGCCCCGACCGGCAACGGCATGGGCCACGGACCGGCCAAGGCAGCCTCACCGGCGCCCTCCCCGGCGCACTCCCCCACCCTGGCCGACTCCCCCGAGGCTCCCCGCTAGCAGTCGGCGGTGCCGCGGTTACCGCAAGCGGCCCGCGCCCGGTATAATTGGTTGTTTGCCGGGGCCTGTCCCTCGGCCAGCCCGTTGAAGACCTGCCCGCGGACGCCCGCACGGGAACATTCGGTGCGGAACCGGCGTTGACTTCGGTGGGCCACCAGCACGACAGACGGGTCCCTTACGGGGTCCAACAGACTTGAAGAGGGAGAAAAGATGAGCGATCGCAGCCTGCGGGGTATGCGCCTTGGCGCGCAGAGCATGGAGACTGAATCCGGTGTTGAGCCGGCTCCCCGCCAGCGGGTGGAATACCGCTGCGAGGATGGCGAACGCGTGTTTGTCACGTTCGCCGCCGAGGCCGACGTTCCTCCGGTCTGGGTTTCCAAGACCGGCAAGGAAGCCCTCCTGGTCGACGGCGAAAAGCCAGACACCAGCAATGACAAGCCGGTGCGTACGCACTGGGACATGCTGCTGGAACGCCGCAGCATCGAGGAGCTGGAAACGATCCTGCAGGATCGCCTGAATATCCTGCGGGAACGCCGCGGAGAGCGCACGACCACTTCCAAGAAGTAGCCGGACGCACAAGGTCGCAAAAAAGGGAGGGTGGCTGCCATTAGGCAGCCACCCTCCCTTTTTGCTTGTTCAGCCCCGGCGGGTCAACTTTTTCCAGCGGGCACCCAGGCCCCACTTGGTGACGTTGGCCATGGCCTCGAATACGATGTTGCCGCTCATCTTGGAGGCACCGAACTCCCGCTCGACGAAGGTGATCGGCACTTCCCTGATCTGGAGGCCCAGCCGGGCTACCCGGAAGGTCATGTCCACCTGGAAGCCGTAGCCAACCGATTCGACGGCGCCAAGATCCAGCTTTTCCAGCGTGGTCCGGCGGAATGCCCGGTAGCCTGCGGTAATGTCCCGCACCCTGACACCGAGCATCAGGCGGGAGTAGGTGCTGCCGCCACGCGAGAGGATCTTGCGGTGCAACGGCCAGTTGACCACTGAACCGCCGGGTACCCAGCGGGATCCGATGACCAGGTCTGCGCCGTCTTCGGCAGCTGCCAGCAGCAGCGGCAGCTGCTCCGGCTTGTGTGAGCCGTCGGCATCCATTTCCACCAGGACGTCGTAGTCCCGTTCCAGGCCCCAGCGGAAGCCGGCGATGTAGGCCGCACCCAGTCCTTCTTTGCCCTTGCGGTGCAGCACGTGGACCTGCGGGTCGACGGCGGCAATGCCGTCTGCGTAGTCGCCGGTGCCGTCCGGGCTGTTATCGTCCGCGATCAGCACGTCCGAGTCCGGAACTGCCGCCCGCAGCCGCTGAAGCGTTTTCGGCAGGGACTCGATCTCGTTGTAAGTCGGGATGATGGTCAGGACGCGCACGCAAAAGCCTTTCGGTGGGGATAGGCCGCGCAAGATGGCAGCCGGTGGGGTTCTTACCCCGACAAGACTTCCCAGTATATGGGAGAGCTTCACCGCGTCCGGTAGGCATGCCTGCCGTGCCGGTCACATCCATGGAGCGTACCGCGGACGCACAACAGGGCAGGTTCTTCCGCCTTCGGGCCAGTCCCGGCCGGAGCCGGGGCTGTTTTCTACTGACGTGGGAACCTGCCCTGCTTGTGCACGTGGTCCCGACGTGCACTGGCGTGCAGTCGGGCGCGGCGTACTGATCTATCCGGCGCATGACGGACCCGGTTTCCCGATGACCGCCTGCGATTCCCCTAGCCTACGTGCTGTTCCAGATGTGTCAATACGCCGCTGACTAGGGATATTGCCTCTGATCGCAGGTCAACCGCCCGTTTTGTGCCAGTGGCCGGACCCAGTAGTTAAGCGAAAACTACCGGTCAGTAGTTTAGAACCCTACTGATCGGTAGAGTTCTGCCCCGTTGTGGACGGTCAGCAGGCAACGCGGCTGGTGCGCGGTATCCAGCGCGGGAAGGAGAGGCGTGCCGGCCCGGGGGTCGGTGCTCCACGATGCACCCTTGGCATCCGGAGTCTGCACCATCAGTTCTTCGACCTCCCAAACTGCGTAGGAAGCGGGGGCACCCGGTGCGAGTTGCCCCAGCATGAAGTTGCCGGAACCTGCAGCACGCCAGCCGGCACGGGTATGCCCAATGAATGCAGCACGTGCGGAAATCCGCTCTGCGGGGTTCGTGTGGTTGACCGCTGCCCGGACCGCCGACCACGGATCAGTCGGAATAACCGGAGCATCAGAACCCAGGGCTACCATGACGCCGGCAGACAGCAGGGAAGCGAACCGGTTCATGGAGCGGCTGCGCGCCCCCAGCCGCTGCTCGTACAAGCCGCCCTCGCCGCCCCATGCTGTATCAAATCCGGACTGCATACTGGCCACGGCCCCGTAGCGGACAAGTTCGGCGATGGCGGCGTCGTCGGCCAGTTCCAGATGTTCCATGCGGTGGTGGGAGGCGCGGATGCGGTCCTCACCAACGGCGTCAGCGGCGATCCGGAGCCCGGCCAGCACCGTATCCAGAGCGGCATCACCGATGACGTGGAAACCGCCCTGGATCCCGGCCCGCGTGGTGAGCTCGAGGTGCCGGCCGGCCTGTTCCGCCGTGAGGAAGAGCGTTCCCGTGGAACCGGGTGAGTCTGCATAGGGGGTGCGCAGGGCGGCTGTCCGGGCACCGATGGAGCCGTCCATGTTCAGGTCACCGGCCAGTCCCAGCAGGCGGCCTTCGAACGGCGCGGTGATTTCGGCCAGCTCCGCTTCGCTCTGCGCCAGCTGGCCCCAGTACGGCAGCACCTGCGGCAGCGGGTCCGCCCCCAGGCTGCCTTCCAGGCCCATCAGCTCGCGCAGGTCTTCGACCGGGCCAATATGCGGTGCAGCCATTTCCGTTACGGCGATGATGCCCTGCGCCGCGGCGTGCTTCAGCGCTGCCTGCTGGTAGCGGGAGCGCTGGGCCAGGTCCAGGGAGCGGGAAGCGGTGCGTGCCAGGGTGTGCGCCGACCGCACCACGAAGCCGTTGTCCCAGCCCTCGTGCGCGGCCAGGTCCAGTGAGGCAGCAAGCGTTCCGGAGACCACTGCGCAGTGCACATCCGTCCGCGCAAGGTAGACGGGACGGAAGCCGGAGGCGGCATCCAGTTCCGCTGCAGTCGGCACCCTGCGTTCGGGCCACGAGGACTCGTCCCATCCATACCCGTCGATCAGCCCCTCACTGCCGGCGGCGGCTTTGGCGACGAGCTCCAGCAGTTCGGCCAGCGACCCGGCATTGGAGAGGTCCAGGGAGGACAGCGCGGCTCCGGTCTCGGTGATGTGGGCGTGCGAGTCCACGAACCCGGGGGTGATGAGGGCGCCCTGCAGGTCCACGACCTTCATCCGGGCATCCTGGATGGACGTGGCGGCGTGTTCGGAGCCCACCCACGCCACGGTGTCCCCGTCCACCAGCATCGCTGTGGCAAACGGGTCCGCGGCGCTGTACACGGACCCGTTGCGGTAAAGCGTCAGCTGTGATGAAGCGGGAAGGGATGTGGCGTTCAAGGACTCACCTGTTTTCGGTAGGGCTGGATGTATTTCCGCACCCGGGCAGACGGGGGCGGCTTGGCTGGAGTTGGTGCTCAAACTGCGGGTCGGGAGAGGACGGATCCGGTGCTTATTCGCTGACGGCTGAGTACGCGACGACGCCGCGGCGGATCAGGGCGATCGCATCGATGCAGCGGCGGCGCAGGCCCGGCGGCAGGTCCGGAACCTTGGCGAGCTGGTCCAGCAGGTCGATAACCTGCTTGGTCCAGCGCACAAAGTCGCCGGCGGCCAGTTCGGTTCCGTTCAGCGCCAGCTGCAGGTGCTTGCCCTTGGCCCATTTGTACATTGGCCAGACCAAACCGAGATCCGGTTCGCCGGTCTGCGGCAGCCGCTCAGCGTCCTCCAGATCGGTGAGGCGGGACCACTGGACGATGATGGCATCCGTGGCCACCTCAAGCGAAACGCTGGGCAGGCGCGGACGCACGCCACGCTCCTCCCGCTTGGCCTGGTAGACCAACGCTGTGGCAAGGGCGGCCAGCTCGGCGGCGTCGACGTCGTTAAACGCCCCGTGCTGCAGCGACAGGGCAATCAGCAGGTCCTTTTCACCGTAGATGCGCCGCAGTTTCTGGCCCGCAGGGGTAACGACGGCGCGCCCGTTCTCGTCCGGCGCCACGTAGCCGTAGTGGCCCAGTACATTGCACACCCGGTCAAAGGTCTTGGCGATCGTGTTGGTGCGGCCGCGGATCTGCGCCGCGAGATTGTCCGTCTCCCGGCGCAGTTTCCACCAGCGCTCGGCCCAGCGGGCATGGTTTTCCCGGTCGCTGCAGCCGTGGCAGGGGTGGGCCCGCAGTTTCCGGCGCAGCTCGGTGATGGCCTGCTCCTGCCGGTTGGCGCCACCCTGGTGCAGGTCCGCGCGGCGTTTGGCGGCGGGGCGCGGAGGCCTGTGGTCATGCAGGGCGTTGCGGACCGAGGATGCCAGATCGCGGCGGTCCTTGGCCGTGCGGGAGTTGAAGGCCTTCGGGATCCGGATATGCGAGACGTTCTCCACGGCCCCGTCCAACTCGGAAGCGGTGATGCGGCGGATCTGCTTGTCCTCGGTCAGCACGGTGGTCCGGGCATCGCGTCCTGGCTGGGAGGCATCCGGCAGAACCACTGCGTACCCGGAGTTCCGACCGCCGGGGATCAGGATGACGTCGCCCGGGGCGAGCCCGTCCAGCGACGCCGCGATGGCGGAGCGGCGGTCCCGTGCATGTGTCTTGGACGCCTGTGCCTCCAGATCAGAGAGTTCCCGCCGCAGTGCCGAGTACTCGGTGAAGTCCCCCAGATGGCAGGTCATCGCTTTTTCATATCCGGCCAGGGATTCCTCCCGCGACCGCACCTGCTTTGCGAGGCCCACCACGGAGCGGTCGGCCTGGAACTGGGCGAAGGAGGATTCGAGGATTTCACGCGAACGTTCGCGCCCGAACTGGGCCATGAGGTTGATGCTCATGTTGTAGGTGGGCCGGAAGCTGGAGTTCAGCGGATAGGTCCGCCGGGACGCCAGGCCGGCGACGGCAGCGGGATCGGTGCCGGGCTGCCAGAGGACGACGGCGTGGCCCTCGACGTCGATGCCGCGCCGGCCGGCGCGGCCGGTGAGCTGGGTGTACTCCCCCGCGGTGATGTCGACGTGGGCTTCACCGTTGAACTTATCCAGCTTCTCCAGGACCACGGTGCGGGCAGGCATGTTGATGCCCAGCGCCAGCGTTTCAGTGGCGAAGACGGCACGGACCAGGCCAGCGGTGAAGAGCCGCTCCACTACTTCCTTGAAGGTGGGCAGCATGCCGGCATGGTGGGCAGCGAAGCCCCGGATCAGCCCTTCGCGCCAGGTCCAGAAGCCCAGCACCTCCAAGTCATCCTCGGGGATGTCCTGGCTGGCTTCGTCGACGATCCGGGCGATGGCCATGCGCTCGGATTCGTTGGTGAGCCAGAGCCCGGATTCGACACACTGGCGCACGGCGCCGTCACAGCCGTTGCGGGAGAAAATGAAGGTGATGGCCGGCAGCAGCCCGCGCTTGTTCAGCTGGGCGATGACGGCGGGACGGGAGGCCTTGGGGATGCGGCTGATCGGCGGTCCGGCGTGTCCGCGCCGCGACCCGTCACGGCGGCTGGAGTGGGAGGACCCGCGGGAGCCACCCCAGTGCCCGCCATGGCCGCGCTGGTTGATGCGGGATTCCGCGCGGGCCAGCTCCTGCAGCTCCGGATTCACCCGGTAGCGTTCCTGCACGCCGCCCTGCTGTTCGGGTCCGGCCGCCTCATCGAAGGAGACATCCGATTCGAACAGGTCCATGATGTCCCGGCCCACCATGACGTGCTGCCACAGCGGCACCGGGCGGTGCTCGGAGACGACGACGTCGGTGTCCCCGCGGACTGTGTCCAGCCAGGCACCGAATTCCTCGGCGTTGGAGACGGTGGCGCTGAGCGAGACCAACTGGACGTCGGAGCGCAGGTGGATGATGACTTCCTCCCACACGGCCCCGCGGAACCGGTCTGCGAGATAGTGCACCTCGTCCATCACCACATAGCCCAGGTCATCCAGGGTGGCGGAGTTGGAGTAGAGCATGTTCCGCAGCACTTCGGTGGTCATGACCACCACGTCTGCTTCAGGGTTGATGCTGGTGTCCCCGGTGAGCAGCCCCACCCGCTCCGAGCCGTAGGACGCCGAGAGCTCCAGGTACTTCTGGTTGCTGAGGGCCTTGATGGGGGTGGTGTAGAACGCCTTGAGTCCGCGCTCCAGTGCCCGGTATACGGCAAACTCCCCTACCACCGTTTTGCCGGCACCGGTCGGGGCGGCCACAAGGACGCCGCGGCCGGCTTCAACGGCCCGGCACGCCTCCGATTGGAAAGGGTCAAGGTCAAAACCGAGTTGCTGCTCAAAGACTCCCAGGGAAGTCTTGGAGTGCTCGGCACGTTCTTTCGCGGCCAGGTACCGCTCCGACGGGGAGGTCATATTCCCAGCCTAGACTCTGGGCGGCCCGGCCGCCGCACAGCGGGCTGCCGCTCAGCGTTGGGCTGAACCGCTGGCGGGTGATGTCGCTCACGTTCAGAGCTTGTCCAGCGGAGTTGCTGTGTCCGCCGAGGCACTGACGGCCGCTTCACGGGCAGCATTCCTGCGGGCACGGCGTTTGTCATTGATGAGGCAGATACCCACCGCCACACCGAAGAGCAGCAACAGAGGTGCGGCCATGTAGAACATGGTTAGTGCATCCCCGCCCGGCGCTGCCATGGCAGCGAACACGCAGATGAGGAAGATCGTGATCCGCCAGTACTTGATGATGAGCTTGCCCGGGAGGATCCCGGTCATGTTGAGGCCCACCAGCACCACGGGTATGAGGAACGCGATGCCGAAAGCCAGCAGCAGGCGCAGCACGAAAGCAAGATAGACGCTGGCGGTGATGACGTTGGCGCTGCCTTCGGGGGTGAATCCGGTGAGCACGTCGATGGCGCTGGGCAGGAGAATCCAAGCCAGCACCACACCGCCGAGGAACAGCGGTATGGAGGCGGCTAGGAATCCCAGGGCAGTACGGCGCTCCTTGGTCTTCAGGCCCGGCGTGATGAACGCCCACAGCTGGTACAGCCATACCGGACAGGACATGAGCAGACCGAGGAAGACGGAGACCTGAATCATCTGGTCGAAGGGGGTTGCCACACCTTCGAAGTTGATGGTGGCAAACCGGCCGTCCTGGTTTCCCACGTCCAGGACCGGCCGGGTGAGGGCGTTGAAGGCAGGCATGTAGAGGAAGAAACCCGCCACAGTCCCTAAAATCACGGCTATGCCCGATTTGAACAGGCGGTTGCGGGCTTCCCGCAGGTGTTCCTTAAGGGCCATCCGCCCTTCTGGGTTGGATTTGCGCCCTTTGGTCAGCGGCACTGCCGTTAGAGGCTGGTGGGCGGGTTACCGGCAGGCCGCTGGTCCGTGCCGGGTGCTGCTGCCGCGCCGTGGGCGCCGGGAGTGGCAGGCGGAGCCTGCGCCGCCGGCTTGCCAAGGTCAACCGGGTTGTTAACGACCCGTCCCTCGACGGGGTCGGAGGAAGCGGTGTCGGACGTGTTCTCGTCCTTCATCTGGCGGACCTCGGACTTGAAGATACGCAGGGACTGACCCACGCTGCGCGCCAGCCCGGGAAGCTTGGGTGCACCGAAGAGAAGGATGGCCAGAACGACCAGAATTGCAATGTGCCAGCCTTGAATGTTCATGCCGGTGTCCTTTCGTTTTGAGACAGTTTACGTCAGAGGTCTGGGAAGTCCCGCAGGGCGCGGGGCTGTCCGCTTGCCGTGCGACGGCGGACCCGGCGCTCCCGGCGGGCGGCCTTGCGTTCCTCTTTGCCTTCTTCGTAGCGGGTGCGCACCAGGATTGGATCCTCGAAGATCGCAGGTTCCGGCGCGGTGCGTACGACTTCGGAGGCACCGGGCGCCGGCGCCTGGATATTCAGCGCCGACATGGCGGTTTCAGCTTCGCGCAGGACAGCCATGAACCGACGGAACAGCCGCCACCCCACAAGGGCGAAAAAAGCGGCTGCGGCGACGACAAGCGCCGACCAAATCAGGATCCAGGACCACCAAGGCATGGTTCCAGCATAGTGGAGCCGCCGGCTGGCTTCTGCCGTTGTCCGGGAGGACCCTTCCCCGCGTCTGGCGGACCGCTGAAGGGCTGGTGGTCATTAGTTACACAGTTGTGGGTCCATGTTAGTTACAGCTGGTACCCGGCCACGGCTTCCTGCAGCCACGCCAGGGTCCGGGCCCGCAGTTCGTCGGGTCCGGCGACGGTGACGGAACCGCCCTGGCGGGCTGTGAAGCCGGGAATCCAGCGGGTGTTGCCCACCCGCAGCTCCACCGCCGTACGGCCGCGCGGGAGCTCGGCCCGCCGGCCGGCGTCGTACGCTGTTTCCACCCACGCGGCAGAGGGCTCCAGCACCAGGGTGACCACCTCGTCCTCAGTTCCCGGGCGGAAGAGGCTGGCGGGGAAGGCGTTGTCCGGGTCCGGCCCCTGCCAGGAGGCTGGCCCGGTGTCGGTCATGCCGTGGATCCGGTCCACGCGGAAGTTCCGGACTCCTTCGGAACGATGGCACCAGGCTTCCAGATACCACAGCTCGTTGACCGAAAAGAGCCTGCGCGGATCGACGGTGCGGTCGGTCAGCTCGTCCCGGCTGGGAACCAAATACTTCAGGTCCAGCTGCCGGTGCCCGGCTATCGCCTGCTGCAGCCGGGCCAGGATGTCGGCCGTGCCTTCGGTCTCCGCCAGCCGCGCGGCGACGGAGCTGCCCACCCGGCCGGCCTCACCTGCTGCCTCGCTGAGCTTCTCCAGGGCACTGGCCAGCCCCGGAGCATCGCCGATGCCCGGGAGCGATGACAGCGTTTCCAGGCCCACGATCAGCGCTGCCGCCTCATCCATACCCAGCCGCACGGGTTCGGAAAGATCTTCGGCGTTGTCGATGAAGATCTGCCCGTTCTCAAAGTTCACGTCCATCAGCCCGTTGGGATAGTGGCGCGGGCCGCTGACAAAGAGCAGATTCAGGTCGCTCGCCAGCTGGGCAGGGCTGACCCCGAAGCGCCGGGCCGTTTCTTCCATGTCGGCCCCCTGGTTGCCCAGGATGAACGGCACCAGGTCCAGCAGGCGGGTCAGGTGGCTCTGGGCCGCGGTGGCCGAGGCGGCCGGCGCGGGGAAACGCCGGACCAGGGTGAAGGCCGGTACGGGCAACAGTTGAGCATCCAGGGCCCCGCGCAGCAGCTCGGCAACCGTTTGCCGGAACTCGGGCGGCTCCATCGCCACCGCGGCCGGGCCCAGGGCCGCGGTATCCGCTGCCAGGGCGTCGATGTCCGGAACGGTCAACGTTAGGACTTCCCAGCCGGGCTGCTCTGCCGGTGCAGGCGCGCCGGCGGCCCTCAGCCGCAGCTCGGCAGCGCTTCCTTCCACTACCCGGACCACCGCGGTAACCGGGGCGAAGACCTGGTCCAGCGACGCCAGGGACGCGTCGATGTTGAAATCGCCCGGTACCTCGTAGCTGCCCTCACCCAAAGCCACCGGTGTGGTCATACGGGAGAGCCGGAAGAACCGCTCGGCCTTGCGGTCAAGGTCGTATCCCACCACGTACCAGTGTCCAAAACGGCTGCCCATCCCCCACGGCTGGACATGCCGTACCGTACTGCGCCGCCGCCTGGCGGGCTTGGCCTGCTGCTGCGGGGTTCCGGCGGACCGGGTAGCCGGGCGGTAGCCAAAGGAGATGGGTGTGCGCGTAGTGGTGGCCTTCCACACGGCTTCAAAATTCGGGTCGTTGGTGCGGATCCGGGGCTGCAGCGGGCTTGCCGCCGCATCGTCAGGGGCAACGCCGCGGGCCTGGAGCTTGCGCAGCGCCCGAGCTGCCGCGGACCCCAGTGACGCCTGTTCCCACATGCTGGCGGCCAGGGCGAGGACGGCGGATTCCTCGGCTGTGAAGCGGACGCCGGGGAGGCGGTAGGCGTCGGCCCTGATCCGGTAGCGCCGCACCGAGTTGTCCTGGTCGTAGAGGGTTTCCTCGCTGTAGGACTCCACCGGGATGCCCTGCTCGCGCAGGAACGCCTTGTCCCGGTCGAAGAGTTTCTCCCGCGCGGCGGTGGAAGGCGCTTCGCCGTAAAGCTCGATTTCTTCGAACAGCTCGTGCTTGGTGAATCCACGGCGGGTGGACAGCAGGGCAATAACCAGGTTCAGGAGGCGTTCGGTTCTGTTGACGGACACGGAAGCCAATCTACCGTGCCCGGGGAACGGAAAAGGAGCGGGTCCGCTGCTGCGGACCCGCTCCCGTTCCTGCAGTGCTCCGCGTCAGCGGACGCCCAGCAGGTCCACGACGAAGATCAACGATTCACCCGGAGCCACGGCGGAGCCGGCACCGGCGTCGCCGTAGGCCATGTGCGAGGGGATCTCCAGCCGGCGGCGGCCGCCGACCTTCATGCCCAGCAGGCCCTGGTCCCAGCCCTCAATGACCTGGCCGACGCCTACACGGAAGTCCAGGGGGGTGCCCCGGTTCCACGATGCGTCGAACTCCTCGCCGGTGGAGAAGGCAACGCCCACATAATGCGTGGAGACGGTGTCCCCGGCCTTGGCCTCGCGGCCGTCACCGACGACGATGTCCTCGATACGGAGTTCCGTGGGGACCTCGTGGTCCGGGAAATCAATCTCGGGCTTCTGGCGGTCATATTCACGCTTACCAAATGACATGGTGCTCCTCGCTGCGGTTCGTTCCCGCGTTGACGCTGTGTTCAGCTCTAACGCTACTTGACTTCCTGGATCTCCACGACAAAGGCAAGCGGGCCGGAGGGTGCGGTTCCACCGGCCGGATCACCGTAGGCAAGCTCGGACGGAAGGACCAGCAGGACCTTGGATCCGGCCTTCTGGCCGGCCAGACCGTAGGTCCAGCCCGGAATGACCTCGGCCAGCGGGAATTCGGCAGGCTCGCCCCGCTCATAGCTGGAGTCAAAGGTGCTGCCGTCGCGCAGGCTGACGCCCAGGTAGTTGGCGGTAACGGTTCCGGTCTCGGCCAGGGCCGCGCCGTCGCCCTCCTCGAGTACCTTCACGATGAGCTTCTCCGGTTCTTCAACACCTTCGGGGATCTCAACGGAGGGTACGCCGTCCTCGCCGAAGGTGACCTTGGGCAGCTTGCCCTCGGAGTCCAGTGCGGCAACGTCATCGGAGCTCATCAGGAGGTTGCCCTCGGCGTTGCGGGCCGCTGCCTCGTCGGGGCTGAGGCCCGTGACGGTGTCCTGGGTGCTCAGCACGTTCAGGATCATGACCTGGGTCGGCTGTTCTGCGCCTGCTTCGCTGCTTGCTGCCTGGGCATCCGGGAAGGCGTAGGCGATCTGGGAGCCGACCTTGGCGCCGAGCAGCACCTCATAAAGAACCGGGTCCTGCTTCTTCAGATCCTCGGTCACAGGCAGGGCGGAGGCAGCATCGGCGTACGTGTCGCCGAGGACGCTGCCGTCCTCGGCGTTCAGTGCCACAAACTTGAACGTGATGCTCTGTCCCTCGCCGACGGTATCGCCGTCGCCGGAGTAGACAATTTTTGCAGCGCTCTCGGTGATGTCCAGCGGAGCGTCGAACTCCACCTCGGGAGCGGTCTCCTGATCCTTGACCTTGACCTTCACGGAGTCAAAGACCCCGTCCTGGCCGGCGGATTTGCCGGCCTCGCCTTCCCCGCCGGAGCAGGCGGAGAGGAACAACAGGGCGGACAGACTAACGGCTAGTACTTTGCGCACAGTACTTCTTTCAGTGGTGGACAGATGGGCCCGCGGCGGCTCCGGGTCGTGCAGGGTTTCCCTTGCCGGGTTGCCCTGCGGGTGGCCGGATAGGGCGCGGGCAGTCTTACCCAGCGTAGCGTTTCTGCCTGTGCAGTGCCTTGGAGGCGCTGAAAGCGGGAAATCCCCGGCGATCCGGCCAGGATCAGAGCGTCGCGAGGAGCGCTTCGACCCGTTCGTCGACGGCGGCGAAGGGGTCCTTGCACAGCACCGTCTGCTGCGCCCGGTCATTGAGCTTCAAATGGACCCAGTCGACGGTGAAATCGCGGTTGGCGGCCTTGGCGCGGCGGACAAAATCTCCCCGCAGCTTGGCACGCGTGCTCTGGGGAGGCACGTCAATGGCCTCCTTGACGTCGCTGTCCTCCACCACGCGGGCGGTTTCCCCGCGCGCCTGCAACAGGTAGAACAGGCCGCGCCCGCGGGAGATGTCGTGATAGGTCAGATCCAGCTGTGCCACCCGTGGCGAGGACAGTTCCAAGGAGTTGCGTTCGGAGTAGCCGTCCACCAGCTTCTTCTTGATCGCCCAGTCGATTTCGGTGTCGATAGCCGACGTATTCCCGCTCTCGACGGCATCCAGGGTCCGCTCCCAGAGATCAAGCACCCGACCCACATGCCGGTTGTGCTCCCCGTTGGCGCCCACGAAGTCCTGTACCCGTTGCAGGTAGATGCGCTGCAGCTCCACGGCCGTCATGGTCGAGCCGTTGGCCAGCTTCAGCGGGACCGTGCCGGTCAGGTCGTGGGAGATTTCGCGGATGCTGCGGATCGGGTTCTCCAGGCGCAGGTCACGGATAACCATGCCCGCCTCGATGACGCGAAGCAGCAGGTCCACCGAACCGACCTTCAGCAGGGTGGTCGTCTCCGACATATTCGAATCGCCCGCGATCACATGGAGCCGGCGGTAATGTTCGGCGTCGGCGTGCGGCTCGTCGCGGGTATTGATAATCGGGCGGGACCGGGTGGTTGCCGATGAGACGCCTTCCCAGATGTGGTCCGCCCGCTGCGAAAACGCGTACAGGGATCCGGACTGGGTCTTGAGGACCTTCCCGGCCCCCACCAGCAGCTGCCGGGTCACCAGGAACGGAATCAGGATGTCGGCCAGCCGCGAGAATTCCAGCCGCCGGGGAATCAGGTAATTCTCATGGCTGCCGTAGGAGTTGCCGGCGGAGTCGGTGTTGTTCTTGAACAGGTACACGCTGCCGTTGAATCCTTCGGCCCGCAGCCGGTCCTCGGCCTCTTCCACGAGGTCGTCCAGGAGCAGCTCGCCGGCGCGGTCGTGGGCCACAAGCTGCGCCAGATCGTCGCATTCCGCCGTCGCGTATTCCGGATGCGAGCCCACGTCGAGGTAGAGCCGTGAGCCGTTGGTGAGGAAGACATTCGACGACCGGCCCCAGCTGACCACTTTGCGGAACAGGTACCGTGCAACTTCTTCGGGGGAAAGCGGACGGGAGTCGGGACCGGAATAGGCGATTCCGAACTCGGTCTCAATTCCGTAGATCCTGCGGTCCATCAGTCTCCCTCCGGGCCGGACAACAAACGGTCCAGCTCCACCGTGTTGATTCTGCGGAAGGCCCGCACCGTGCCGCGGGAGGACAGCGGGCTGCGGTCCAGGACGGCTACTTCCAATAACCCGGCCCCCAGCTGATCCGTCTCCCCCTGGGCCGGTTCCCCTACAGCTCCGGCAGCCGACGGCGGGGATCCGCCGGAGGCGGAGCCGTTGCCGTTCGACGCCGCCCCCGCCGCCCCCGACGGCGCCGTCGCGATGCGGGTAGCGGACAGGGCAGCCACAGCGGTGCGGATGGCCTCGGGAAAGCCGGTCTCCTGGTTCCAGGTCCGGGCCAGCGCCTCATTGACCACGTCCGCCTGACCGCCCATCACCACGTAGTTGCTCTCGTCGGCGATCGACCCGTCAAAGGTCAACCGGTAGAGGTGGTCGGCGTAGGGTTCCGGGCCCACCTCCGCCACCGCCAGCTCAACCTCGAACGGTTTGCCTTCAGTGGTGAACACCGACCCCAGGCTCTGGGCATACACGCTGGCGAGGCCGCGGGCCGTCACGTCGTCCCGGGAATAGGAATAGCCGCGCACGTCGGCAAAGCGCACACCGGCCTGGCGCAGGCTTTCGAATTCGTTGTACTTGCCGACGGCGGCGAACCCGATCCGGTCATAGATTTCGCCGAGCTTATGCAGCGACGGCGAGGGATTCTCTGCGACCAGGGCGATCCCGTCGCGGCAGGTAAGCACCACCACCGAGCGGCCGCGCGCGATGCCTTTCCGGGCGAAGTCCGCCCGGTCTTTCATGAGTTGTTCGGGCGAGACGTAGAACTGCTGGGTCATGGTCAGCTCTCCAATCCTGCCGCGGAGCGGCGCTCAACCAGTTCCCTGGCCATGAGCTGCAGCTCCCGCTCGGGGATTTCCCGGTTTCCGGCACTGTTGACCACGTAGACCACCGGCCACAGCCGCCGGACCAGGTCCGGTCCCCCGGTGGCGGAGTCGTCGTCGGCCGCGTCATAAAGTGACTCGAGAGCCACGGCAACGGCCTGTTCCTCGTCCAGCCCCGGACGCCACAGCTTCTTCAGGGCGCCGCGGGCAAAGACCGAGCCCGACCCCACGCTGTGGTGTTCGTATTCCTCGTAGCGGCCCCCGGTGACGTCGTAGGAGAAGAGCCTGCCCAGATGGCGTTCGGTGTCGTAGCCGGCAAACAGCGGGACCACTGCCAGGCCCTGCAGGGCCAGCGGCAGGTTCGACCGCACCATGGCCGCAAGCCGGTTGGACTTGCCGTCCAGGCTCATGGGCGTGCCCTCGATCTTGTCGTAATGCTCCAGCTCCACCTGGAACAGGCGGATCATGTCCAGGGCCAGGCCGGCGGTGCCGGCGATACCCACCACCGAATAGGTATCGGCCGGAAAAACCTTCTTGATGTGCCGGCTGGCGATCATGTTGCCCATGGTCGCCCGCCGGTCGCCGGCCATCAGGACGCCGCCGGCGTAGGTGAGCGAGACGATGGTGGTTGCCTGCGGGGCAGCGGCGGACGCCGAGCCGGCCGGGGCGGTTCCCAGCCGGCGCGAAGACGGCAGCAGGTCAGGGTGGTGCCGCGCGAGATGGTCGCTGAAGGACGGTGAGTCCGCCCCGTTGATCGCTGCTGCCGGGTCCCGGTGGGTCATCCCCTACTGTCCGCCCTTCTGGATGAAGCCCCGCACGAACTCCTCGGCATTGTTTTCCAGTACGCCGTCGATTTCGTCCAACAGGTCATCCACGCCTTCAGTCTGTGCCGATGCTGCCTCTGAAGGTTCCGCTGCCGGCGGCGGTGTCTCCTCCAGCTCTTCTTCCGTGGTGCGCGATCCTGTGTTCCTGCGGTCCTGGGTTGCCATGGTGCTGCCTTCCTTGGCTGGATTCGAGGCCTCTTAACGGGTCCTGACTGTCCTGACGGTAAGAGCGGTTCCTGTGGGTTCTTCCTATGGTGCCACGCTATGTTCCGGACCGGTCAGGAGCCGGGCGACAAAATCCTCCGCATCCGACGAAGCCGCAAAAAGTTCCTCCGTCAGTGCCTTGGTTCCGCGCAGCGGCTCGCGGGTCGGAATGCGCTGCAGGCGGCGGTGCGAGGGCAGTTCGAAGATGATCGAATCCCAGCTGGCACCGACCACCTGGTTGGGGAAACGGCTGACGCATTTGCCGCGGAAGTAGGCCCGGGTATCTTCGGGCGGCTCGTTAACGGCCCGCGCTATCTCAGTGTCGGCGAGGATACGCTCCATCTGGCCGCGCGCCGCCAACCGGTAGTAGATGCCCTTCTCCGGCCGCATGTCGGAGTACTGCAGGTCCACCAGATGCAGCCGGGCATCGGACCAGGACAACCCGTCACGGTCCCGGTACGCCTGCAGCACCTTGAGCTTGGCGACCCAGTCGACCTGGGACGCAGCTTCCAGCGGATCCCGCTTGAGGGTGCCCACAAGCGAGGTCCACCGGGTCAGGATGTCCTCCGTCTCGGCGTCTGCTCCCCTCCTGCGGCAGTGGCGGGCTGCGGCCTCCAGATAGATCTCCTGCAGGTCGAGCCCTGAGACTTTCCGCCCGTCCTTGAGCTCAACCAGCGCCTGAAGGGTCGGGTCGTGGCTGATGGCCCGCAGCGAACCCACCGGATCCCGCAGCTCCACCTCGGGGGCGGTTCCCGCTTCGATCATGGACAACACAATCGAGGTGGTGCCGACCTTCAGCAGGGCAGAGATCTCGCTGAGGTTCGCGTCGCCGATGATGACGTGCAACCGCCGGTATTTTTCAGCCACGGCGTGGGGTTCGTCGCGGGTATTGATGATGGGCCGGCGGATGGTCGTCTCCAGGCCTACCTCGGCCTCGAAAAAGTCGGCACGCTGGCTGAGCTGGTAACCCTGCCGCTGGTTGTTGGTGCCGATCCCCACCCGTCCGGATCCGACGATGACCTGCCGGCTGGCGAAAAACGGCACGAGTCCGCGGACCAGATCCGGAAACGGCACCGCCCGGGGCACCAGATAGTTCTCGTGGGAGCCGTAGGAGGCGCCCTTGGAATCGGTGTTGTTCTTGTACAGGTTTACCGGCGAGAAACCCGGGGCCGCCGCGATGTGCCGCATCGCCGCCAGTACGACGGCGTCTCCGGCCTTGTCCCACAAGACCGCATCGCGCGGGGTGGTCACCTCCGGGGAGGAATACTCCGGATGGGCGTGGTCAACGTACAGCCGGGCGCCGTTGGCGAGCACCATGTTCATCAGCACCGGGTTGTCCGAACTTTGCTCGCCGTAGAGGGCTGCCGGGCCGCCGCCCTCCATGGCGATCTGCTCCGCGTCCAGCACCGGCGGGGCGTCGGTGAGCTGGGTTGGGTCGGCAGCGGTACGGGGCACGGTAAAGCCCCGCGCGTCGTTCAACGGGGCTTCGTCCGTGTAGTCCCAGCGGGTGCCGGAGAAGTTCCCCATGCCGATGCGGCGCGTGGCAGCGTACGCGTTGATGATCTGGCTGGAAAGCACTGTTGCGTTTGCTGCCGGCAGCGCCGGGGCCAGCACCCCGTATTCTGTTTCGGTGCCCATCACCCGGCGCACGCTCACAGGTACTGCCCGGGGTTGGCGGTTGTTTCGATGCTGCGTCCGGGTTCCTGCCCGGCCTTGCCCTGGATGATGGTCCGGATGTAGGTGATGCGCTCGCCTTTCTTGCCGGAAATGCGTGCCCAGTCATCCGGGTTGGTGGTGTTGGGCATATCTTCGTGCTCGCGGAATTCGTCCACGACGGCGCGCATCAGGTGCTCAATGCGCAGGCCCCGCTGGTGCAGGGTGAGCAGGTCCTTGATGGCGTACTTCTTGGCCCGGTCAACAACATTCTGGATCACCGCGCCGGAGTTGAAGTCCTTGTAATAGAGCATTTCGGTGTCCCCGTTGGCGTAGGTGACTTCCAAGTACTCGTTGGACTTGTCCTCGGCGTACATTTTTTCGACCGTCCGGCGGATCATTTCGCGGACGGTGGCTTCGGGATCGTAGGCGTTCTCGGCGAGGTCCTCCCGGTGCAGCGGCAGGTCGGGGGTGAGGTACTTGGCGAAGATTTCTGCGGCTCCCTCGGCGTCGGGACGCAGGATCTTGATCTTCACATCCAGCCGGCCCGGCCGCAGGATCGCCGGATCAATCATGTCCTCCCGGTTCGAGGCTCCGATGACGATGACGTTTTCCAGCTTCTCCACGCCGTCAATCTCGGAAAGCAGCTGCGGAACGATGGTGGTTTCGACATCGGAGGAGATACCTGTGCCACGGGTCCGGAACAGTGAGTCCATTTCGTCGAAGAACACCACCACCGGGCTGCCGCCCGAAGCCTTTTCCCGGGCGCGGGCGAAGATGAGCCGGATATGCCGTTCTGTCTCCCCCACGTACTTGTCCAGCAGCTCGGGGCCCTTGATGTTCAGGAAGTAGCTCTTGGTACCCAGCGAGCCGGTCTGCTCCATGACGCGCGCCGCCAGCGAGTTTGCCACCGCCTTGGCAATCAGCGTCTTGCCGCAGCCCGGAGGGCCGTAGAGCAGGATGCCCTTGGGCGCCTTGAGCCCGTGTTCCCGGTACAAGTCGGGGTGCAGGAACGGCAGTTCGACGGCGTCCCGGATCTGCTCGATCTGCGGGCCGAGGCCGCCGATGTCTGAATAGGCAATGTCCGGAACTTCCTCCAGCACCAGGTTCTCGACTTCGCTGCGCGGGATCTTCTCCAGGGCATAGCCGATCCGGGTATCCACGGTCAGTGCGTCCCCGACCCTCACCCGTTCCGCTTCGAGCGGCCCGTTGAGCCGGACCACACGCTCGTCGTCGGCCCGGCCAATGACCAGGCAGCGGTCCCTGCCCAGGAGTTCCTTGACGGTAAACATCTCGCCGCTGCGTTCGAACCCCAGAGCGGCGACAGCCACCAGGGACTCGTTGAGGAGCACCTCCTGGCCGGGGACAATCTGGTGCATGTCTAGCAGCGGGCTGACCGAAACCCGCAGCTTGCGGCCGGACTGGATGATATCCAGGCTGTCCTGGACTGCAGCGGTAGTGGTGCGCCCGCTGCTGGCGGGGGACCGCAGGTTCACCGCGATCACGGTGGCGAAGCTGAACGGCGTGGCGCCCTCTTTATCGAGGGCGTCCTTAAGGCGGATGATTTCCGCCTTCGCCGCCTCCAGCATCGCCACCAGCCGTGCGTTGTTGTGGGTCAGTGCCGCGAGTTGCCGGTCCACGTTGCGCAGCTTGTCCCGGAGGATATGAAGCTGGGCGGGGTCCGCCGGAGCGCCGGTTCCGCGGCCGTAGCCGCGGGTTTCCTCGGCGCCGGGATCGATGGTGTTGTCTGCTTCGGTCATGGTTGCGACCACCTTCACATTGCGCTTAGGTTCCAGCTTCGACAGTAACCCAGCAGCGCAGGCAACACACCGGTTGCAGCCTCTTGTGTTTCCCCCCGGCGGTTATCCGCCGGAGAGATTGCCCCTACGGGGTTTCAGGCGTACCTTCCTTATCCGCCATGAACTTCTCGGCGTTCTCCAGCGCACCGCGCTGGATCTTGGAGCTGGCGTCCTTTGCCGCCCGGCGCAGCTTGTGGGCGGATACTTCGCGCTCCCCCACTGCTGCAGGCGTCCAGGCGTTGAGGTCCTCTGCGCTGAAGTTGGTCTTCGAGGCGCGGCGCTTGGGGACGAGCCCGGTGGCACCCTCGGCAAGCCGGCGGGCGGTCAGCAGGAAGCCTGTGTGGGCGACCATGCGGTGGTCCGGCCGGACGGCCAGTCCCTCGAGGTGCCAGCCGCGGACCATCGACTCCCAGCCGTCGGGCTCGGTGAACCGGCCGTCGGCGCGGATGGCCTCCGCTGTGCGGGAGAGCTGGGTGACGGTGGCGACGTAGGAAATCCACACACCGCCCGGGGCCAGGACGGTCGCTACGGCGTCGGTGCATTCCCAGGGTGCCAGCATGTCCAGGACCACGCGGTCCACGCTGCCGGGCTCTTCGGTACGGACAACCTCTTCCTGGAAGTCACCCAGGGTGATGTTCCAGGCCGGATGCGGGCCGCCGAAGAAGGTCTCCACGTTGCCGCGGGCAATGTCGGCAAACTCTTCACGGCGTTCAAAGGAATGCAGGCTGCCGTGGTCGCCGACGGCGCGGAGCAGGGAGATGCTGAGGGCACCGGATCCGACACCGGCTTCCACCACGCGCGCACCCGGGTAGATGTCGGCCATGGTGACAATCTGGCCGGCATCCTTGGGATAAACGACGGCGGCACCGCGGGGCATCGACAGCACGAAGTCGGACAGCAGCGGCCGCAGGACCTGGTACTGCTGGCCGGTGGTGTTGGTGACGATCGTGCCTTCGGGGAGGCCGATGATGCTGTCATGGGGCAGGAACCCGCGGTGGGTGTGATACGCGCCGCCCTCAGTCAGGGTGATGGTGCTGTGCCGGCCTTTTTCGTCGGTGAGCTGGACGCGCTCCCCCGGACGCAGCGGCCCCCTGCGGTGGTCGGCGCCGTGTGGGGCTGTGGCGGCAGTCTGGACCGGGGTCTCCGAGTTCATGGGTAACGTTCCTTTGGATTTAGGTGATGCTGGTTTTGGGGGCGTCAGGACTGCGGAGGCCGGGTGCGGCCGCTCCGGGCCTTGATGGCTCCGAGGACGGCGGCCTGTGTCAGGAGGCCTACAACGGCTCCGTCCTGATCGATGACGGCATATTCGCTGCCCTGCAGTTTAGCGAGATACTCCACCAGTTCAGAACCCGCTGCGGCTGCCGGCACATATGCGCCGGGCGCCAGTGTCCGGGCGGCGGCGTCAACCGGAGTGGCAGCGGCCAGCTGTTCCGGGATTCCGGCCAGCGCCGTTTGGTCCGCAATTGCCCAGGGCTGGCCCGTGGGCGCGGTGATGACCAGTGCCGTGCCGGGGCGGGTTGCAAGGAGTTCCCGGGCATTTGCCGCGGAGGAACCGGCGGGCAGGGACACCGCAGGCTGCATCAGGGCCCCGGCGCTGACCGAGGGCAGCCGCAGGCGCACGCGGGCGTTCTGGATACTGGCACCGGCGCCCATCCAAAGGAAGCCGGAGACGAGTGCCGTGAGCAGAATCACCTGCAGGTCCGGCGCCGCGCCGCGCAGGTACGGGGGCACGACGACGGCGGCGGCCAGCCCGATGGCGATGATCCGGCCGGCGTAACCGGCTGCGACGGTACCCCGGTCCTGGGAGCCGGTGGCTTTCCACACGGCGGACTCGACAATGCGTCCTCCGTCCAGGGGCAGCCCCGGCAGGACGTTGAACAGCGCCACCAGGAGATTCGCCCAGATGAAGATCTGGGCCAGCAGGTTTCCGACGCTTGCCGGTTCCAGGAGGGGCTGGACCAGCCAGCCGGCGACGGCCAGGAGCAGGTTCGCTGCCGGGCCGGCCAGCGCCACCAGGAGGGACCGCCCGGGCGTGGAGCGCACGGTGCCGAAGGAGGTGTGACCGCCCCATAGCGTGAGGACAATCTTGGCCGTGGGCCAGCTGTAGGCCTTGGCAGTCAGCGCATGCGCCAGCTCGTGGGCCAGGACCGAGAGCAGGAGCAGGAGCGCGTAGCCCAGCGCCACCACGTAGGCGCCGCCCCCGAGGAACGGAAAGGTCCTGCTCACCAGCGGCCCGAAAAAGATGACGATGAAGGCCGCAATGATGAACCACGAATAGGCCAGGTACACGGGGACCCCCGCGATCCGCCCCAGTGGAATTCCGTCCCGCTTCACCGGAGCCGGCGTGTGTGCGCCCGGAGAGCTGCTACTCAACGCCGGGCTCCCGCAGGCTGGACGCCTGCTGTCGGGGCAGGGGCCGCCGCTTCGGCAGCCGGGCCGTCGACGGCGGAGCCGGCGGCACCGCGGACCAGTGCCTGGAGGTCTGCGACGGTGCGCCCGGCCAGCGTGGGCCAGTCATGGCGCCCCTCATCCGCCGGCAGCGGCAGGAAATGCGGGACCCCCAGCGTGAGAAGGCCGGCGGCCCGGGCGGAGGTAACTCCGGGCAGGGAGTCTTCGATGGCAACGACCCGGTCCTTGGCCAGGCCCGGCACCTGTCCGGCCAGGCGGTCAAAGGCGAGCTGGTATGGCTCCGGGTCGGGCTTGCCGTGTTCGACCATGTCACCGGTAACTGCGAAGGCAAAGGTTCCGGCAGGCAACTGGTTCTGGATCTCACGGGCCAGGACCGGCTCGGACATCGTCACGAGGACGCACGGAACGCCTGCCTCAGCGAGCCCGGCCAGCAGTTCCCGCGCTCCCGGCCGCCAGGGCACAGCGGAACGGACCTGCTCGGTAACCTGGCCGATCATCCGGTCGATGATGTCACGGATGCCGAGCTTCACGCCTGCCTTTTGCAGCAGCGCCGCTCCATAGGTCAGCGCCTGGCCCACCATGGCTTCTGCGTCGGCATCGGTCCAGGATCCGCCGAAGCTGTGCACGAGGTCCTTTTCCGCCTGGATCCAGTACGGTTCGGTGTCAACGATGGTTCCGTCCATATCCCACAGCACCGCCTGAAGCGGGCCGGGCGCCGGATAGGTCTGCAGGGGGTCCGGAACAGAGAAAGACATGCTTCCCAGTCTACGGGGCGCGGCCGGACGCGGGTTTACATTGCTCCGAGCGACTGCGCCCTCCGGTGGTCCTGACAGGGCGCCGGTGTCGTCATAGGGTGAGTCTGTGAGCAATACCGACCAAACCCCGCCCGTAGGGCTGCAGGACTTTTTCGGCGTCTCCCAGGAGCGCACCACAGTGATGCTGGCAGCCTTCGAGGGCTGGAACGACGCCGGCGAGGCCGCCAGCGACGCGCTGAAATTCCTGAGCGTGTTTTGGGAGAGCGAGAAGATCGCGAGCCTGAATGCCGACGATTACTACGATTTCCAGTTCACCCGCCCTGCCATTGAACGGTTGGCGTCCGGTGAGCGCAGGATTAAATGGCCCACCACCCGGATCTCCCGGGCGGAGGTTCCGGACTCCAATCTGGACGTCATCTTCGTCTCCGGTGTCGAGCCGTCCTACAGGTGGCGTGCGTACACGGCGGAACTGATCGCGCTGGCGAAGGAGCTCGACGTCGACTGCATTGTCCTGGCCGGTGCGCTGCTGGCGGACGTTCCGCACACCCGCCCGATTCCGGTTACCGTGACCTGCGAGGAGGCCAGCCTGCGCGAGGAACTCAAAGTGGAGTCCTCCCACTATGAGGGTCCGATCGGAATCGTGGGGGTACTCGCCGAGATGGCCGGCCTGGCGGACATCCCGGCCATCTCGCTGTGGGCCGCAGTGCCGCATTATGTGGGCCACTCCCCCTCACCCAAGGCCCAGCTCTCGCTGCTGCACCGCATCGAGGAACTGCTGCAGGCCCCCCTGGACACCACGCTGCTCACCGATGAGGCGGATGCGTGGGAACGCGGGGTCGACGAACTGGCCACGGATGATCCGGAAATCTCCGCGTACGTGCGCCAGCTGGAGGAGGCCAAGGACACGGCCGATCTGCCCGAAGCCAGCGGGGAATCGATCGCGCGGGAATTCGAACGCTACCTCAAGCGCCGCAGGCGCGATTAGACCAGGCGCGATTAGACCGGCCGCAGCCGGACCAGGCGCGCCCAGGCGTAGCGCGGCTGGACCTGGTTAAGCTCCTAGAGGCGGATGCCCAGCAGCGCGTCAACGGCCGACGACGCAAGCTCCGCGGCCTCTCCCGTGGTGTCCGACGCCGGAGTTGCCATCGCAGCCGTTGCCCAGGCGTCCACTGCCTTCAGTGCAGCGGGGGCGTCCAGATCATTTGCCAACGCGGCACGCACGGCGGCGAGCATGGCTTCAGCGTCCGGCCGTGCGGTCAGGGGCAGGGCGCGGCGCCAGCGCGAGAGGCGTTCCTCGGCGTCGGTGAGCTGCTCTGCCGTCCAGAACCAGTCGGTGCGGTAATGATGGCTGAGCAGGACCGTCCGGATGGCGGCCGGATCTGTGCCCTGCTCGCGGAGCCGGGACACCAGCACCAGGTTGCCCAGGGACTTGCTCATCTTTTCGCCGTCCAGGCCCACCATGCCCGCGTGGGCGTAGTGGCTGGCCAGCGGTGTCCCGGAGCACGCATACGCATGGCCGGCACTCATCTCATGGTGCGGGAACACCAGGTCGGAGCCGCCTGCCTGCACGGTGAACGGCGCCGGAAGGAAGCGCTGCGCGATGACCGAGCATTCGATGTGCCAGCCGGGGCGGCCGTTGCCCAGAGAGGAGCCGTCCCAGAACGGCTCACCCTGACGCTGAACGCGCCACAGGAGCGGATCCAGGGCGTTGCGCTTGCCCGGCCGCGCCGGATCCCCGCCGCGTTCAGCGAACAGGGGGAGCATCTGCTCCGGGGCGAGGCCGGAGACTGCACCCAGGCGCCACGCGTTGGGATCTTCGGGATCCAGGCGGTTCGCCGCATCCACGGAAAAGTAGACGTCGCCGTCGGGCTCATCGCCCTCGCCGTCCACCCGGTAGGCGAGGCCGCGGCGCAGCAGGTCCTCGACCACTGGCACAATCCACTCGATGGATTCCACGGCGCCGATGTAGTTCTCGGGGGGCAGCACGTTCAGGGCTTCCATGTCGTCACGGAAGAGCTGGGTCTGTTCCTGCGCCAGTTCCCGCCAGTCCAGCCCGCGGGCGTTGGCACGCTCCAGCAGCGGATCGTCAACGTCAGTCACGTTCTGCACATAACGCACCGTGTTGCCCGCATCACGCCACTGCCGGTTGAGCAGGTCAAAGGCCACATACGTTGAGGCATGTCCCATGTGTGTCGCGTCGTACGGGGTGATGCCGCAGACGTAGAGGCTGGCCTGGCCTCCGGTGTGCACCGGCACGGTGCGGTGCAGGGCGGTGTCGTGGAGGCGTACCTCCGGCGAGGTTCCGGGCAGGGCGGGCAGGGGGGAGGATTTCCACGCAATCACAGGTTCAACTCTACTTTCCGTTGTCAGGCACTGAGTACGCCGAGGCCCAGCAGAATGTAAATCACGACGCCGAGGAGGATCCTGTACCAGACAAACAGGCTGTAGCCGCGGGTCGAGACGTAGCGAAGGAACCAGCCGATGATGATGAATCCCACAACGAAGGCCACGAGGGTGGCACCTGCGGTTTCCCAACCGCCGTAAACCATGGGCTCGTCCAGGGACTTCACCAGCTGGAACAGCCCGCTGCCGAAGACCGCCGGAATGGCAAGCAGGAAGGCGTACCGCGCGGCCGCTTCCCGGGTGTAGCCCATGAAGAGGCCTGCGGTGATGGTGCCGCCGGACCGGCTGACGCCCGGAATAAGGGCCAGGGCCTGCGCAAATCCATAGAGGATGCCGTGCTTGTACGTGAGCTTTTCGAGGCTGCGCTCCTGCTTGCCGACGGCGTCGGCAATAGCCAGGATGATGCCGAAGACGATCAGCATGGTTGCCACGATCCACAGGCTGCGGAAGGTGCTTTCGATCTGGTCCTGGAACAGCAGGCCCAGGATGACGATGGGCAGCGTTCCGATAATGATCAGCCAGCCCATCCGCGCGTCGGGGTCGCTGCGGGGCACCCGGCCGGCGAGGGAGGCGAACCATGCCTTGATGATCCGGACGATGTCCTTCCAGAAGTACACCGCTACCGCAGTCTCCGTGCCCAGCTGGGTTATCGCGGTGAACGCCGCGCCCGGGTCTTGGGCTCCGGGCAGCAGTTCACCCACAATCCGCAGGTGGGCACTGGACGAGATGGGGAGGAATTCTGTCAGACCTTGAATGAGACCGAGGAAGAGCGCTTCAAACCAATTCACAACATAGAACTCTAGGCCACGGCCCGCATCTGCCCTGCCAGCCGTCCCGGAGGGGACGGCCCCGGACTACTTTCCGGGCTGGAGTCCGGAGGCGTTTTCGCTGGCGTCTTCGCCGTCGTCCTCGAAATCGCCGTCAAAGTCTTCGTCGTCGTCTTCATAGATCTCCAAGGGGGTGACCTCCCCGTAGGCGTCGTAGAGGACCTCCTCGTATACCTCGAAGGCATCAGCGACAGCCAGATAGGCGGATTCGACCAGCGGATCCTTGTCTCCGCGGCGCCGCGAGGCGGCCGTCAAATGCTCTTCGAGGGCAGCCATCAGGGATTGGAGCGCGATGCGCGGATCTATGCTCATGCCCTAGACGTTAGCGGTAAAGTAGGCAAAATTGGAGGGATATGCGCGAACAAATTCTCCGGCCCGGAACCCGGCGGGCAGACGAAAACAGCCGTGACTACGAATATCTGGTGGTCTCGGTAAATCCCGGAGATTCAGTCTCCGAGGCCCGCAGGATCATCGTTGAACACGCCGAATATGGCAAGTGGGAACTGCACCGCAGCTGCATCTACTCGGGCGGCGCGCGGCGGTTCTGGCTCCGCCGCCGCATCATGCGCGTGCACCGCACCGCCTGAACCCCGGCTCAGGATCCCTGCGCTGCGCCCCCGGACCTCGCCGGCGCCTCATCGGGCACCGGGCCAAGCCAGGCATTGGCCACCGAGGCATGGACCGAGTCCTCGCTGGAGGGATGGAACATGCCGGCCAGGACGTCCCGGTACAGCCGCTCCAGCTCGTTGCCCTTCGAATAGCTGGCACCGCCACTGACCCGGACAGCGGTTTCCACCACGGAGCGGGCCGTTTCGGTAGCCCGGTATTTCAGCGAGGAGAGGCGCGGGAACCAGAGGCTGCCGTGGTCGGTGCCATCTTCGAGGTCCCGGGCAATAGCCTCCAGCTGGGGATGGATGCCGTCCATCCGGATAGCGGCGTCCGCCACCTTCCACCGGGTGTGCGGGTCATGCGCCGCAGACCCGCCGCCGCGCGTCGTCCGCCGCTGCGCCGCCTGGACTGCCAGCTCGACGGCGCGGTCGCCCACCCCCGTGTACACAGCGGAGAGCAGGGTCTCGAACAGGCTGAAGATGCCAAAGACGAAAGCGTCGGAGTGCGGGCCCACAGGAGTTGTACGCACCACTTGATCAGCGGTCAGCACCGCGTTGTCCAGCACTGTGGTGCATGACTGGCTGGCACGCATGCCCATGGTGTTCCAGTCGTCCCTGACGGTGATTCCGGCCGTACCGCGCGGGGCGAAGCCAAACACCAGCCGGGGGTCGGCCGGATCGGAATCGTCGCGTCCGAAGATCCCCAGCCGGGTCCAGGCCGGGGAAAGGCTGGTGAAGATCTTGGTTCCCGTAAACGCATACGAACCGTCGCCCTGCGGCCGGGCCGCGGTGAAGGAATCGAACAGCACCGCGGCGTTGCCCGGCTCCGAGACACCGAAAGCGTAGAGCTCCCCCTTGGCCGCGTCGTCGAGCACAAAGGCCAGGGAGGCGTCGCCGCGTAATGCCAGCAGGTGCGCTACTCCGCACCAGACCAGGTGCATGTTGACCGCCAGCGCCGTGGCCGGCGCCGCCGTGGCGAGCAGCCGCTGGCACTGGACTACCTGCCCGACGGTGAAGCCCGCGCCGCCCGACTCCTTCGGGCTGAACAGGGCGAGGTAGCCGGCACTGCGCAGGTCAGCCAGGTCTTCGGTGAAGAAGCTGTTGTCCCGGTCGTAGCCGGCGGCCCGGCTGCGCAAACGTTCCAGGAGGGCGGGGGTCAGGATATCGGTAACCTTCACGGGTGCCACTTCCTAGTAACCGGCCAGCAGGCGGGACAGGACCCTGGTGCCGAACTTCAGTGAGTCAACGGGCACCCGTTCGTCGACGCCGTGGAACATGCCGGTGAAGTCCAGGTCTTCCGGCAGGCGCAGCGGTGCAAAACCATAGCCGGTGATCCCGAGCCGGCTCAGGGACTTGTTGTCAGTGCCGCCCGACAGTGTGTAGGGCAGCACCGGTGCCCCCGGGTCCTCGGCCTGCAGGGCGCCGATCATGGAATCCACCAGGTTGCCCTTGAACGGGACTTCGAGGGAGACGTCCTTGTGGTCGTAGGTGACGTCGATGCCGGGGCCGGCGAGGTCCTTGATGGTGGCCAGGACCTGTTCCTCCTGCCCGGGCAGGGTCCGGACATCAATAAGCGCTTCCGCCGTACCGGGGATCACGTTGTGCTTGTAGCCGGCCTTCAGGACGGTGGGATTGGCGGTGTTCTGGAGCGTGGCACCCACGAACCGGGCCACGGTTCCCAGTTCGGCCAGCAGCCGTTCGGGGTTCTGCGGGTCGAACTCGACGCCGGTGAGTTCGGTGACGCCGTCCAGGAAGGCCCGCGTGGTGTCGGTGAGCTGGATCGGCCAGGGATGGGCGCCGATGGTCGCTACGGCGCGGGCCAGCCGGGTCACGGCGTTGTCGGTGTTGATCTGCGACCCGTGGCCGGCACGGCCGTGGGCGGCCAGCCGCAGCCAGGAGATGCCTTTCTCGGCCGTCTGCAGCAGGTAGGTCCGTTTGCCGCCGATCGTCGCGGAGAATCCACCAACTTCCGAGATCGCTTCCGTGGCCCCTTCAAACAGGTCGCGGCGGTGTTCCACGGCCCAGCCGGCGCCGTAGTTCCCCCCGGCTTCCTCATCGGCAAAGAAGGCGAACACGATGTCCCGCTTCGGCTTGGTTCCGGTGCGCGCCATGCTGCGCATCACCGAGAGGATCATGGCGTCCATGTCCTTCATGTCCACGGCACCGCGGCCCCAGATCAGTCCGTCGCGTTCCTCCCCGCTGAACGGGTCCACCGACCAGTCCTGCTTCTGGGCCGGCACCACGTCCAGGTGTCCGTGGACCACCAGGGCCGGCAGGGAAGAATCGAGGCCCTCCATCCGGGTCACCACGGACGCCCGGCCGGGGGCTGACTCGAACAGGTCGGCATGGAGTCCGGCCTCCTCGATCAGGCCGGCGGTGTACTCGGCTGCTGCACGCTCCCCCGGCCCCGAGCCGTCTCCGAAGTTTGACGTGTCAAAGCGGATCAGCTCCTGGCAGATCCGCGTGACTTCGTCTTCGGCGGTACTCCCGTGAGCGGTGGACTCAGGCATGGTTTCTCCTTCGATTGCGTTGCTGCCAGCCTAGTCACCGAAGGCCTGACCAGCGCCGATTTACGGTTGCGGCCAAAACCGTGTTAGAGTTTTTCCCGTTGCTTCCGCAGCTTTTGAACGACTAAAGAGCTTGCGGCAAACACCCAAGCGCGGGTGGCGGAATGGCAGACGCGCTAGCTTGAGGTGCTAGTCCTCTAACGAGGGTGGGGGTTCAAGTCCCCCTCCGCGCACAATATGTACCCCTCGGAATCTTCGGATTCCGAGGGGCACTTTTGTATGCCCAGGCACCCATTCGCCGACCCCACAAACCTGCCGGGCGTGATCTCAACCACGCTGGGACGGGAGGTCTTCAGGAGCCGACGGGAATGCGCTCAGGCTGCGGCCCGCCGGTCGTTGCCGTGCGCGATGATCGCGTAAATGATGAGCACATCAATGGCGATCACGATCAGCGACCACCACGGCTGGACCGGGACCAGCAGCAGCTGCACCACCGCGCTGAGGACGGCCAGGATTACGCCGACCACCCGGGCCCAGACGGCCTGGGCGAAGAGTCCAAAGGCCGTGAGGATCAGGAACGCCCCGATGAACAGGTTCCACCAACCCCATCCCGTGGTGTCAAAGAGGAACAGGTCCCCTTCCACCACCGCATAGTAGGTGTTGGAACCGATCAGGGCGACCAGCGCCTGGACGACGCTGAAGATCCCGTTAACCAACAGGATGACGCCGGCGAAGCGGATCCAATCGGTCCAGCCGGAGGAAGTGAGGGGTTGCTGGACAGTACTCATGGTGCCGCCGCTTTCGATTGGAGGCACTGCCGTCGGTCTCTTGCCGGCCGCAGCCGTGTCGGAAGACGCGTAGTACATCAATTATCTTCCCCGCCTTCGATGCGGGTCAATGGCGGGGCAGGCTTGGCCGCTGAACCGGCCAAACCCGCCGGACCGCACCGGCCGGCACCCTGCGGGGCACTCGGCGTGGTCACTGCCGCCGGGCGCCGGTAGCCTTCAGTCTATGGACGGCAGCACGCTCATCAATGCTCTTCTCGTCGTGTTTTTCGTGCTGCTGGGCGGGATTTTCGCCGGTACAGAGATGGCTTTGGTATCCCTGCGCGAGAGCCAGATCAGCCGCATTGAGGCCTCCGGCGCCGGAGGCCGGAAAATTGCCGAACTGGCCCGCAATCCGAACCTCTTCCTGTCCTCGATCCAGATCGGCGTCACGTTGTCGGGTTTTTTCTCTGCCGCCTACGGCGCGTCCGCCCTGGCCCCGGCCCTGTCACCGGCGCTGCGCAGCCTGGGCATGCCGGAGCCGGCAGCTGACGCCGTCGCCTTTATCCTGCTGACCCTCGCCGTCGCCTACCTTTCACTGGTCTTTGGGGAGCTGGTGCCCAAGCGCCTGGCCATGCAGAATGCCGAACGGTTCACCCGCCTCCTGGCACCCCCGCTGAACGTATTCGCCGTCGTCATGCGCCCGGTGATCAAACTGTTGTCCGTTTCCACCGACACCGTGGTGCGCCTGCTCGGCGGGGACCCGAAACTCCGCACTCCCCCGGTCAGCTCACAGGAGCTTTGGGACATGGTGGCGGCGAGCCCTGTCCTGGCCGAGGACAGCCGGCGGATTCTCTCGGATGTATTCGGCGCCGGGAGCCGCCTGCTGCAGGAGGTGATGCGTCCCCGGCCGCAGGTGACCTTCCTGCCCGCGGCCCTGACCCTGGCCCAGGCCAGGGCGAAAGTCCACACCCTGCCCTATTCGCGGTATCCCGTCATCGGCCAGTCCCCCGATGATGTCCTGGGCTTCGTCCATGTGCGTGACCTGGTCCGGGGAAATGACGACGACGGCGGTACGGCCGGGCTCACAGTCGGCGACATCGTACGCCCGATCCTGTTCCTCCCCGGCACGGCGGCGGTGGTCCCTTCGTTGTCGAGGATGCGGCGGGACGGCAGCCAGATCGCGATTGTCGCCGACGAGTATGGCGGCACGGACGGCATTGTCACCCTGGAGGACCTGGTCGAGGAACTCGTCGGGGAAATCTACGACGAATACGACACGTCCCGCGATCCCGAAGACCGGTACCGGCGGATCCGCGGCGACCTGGTGGTGGACGGTGCGCTGATCCTGCAGGAATTCGAGCGGCTTACCGGTGTTGCCCTTCCCGAGGGGCAGTACGAAACGGTTGGTGGCTACATCCTTGAGCGGTTGGGAAGGATTGCCCGGCCCGGCGACGTCGTCGGCGCACCGGGATGCGAACTGGAGGTGCTGAGCATGCAGCGCCGGCGGATTGCCGGCGTTCGGGTCATCCCGGAGCGGGCAAAAGCGGAATAGCAGCACTCGGGCCGCTGTGCAGTTCCCGGTCCGGCACCGCGAACCCTCGTTGTTTCCCGTAACATTGCTTTGCCCGTTAACAGCGCAGAGAATTACCGGGCAACGTGCTGCGGCTCTTTTCCGCAGACTCCTTACGGCACGCAGCCCGCATGCACCACAGATAGACAGAAAGCAGGAATGCAGCCATGGCCGATACCACCACCAGCGCCGGCGAACCAGAACTCAAGCGGGTGATGGGGACAAAGCTCCTGCTCCTCTTCATTGTCGGCGATATTCTGGGCACCGGTGTTTATGCCCTGACGGGCCAGGTTGCCGGGGAAATCGGCGGTGCCGCCTGGGCACCCATCCTGGTGGCGTTCGCCGTCGCCACCATCACCGCCCTGTCCTACCTGGAGCTGGTGACGAAATTCCCGCAGGCTGCAGGCGCAGCGCTCTACGCCCACAAAGCCTTCGGCATCCATTTTGTTACCTTTCTGGTGACCTTCGCCGTACTCAGCTCGGGCATCACCTCCGCGTCCACAGCCGCGAAATTCCTTGCCGAGAACTTCATTGTCGGATTCAACCTTGAGTGGGGACAGACAGGTGTCACCTGGGTGGCAGTCATCTTCATGCTGGTCCTGGCCGCGATCAACCTGCGTGGCGTGGGTGAGAGCATCAAATTCAACGTGGTGCTGACCGCTATTGAACTCACCGGCCTGCTGATCGTCATCCTTATCGGGTTCTGGGCCATGGGCCAGGGAAACGTTGATTTCTCCCGCGTCATGGTCTTTGAAACCGAAGGCAACAAGAGCATCTTCCTGGCCCTGACCGCCGCCACGTCGCTGGCCTTCTTCTCCATGGTCGGGTTTGAAGACTCGGTGAATATGGCCGAGGAAACCCGGGACCCGGCGAAGATCTTCCCGAAAGTCATGCTGACCGGCCTGAGCATTACCCTGATTGTCTACCTCCTGGTATCGATTGCCGCGGTGGCCATTGTTCCCGTGGGACAGCTTTCCGAAAGCGCAACGCCGCTGCTCGAAGTGGTCCGTACCGGAGCGCCCAACCTGCCGGTCGACGTCATCTACCCCTTCCTGTCCATCTTTGCCGTGGCCAACACCGCGCTGATCAACATGCTGATGGCCAGCCGCCTGCTGTACGGCATGGCGAAGCAGGATGTCCTTCCCCGGTCGCTGTCCAAGGTGCTTCCCGGCCGCCGCACCCCGTGGGCATCCATCCTGTTCACCACCGCCATTGCGCTCTGCCTGATCATCCTCGTCACCAACTTCATGGGCAAGGAAACCGTCACCGCCCTGGGCGGAACCACCGCGCTGCTGCTGCTGGCGGTGTTCACCGTGGTCAACGTGGCCTGCCTGGTACTGCGCCGCACCCCGCACGAGGGCAAGCACTTCCGCTCCCCCGGCTTCCTCCCCTACGTGGGGGTGTTCACCTGCGCGTTCCTGCTGGGGCCGTGGGCCCAGGACCCGATCGAATACCAGATCGCGGGTCTGCTGCTGCTCCTGGGACTGGTGCTCTGGGTCCTGACCTGGTTCTGGAACCGGGCAGTGCGCGCCCAGAAGACGCGTTTCACCGACGCCGAAGAACTCCGGGGCTAAGGTGCCCCGCCCGTTTCCACCCTCAACGTCAGGAACGCCATGAGTATTGTCGTCGGATTTCTTCCCACCCCGGAGGGCACTGCCGCCCTGGATGCGGCCCGCCGCGAGGCCCTTCTCCGCTCGGTGCCGCTGGTAATCGTCAACGTGGCCTTCCCCCGCCACGGCCTCCACCACCAGGAGCAGGAAGACGCCAACAACGCGGCGCTGGAGAAACTCGAGGCCGAACTCACCGCCGCCGGAACCGAGTACCGCCTGGTCCACCCCGTGGGCGACTATGACCCGGCCGAGGAAATCCTCAACGTCGCCTCGGGTGCGGAGGTTGAACTGGTCGTTCTGGGGCTGCGGCGCCGCACCCCGGTGGGCAAGATGCTGCTGGGCAGCACGGCGCAGCGGGTCCTGCTGCAGGCCGACTGCCCGGTGCTGGCCGTGAAGGCCACTTCCTAGCTGCCCGGGTTCCTGCCCTGCCGGGAGAGTTCCACCCGGATGGCTTCGACACCGATGAGGGTCTCTTCGAACGGCGTCGACAACGGCGAGAGTCCCAGCCGGATCCCTTCGGGGTTGCGGTAGTCGGGAATGATGCCCTGCTCCCAGAGGGCTGCGGTCACTGCCTTGAACGAGGGATGGTCGATGGTGATGTGGCTGCCGCGCCTGGAGGCGTCCCGCGGGGATGCCACCGTTACCCCTAGCGGCGCCAGCAGGGCGTCGACGGCGGAAAGGGCGTATTCGGTCAGGGCCACCGACTTGGCGCGGACGGCCTCGATCCCGGCCTCGCTGATCAGGCCGATCATGTCCTGCATGGCGATCATCCCCAGGACCGGAGGGGTGCCGGAGACGAGCCGCCGGATACCGGCGGCCGGCTCAAATCCCTGCGCCATGCCAAAGGGGTCTGCACTGCCCAGCCAGCCCTGGATTGGTTGTACGAAGTCCTCGTGGTGCCGCTGTGCCACGTAGGCCCAGGCCGGAGCGCCTGGGCCGCCGTTGAGGTACTTGTAGCTGCAGCCCACCGCATAATCCACGTCCCAGGCGTCGAGTTGCGCCGGGACCGCACCAACCGAATGGCAAAGGTCCCAGAGCACCAGCCCGCCGGCGTCGTGAACTGTTTGCGTGATGGCTGCGGCGTCGGCCAGGAATCCGGAACGGTACGCAACGTGGCTGAACACCGCCAGGGCGGTCCGGGGGCCGACGGCGGCTGCCACGGCGTCAGGTGTGACCCCGCCGTTGTAGTCGGCGGCCACCCAGCGCAGGGTCAGCCCGCACTCGCGGGCGATGCCCTCCATGACGTAGCGGTCAGTGGGAAAGTTGTCGGCGTCCAGCACAATCTCGCTGCGGCCCGGACGCGCGGCAACCGCCGCGCGCGCGAGCTTGTACAGCAGGACAGTGGTGGAATCGGCGACGATGCACTGGCCGGGCGCGGCACCGAGCGCTGCCGCGCCCAGCGCATCCCCGATCAGCCCGGGAAGCTCCAGCCACTGCTCGTCCCAACCGCGGATCAGCCGCCCGCCCCACTGCTCACGCACGAACTGCTGCAGGTGCTCCGCAGTGGACTTCAGCGGACGGCCCAGTGAGTTGCCGTCCAGATAGGACCGGACGCCGCCGGCTTCCAGGAACCTGTCCCGGTAGCCGGCCAGCGGATCCGCCGCGTCGAGTTCCTTGGCTGCCAGCAGCAGGTCATCCACCTCAGTCATGAAAGCGTTTCCGCCGTTTCCCCCACTTTTGCCGCGGCGGTGTCCAGCGGCGTGACGGTCCCGGCGAAGTGCCGGCGCAGGGAACGGGCGTTCCAGCCGGTAAAGGTCGTCCCGGCGTAACCGCCGTCCTCCTCCCTGTCGCAGACATTCAGGGACAGCGTCGCCGGAAGGAATACCGGCGCCTCGAAATCGATCTTCCATTCGAACGCGTCCAGGGCGTCGGGCACCGCATCCCCCACCACGCGGGAGGCGAGATACATGCCGTGCGCCAGGGAGCGCTTCATCCCCAGCGCCTTGGCCGAGAGCCGGGACAGGTGGATGGGGTTGAAGTCACCGGAGACCATGGCGTAGTTGCGCCCGGCGTCGGCCCCGAGCCGCCACAGCGCGGTGGGCTGCGGAGGGACGAAGTCCGGCCGCTGGGCCGGTGCCTGCGGGCGGTCAAAGCGGGTCAGGAACACGCCCTTGGCCAGATAGGTTGATCGGCCGCGCCACACCAGCTCGCCGGCCGGATCGGCTGCTGCCGAATCCGGCGCCCGAACCTCCACCACGAGTTCCACCTGGGTGCCGGAACGGTGTCCGGCCAGGTTTTCCGCCCAGGCGGTAACCGTCAGCGGCTCGGTGTAGTGGATGGGCCGGAAGTGCTGCACCCGGTTGCCCAAATGGACCATGCCCAGCAGCGGCAGCGGGAAATCGTCCCGGGCCATCAGGCTCAGCGCCACCGGGAAGGCAAAAGTATGCACGTAGCCCGAAGGGAGGTAGTCGGAGGCGCTGTGCAGCACCAGGCGCTGGAAGGCTGCCAGCCGGTCAAGCTCAACGCGGGCGGAATGCACGGTGTGCCGGGCTGCCGGCAGCTCGGTCGGGGCCTCCGCTGATGACAGGCGGGCCTTGGCAGCCGCGCCCGCGGCACCAAGGTAGAGCCGGCCGAGCGACGGGATCTCGGACAGCACCGTCTCATTCAAAACCGTCTCACTCATGCGCCCACCATATTCTGGCCGCACACACGCACAACCTGTCCGTTGACGCCGGCAGCGGCGTCAGAGGCCAGGAAGGCGATGGTCTCGGCAACATCGATGGGCAGGCCCCCCTGCTGCAGGCTGCTCAGGCGGCGGGCCACCTGGCGGGTGAGCGCCGGAATTGCGGCAGTCATATCGGTCTCGATGAACCCGGGGGCGACGGCATTAATGGACCCGCCGCGCGGTGCCAGCAGCGGTGCCGTGGCGCGCACCATGCCAATCACACCGCCCTTGGACGCGGCATAGTTGGTCTGGCCGCGGTTACCGGCAATGCCGCTGGTGGAAGCCAGCGACACGATACGGCCTTCCGGAGTGAAGGTGTCCGAGGCCAGCAGGGCCGTGTTCATCTTCAGCTGTGAAGCGATGTTCACGGCGATGACCGAGCCCCAGCGGGACTCATCCATGTTGGCCAGGAGCTTGTCGCGGGTGATGCCGGCGTTATGGATGACGATATCGAGGTGGCCGTAGCGTTCCTTGGCGTGCGCCAGGATGCGCTCGGCGGCGTCGTCGCGGGTGATGTCCACCTGCAGGGCGGTGCCGGAGATCTCGTTGGCGACCTTCGCCAGCTGCTCGCCGGCGGCCGGAACATCGACGACGATGACGGTGGCGCCGTCGCGGTGGAGGGTGCGGGCGATGGCGGCGCCGATGCCGCGGGCGGCTCCGGTCACGACTGCAACCTTGCCCGCCAGCGGAGCGTTCCAGTCCGCGGGCAAGACCCCGGCCTCGGAACCAACGGTTATGAACTGGCCGCTGACATAGGCGCTCTTGCCCGAGAGCAGGAAGCGCAGGGCCGCCGCAACCGACGGGGCCGTGGCCTGGACGCCGTTGGCCAGCACGATTCCGTTGGCGGTGGCACCGTCGCGGAGTTCGTGGGCAATGGAACGCAGCAAACCGTCCACGCCCTGCCGGGCAGCGGCGGCCTCGGGAGCCAGGGCTTCCGCCGCGGGCCGGGAGATGGTGAGAACGCGGCCGCCCGGGGCCAGGTCGCGCAGGGCGGCACCGGCGGCCAGGGTTGCCTCGCCCAGGTCTTCGGGTGCGCCAGCGGTATCCAGGACCAGTAGGATGGCGCCGAGCTTCTCCTTGGGCGTTGCGTGCCGGCGGACGTCCTGGTCCCAGCGCAGCAGCAGCTGCGAGAGCTCATCGGCTGCCTCACCCTTGCCCAGGACCAGCACCGGTCCGGGGACCAGCGGCTTGGACGGATCAAAGCGGCGCAGGACGGACGGCCGGGGCAGGCCCAGCTTCTTCGCGATTTCCTTGGTGATGCCGGAATTGACGAGGTTCAGGTAGGTGTCGCCCATGATCAGCGTGCCTCAAGGATCGCGACGAGACCCTGGCCGCCTGCGGCGCAGATGGAAATGAGGCCGCGGCCGGAGCCCTTTTCGTGGAGCATCTTGGCCAGGGAGGCAACGATGCGTCCGCCGGTGGCGGCGAACGGGTGGCCTGCGGCCAGCGAGGAGCCGTTGACGTTCAGCTTGGAACGGTCGATGGTTCCCAGCGGGCCTTCCAGGCCGAGGCGTGTGCGGCAGAACTCGTCGTCCTCCCAGGCAGCCAGCGTGCTGAGCACGGTGCCGGCGAAGGCTTCGTGGATTTCGAAGAAGTCGAAGTCATCCAGCGTCAGGCCGTTGCGGGCCAGCAGGCGCGGCACGGCAAAGGCGGGGGCCATCAGCAGGCCGTCCTTGCCGTGCACGAAGTCCACGGCACCGGCTTCGGCATCAACGATATTGGCCAGCATCGGCAGGTCATGCTCGCGGGCGAAGTCCTCCGACCCCAGCAGGACCACCGAGGCTCCGTCGGTCAGGGGGGTGGAGTTGCCGGCGGTCATGGTCGCTTCATCGCCCAGGGCACGGCCGAAGGCGGGCTTCAGCTTGCCCAGCTTTTCCATGGTGGTGTCCGGGCGCAGGTTGGCGTCCCTGGAGAGGCCGCGGTACGGAGTCACCAGGTCGTCGAAGAAGCCGCGGTCGTAGGCAGCCGCCATGTTGCGGTGGCTGGCCAGCGCCAGCTCATCCTGTGCTTCGCGGGTGATCTTCCACTGCGCGGTGGTGAGTGCCTGGTGCTCGCCCATGGACAGCCCGGTGCGGGGCTCGCCGGTGGAGGGAGCGTTGGGGGCCAGGTCCTTGGGTCGGATCCGGGCAACCGCAGCCAGCTTCTGCTTGGTGGTCTTGGCCCGGGACAGGTCCAGCAGGGCCCGGCGCAGGCCTTCGCTGACGGCGATCGGCGCGTCGGAAGCGGAGTCCACTCCGCCGGCAATTGCGGACTCAAGCTGGCCGAGCTTGATCTTGTTGGCCAGGCTGATCACGGTCTCGAGTCCGGTGGCGCATGCCTGCTGCACATCGTAGGCGGGGGTTTCAGCGGACAGTGCGGATCCCAGCACTGCCTCGCGGGTCAGATTGAAGTCCCGGGAGTGCTTCAGCACGGCGCCGCCGGCGACTTCGCCGATGCGCTCGCCCTGGAGCCCGAACCGGGCCACGAGCCCGTCCAGGGCTGCGGTCAGCATGTCCTGGTTGGAACTGTAGGTGTACTTGCCGCCGGACCGGGCAAAGGGAATGCGGTTTCCGCCGATGACGACGGCCTTCCGGGCGGTGGGAGCAGGGGTGGACCCGCCGGTTGCGGCGGACTCGGCCTGGGGGTGTACGGCCATGACTCTGATCTCCTTGGGGGTGGCTGCAAAAATGTGAGGGAGGTTACTGCAACCCAGCGTACCTGATACGCTCAGTATCGTGAACACTGCTCTTGAGGATCCTCCCTCCCCCGCACCGTCGGATGGACGGTCCCTGCGCTGGGAAGCCCACCGGACCGAACGCCGCCATGAACTGATCAAGGCAGCGCGAAGGGCCGTGCACGCCCTGGGGGCGGGCGCTTCCATGGAGGAAATTGCCGCAGCGTCGGGCACGTCGAAGTCGGTGTACTACCGGTACTTCGGGGACAAAGCCGGGCTGCAGCAGGCCATGGGCGACCTGGTCCTGACGCAGATGCAGGAGCGGATCCTGGCTGCCGGACGGACGGCGGAATCACCCCGGGCGGGTATGCAGGCCATGGTCTCCGCTTACCTGCAGATGGCCCAGACCTCGCCCCAGGTCTACGCCTTCGTCACCGGGCGTTCCGCAGGTGAAGCCGCCGGAAACGCCGAGCCGCGGTTCGCTGAGAGCCTGTCCCATTTCCTGGATGCCATCACAGCGATGATGGCCCGCGCCATGCGGGCTTATCTCGACACTGAATCCCCGGCAGAATCCGCCGCCGACTCCCCCGCCGGCCCCGATGCGCCGCGCCTGGGAGCTGCTGCCGGTTTTTGGCCCACCGCGGCACTGGGGATGGTCCGGGCTGCCGGTGAACGCTGGCTCGCGGCCGAACCGGGTCCCGGCAAGCCAACCGAAGAACAAATGACCCGCCAGCTCACCACCTGGCTTTTTGACGGCATCGGGTACGAGCAGGGCACCCGGTGACCGGGCAGCGCCTTTCCACAAGCTTCCTCCCCGCAGTTCCACGCACTGCGAAATCCCACAGGCACTACAACAACGAGAAGGACACGCAATGACGCAAGCAATCTCCAGTACCGAACGCCAGATCCCCGCCGGTGCCTCCGTCCGCGATGATGACAGCGCAGTCATCAACGTGGACGCCCTGAGCCGGGTACTGCTGGGCAAATGGGCTGACGAACGCCTCCAGGCCCGCGCGCTCGCCGGCAGCGACGCCCTGCACACGCCTGCAGGCCTGTCGCACACAGAGCACCGCGAACGCGTCATGACGCAGCTGAAGATCCTGGTGGACGCCAAGGCCGTGCACCGGGCGTTCCCCTCCTCCCTCGGCGGCGAGGACAGCCATGGCGGCAACGTGGCCGGCTTCGGCGAACTGGTGGTGGCTGACCCGTCGCTGCAGATCAAGGCTGGCGTGCAGTGGGGCCTGTTCGGCGGCGCCGTCATGCATCTGGGCACTAAGGAACACCACGAGAAGTGGCTGCCCGGCATCATGAGCCTGGAGATCCCCGGCTGCTTCGCGATGACTGAAACCGGACACGGTTCCGATGTGGCCAGCATTGCCACCACCGCCGAATACGACGCCGCCACGGAAGAGTTCATCATCAACACTCCGTTCCGCGCCGCATGGAAGGACTACATCGGCAACGCCGCAGTCCACGGCAAGGCCGCCGTGGTCTTCGCCCACCTCATCACCGCAGGGGTGGACCACGGAGTGCACGCGTTCTACGTCGAACTGCGCGACGACAACGGCTTCCTGCCCGGCGTCGGAGGCGAGGATGACGGCGTCAAGGGCGGCCTGAACGGCATCGACAACGGCAGGCTGCACTTCTCCAACGTCCGCGTTCCCCGCACCAACCTGCTCAACCGCTACGGCGATGTTGCAGCCGACGGTACCTACACGTCGTCGATCGAGAGCCCGGGCCGGCGTTTCTTCACGATGATCGGCACCCTGGTCCAGGGCCGGGTGTCCCTGGACGGCGCCGCAGTGGCCGCCAGCAAGCTGGCCCTGAAGACCGCCATCCAGTACGGCACCGAGCGGCGGCAGTTCAACGGCGCGTCGGACATCACCGAGGAAGTCCTGATGGACTACCAGCAGCACCAGCGCCGGCTCCTGCCGCGGCTGGCCACCACGTACGCTGCGGCCTTCGCGCACGAGGAACTGCTGCATAAGTTCGACGACGTCTTCTCCGGCGCCCACGACACTGACGAAGACCGCCAGGATCTGGAGACGCTGGCAGCCGGATTGAAGTCGCTCTCGACCTGGCACGCCCTGGACACGCTGCAGGAAGCGCGCGAGGCCACCGGCGGCGCCGGCTTCCTGGCCGAAAACCGGCTGACCGCCCTGCGTGCCGACCTGGATATCTACGCCACATTCGAGGGCGACAACACCGTCCTGCTGCAACTGGTCGCCAAGCGCCTGCTCGCCGACTACGCCAAGGAATTCGTGGGAGCTGACTTCGGCGTCCTCGCCCGGTACGCCGTCGGCCAGGCCACCGACCGCACCATGCACCGCACCGGCCTGCGGCAGATTGTCCAGGCGTTTGCGGACACCGGCTCGGAAAAGAAATCCGCCATTGCCCTGCGCGACCCCAAGACGCAGCGGGACCTGCTGACGGACCGGGTGGGGACCATGGTTGCCGAAGTTGCCGGTGCCCTGCGCGGTGCCCGCAAGCTGCCCAAGGACAAGGGTGCGGCTGTCTTCAACGACAACCAGCATGCCCTGATCGAGGCTGCACGGGCGCATTCCGAACTGCTGCAGTGGGAGGCCTTCACCAGGGGGCTGGACACCATCGAGGATGCCGGCACCCGTCAGGTGATGACGTGGGTGCGCGATCTGTTCGGCCTGTGCCTGATCGAGAAGAACCTCTCCTGGTACCTGATGCACGGCCGGCTGTCCTCACAGCGGGCCCGCACCCTGGGTCCGTACATCAACCGGCTTCTGGCCAAGATCCGGCCCCATGCCCTGGATCTGGTGGATGCCTTCGGTTACGGTCCCGAGCATCTGCGTGCTTCGGTTGCCACCGGCGCCGAGAAGACGCGGCAGGACGAGGCCATGGAATACCAGCGGCTGATGCGCGCCTCCGGCGCCGCTCCGGTGGATGAGAAAATCCTGATCCAGCGCAAGAAGCAGGCAGCCAAGGGCAACCGCTAAGTACCGGTAGGGAAGCAGGCCCGGACCGCAAACGCGGTCCGGGTCAGCGGGCTTCCGGCAGGACCGACCTGTAAACCTCCAAGGTGGCGGCGGCAATGGATGACCAGGAAAACTCCTCGGTGGCCCGGCGGCGTCCGGCCTCGCCCATGCGCTGCGCCCGGTCCGGGTCAGTGACAACCTCGGTCAGCGCCGCGGCGAAGTCCCGCACGAAGCCATTCGGATCCAGCGGTGTTCCGGTGCCGTCCGAGACCTGCTCCAACGGGACGAGCAGCCCGGTGAGGCCCGGGGCAACCACCTCGGGAATGCCGCCGGTAGCGGAAGCCACAACGGCCGTTCCGCAGGCCATGGCCTCCAGATTGACGATGCCCAGCGGCTCATAGATGGACGGGCACGCAAAAACGGTGGCTGAGCTGAGGACCTTGATGAGTTCGGCGCGCGGCAGCATCCGCTCAATGACGACGACGCCGCTGCGGTGCTCCCGCAGCTCCTCGATCAGCACCGCGGTTTCCGCCGCCAGCTCCGGGGTGTCGGCGGCGCCGAGGCACAGGACGAGCTGTACCTCCGGCGGCAGCAGGGCGGCGGCGCGAAGCAGGTACGGGACCCCCTTCTGCCGGGTATTGCGTCCGACAAAGACGACGCTGGGACGGTCCGGATCGATCCCCAGGGCCCGGATGCCTTCCGGATCCGTATCGGGGCGCCACAGGTCAACGTCGATGCCGTTGTGCACCACGCGCACCTTGTTCGGATCAACCTCGGGATAGCTGCGCAGGATGTCCTGGCGCATCCCCTCCGACACCGCAATGATGGCCGCGGCGGCGTCGTACGCCGTTTTCTCCACCCAGGAGGAGACGGCGTAACCGCCGCCGAGCTGCTCGGCCTTCCACGGGCGCAGCGGCTCCAGGCTGTGGGCGCTGAGGACATGCGGGATGCCGTACAGGAGCGAGCCGAGATGTCCGGCCATGTTGGCGTACCAGGTGTGGGAATGCACCAGGTCCGCTCCGGCCAGGCCCTGCAGGATCTCCAGGTCGGTGCCGAGGGTCTGCACCGCGGGGTTGGCGGCCCCGAGTTCGGCCGGCACGCCGTAGGAGCGCACTACGGCACCGTGGTAGTCCTCGGGCCGGGGGGCACCAAAGGCATGGACATGGAGGTCCACATGCTCGGCCAGCACCCGGCTGAGTTCGGCTACGTGGACGCCTGCTCCGCCGTAGATTTCGGGCGGGAATTCCTTGGACACAATATCAACTCGCACTAAACCAACGTAGTGCACTGCCACTCGGGTGATCTAGTGTGAAGAACAGCAGACTTATTACTGCGCGGAACAGCTACTACCCGCAGCAGCAGGCAGCACCACCACAGGCAGCACCACAGGCAGCACCACAGCAAGAAGCACCAACACACCGCGTGGACTTGCAGCAGCAGACGACGCAGCGATAAACAGGGGAATTACGAAATGGCGCCAAAGAAGGTTCTGGCCGTTGTCCTTGCCGGCGGAGAAGGCAAACGCCTCATGCCCCTGACTGCGGACCGGGCAAAACCCGCAGTACCTTTTGCCGGACGTTACCGGCTCATCGATTTCGCCTTATCCAACCTGGTGAATTCGGGATACCTGCAGATAGTGGTGCTGACGCAGTACAAGTCGCACAGCCTGGACCGGCACATTTCCGAAACCTGGCGGCTCTCCACGCAGCTGCAGAATTACGTCGCTTCGGTACCGGCCCAGCAGCGGGTCGGCAAGAGCTGGTTCCTGGGCAGCGCCAACGCGATCTACCAGTCCATGAACCTCATCGATGACGCCCGGCCGGACATCGTGGTGGTCATCGGAGCAGACCACGTGTACCGGATGGACTTCTCCCAGATGGTCGAGGCCCACATCGCCTCCGGCGCATCAGTCTCGGTGGCCGCCGTCCGGCAGCCGCTGCACCTGGCGGACCAGTTCGGCGTCATTGAAACGGATCCCCAAAGCCCGGGACGGATCGGCGCCTTTGTCGAAAAGCCTGCCACCACGCCCGGCCTGCCCGATGATCCGGAGATGTTCCTGGCCTCCATGGGCAATTACGTCTTCAACACCGATGCCCTGGTCGAAGCCCTGAAGGTTGATGCCGAGCGGCTCATCACCAAGCACGACATGGGCGGCGACATCATTCCCTACTTCGTGGACCGCAACGACGCCGCCGTCTACGACTTCTCACACAATGTCATTCCGGGAGCCACCGGCAGCGACCACCAGTACTGGCGCGACGTCGGTACCCTCGATTCGTACTACGACGCCAACATGGACCTGATCTCCCCGTTGCCGGCGTTCAACCTGTACAACCTGCAGTGGCCCATCTACACGAGGCAGAGCATCTCCCCGCCCGCAAAGTTCGTGCGCAGCGCCGCCGACCAGGCCGGCACCGCCTTCGACTCCATCGTCTCCAACGGCGTCGTGATCTCCGGCGGTACCGTCACCGGTTCCGTGCTCGCTCCGGACGTTTACGTGGACTCCGGCGCTGTGGTGACCGACTCGGTGCTGATGGACGGAATCCATGTCGGTGCCGGAGCGGTGGTGCGCCGGGCGATCATCGACAAGTTCGTTCAGATCCCGCCGGGTGCCACCATTGGCGTGGACCGGGAGCTGGACCTCGCGCGGGGGTTCACCGTGACGGCCTCGGGCCTGACCGTACTGAGCAAAGGCCAGCGGGTGTCCCTGCCGGAACCGGAACCGGAGCCGGAGCCTGCCCCTGCCTGAGCCGCCGGGCGTGCCGCGGCACACCGGCCTGTGATTTTTCCCCGCTGCGGCGTCCGGATACCGGGCGCCGCAGCGTTTCGTTGTAAGGTCGGAAAGCACCAAAAATGCCCCCGCCGTGTTCTCGCCGGCGGATTACACAGCGGAAAACACGGCAGAAACGACTTTCATGAGCACCCCCGACCTGAGCCCCGAAGACCTGCAGGCCTGTCTGCGCGTCCTGTCCTCCATCCACGTCCTGGATGAAGAACACCCCGATTACATTGCCGTCCGGCGGGCGACGGCCAAGATGTTCAAATCCGTGAAAAAGCACAAGAAAATCGAAAAGCGCAGCGCCGTCGCCGAGGCGGACCGCGCCGTCGTCGCCCTCACCGCAACGGGTGCCTCCGACCGCATTGACGATGAAACCCGCGGTGCCCAGCTGCGGACCTCCGCCCACGGCCCCTCGGCCGGGACACTGCTCAAGCCGCGCAACTGCTACATCTGCAAGCAGCCGTACACCGTGGTGGACGCCTTCTACCACCAGCTCTGCCCCGAGTGCGCCGCCTTCAGCCATGCCAAGCGCGATGCCCGCACCGACCTGACGGGCAAGCGTGCCCTGCTGACCGGCGGCCGCGCCAAGATCGGCATGTACATTGCCCTGCGGCTGCTGCGCGACGGCGCGCACACCACCATCACCACCCGCTTCCCCAAGGACGCAGCCCGCCGCTTTGCCGCCATGGAGGACTCAGCTGACTGGCTGCACAGGCTGAAGATCGTCGGCATCGACCTGCGCGACCCCGCCCAGGTCATCTCGCTGGCCGATTCGGTTGCCGAGGCTGGACCACTGGATATCCTCATCAACAACGCGGCCCAGACAGTGCGCCGGACCTCGAACGCATACCAGCCGCTGGTGGACGCCGAGCTCGAGACCCTGCCTGCCGGGAACATGCCCGAGCTGGTCACCTTCGGCCACACCCACAACGCGCACCCGACCGCACTGGCCGGGTCCATTGCCGAGCATCCGGTGCTGGCCGGCGACGCCGTCACCTCGCTGGCCCTGACCGCCGGCTCGTCCTCCCTGGAGAAGCTCGGCGCCGGCACCGCGATCGACGCCGGCGGGCTGGTTCCGGACACCGCCCCGATCAACAGCTGGACCCAGGTGGTGGACCAGGTGGAGCCCCTGGAGATGCTCGAAGTGCAGCTCTGCAACGTCACCGCCCCGTTCCTGCTGGTCAACCGGCTGCGCCCGGCAATGGCAGCCTCCGCTGCCCACCGGAAGTACATCGTGAACGTCTCAGCGATGGAGGGCCAGTTTGCCCGCCGCTACAAGGGACCGGGGCACCCCCACACCAACATGGCCAAGGCCTCGCTGAACATGCTCACCCGCACAAGCGCCGGTGAAATGCTGGAAACCGACGGCATCCTGATGACCGCAGTGGACACCGGCTGGATCACCGACGAACGTCCCCATCCGACGAAGGTCCGCCTGGCCGAGGAGGGCTTCCACGCTCCCCTGGACCTGGTGGACGGTGCTGCCCGCGTTTACGACCCGATTGTCATGGGTGAAGCCGGCGTCGACCAGTACGGGGTCTTCCTGAAGGACTACAAGCCCTCTCCCTGGTAAGCCGGAGCCGACTTCCGCGCCTGGAACCGCGAGACGGCCTTGCGGATTTCGGAGACCCACAGGGCCGTTGATCCTACGGCGATGGCCAGGAACCACTGGCCGTCGGTCAGGTCGGTGGTATCGAACAGACCCTGCAGCACCTCCAGCTGGACCACCAGGATCTGCAGGACGACGACGGCGGCCAGCGACACCCAGACGGCCCGGTTGGTGAAGGTGTGCAGCGAGAACACACTGCCGTTCGCCGAGCGGACGTTGAGCAGGTTGAAGGTCTGGTAGAAGACGAAGGTCGTGAAGGCCAGGGTGGTGGCGAAGAGCGGATCACCGGCGCTCTCCGGATACATCTGCGGTGCCAGGTACAGCACGCTGCACGTTCCCACGGCCATAATGATGCCCATGGTGAGGATCCGGGCTATCCGCTGGCCGGTCAGCAACGGCTCCCGCGGTGGCCGCGGCGGCTGCTTCATCAGTGCCTTATCGGCGGGGTCCACGCCCAGGGCCAGCGCCGGCGGGCCATCCATGATGATGTTGACCCATAGAATCTGCAGCGCGGTGAAGGGCGCCCCGCCGGCGAGCCCGAACGCCGCGGCGGCAAGGAAAATCAGCACGAAGCCCCAGGCAGTGGTCAGCTGGAAGCTGACAAACTTGAGGATGTTGGCGTAGATCCCGCGGCCTTCCTGCACCGCTGCCACGATGGTGGCGAAGTTATCATCCGTGAGGATCATCTTGGCGGCACCCTTGGACACATCGGTGCCGGTGATTCCCATGGCGATGCCGATGTTCGCCCGCTTCAGTGCCGGGGCGTCATTGACGCCGTCGCCGGTCATGGCCACGACCGCGCCGTCGGCCTGCAGGGCGGCGACCATCCGGATCTTGTGCTCGGGCGACACCCGGGCCAGCACGCCGTAGTCCGGCGCCCGCCGCTGCAGCTCGGCATCATCCATGCCGTCCAGCTGAGTCCCGGAGACTGCCTCCCCGCCGATCCCCAGGTCGCGGGCGATCGCCGATGCGGTGACCAAGTGATCGCCCGTGATCATATGGACGCTGATCCCTGCTTCGTGGGCGCGGGTTATGGCCTCGGCGGCCTCAGTGCGGGGAGGATCCATAATGCCGGCCACCGCATGGAACACGAGCCCTGACACGCTGTTCCGCAGCGCATCGGGATCAGCGGGCGGGGTGCCGTCGGCCGTCCGGCTGGCCACGGCCATTGTCCGCAGGCCCTGCCTGGCAAGGGCATCCACTTCATCGCGGATCCGTTGGCGGTCCTCCGGCAGCAGGGGCCGGGCGCCGTCGGCCGTGGCCAGGAAGTCCGACCGCTCCAGCAGCACTCCCGGGGCGCCCTTCACATAGCAGACGACGCCGTCGCCTGCATCCCCGGAAGACGTGCCGGCGTCGTCGTCGGCTTCGCCATCGATGGGCAGACGGTTGAACGTGGCCATGAACTTGTAGTCCGAATCGAAGGGGACCTCAGCGATGCGGGGATGGGAGGCGCGGGCGCCGTCGGTGTCGATACCGCCCTTTTCGGCCAGCACCACCAAGGCCCCTTCCGTGGGATCGCCGGTGAGCATGCCGTCGCGTACAGAGGCATCATTGCAGAGGGCAAAGCCCAGCAGCGCCCGCGTCAGGACCGGAGACGGCCGGCCGTCCGCGCTGAGCACCTTCCCCTCGGTGGAATAGCCGGATCCGGAAACCCGGAAGTCCCGGCCCGAGGCGGTGGCAACGCGGCGGACCGTCATCTCGTTCAAGGTCAGGGTGCCGGTCTTGTCGGTGCAGATCTGCGAGGTGCTGCCCAGGGTCTCCACTGCCGCCAGCTGCTTGATGATCGCCCCCCGCGCGGCCAGCCGGGACGCCCCCATCGCCAGGGTGAAGGCGACGACGGCGGTGAGTCCCTCCGGGATGGTCGCCACGGCCAGGGATACGGCGGTCAGGAACAGGTCCCCCCAGCTGTCACCGCGCAGCAGGCCCAGGATGAAGACGATGGCCACCACTACCAGGGCCACATAGGTGAGCAGGCGTGCCAACTGGTCGATGCTGCGCTGCAGGGTGGTCTTTTCCTCAACCGTTGAACCCAGCAGATGCGCGATCCGTCCGATCTGCGTATCCATCCCGGTTCCCGTGACCAGCAGGACAGCGCGCCCGCGGCTGACATCGGTATCCATGTAGAGCATGTTGGTCCGGTCCCCCACGCCCAGTTCGGGGTCGGTCAACACGGCCGGGTTCTTGTTCACCGGCTGCGACTCCCCGGTCAGCGCAGCTTCGGCCACCTGCAGCCGTACCGCTTCGATCAGCCGGCCGTCAGCGGGGATTGTGTCGCCGGCCTCCAGGAGCACCACGTCGCCCGGCACCAGCTCGGTCCGCGGCACGTCCACGGGCTGCCCGCCCCGTCGCACCGTGGCCACCGCGACAGAGGTGCTGCGCAGCGCTTCCAGGCTGCTTTCCGCCCGCTGTTCCTGCACATAGTTCAGGACCGTGTTCAGGGCGATGACAGCGAGGATCACCACCGGGGTCTCCCACTCCCGGGAGACAACGGCGCTGATGACGGCCGCCGCGATCAGCACCAGGATGAGCCGGTCCGTCAGCAGTGCCAGGATTTTCCGCCAGGCCGGAACCTTCCGTCCGGCGGCGAGCTCATTGTGTCCGTACCGTTGGAGGCGCTGGGCCGCCTGGTCCGGGCTGAGCCCGGTGGCCGGATCCACGTCCAGCTCGTCGGCCACCTGGGAAGGTGTTTGGGTCCAGGGGTATTCCGGCACCCCGAGTTGATTATCCGCATGCATGGGGCTGCCTCTGGCGATAGGGGGTGTTGCTGGGGGTGTTGCTCCTCACTCTAACAACGGCGCCCCAAGGAAACCGCACCCGGGACCTATCCGGGGTTTGGCTGGCGGTAGATTCTGCGGCAGGGTGGGACGGTGAACAGCTCTCCCCCGCGACTCCAAGGCACTGCGCTGCTGCCCGGGCTGACTGCCGCTGCGGCCGCCGTCGTTGCCGCCTACCTCCTGCACCGGCTGATTCCCTGGCTGCCGGTCCTGACCATAGCCGTGGTCCTGGGGTTGGCCGTGGCCAACGTTCCCGGCCTGTCTTCATCAGTCTCCGGCCCGTTGAAGCCTGGCCTGTCCCTCGCTGCCAGGCGGCTGATGCGTGCCGGGATTGTACTGCTGGGACTGAAGGTGTCGCTGATCGATATTGCCTCACTGGGGTGGGCAGCACTTCTGCTGATCGCCGCACTGGTCGCGGGGGCATTTGCCGGGACCTATCTGATCTGCCGGGCGTTCCGGCTGCCCGGGGAGGAGCCGCTGCTGATTGCCGCCGGCTTCTCCATTTGCGGGGTGTCCGCCATCGGGGCGATAGCCGCTGCCCGGAGGGTGAGGCACGAGGATACGGTGGTGCCGATCGCGCTGGTGACGCTCTGCGGAACGCTGGCGATCGGCGTGCTGCCGTTGCTGGCGTCCCTGTTCGGCCTGCCGGACGAGACGTTTGGCCTGTGGGCAGGAGCGTCGGTTCACGACGTCGGCCAGGTGGTGGCCACGGCCCAGACCGCAGGGACAGCGGCGCTCGCGGCCGCCGTCGTCGTCAAGCTGGCCCGCGTGGTCATGCTCGCCCCGATGACTGCTGTCGTGGGATTCCTCGGGCGGCGGCAGGATGCCAGGAGCCAGGCCATGGAAACGCCGACGGGCGTGGAACAGGGGCGCGGCAAGCGGCCGCCGCTGGTTCCGCTGTTTGTCCTCGGTTTCCTGGCACTGATCCTGGTCCGTACCGCCGGGATTCTCCCCGAGGCCGCCCTTGAAGCTGCAGGGGTTGTTCAGGAGATCCTTTTTGCCGCTGCCCTGTTTTCCCTTGGCGCGGGGGTGCGGTTTAGTGCCCTGTTCGCGTCGGGGGCCCGGGCGCTCGCTGCCGCGCTGGTGTCCTGGCTGCTGGTTGGCGGGCTGGGGTTGGGCCTGGCGCTGCTGCTCGCGGGGTAGGGCAAGGGCAGCAGGGCTTCCGCGGGAGGACCCTTGCGGCGCCACCGACGCGCCCCTACTGTTGCTGCCTGAAGACGGGACGACGCGATGACCGGATCACCTGACCAGCCGCCTCCGACGGATGCAACAGCGGAATCCGGCGGCGGCACCTCGCTGTCGCAAAGCAGTCCTGCCGGCCTTGTCCGGTCACCGGAGGCCTCGGGCAAGGGCTACCAGCCGGCAACAGCGGCAGGCCTGGTGCTATGCGGCGTTGCGCTCTGGTGCCTTCTGGGCAATCTGGTTGACCCGCACTACGGCAACTCCCGTTACAGCACCTGGTGGGCGCTCGCGGCCACGGCGGCGGTGCTGGCGCTCATGGCGGGGCTGTATCTCGGTCTGCGTAAGGCCGCGCAGTTTCTGGTCCGCCACCGGGTCCTGGCGGGATTGGGGGCTGCGGCAGTATGGGTCCTCCTGTTCGCCCTGCAGGTCCGGCTTGCATATGCCGTCCGGCTGCCGGCTGACTGGGACGCCTACGCCGTGTACAGCTCCGCTGCCGGGCTGGCCCAGGGAACGCAGACCGAAATCGATCCCGGTTACTTTTCCCTGAACACCAACAACATCCTGATTACCCTGCTGCTCTCCGCATATTTCCGCCTGGCCGTCTTCCTGGGCGTCGCCGACCTGGAGATGGCCGCCGCTGTCCTAAACGCCGTCGTCCTGTTCACGGGCATTGCCCTGACCTATGCAGCTGCACGGATACTCGGCGGACGCACCCTGGCTGCGTTCACGCTGCTTCCCTCAACCGTTTTTGTCCTGCTCTCGCCTTGGCTGGGCGTTGTCTACTCGGACACGGTTGGTCTGGTGTTTCCGGTCCTGATTCTGTTTCTGTTGCTGGCAGCAGGCCGGGCACGCTCACTGGCCGTCCGGATTCCGTTGTGGGTCCTGGCCGGAGGGGCCGGAGCTGTGGGCTACGGAATCAAACCCACGGTGCTTATCTGCCTGGTGGCAGCCGCCCTGACAGCGGCCTGCTCGCCGGCCTTGCGCCGCCGTCGCCCCGGGGCCATGGCCGTGGTTCTGGGCTTTGCCGTCGTGGCAGGGAGTTTTTTTGCCGGGCACCGGCTGATCACGGTTTTCGAACAGCAGACTCCGGTGATCAGTTTCAACGTCGAAGACAACCCGGCTGCCATGCCGCCGACCCATTTCCTGAAAGTCGGGGCGCAGAGCTTTGCCGGACCGCACGGACTCTATTACGGCTGCTACAACGAGGCAGATTATCTGGGCACCGTCACCGTCGCCGACCCGGAGGAGAAGTTCCGCCAAGGACTGGACGCTTATCAGGAGCGGGTGGCTGCCATGGGACCAGGCGGATATCTTTCCTTCCTGAATCACAAGCTGCTCTGGGTCACCGGCGACGGTTCATTCTTCTCCTGGGGCGAGGGACGGCTGACCGGGAACAACTTTGTCTCCGCTGACCCGGGAGACAGGGTGATCCAGGACTTCTTCGGGAACAACCGTCCCGGGTTTCCCTGGCTGCTGTCGCTGTGGCAGGGAACCTGGTTCCTTGTCCTGGCGCTGGTGGCCGTTCCGCTGGTCCTGCGCTCCCCCAACCTGATGCGGCCGGAGGTCACCGCCCTCCGCATCGCTCTCCTGGGGCTGCTGCTTTTCCTGCTGCTCTCCGAAGGCCGGGCCCGGTTCCTGTACTTGTACGTGCCCTACTTCATCCTGCTGGCCTCCCTGTCCTTCCAAACGATCATGGACAAGCTGCTGCCGGCCAGGGACGGCGGCGGTGAGGCGACGGGCGGTTTGGGCGACACAAAAGTGCCGCAGTGACGGAAGTGGTTGAATGATGGAGTGTCGAACCAGAACCTGCGCCGTGAAGAAGCCGCCGCCCGCTCCGCCCTTGTGACCGTAGATGCCTACCACGTAGAGCTCGATCTGAGCTCAGCGCAGGACCCGGAGACGGCCGGGTTCCGTTCCCGGAGCACCATCACGTTCCGCTGTGCCCGCCCGGGCGGCTCCACGTTCCTGGACTTCATCCACGGCGGAGTCTCCTCGGTGACCCTGAACGGACGCGAGCTGCCCCTGGATCTTGCCGTGGACGGGTCGCGGATCCAGCTGCCGGACCTGGCAGTAGAGAACACGGTTACCGTGGACGGCACCGCCCTGTACAGCCGCAGCGGCGAGGGCATGCACCGGTTTACCGATCCCGCCGATGGCCAAACCTATCTGTACACGCAGTATGAACCCGCTGATGCCCGCCGCGTGTTCGCTGACTTTGAACAGCCCGACCTCAAGGCCAGCTTCACCTTCGCCGTCACGGCGCCGTCGGACTGGGCAGTCGTTTCCAACGGTGCCGAGGTGACCCGCACTCCCATTGACGCAGCTTCTGAAACAGCTTCTGCAGCACCACAGTGCAGCCGCTGGGAGTTTGCCCCCACGCAGCGCATCTCCACCTACATCACGTCCGTGCTGGCGGGTCCGTATTTCAAGGCCGAGGACTTCTGGTCCGGTGTCCTGGATGACGGCTCGGTCCTGGAGATCCCGCTGGGCGCCTACTGCCGTGCCTCGCTGGCCGAGTACTTTGATCCGCAGAACGTTTTCGACATTACCAAGCGCGGCCTGGATTACTTCCACACACTGTTTGCCTACCCCTACCCCTTCGGCAAATATGACCAGGCCTTCGTCCCCGAGTACAACCTCGGTGCCATGGAAAATCCCGGGCTGGTGACCTTCACGGAGGCCTACGTCTTCCGGTCAAAGGCCACCGAGGCGCAGTACGAGGCCCGCGCCAACACCATCCTGCACGAGATGGCGCACATGTGGTTCGGCGACCTGGTGACCATGAAGTGGTGGGACGACCTGTGGCTGAAGGAGTCCTTCGCGGACTACATGGGTGCCCTGGCCGTGGCCAACGCCACCGACTTCACCAATTCCTGGGTGTCCTTCGCGAACCGGCGCAAGGCCTGGGCCTACGTCCAGGATCAGCTGCCCACTACCCATCCGATTGTCGCCGACATCACCGATCTCGAAGCAGCGAAGCAGAATTTTGACGGCATCACCTACGCCAAGGGCGCTTCGGTGCTCAAGCAACTGGTGGCCTATGTGGGTTTCGATGCGTTTATCGAAGCGGCCCGCGGCTACTTCCGTGACCATGCCTACGGAAACACCACCCTCACCGACCTGCTGAACGCCCTGAGCTCGGCCTCGGGCCGGGACATGGGCGTCTGGTCCCGGCTCTGGCTGCAAACCGCCGGAGTCCCGACCCTCACGCCCCAGCTGGAAACGGACGACGACGGCGCCCTCACCTCGGTCACGATCATCCAGGATGCGCCGGACCCGGTCAGTGGTGAACAGGTGCCCCGCCCGCACCGCCTGCGGATCGGCCTGTACAACCCAGACGCCGGCGGCGCCCTGGTCCGCACCGACAGTGTGGAGATCGACGTCGACGGGCACCGGACCGAGGTTCCCGAGCTGGTCGGCATCCAGCGGCCCGCACTGCTGCTGCTCAATGACGAGGACCTGACCTACGCCAAGATCCGGTTCGACAATGACTCACTGCAGACCCTGATGTCATCCCTCGGCCGGATCCCCGATCCGCTGGCCCGGGCGGTCTGCTTCTCGGCACTGTGGAACGGCGTGCGCGACGGCGCCCTGAGCGCCTCCGACTATGTCCGGCTGATCGCCCATGCCGCACCGATGGAGACCGGTGCCGGCGTGCTGCAGGTCCTGCTGGACAATGCGCGTTACGCGGTGGAGCGCTATGCACCGGCCGAACGCCGCAGCGCCCTGCGTGAAAGCCTCTACTCGCTGGTGGTGGAACAGTTGCACGCTGCAGAGCCGGGCAGTGACCGCCAGTTGATCTGGGCCCGGAACGCGGCGGCCCTGGGCCGGCGCAGCACCACCCATACCGACCTGCTGCGCGGCCTGCTGAAGGGCCGCACGGAGATCCCCGGCCTGGCAGTGGACTCGGACCTGCGCTGGCAGCTCTGGCAGGCACTGGCAGCAACCGGAAGTGCGGCCCGGGCCGAGCTGGAAGCGGAGCTGGAGCGTGATTCCACGGCCTCCGGGCGGGTCGGTTTCACAACGGCAGCGGCTGCGTTCCCCGAGCCTGCCGTGAAAGCCTCGGCCTGGCAGGAGGCGGTCCATTCGGATGAACTGTCCAACCAGCTGCTCTCGGCCACCATCGAGGGCCTGACCATCGGCAGCACCGAACTGCTGTCCATGTTCTCCGCCGACTATTTCGCGTCCCTGACCCTGGTCTGGAGCGCGAGGAGCATCGAGCTGGCGAGCCGGGTCGTCGGCGGACTGTTCCCGGGAGCGCAGGATCTGCCCGAACACATGGTTCCGGCCGATCACCCGGTCCTGATGGCCACCATGGACTGGCTCGAGGCCAACCCGCAGGCTCCGGCAGCACTGCGCCGCATCATCATCGAGCAGCAGGACCAGCTGCTGCGGGCACTGCGAGCCCAGGCCGCGGGCAGGTAGGCATCCGTCCCCGCCGGGAGACCGGCGGGGATACGGGCGGGAACTAGCCCTGGCGGTCCGTCTTGGCCACGGTGAGCAGTACGGCTGAGTCTTCGACGGCTTCCACCGAGTGCCGGGCCTGCGGAATGATTAGCAGGTCCCCGGCGGATCCCTCCCAGGTCTCCCCCTCAGACAGCAGCCGGACCCGGCCCTTCAGCACGTAGACCGTGGCTTCACCCGGATTCTCATGCTCGTCCAGGACAAATCCGGCGGTCAGAGCGATGATGGTCTGCCGCAGGACATGTTCGTGGCCGCCGTAGACCGTCTGGGCACTGCGGCCGCTCGACGCGCTGCCGGCGATCTGCAGTTGATTCCGCACCAAGGCGGTCAGGGACTTTTTTTCCATGCCTGGCAGTCTACGTGCCTGCCTCACCGAAGCTAGGGAACCCGGTTCAGCCATTCGGGGGTACCGAACTTCTCCGCTACTTTCGCTTCGGCCAGCGCCAGCTCCTCATCGGTGATCCCGGCGGGAACGGCTCCGTAACGGGCGGTGAAGGTCTCCATCATGGTGGCGATGATCTCTTCCCGGCTCAGGCCGGTCTGCCGGCGCAGCGGGTCGACCCTCTTCTTGGCGCTGGTGGTGCCCTTATCGGAGAGCTTTTCCTTGCCGATCCGCAGCACCTCGAGCATTTTATCGGCGTCGATGTCATAGGACATGGTCACGTGATGCAACATGCCGCCGTTGCCGAAGCGTTTCTGCGCGGCGCCGCCGATCTTTCCCTGGTCGGTCGCGATGTCATTCAGCGGCTGGTACCAGGCCTTAATGCCCAGCTTTTCCAGGGACTCCATCACCCACGAGTCCAGGAAGGGGTAGGAGTCCGCAAAGCTCAGGCCGTCCACCAGCGACTGCGGTACATAGATGGAATAGGTGATGGCATTGCCGTGCTCCATGAACATCGCACCGCCGCCGCTGATCCGGCGGACCACCGTTACGCCGTGCTTTTCTGCTCCCTGAGGGTCCACTTCGTTGCGCAGTGACTGGAAACTGCCGATCACCACGGACGGGGCTTCCCATTCCCAGAACCGGAGCGTGGGGTTGCGCTTGCCCGCACCCACCTCCTCGGCAAGGACTTCGTCCATGGCCACGTGCATCGGCGTGGACAGGGGCGTGGGTCCGATGATCTCCCACTGGTGGTCTGTCCAGCCCGTAGCCTTGGCCAGCGCCCGGCGGACGGCGGTGGCAACGGCCTCCGGCGAGAATCCGAACAGCACGGCGTCTGCGGGCAGGTTGGCCCGGACCGCGGCCGCTATGTCGGCGCCGGTCGTATCCTCGGGAAGCCCTTCCAGCGCCGCATTGATATCGGCCAGGGCGTCATCGGGCTCGAGGAAGAAGTCACCGCTGAGCGAGACGTCTGCCAGCTTTCCGTCACGGACTTCCAGGTCCACCACGACCAGTTTCCCGCCCACTACCTTGAACTCACCGTGGAGGCGGGCGCTGTCCTGTTCCATGCTGCTCATTCGGTTTCCTTTTCCGCAAGTAAAAAGGCCCGCCCGGAGATACCGGGCGGACCTTCTTAGTCTAGAACCTGTGCTGTTCTGTTCGAACGTATTACTTCTTGGAGCCGAAGCCCTTGAAGCGTGCGTTGAAGCGCTCGACACGGCCGGCGGAGTCCATGATGCGCTGCTTGCCCGTGTAGAACGGGTGCGACGCGGAGGAGATTTCCACCTCGATGAGGGGGTAGGTGTTGCCATCTTCCCACTCGATCGTCTTGGCGGACGTAGCCGTGGAGTTGGTCAGGAACGCGGTGTCGGACGCGAGATCGCGGAAGACAACCGGGCCGTACTTCGGGTGAGTATCAGACTTCAATGTATTACCTTCTTTTGGTGACTGGATTTTGCCAGGCACTGGTGGTTGAAAGCTTGGATTGTCCCCGTGCCGCGCAGTGAGGCACATTCACGGGGATCAGCAATTCAGCATACCGCATCCGCAGGCGCTGGTTAAAGCGGCACTCCCCAGCCGGTGGTTACCGCCGTGATGCTGGAGGTGATGCCCCTGGCCCGCCCGGCGATCTCCAACCGGACCGGCCGGTAATAGTCATCCAGCCATATGGTCAGCCCGGTGGGCAGCATCTCGCCGGCCCCCGCCGGGGAACCCGTTTCCGCACCGGCATCCTCCTCCGGCGCCGCTGGCGGGATTCCACTGATCCTGGTTCGAACGGCCCCGTTCAGCACGGCTTCGTAGTCAACATCCAGCGACGACATTCCCGCCAGCAGAGCTGCGACCCGTTCCGGATTCACGGTCAGTTCCGCAGCGTCGGCCAGCACCGCTGCGTAGGCCTCCTCCGGGGTGCCGGAAGGGTTGGCCGTGATTTTGCCGGTGCCGGTGTCTACGCTGCCCCCGCCTGCCCCCGCAGTGATCCGCAGCTTCAGCTCGGGATTGACCAGGACGAGCGAAAACTCCGGCGCGGTGGTGAATTCCACCGTGTGGGTGCCCTGCGGCAGCCAGCTCGACGCGGTCTCGACGGTCTGGGTGCCGCGGCCGCCGGCGGTCATCGCGGCCCCGATGCAGGTGGCGGCCTCCGCCGGCGGCATGGGTGCCCCGTCCCGGCGCAACAGGAACTGGCATGCATCCTGGACCGGCTCAGGCATTCCTGCCTGGCTGCCGCTGACGCCCACCCGGGCCGGTGTTGGTGAGGGGGCAGGCGCCGTGGGTGTCGCCACGGACGGCGCGGTTGTCGGTGCCGCCGGAGCCGGGGTTGATGGCTGGAGCGGGCGGCCCGAGGGGAACGCCGGGGCGGTTTCCTGGTTCCTCATCTGCTCCGCCGTGGGACCGCAGGATGCCAGCGGAATCACCAGTGGCAGCCCCACCGCCATGCCCAACAGCAGGCGGTAGGGCAGCGCAGCCCGGCGGTTTGAGGACCGCGTGGACCGTTTGCCTTGACCAATGTTCATGGCGTCCCCGGAGGAAGGTTCAGGTGGGTGATGACGCCGTCAGTGTTGCACCCGGGGCGGCCAAGGGTAAGCGCAGCGGCGTTATCCGGTCAGGTTTTCCTCAACCTTGCTGCGGGCGGCATTCCCAGAACGCCACGGCACTGGCAGCCGCCACGTTCAGCGAGTCCACTCCCCCGCTCATCGGGATCCGTACGGTGAGGTCGACGGCGGACAGGGTACCGTCGGCGAGCCCGTCACCTTCAGTGCCGAGCACCAGGGCCAGGCGTTCGTCCCGGCGTGCGCTGAGCTGGTCCAAGGTGAGTGATTCCTCCGTCAGGGCCAGTGCGGCCGTGACAAAACCGGCGTCGTGCAGCATGGACAGCTGCCCGGGCCATTCGGCGAGCCGCACCCACGGCACCTGGAAGACGGTCCCCATGCTGACCCGGATCGCCCGGCGGTACAGCGGGTCGGCACAGCGGGGACTGATCAGGACGGCGTCCACGCCCAGTGCCGCTGCAGAGCGGAAGATGGCGCCGATGTTGGTGTGGTCAACGATGTCCTCCAGCACCGCCACCCGGCGGGCTGAAGCCAGCAGGGGTGCCAGTTCCAGCGGGGCGGGGCGTTCCATGGCGGCCAGGGCCCCGCGGTGCAGGTGGAAGCCGGTGATCTCCTCGAGGACTTCCGCGGATCCCACATAGGCGGGGACATCCGGGTACCTGTCCAGCAGGTCCTGCAGGTCCGGGATCCATTTCTCGGCCAGGAAGAAGGACCGGGGCCGATGGCCGGCGTCGAGGGCACGCCGCAGGACCTTGGAGGATTCTGCGATGTACATGCCCTCTTCGGGCTCACGGCGGCGGCGCAGCGCGGTGTCGGTCAGGTTGGTGTAGTCGGCTACCCGCGGGTCAGTGGCGGTGGATAGGTACAAAAGGCTCACTTAGGACAGCATATTCCACAGGGCGAGCAGGCCCAGCAGCACGATGACGATGCGCAGCACCACCGGCGGGAGGCGGCGGCCGACGGCGGCACCCAGGAAGCCGCCGATCAGTGAGCTCACCGCGATCAGCGCTACGACCGGCCAGACAATCCGGTCGGAGGCAAAGATCAGGTAGGAGGAGGCGGCCACGATGTTCACGCCCAGCACCAGGATGTTCTTCATGGCGTTGGCGTGCTGGATGGTGCCGTGCAGGAAGATGCCCAGGATGCCGACCAGCAGGATCCCCTGGGCCGCCACGAAGTAGCCGCCGTACACCCCGGCCAGGTAGATCAGGATCGTCAGGAGCACTGTCTGGCGGCGGGGCGGTTTCGCCGGTGCCGCCACGGCGATGCTGCCGGGGCCCGGAGTGCTAGCGGACGAGGCACCGCCGCCGTCATCGTCGCTGCCGTCGCCGAACACTTCCTGGAGCGGCAGGACGGGCACCGATGCCTCGGCCCGCCGGCGGACCCAGGCCTGCAGGGAGGGCTGGAAGATGACGAACAGCAGGGCGAGAACCACCAGGTACGGAGCCACGGTGCCGAAGACGTCCTCGGGCAGGTGCAGCAGCAATGCGGCACCGGTGATCCCGCCCAGGATGGAGGCCGGCAGCAGTCTCAGCAGGGTGGGCTTCAGCCCGGCCAGTTCCCGGCGGTATCCCCAGGAACCGGCGATGTTTCCGGCAATCAGGCCGGTGGCATTTGAGATGGTCGCAGCTACCGGGGCATACCCCAGGGCCACGAGCACCGGAAAGGTGACCAGTGTGCCGGAGCCGACAACGGCGTTGATGGTTCCCGCCCACAAACCGGCGAAAAAGACCACGGCGTCATGAAACAGATCCACGGAGCAGGTGCCGTCAGGGACGGATCAGCGGCGCGCGGTGGCGGACCAGCGGCCGCCGTCGTGCTGGACGTGAAGCGGCAGGTCGAAGGCAGCACTGAGATTCTCTTCGGTGAAGACCTCACTGATGGGACCCGAGGCAACCACACCGCCGTCGCGCAGGAGCAGTGCATGGGTGAAGCCCGGCGGAACCTCTTCGAGGTGGTGCGTGACCAGGACCATGGCCGGAGCTTCCTCGTCGGCCGCCAGGCCAGCCAGGCGTGCCACCAGGTCTTCGCGGCCAGCCAGGTCCAACCCGGCGGCCGGCTCGTCCAGGAGCAGCAGCTCGGGGTCGGTCATCAGGGCACGGGCGATCTGCACACGCTTGCGTTCGCCCTCGCTCAGCGAGGCAAACGGGCGGTTCATGAAGGTGGACATGCCCCACTCGTGGAGCAGGTGGAAGGCGCGGCGCTCGTCGAGCTTTTCGTACTTTTCCCGCCAGCGGCCGGTCATGCCGTAGGACGCGGTCAGCACGACGTTCAGGACGGTTTCATGCTCGGGAATCTGGTTGGCCAGGGCTGCGGAGGCCAGTCCGATCCGCGGGCGGAGTTCAAAGACATCGACGGCTCCGAGGACTTCCTCGAGGATGCCGGCAACGCCGCGGGTGGGATGCATGCGTCCGCCTGCGATCTGCAGCAGAGTGGTCTTTCCGGCCCCGTTGGGTCCCATGATGACCCAGCGCTCACCCTCTTTGACCTGCCAGTCAACGGCATCCAACAGGGTCTTGCCGCCGCGTACGACACTCACGGCAGCAAATTCAAGAACATCACTCATAGCACTAGACATTAGGCTAAAGAAAGGGCCGATGGCTAAACGCGCCGCCGCAGCCCGCCCCGCGCCTACCTGTCCGGCCGAGCCGGGACGACACAGCTCCAACCCTAATTTCACGAAACGGATACGTAATGCCCGCAGAGAACCTCCCCGATTCCAGCCCTGCCCCCGAAGCCGGCACCGCGCCGGAATACGGCGTGGTCAGCTACGGCCGCGAACTGAACGATGCCTATCTGTCGGCCGTCCAGCAGGCCGTGGCCACGCTGGGCGGGCGGATCCTGGAGTTGGAGAACGCGGCCGGCGACGGTTACGTCGTCACCAAGCTGCTGGTGGCGTACGACGGCGGGATCGAGACACTGCGCCTGGGCGTCGCCGCTGCTGCGTCAGCGGTCCGGAGCCAGGAGAAACAGGGTTCCGGGGAGCAGGTTTCCGGGGAGCAGGGGGCGGCAGGCGGGCAGACCGCCGTCGTACCGTCTTCGCTGCTGGAACCGGCGCGGAAGCTGCTGGTCATGGATGTGGACTCCACCCTGATCAAGCAGGAAGTCATTGAGCTCCTGGCCGCGCACGCCGGACGCGAAGCCGAAGTTGCGGCGGTGACCGAGGCAGCGATGCGCGGCGATCTGGACTTCGCCCAGAGCCTGCACCACCGGGTGAAAGCCCTGGCCGGGCTGCCGGTCTCAGTCATCGACGAAGTAGGTGCGCGGATTGAGCTCTCCGACGGTGCCGAAGCCCTGGTCAAGGAATTCCTGTCCGCCGGGCATGCCGTGGCAGTGGTCTCGGGCGGCTTCAGCCAGGTGCTGGACCCGCTGGCCGCGCGTCTGCAGTTGACCCATGCCCGGGCGAACCTGTTGGGCATCGCCGGCGGTGTGCTGACCGGTTCCGTGGAGGGGCCGGTGGTGGACCGCGCGGTGAAAGCCCGGTCGTTGCGGGAGTGGGCTGCCGGATTGGGGATCGAGGAGCGGCACACCATTGCCGTGGGCGACGGCGCGAACGACCTGGACATGCTGGCGGCGGCCGCACTGGGCGTGGCGTTCAATGCCAAGCCGGCAGTGCAGGCCGCCGCGGATGCCGTGCTGAACCTGCCCAATCTGGACGTGGTGCAGCACTTCGTGAAGCTGTAGGAACGTACCGGTGCTAGCCGGCAACGCCGAGGTAGTCGGCGCCGCCCACGTATTCGGTGTGGCCGGACGGTACGTCGGCGGTGGCCATGCGGGCCACCTCGGCTCCGAACTCCTGCACGGAGTAGAGGCGTCCGGCTTCCTCGCGGCGGGCCTCGATGGCACCGGGGTTGGCGCGGTCCAGCAGGGTGGCGGTGACGGTTCCCTCGATCATGTCTCCGGAAACCACCACCAGGGTGATGCCCTTGGCTTCGAGCTGCGGGAGCAGCTCGCGCAGGGCGTCCTCGCCGGCCCGCTTGCTGCGCGCCACGGGCTCATATTCGGGCATGGTGGGAACCGTGTTGATGAAGTGCGCCTGGTGGCTGGTCACGAACACCACCCGTGATCCCGCGGGCATGGCCTCGGCGGCGGCCGTGAGCATGTTGACCTGCGCGTCGCGGTTGAGCTTGAGCGCGTAGTCCTCCTCCACACCGGATTCCATGCCGCCGGACGCGTTCAGCACCAGGATGTCCAGCCCGCCGAAGTTCACCTTAGCGGCGTCGACCAGCGCCGCCGGCCCTTCCGCGGAGGTCAGGTCGGCGCCAACGGCAACTGCCCGGCCGCCGTCGTTCTCGATGCCGGTAACCACCTTGTTGGCCCGCGGGGCCTTCTGCCGGTAGTTGACCACTACGCCGGCGCCCTCGGCGGCCAGGAACTTGGCCACTTCCGCTCCGATGCCGCGTGAGGATCCGGTGACGATGGCAGCTTTGCCGTCCAGCAGGCCCATAAGTGCTCCTTCATAAAGATTTGTGGAATGTGTCCAACTTTTTGCGCAACTCATCCCATCCTGCCAGCCCCCGGGGCCGGGCACAGTGGTGGAAACCTCCAAAGGATGGCCCCGGGGACGTGTGGCGGGCATGGCGGCCCGGCGGAAAGGCTGGTTAGTGGCCCATCCCCAGTCCGCCGTCCACGGGGATGACGGCGCCGGAAATGTAGGCGGCCTCGGGGCTGGCGATCCACCGCACCACGCCGGCTACCTCCTCCGGCTCTGCGAAGCGGTTGGCCGGGATCGAGGAGAGGTAGTTTTTCTGTGTCTCCTCCGGCAGCGCCCGGGTCATGTCAGTGTTAATGAAGCCCGGCGCCACCACGTTGGCGGTGATGTTCCGGGAGCCCAGTTCCCGGGTCAGGGAACGGGCGATGCCGACCAGCCCGGCCTTGGACGCCGCGTAGTTGATCTGTCCGGGAGAGCCGTACAGGCCCACCACGGAGGAGATCAGCACCACCCGTCCGCGGCGCAGTTTGATCATGCCGCGGGAGGCGCGCTTGATGACGCGGAAGGCGCCGGTGAGATTCGTATCGACGACGTCGGTGAAGTCCTCCTCACTCATCCGCAGCAGCAGCGTGTCGCGGGTGATTCCTGCGTTGGCCACCAGGACCTCGACCGGCCCGTGCGCAGCCTCGACCTCGGTGAATGCGGCATCTACGGAGGCCATGTCGGTGACATCGGCCTTGACGCCGAGCATCCCCTCGGGCACCTCGCCGCTGCGGTAGGTGATGGCTACCTGGTCGCCGTTGGCAAGGAAGGCCTGGGCGATGGCCAGGCCGATGCCACGGTTTCCGCCGGTAACCAGGACGCTGCGGCCGGTGGACGGCTGGGGGGTGTTCTGCACAGATTTCCTCCGCTGGGAGTATGGGGGTGGTTGGATTTCGATCCTAGCCGGGCCGGAACCAACTTCACCATCACGGTTTCCAGTGCGACAATGGGTGAATCTGTTTGGGAGAGTGATGAACAAGGAATCCAGCCGCGGCGTCCAGATCCCCCGGATCACCGATGCCCGCACGGCGCACACCGATGAGATGCGCGCACGCATGATCAAGTATTCGGTGTCCATGGGCATCCGCATCGTCTGCCTTGGCCTGCTGTTTGTTGTCCACGGATGGCTGCTCTGGGTGGTCATCGCGGGCGCCGTCGTGCTTCCGTATTTCGCCGTGATCATCGCCAATGCCGGCAGTGACACCCGCAACATGACGGCGTCGGATTCCCTGATCGACACCCTGCCTCCACCCCAGCTTGAAGCGCCCCGTCCGCAGGAACCCGATGATTCCCCGGAGACCGCACTGCTGCACGGCGAGGTCATAGACGATGACCCCGCCGAGGACCACCACGATGATAAGGCACCACCCACAGCATGAACCTTCTTGACCAGCTAGCCCGGGGAACCGGCGCCCCGCAGCCCGGATCCGGCCCGATGGGTCCGGAGCCCGACGAGCCCGCCGTCTGTTCACGCAAGGGCTGCCGCGCCGAAGCCGCCTGGCGGCTGCTGTGGAACAACCCGCGGATCCACACCCCGGAACGCCGGAAGACCTGGCTGGCCTGCGGCAAACACCGCGGCTGGCTCGAAGAGTACCTGCAGACACGCGATCTCTGGAAGGAAACGCTTCCGCTGGCCGGAACGTCATCGCCGGCGGACAGCGGAAGCGGGAACGCGTAAATGTACCGGTTCCTTCTCTCCGGCCGCTGGCTGGGCTGGCTTGCCCTGGTCTGCGCGCTCTCAGCCATCTGCGTGATGCTGGGCTCATGGCAGATGGACCGCCGGGACGCCATCCGCGAGGACATCGGCAATGTGGTCAACAACTACGACGCCGATCCGGTCCCCTTCGAGGAGGCCGCCGGACTGTTCGACTCCTATGACCCGTCCAGGGAATGGACGCCGGTTGAGATGACCGGTGTTTACGACACGCAGAACCAGCGCATCGTCCGCAACCGTCCGCTCAGCGGGCGTGCCGGCTACGAAGTGGTTGTCCCGCTGAAGCTCTCCGACGGCACCGCCGTGGTCATCAACCGCGGCTGGCTGCCCATCGGCAACGACGAGGCGGGGCGCCCTGACACCGTTCCGGCCGCACCCTCCGGCGAGGTCACCGTCGTCGCGCGTATCAAACCGGCTGAACCCGCCCTGGACCGCGGGGCCCCGGAGGGTCAACTGGCCTCCATCGACCTGGCCCGGTACCAGGACGAGGTGGGCTACGAGCTGGTGCAGGGTGCCTATGGCCTGATGGCCACAGAAGATCCGGCCCCTGCTGAGGTACCGGAAGCGGCGCCGAAGCCGTCAGTGGATGAAGGCCCGCACCTGTCCTATGCCATGCAGTGGTACGCCTTCGGCTTCATGCTGTTTGTGGGCCTGGGCTACGCTGCCCGCCAGGAGGCACTGAACCTGCGGTACGCCGATGAAGACGAGTATGAGGATGAGGACGACGACGAAATGATCGCCGCGCATCCCGCACCGAGCGAGCGGCGTCGTCCGCGCAGGCAGCGCGGCAGCACCCAGGAGAATGAAGAGGACGCACTCCTGGACGCCCAGGGCTACTAGCCCGGCCGGCCCGTGGTCCCGCCCTCCCCCGGAGCGTCAGGGCCGGCTGCTGACCCGCTGCACATATTCAGCCATGCCGGGGACCGTGAACGCCACCTGGCCCAGGGACGGTGCGTAGATGATGCCCTTGCGGATCAGGGAGCCGCGCGTCATCGTCATGGAGGTCATCTTCTTCCCTGCCCGGGCTGCGAGGGTGGCGGTTCCGGACCCGGCGGCACCATCCATTGCCATCAGGCGCAGGAACTCGCGTTCGGCCTTTGTGGCCCGGCGCCATCGCATGGGGAAAAAGCCCTGGTCCAGCTGGGCCCGCCCGATCTCGACGGCTACCCGGGCATCTGCGGCCGTGATCAGTTCCCGGGGTGCCGATTCCCAGGCGGCGGAACCGTATTCCTGCAGGAAGTAGGGGTATCCCCCGGCTGCATTCAGGAGCAGATCCAGGGCTTCGGGCTCATAGGACACCCCCAGCTCACGGGCCGGAGCGGCCAGTGCGGTGCCGGCATCTTCCCGGTCAAGGGCGCCCACCCGGCGATAGGTGAACAGCCCTTCGGCATAACGCTGCGACTGGTTGAGCGTGGCGGGGAGGTTCGGCAGCCCGGCTGCAACCAGATAGAACGGCCAGTCCCGCTGCCCGGCCTGGTGCTGCGCGCCGAGCAGCGCCGAGAGCAGTGCGGGGTCCAGGTTCTGCATCTCATCCACCACGATGATCAGCGCCGACCGGCGTTCGGCCAGGGCCAGGGAGATATCCTCCACCGTCTCTTCGAGGTCGACGGCGAACTCCCCCGAATCACCCCGCCCGTGCCGGGATCCAACACCCACGTCGATGCCGCCGACCTGCAGGCCGTCGGCGAAGGACGTGATGGTTCCCAGGGCGGCAGCAAGAGCCGGGGTGTTTCCCTGCGAGTGTGCCTTGCGGCCGGCCTGCAGCAGCCCCCGTGCCAGCTTGGCCCGGACGGCCTTGGGCCCACCCCCGGCATCCCGGCCTTCCAGCGAGACCACGAGGAAGCCGGCATCCTCGGCACGGCGCCGGAAGTCGTTGAGCAGCACGGTCTTACCCACTCCATGGAGGCCATGCAGGACAATCCCCCGGTCCGTGCGGCCGGCTGCGGCCCGCGAAACCAGGAGGTCAAAATCATTCATCAAGGCTGTTCTGCCGCTTAATTCGAAGGGCTTGCGGCCTGCGCCTGGTGAGTACGGGTTGGTGGCACTGTGCATACCCCCCATCCTAGCGCTATATCCAGAAAGTTGGATATTGGTTGATAAAGAGGGATATGAATTGGAAGGGGTAGAACGCAGTTTCGGGAGAATCCATAAGATCCGGGGAGTACCGCCCACGTGACCTGCGGGTATGCGGCGAGTCCCGATCCGCGTAAATGCAGGGGACAGAACGCGTGCACCTTACCCGTGCGCTCCCCTCCCCGCCCCTCCTAGCCTGATTTCCATTGGCCAGGAGTCGGAGGGAGTCCTGGAAACAAGGGAGCCAATTTGACGTACCACTCGCCAGGCCGCGGAAACCGGATCTCCCGGACGGCAGGACAGAACCGCCAGTCGCAGGGAACCGGCACCCGCTCACCGGCGTTGCTGGCCGGTCTCGTGCTGGTCCTGGTGCTGGGCCTGTTCAGCGCCGTCAATCCCGGCAATGCCGCCGACAGGCCCGAAGCCGTCAACCTGGTTCAGAATCCGGGGCTGGAGGAAGGCGCCGACCTCCCCCACTGCTTCTCACGCTCCGGCTGGGGCTCGAAAGGAGCCTGGGCTGTGGCGGCAGGGCGCGGCGGCGGACGGGCCGCATCGGTCAGCATCGCGGAGTATGTCAGCGGTGACCGAAAGCTGCTGCAGACCGAAAGCCCCGACTGCGCTCCGGCCGTGACCGCGGGCACCGGCTACGAGATGGAAATCTGGTACCAGTCGGACGTCCCGGTGACCCTGACGGCCTTTGTGCACGGGACCTCAGGGTGGAGCTACTGGGGTGATCTGCAGACCTTCCCTGCTTCCAGCGGCTGGTCAGCCGCCAGGAAACAAACCCCGGTGGTACCTCCCGGCACCACCATGATGTCCTTTGGGCTCGCACTGGCGGGCAGCGGCACCCTGACCACCGACGACTACTCCCTCCGGGCCGCCGCCCCGCCCCAGGAGACCGGACCCCCCGGGCCGGCCGGAGTCCTCAATCCGAACCTCTCCGCCGGATCCGGACCGCTTCCGGAGTGCTTCGTCTCCGCAGGCTGGGGGGAGAACACCGTGTCCGGTTCCCTGACAGACGACGTCCCCGCCGGGTCCGCGCCAGGCACCCGCGCATTCGAACTGGTGATGTCCAACCACATCTCGGGGGATGCCAAACTCATTCCATCCGAAGCCCCGGGGTGCGCCCCTTCCGTCACTGGAAACGGGCCCTGGGACCTCAGTATTGATTATCTCTCCACCACCGCTTCTGCCTCCTTCACCGTTTTTGTGCACACCCCGGCCGGTTGGCAGTACTGGACGGACCTGGCTGTCCTGCCGGCTGCACCCGGCTGGACGACGGCAAAGGCCCGCCTCGAGAAGGTTCCGGCAGGAACCGACCGGGTCTCCTTCGGCATCGCCCTCTTCGGAACGGGCACCCTCAAGACCACCAACTACGCCCTGCTGCCCGCTCCCCCGGACCCCCTTCCTGAACCAGTGGACCCGGGACAGCCGGAGCTCACCGGTTCCTGGGAGGTACTGGAATCCGAGCTCCCCATCAGGGCCGTCCACACCACACTGCTGCATGACGGCCGGCTGCTGCTCATCGCAGGATCGGGCAATGACGGCAACCTCTTTGCCGCCGGGGAATTCCGCGCCGTCCTGTGGGACGCCGCCACCGGAGAATTCACCGAGGTGCCGGTCCCGTATGACATGTTCTGCGCCGGGCATGTCACGCTGCCCGACGGGAAGGTCCTGCTGGCCGGAGGAACTCAGGAGTACCCCGGCGCCCAGGACGGCCCCACCACCTTTGAAGGATCAAAGCAGAGCTACTACTTCGATCCGGCCGACGATTCCTTTCACCGCCTCCCGGACATGGCCGGCGCCCACTGGTATCCCAGCCTGACCAAGCTCGGCAGCGGCGATGTCTGGTCCGCCGGCGGACTTAACGAAAAAGCGGAGGGGACAGTCCTCACCGAAATGTTCGACTACTCGTCCATGAGCTGGCTGCCACAGGCAGCAGTTCCGCAGACGTGGAGCTTCTGGGGCACCTATCCGCACATGTTCCTGCTCGACGACGGCACCATGTTCTACACCGGGGGCCACACCTTCGGCAGCGGACTGCCGGGGACGGGAGCCTCCATCTACAACTGGCAGACCGCCCGGATGTGGGACGTTCCCGGCCTGCGGCAAAAGGACCTCCGGGACCAGGCTGGATCCGTGTTCATAGGACCTGTCCAGGACCAGCGGCTGATGATCGTCGGCGGCGGCAATACCGAGACGAACGAACCCGCCATCAGCCTGGTGGATATCGTCGACCTGAACTCCCCGACACCCTCCTACTCCCCCGGCCCTGACCTCCCCGGCCCCGGGAAGGCCTACGTCAATCTGGTCAACCTTCCGGACCGGACCGTCCTCGCATCCAATGGGGCCCGCCACAACCGGGCGTCCGACGTGCTCACGGCCGCCCTCTACGATCCGGCAGACAACCAGTGGCAGAGTGTGCCGGCTGATCCGGTCGCGAGGAATTACCACTCAACCGCCATCCTCCTTCCGGACGGCCGCGTCGCGGTCCTGGGGTCAAACCCACTGGATAATTCCTTTGAATTCCGGATCTCCGTCTACAGCCCGCCCTACATGGCGGCTGACCGGCCCCGGATCCTTGAGGCACCAAAGCGCGCCGGCTACGGCGAGAGCTTCACCGTGCAGGTGGACGGCGAAGCCACTGCCGCCTCGCTGATGTCCCCCATGTCCGCCACGCACCAGACCGACACAAACGCCCGCCTGATCGATCTGCCGATCTCGGGAACCGGGAACACCTACACGGTGCAGGTTCCAGAGAACCGAAACCTGGTTCCCCCCGGGCCGTACATGTTCACCGTGCTCGACGGCGCCGGAGTCCCCAGCACAGCCCGATGGGTGTGGATCTCGTGAGGGACCAACAACGGCATGCTGTGATCGCTGCCCTGCTGGCACTAACGATCCTGCTGGCGGTATCAACCCTTTGGGGCGGCGCTGCCGCAGAACCCGCAGGAGGCCGGGACAGTGGCGGCGCCGCGAAAAGCTCCGATCATGCCCACCCGGGGCCGGCGGCCCCTGGTTCTGATGCCGGCACTGCGGCTGTGTCCGCAGCCCCAGCCTCCTCGCCGGAGGAAGCGCCCCACGGCATCGTCTCCGGGATAGGGCAGGGGGAATCGGCAGGTGCTCCGGGGAGAACCCGCCACCTGCACCTTGCCGAGGCGGCAGGGCAGCAACCGGCGCACGGGGTTCCGCGCGGAAAGCTGGGTCCTGCCGGGGCTGACCGGACGGCAGGGCTGTCCGAACGGGGTGCTTCGCCCGCCCGGGGCGACCCGGGAAGCGGTACGGCACCCAACACGGGCGGCTGCCTTCCGGAGTACGGAGCCGCCGGGCAGTGCCTTCCCGTGGTTCCGCCCAGCCTGGCGAGCCATCTTGCGCAGATGAAAGCAGCCGGATTAGACCCCTCGTCCATGCCCCATCACTGGTCATGCGCGGAGGTCCGCAACTACTTCCCCGACGGCCTGCCCGTGCGGATTCCGGGAACCGACCCGCAACACCTCGATGCCACCGCCGACGGCATTGCCTGCGGAACAGGCGACTGACCCCCGCCACCCCCTTTCATGCCCACCGCCGGCGGACCGCACCGCACCGGCCGATGCCACGCACCTTCGCCCTTCCTTTGCACCCAGACCAGGAGCCCAGCATGCTCACCTTCATCCTCTCGATCCTCATCGTGCTTATTTCCCTTGCCCTCTTTGGCATCGCCGCCTCAACCCTGCGGCTGAACACCTACGCCTGGTGGGATCCCAAGACCCAGCAGCGGACCTTTTACGGCGCCCTGCACCCGGCCGAAACCCTGTCCTTTTCGCTGATCATGCCGTGCCGGGACGAACAGGAACCGGTCATGCAGGCCACGCTCGAAGCGCTGCTTGCGCAGTCTCACCGCCGGAAGGAAATCATCATCTCGGTGGGCCACGATGACGCCGCCACCGTAGCGATTGCCGAAAAGCTCGCAGCCGAATACCCGGACAGCGTGCGGGTGAGCATCGACTCCGGAGCGACCAAGAACAAACCGCTGCAGCTGAATACGGCGCTGTCGATGTGCAGCAACGAGATTGTGGGAGTTTTCGACGCCGAGTCCATCGCGGCACCGGGGCTGCTCCGCAATATCGACAGCTGCTTTGTGACCCGGAATGCGGATGTGGTCCAGGGCGCGGTGCAGCTCGTGAACTTCCGCGATACCTGGTATTCGCTGCGCAACTGCCTGGAGTACTTCACATGGTTCCGGTCCCGCCTGCATGCGCAGGCAGACCGGGGGTTCATTCCCCTCGGCGGGAACACCGTCTTCGTCCGGCGGGACCTGCTGGAGGAGGTGGGCGGCTGGGACCCGAGCTGCCTGGCGGAGGACTGCGACCTCGGCGTCCGGCTCTCCACCCTCGGCCACGAAATCGTCGTCGCCTATTCCGCCGATCTGGTGACCCGGGAGGAAACACCGGACTCACTGCGCAACCTCATCCGGCAGCGCACGCGGTGGTCGCTGGGCTTTATGCAGGTCCTCGCCAAAGGCGACTGGAAAAACCTGCCCACCCGGCGCCGCCGCCTCCTGGGCTGGTGGACCCTGATGCAACAGCACTTCATGGCCTTTGCCGGCTTGGTGATTCCGCTGGCCATCGCGGCCGCCATCTGGGGCAATTTCCCGCTGGTGGTGACCCTGGCAGCCTTTGCACCGCTGATTCCCACGCTGGCCACCATAGCCTTCGACGCCTGCATGCTGCATGAGTTCGGCCGGGACCACAAATACCGGATTACCGCGTACGACTATTTCCGGCTCGTCGCAGGCACACCGTTTTACCAAATGGTGCTCGCCATCGCAGCCCTCCGCGCGCTGGGCAAGTTTTGGCTCGGCGACTTCCGCTGGGAAAAGACAGCGCATTCCGGAGCCCATCTCGCATCGGTCCAGGCGACCCACCGGTTGGTGGAGGCATGAGCACCGTCACCACCCCTGCAACAGCGCATGAAGAGCAGGTTCGGCGCATTCCCACGCTGCCGCCGGCCCGGCGCAAGGCATTGCGCCGCGAAATAAGGCTGGACCGTTACGCGCTGGCCGCCCTGGGTGTCCTGGCCACCGTCCTGAGCCTATGGAACCTGAATGGTTCCCCGTCCTATTCCGAGGACGGCGGGACGTATACCGCCCAGGCATTCAGCGTGCTGGAAGGCAGCCTGGCACCCTATACCTACTGGTACGACCATCCGCCTCTGGGATGGATCCAACTCGGCGCCCTGGCCTGGATCCCCTACAATCTCGGTTTCGGCGACGGAACCTTCATTGGTGCAACCCGGTATGTCATCACGGTGTATTTTGTGGCGACGGCGCTGCTGGTGTTCCTGCTTGCCCGACGGTTCCGGGTCCGCCGGCCCCTGGCTGCCCTGGCCGTCGTCATCCTGGTCCTGTCTCCCCTGTCGCTAACCCTGGGCCGCCAGGTCCACCTCGACAACATCGGCGCTCCGTGGCTGCTCCTGGCGTTCTATCTGGCCCTTTCGCCGAGGAAGGCCCTGTGGCACCACGTTGCCGCCGGAGCATTTTTCGCCATCGCGGTGCTGTCCAAGGAAACCCTTGCCATCTTCGGTCCGGCGCTGCTGGTGGCCATGCTCAACCGGCGGTCCTGGTCCAACCGGAGCTTCTCCGTTGCCGGCTTCCTCGTCGTGGGCGGACTGATCCTGAGTTTCTACCCGCTGATGGCACTGCTGCGGGGCGAACTGACGGCCGGACCTGACCACGTGTCGCTGCAGGAGGCGCTGGAATACCAGTTCTTCGCGCGGTCCGGTTCCGGCTACATCTGGGAAGCAGGCTCTGACCGGGCCGAGCTCCTCAACGGCTGGCTGTACTTCGACCGCTACATCATCGCGGCCGGGTGCGTGGCAGCGGTGGTGTGCCTGTTCCGGCGCCGGACGCTCTGGGTGGCGGTGGCCATCCTCTCCTTCGCTATCCCGGTGTTCATCGGCCAGGGCTATCTGCCGGCTATGTACATCGTAGGGGTCCTGCCCTATCTAGTCCTGGCCCTGGGCGGCGCGCTCAATATGCTCTGGGACCAGGTTGAAAAGTCTGCCGCGGCAGGACCGCCGGGCCTGAAACCGGTGGTCCGCGCAACAGCCGCTGCCGTGATTGCCTCCGGCGTTGCGCTCATGTCCGTACCCCAGTGGTTTGAGCAGGACCGCACCCTGCTGACGAGCCAAGCCAACGACGAGTGGCGCAGCACCTTGACCTGGGTCCAGGAGAACGTGCCGCGCCAGGACACGGTGCTGACCCCGTACTCCATGTGGCAGGACCTGAATTCCGCCGGCTGGGATGACCCGTGGACGATGATCGTCACGGAAAAGGCTGACCTGGACAGCCGGTTTGCGGTCGAACACCCCGAAGGCTGGCAGGCCATCGACTGGATCATCGTCGGGCCGATCGTGCGGTCGAACGTCGAAATCCTCGGCCTCACTACCGTCGGGCAGGCTTTGGAGAACGCCGAACCCGTGGCCGGTTTCGGCGAATGGAGCGTGTACAGGGTCCAGGACGTGCCGGCAGCGGCTGGAACCTGAGTCCGGCCGCCCCGGGCTCTAGGCCAGTGTCACCAGATCGAGGTAGTCCTCGTTCCAGTGGTCCTCGTCGCCGTCCGGCAGGAGGACCACGCGCTCCGGGTTCAGCGCCGCCACTGCTCCCTCATCGTGGCTCACCATGACCACTGCCCCGGAGTAGCTGCTCAGGGCACCCAGGATCTCCGCGCGGGAGGCGGGGTCAAGGTTGTTGGTGGGCTCATCCAGGAGCAGGACGTTGGCCGATGACGCCACAATGGTCGCCAGGGCCAGGCGGGTCTTCTCTCCACCGGAGAGCACCCCCGCCTTCTTCTCGACGTCGTCGCCGCTGAACATGAACGAACCCAGGACGCTGCGGACCTCGGCATCATCCATGTCCGGTGCGGACGAGCGCATGTTCTCCAGGACGGTGCGCTCGGTGTCGAGCGTTTCATGCTCCTGGGCGTAGTAGCCGACCTTCAGCCCGTGGCCCGGGATGATCCGTCCGGTGTCCGGCTTGTCCACGCCGGCCAGCATGCGCAGGAGGGTGGTCTTTCCGGCACCGTTCAGGCCCAGGATGACCACCTTGGAACCGCGGTCGATGGCCAGGTCCACGTCGGTGAAGATCTCCAGCGAGCCGTAGCTCTTGCTGAGGCCTTCGGCCATCATGGGGGTCTTGCCGCAGGGCGCCGGATCCGGGAAGCGCAGGGCTGCAACGCGGTCGCTGGCACGCACGGCGTCCAGGCCGCCCATGAGCCGGTCCACGCGCTTGAGCATGCTCTGCGCGGCGGAGGCGCCGGAGGCGCGGGCCTTCATCTTGTTGGCCTGGGCCAGCAGGATGCCGGCCTTCTTCTCGGTGTTGGCGCGCTCACGCTTGCGGGCACGCTCATCGGTCTCGCGCTGGATCTTGTAGCGCTTCCAGTCCATGTTGTAGATGTCGATCGTGGCGCGGTTCGCGTCAAGGGAGAAGACCTTGTTGACCGTGGCTTCGAGCAGCTCGGTGTCGTGGCTGATCACGATCAGGCCGCCGGTGTGGTTCTTCAGGAACTCACGCAGCCAGGCGATCGAGTCGGCGTCAAGGTGGTTGGTGGGCTCATCGAGGAGCATGGTCTGGGCATCCGAGTACAGGATCCGGGCCAGCTCCACGCGGCGGCGCTGGCCACCGGAGAGGGTGCTCAGGGGCTGGTTCAGCAGGCGGTCCGGCAGAGCCAGGTTCGCGGTGATGGTTGCGGCTTCGGATTCCGCGGCGTACCCGCCGGCGGACAGGAATTCTGCCTCCAGGCGGTCGTAGCGGTTCATGGCCTTCTGCGAGATCTTCGGGTCCTCGCTGGCCATTTCGTCCTGGCACTTCTTCAGCTCGGCGGAGACCTTGTCCAGGCCGCGGGCAGAGAGGATCCGGTCCCGCCCCAGCTGCTCCATGTCCGGCGTCCGGGGATCCTGCGGGAGGTAGCCGATTTCGCCGACACGCTTCACGTGCCCGCTGGCCGGCAGGGCTTCTCCGGCCAGGACCTTGGTCAGAGTGGTTTTGCCCGCGCCGTTGCGACCCACCAATCCAATCTTGTCGCCTTTGTCTACACGGAATGAGACCGCTTCCATGAGCAAACGTGCGCCGGCACGGAGCTCGAGATTAGATACGGAAATCACTCAGTGGACCTTTCGAGGGGGTGGGGGAAACAAAACCTGAACTGCAATGGCAGCCTTTCAAGTCTACCGTCCCGCACGGATTTGTAGAAAACCTCCAAAGGATTTACAGTCCGGCGCCGCTACTGTCGAAAGCAGCACAGCCCGCACCGGCCCTCAGTGGCAGGCAGGGCCGCCGCGAAGCCTCCGGGGGTGATTTCCATCACTCTCATAGAACTCCCACCAAGCGAGCCCCGATGAGCACTTTCCCCGCTCCCCCGGCGTCCTCCCGCCACCGCGACACCGGACACCGCAGCCGGTGGACCCCGGCCGACCTGGCCATGATTGCCGTTTTCGCGGCCCTGATAGCCGCCTTTTCACTGCTGCCGGGCGTGCCGCTGGGGGCCGGCGTGCCCATCACCCTGCAGACGTTCGCCGTGATGCTCACCGGCATCCTCCTGGGTCCGTCGCGGGGTACCGCAGCAGTGGGGCTGTATCTGCTGGCCGGACTGGCGGGCCTGCCGGTCTTCAGCGGTTTCCGCAGCGGCCTGGGTGTCCTGGCCGGACCGTCGGCCGGCTACCTGCTGGCCTTCCTCCCTGCCGCGTTCGCGGTGGGGCTGCTGGCCCGGGCGGTGCTGCGGCACGCCCCGGCGCGCCGGCGGCGTGCCCGGTTCCTGCTGCTGTTCGCCGCAGCGATGACGGTCAGCTTCCTGGTGGTGCATCCGCTGGGGATCGGCGGGATGATGCTCAACGCACGGCTCGACTTCCGCGCCGCCCTCACCGCCGACATGGTCTTCTGGCCCGGCGACCTGCTCAAGAACCTGCTGGCGGCAGCCGTGGCCGTCACCGTGTTGAAGGCCTTTCCCCGGCTGGCAGCGAAACGCCGCTGATGCCCCGGATCTCGCTGCACAATGCGTCGGTGCTGTCTTCGGAGGTCCCGGCCGTGCCGATCCTGCATCCGCTGTCCCTGGAACTTACCGAGGACCGGATCGCGGTGATCGGCGCCAACGGATCAGGCAAGTCCACTTTCCTGAGGCTGCTCAACGGCCTGGCTCGTCCCGACAGCGGGACAGTCACCGTTGACGGGCTGGACACCGCACGGCACGGAAACAAGGTCCGCCGCCGGGTGGGGTTTGTCTTCACCGATCCGCTCTCCCAGCTGGTCATGCCCACCGGGCGCGACGACGTCGAACTCTCCCTGCGCGCTTCCCTGCCCCGGCGCGGTGAGCGGCGGGCCGCCGCTGAAGCCCGGCTGGAGGCGATGGGCCTGCTGGCACTGGCCGACCGCAGTATTTACGACCTGTCCGGCGGGGAACGGCAGCTGATGGCGCTGGCCTCGGTGCTGGCCGTTGATCCCCTGGTCCTCGTCGCCGACGAGCCCAGCACACTCCTGGATCTGCGCAACACCGCCCGGTTGCGGAAAATCTTCGCCGAGCTCCCGCAGCAGGTGATCTATACGACGCACGACCTCGACTTCGCCGCGGATGCCGCGCGGGTACTGGTGATCGACGGCGGCAGGATTGTGTACGACGGCGCCCCGGGGGCTGCGCTGGCTGCCTACCGCGCACTGGCGCTGGGTGTGCAGTGAACGCACACCTGCTCGGCGCCTACCGCCCGGGCACCTCACCGGTGCACCGGGCGCCGTTGTGGCTGAAGGCAGCCGCCGTCGTCGCGCTCTCGGTTGCCGTGCTGGCCAACCGGACCCTGCCGGGGCTGGCCGCCGCCGCCGCGCTGCTCTGCCTTGCCTACGCTGCGGCGCGGCTGCTGCGCGAGCTCTGGCAGCCGTTGAAACTGATGTGGCCGGTGCTGGCACTGCTGGCAGCGTTCCAGGCCTGGACGAACGGGCCCGCCGCAGCCGTGCTGGTGTGCGGAAGCATCGTGGCCTGCGTGGCTGCCGCCCGGCTGCTGACGCTGACTACTCCTGCACAGGACCTGCTGGACGGGCTGGTGGCACTGGTGCGGCCGCTGCGGTTCCTGGGCGCCGACCCGGAGCGGTTCGGGCTGACCCTTGCCCTGATGATGCGCAGCATTCCGTACCTGCTGGGATCCGCCCGGGACGTGAGGCAGTCCGCCATGGCCCGCGGCCTGGAACGCAACCCACGGGCATTGACCGTTCCAGTGGTCATCAAGGCGGTGGCGTACGCGCAGCAGACCGGAGACGCGCTGGCCGCCCGCGGCATCGGTGAACCCGCCGACACGGCGTAACGTCAGCCTGCTGAGCGTCGGGGATAATCGGAACCATGAGTTTTAACGAAAATGCACGGCTGGATTCCTCCCGGGTCAGCGACCGGCGCGGCAAGGGCAAAGGGATTGCCGTGGGCGGCGGACTCGGCGGCGGCCTGATCCTGATCCTGTCGCTGATCTTCGGAACGGATGTGATGGACGGCCTCGGATTGAGCGACGGCGGCCCCGCCGGCACCGGGGCGGGAACCTCGCAGAGCATCTCCGAGTGCCTCGATGGAGCCGACGCAAACGAGCGCCTGGACTGCCGGATCGTCGGCACCGCACAAAGCCTCGACAGCTTCTGGGCTCCGGCCCTGGCCACCGAGGGGCTGACCTATACCGAGCCCGGGGTCACCCTGTTCACCGGCCGCGTCGACACCGGCTGCGGAGCGGCAACCAGCGCAGTGGGCCCGTTCTACTGCCCGGCCGACGAGCAGACCTACTATGACACCGCGTTCTTCGACGAACTGGTGGCGCAGTACGGTGCCTCCGGCGGTCCGCTGGCTCAGGAGTACGTGGTGGCCCACGAATTCGGGCACCATGTCCAGAACCTCACCGGTGTCCTCGGCGCCTCCGCGCAGGATCCGCGCGGTGCTGATTCTGCGGCGGTCCGCACGGAACTGCAGGCCGACTGCTATGCCGGAATGTGGGCCGGAGCTGCGGCCCACATTCCGGCACCCGGCAGCGCCGAACCTTTCCTCGCGGAGCTGACGGCCACCGATGTGCAGGACGCATTATCAGCCGCGTCCGCCATTGGTGACGACCGGATCCAGTCCATGGCCACCGGCCAGGTGAACCCCGAAAGCTGGACCCACGGCTCCGGGGACCAGCGGCAGGCATGGTTCATGCAGGGCTACACCAACAACGATGGCGGCCTCGGCGTCTGCGATACCTTCAGCGCGGCCGATCTGGGCAGCCCCGGCGCCTAGCCTCCCCCAGGACGCAGGCGGGCCCGACCGGCTACGAGGCAGCCCCGACGTTCACTTCGGTGAAATCCCGGCAAAGCAGCCAGCTATCTGCCTCACGCCGCCACGACTCCATCAGCAGCGCGCGTCCGGTGACGTCTCCGCCGGTCCGGTAGGTCATTTCGTAGCAGACCACCGCCTCCCCGGCACCGCGCGGGGCAACAGTCCGAAATGCAGCATGGACGGTGGCCCCGCGCATGCCCGAGACCGCCTCCCGGAATCCCTGCCGAGCCGACGCACCGTCAAAGGGGACGGCGGCGGCCGCTTCCTGCCCCAGCCAGCCGTGGTAATCCGGCGCCAGGAAGGCCTCAATAGGGCCGGCATCCCCCGATGCCATCGCCTCGTTCCAGGCATCCAGATACTGTTCGTGAAAATCCGCGGAGTTTTCCATGCCGCACACGCTACATCCCCCGGCCGCCATAACAGTCAGGCACGCACGAAGGGCCGCTCCCCCGTGTCGGGGAAGCGGCCCTTCGGTGTTTGTCCGTCTGGACGCGTTTGTCCGTTAGGAAGCGCCTGTCCGTTAGGACGCGGCAGTCAGCACCGGAGGCTAGATGTTGAAGCCCAGCGCGCGCATCTGGTCGCGGCCGTCGTCAGTGATCTTCTCCGGACCCCACGGCGGCATCCAGACCCAGCTCAGGCGCCAGTCGTCGACGACGCCGTCCAGGGCCTGGCCAACCTGCTCTTCGAGCACATCGGTCAGCGGGCAGGCGGCAGTGGTCAGCGTCATGTCGATCAGCAGCGCGCCGTCCTCGGCGTACCGCAGGCCGTAGAGCAGACCCAGGTCCACAACGTTCACGCCCAGCTCGGGGTCGATGACGTCCTTCAAGGCCTCTTCGACGTCCTCCAGGGACGTCTGGGCCAGATTCGACTCACTCATCATCTGCTCCTTGGCAGTTGTAGCGGACAGGGTTAAGCCTAGGCCTTCAGGGCGTTGGCGGTAGCCGTGGCGGCCGTGGCGTTGGCGCCGGTGAAGCGGTCGTAGCCTTCTTCTTCGAGGCGGTCGGCCAGCTCGGGGCCGCCCTGCTCGGCGATGCGGCCATCAACGAACACGTGCACGAAATCCGGCTTGATGTAGCGCAGGATCCGCGTGTAGTGCGTGATGAGCAGGGTGCCCATCTCGCCCTTGGAGTGTTCGCGGTTCACGCCTTCGGAGACAACCTTCAGGGCATCGACGTCGAGGCCGGAGTCGGTCTCGTCGAGGATGGCGAACTTCGGGCGGAAGAGCTCGAGCTGGAGGATCTCCACGCGCTTCTTCTCACCGCCGGAGAAGCCTTCGTTGACGTTGCGCGAGGCAAAGTCGGCGTCGATGCGCAGCTGGGACATGGCCGCCTTGACGTCCTTGGTCCAGTGGCGCAGCGAGGGGGCTTCGCCATCGAGCGCGGTCTTGGCGGTGCGCAGGAAGTTGGTCATGGTCACACCGGGAACCTCGACCGGGTACTGCATGGCCAGGAACAGGCCGGCGCGGGCGCGGGCGTCCACGCTCATTTCCAGGACGTCTTCGCCGTCGAGCGTGATGGAGCCGCTGTCGACGATGTAGCGCGGGTGTCCGGCGATGGTGGAGGCCAGCGTGGACTTGCCGGAGCCATTGGGGCCCATGATGGCGTGGGTCTCACCGGTATTGATGGTCAGGCTGACGCCCTTCAGGATCTGCTTTTTGACATCCTGGTCGGTCAAAATGCTGACGTGAAGATCTTTGATCTCAAGAGTAGACATACGAGTTACGCTTTCTCCTTTGCACGCTCTGGTGCGTATTTAAGCTTCAAAAAGTGTGGGTGCGCCGGTTCCCCGGGAGCCGCGTGGCCCCCGGGGAACGCCGGCTAGCTTTCGACTGCTGCGAGCTCGCGCTCGACGGCCTCGGTGAGCCGTTCTTCCAGTGCCGGAACCTTGATCTGCTGGATGATCTCATTGAGGAATCCTCGGACCACCAGGCGGCGGGCAACATCCTCGGGGATGCCGCGGGCCATCAGGTAGAACAGGTGCTCATCGTCGAACCGGCCGGTGGCGCTGGCATGGCCGGCGCCCTCGATCAGTCCGGTTTCGATCTCCAGGTTCGGCACCGAGTCGGCGCGGCCGCCGTCGGTCAGGAGCAGGTTGCGGTTGACCTCGTATGTGTCGGTGCCTTCTGCTTCCTTGCGGATCAGGACGTCACCCACCCAGACGGTGTGCGCATCGCGGCCCTGCAGGGCGCCCTTGTACATGACGCGGGACTTGCAGTTCGGGACCGCGTGGTCCACGAACAGGCGCTGTTCCAGGTGCTGCCCGGCGTCGGCGTAGTACAGGCCGAACATCTGCACGTCGCCGCCAACAGCGGTGAAGCGCGACGACGGCGTGATCCGCACCAGGTCTCCGCCGAGGCTGACCACTACGTGCTTGAACTTCGCGTCGCGGCCAAGCTTGGCGTACTGGGCGGAGGCGTGAACGGCGTCGTCGTCCCAGTCCTGGACCGAGACAACGGTCAGTTCAGCGCCGTCGCCGACAACGATTTCCACGTTCTGGGACAGCGTGGCCGAGCCCTTGTGGTCCAGGACCACCACTGCCTTGGAGAACTTCTCCGCGGTGATCACGATGTGCTGCGCCGCGGGATCCTTGCCGGCACCGGTCATGGTCAGCGTGGTGCTGCCCTCGACGACGGTTTCGGCCGGGATGGTGACAACGGTGGCCTCGGTAAAGGCTTCCCAGGCGGCAGCTGCCACCAGGTCCTCCGGGATACCGGCGGTGCCGATGCGGGCATCGGTGCGCGCCACGTTTTCCACGCGGACGCCCTCGGGTGCCACAACGGCAACCCCGGGGGCGGTGCCGGTCAATTCAGCGGTATGCAGGCCGCGAAGGCGCTTGAGCGGGGTGAACCGCCAGTCTTCTTCACGTCCGGTCAGTTTGCCGAAGTCGCCGCGGCTGTAGGAGGTCAGGCGTCCGGCGCGTGAGCTGTCCGGAATGCCTGCCCCTGCGCCGTGGCTGTGGGACTTGCTGCTGTCGCCGCCGAGGACTGCGGAGGATTCGTTCAGCGGAGAGAGGTTCTCGCCCTCTTCGGTGAAACCGTCAATCCGAATGCGGCTGTCCCCGGAGGGGGCACCGATCCTGGCTTTGACGCCCTCTACGGTTTTGCTGACCTGTTCGGTCACGGTTTCGACGACGTCGTTAAGCTTCGACATTAACCGACGGCTCCTTCCATCTGGAGTTCGATGAGGCGGTTGAGTTCAAGGGCGTATTCCATCGGCAGCTCGCGGGCGATCGGCTCGATGAAGCCGCGCACGATCATTGCCATTGCCTCGTCCTCGGGCAGGCCGCGGGACATGAGGTAGAACAGCTGCTCTTCGCTCACGCGCGACACGGTGGCCTCGTGGCCCATGGTGACGTCATCCTCGCGGATGTCCACGTACGGGTACGTGTCCGAACGGGAGATGGTGTCCACCAGCAGGGCGTCGCAGCGCACGGTGTTGGCCGAGTGCTTGGCGCCTTCACGGACCTGGACCAGGCCGCGGTAGGCAGCACGTCCGCCGCCGCGGGCCACGGACTTGGAGATGATGGAGCTCTTGGTGTTGGGGGCAATGTGGACCATCTTGGATCCGGTGTCCTGGTGCTGGCCTTCGCCGGCGAAGGCGATGGACAGCGTTTCACCCTTGGCGTGCTCGCCGACCAGGTAGACGGCCGGGTACTTCATGGTGACCTTGGAACCGATGTTGCCGTCGATCCACTCCATGGTGGCGCCTTCGTGTGCAATGGCCCGCTTGGTGACCAGGTTGTACACGTTGTTGGACCAGTTCTGGATGGTCGTGTAGCGGACGCGGGCGCCCTTCTTCACGATGATCTCCACCACAGCGGAGTGCAGCGAGTCCGAGGTGTAGATCGGCGCGGTGCAGCCTTCGATGTAGTGGACGTAGGAGTCCTCGTCGGCAATGATCAGCGTGCGCTCAAACTGCCCCATGTTTTCCGTGTTGATGCGGAAGTAGGCCTGCAGCGGGATGTCCACGTGGACGCCCTTGGGGACGTAGACGAAGGAGCCGCCGGACCAGACAGCGGTGTTCAGCGAACCGAACTTGTTGTCGCCCACCGGAATGACGGTGCCGAAGTACTCCTGGAACATCTCCGGGTGTTCCTTCAGCGCGGTGTCGGTGTCCAGGAAGATGACGCCCTGGCGCTCCAGGTCCTCGCGGAGCTGGTGGTAGACAACCTCGGACTCGTACTGCGCCGCGACACCGGAAACCAGGCGTCCGCGCTCTGCTTCGGGAATGCCGAGCTTCTCGTACGTGTTGCGGATGTCCTCGGGCAGGTCTTCCCAGGTGTTGGCCTGCTTCTCCGTGGAACGCACAAAGTACTTGATGTTGTCGAAGTCGATGCCGGAGAGGTCTGCACCCCAGGTAGGCATGGGCTTGCGGTCGAAGTACTTCAGGCCCTTCAGGCGAAGGTCCAGCATCCACTGGGGTTCGTTCTTTTTCGCCGAGATGTCCCGGACGACTTCCTCGCTGAGGCCGCGGCGCGCGTTGGAGCCGGCGACGTCGGAGTCAGCCCATCCGTACTCGTACGTGCCGATGCCCTCAAGTTCAGGGTTCTTCTCCAGGATGTCTGAAATCACAGACTCCGGCACCGCTGAGGGTGCCGTTGGCTTCTGGGTTGCTTGATCCGTCATCACGGCCTTTCTTGCTGATGAATGGATGTGGACTGGGTGGTTTCGGCGTGCACTGGAACGTGCGCCGCAGACCGTGTTCGACCCACGGGTATGTGGGTCGTACATACGTGACCGCCGCGGGACAACGTGGACAGTCTACGGACGTCCACATCCAGCAGGCGGGCAAAAACTTCGGTTTCCTTGTCGCAGAAGACCGTGTAGGCGCTGGCAAGACCCTGGATGGGGCAGTGCCCCTGGCACAGCTGCACGCTCAGCAGGGTGCTGGGCTTCTTGGCCGTGCCGATCATGGTGGTGGATCCCACGAATCCATCCTTGGTCAGCTCGGCCGCAAGGGCCTGTGCCTTGTCGGCGATGTCCGGTCCTGCCGCTTCGACGGCCGGACGGTACTTCTCTTCCATCCGGGCAAAACGGTCGGCGGCGAACTGTTCGATGGCTTCGGGACCCGCGGCCAGTCCGAGCTGGCGCAGGGCTTCCGTTGCGATATCCAGGTAGTCGTTGCCCAGATAGGCCTGCCCCTGAGGGCTCAGGACGTATCTGCGCGCCGGGCGGCCTGCGCCCGACGACGGATTGCTGACCCGCTTGACCTCGATCAGGCCCTTCGCAGACAACGCGTCGAGGTGCCGGCGGACGGCGGCGGGGGTGAAACCCAGACGCTCGCCAAGTTCAGCTGCGCTGACCGGGCCGTGCTCCAGCACCGCACCCAGGACACGGTCCCGGGTGCGTTCCTCCGCTTCGCGGACTGCTGCCGGCTTGGCCACTGCCTCCGGCTCAGAGTTGCTCATAGAATACACAACACAAGCATGACCTAATCTGTTCCCACGTGCCACTAAGGACAGGCTTCCCACTGCCACGCTGCGCTGCGGGCGGTGTCCGCAGCGGCATCCGCTGCGGTCCTCCGGCCGGGGTTCGGGGGTGCGGCAGCCAGTACTACCTAACGTAGAATATGACGGTGCCTAACGACGAACCCTGCCTGACCATTAAAGGCCTGATTAAGGACTGCGGTCCGGTAGCCGGTCTCGACGGCAAAATGATCCGGGTGCTCGCCGGCGTGGACTTCACTGCCCGCCGCGGCGCCGTCACTGCCCTGCTCGGCGCCAACGGCGCCGGGAAGACCACCACCCTGGAATGCGCACAGGGCCTGCAATCCATCAACGGGGGCGAAGTGCGGCTGCTGGGCCAGGACCCCTACGGTGCCGGCGCCGACCTGCGCAGCCGGGTAGGCGTGATGCTGCAGGACGGCGGCCTTCCCCCGTCCGCGCGCCCCGTCCCGCTGCTGCACCACATCGCCTCGATGTATGCCGATCCCCGGCCCGTGGATGAACTGGTGTCCCGGCTGGGAATCGGCAGCTTTGCGAATTCGAACATCCGCCGGCTCTCCGGCGGCCAAAAGCAGCGCCTGGCCATGGCGGCCGCGCTGATCGGACGCCCCGAGGTCCTGTTCCTGGACGAGCCAAGCGCCGGCCTGGACCCGCAGTCCCGGCAGATTGTCTTTGACCTGATCTCGGAACTGCGGGCCGAGGGACTGGGCATCATCCTGACCACCCACCTGATGGACGATGCACAGAAGCTCGCCGACTACGTCTACATCATCGACGCCGGCAAGACCATTGCGCAGGGCACCGTCGCCGAGCTGACGGCACAGACCGGCGACGTGGCCGACCAGCGGCTGATCACCTTCGACGCGGCGCCGGGACTGGACCTGGCCGCCGTCGGGCTCCCCCACCTCAAGGCGGACGAGCGGGTCCCGGGCCACTACACCCTCCGCGGCGCCGTGACACCGGCCGACATTGCCGCCCTCGCCGCGTGGTGGGCAGCGATGGACCTGCTTCCCACCGCAATCCACATGGCCTCGCGTTCCCTCGAGGACGTTTTCCTTGACCTTTCCGGAAGGGAAATCCGATGAGTGCCCCCGCCTCCCTGCCCGTGCGCATCCTGAACCAGGGCCGCTACGAGGCGATCACCATGCTCCGCAACGGAGAACAGCTGATCCTGGCCGTCTTCCTGCCGCTGATGGCGCTGGTGGCACTGTGCGTGACGCCGATCCTCGACGGCTACGGCAGCAGCCGGGTCGACATGGCAACCCCGGGGATCCTGGCACTCTGCGCCATGTCCACCGCCTTTACCGGACAGGGCATCGCCACCGGATTTGACCGGCGCTACGGTGTCCTGAGGTTCCTCTCCACCACTCCCCTGGGCAAGGCCGGGCTGATCGCCGGCAAGGGCATCGCCGTCGTCGCCGTCCTGGCAATCCAAGTTGTCGTCGTCAGCATCGTGGCCGCCTTCTTCGGCTGGCAGCCGTCCTGGACCGGCATTCCGCTGGGCCTGGTTTCGCTGCTGCTCGGCGCCGCCGCGTTCACCGCACTGGGACTGCTCGTAGCCGGCACCGCCCGGCCTGAGGCCACACTGGCCGTGACCAACCTGCTGTGGATCCTCCTGGCAGCTCTCGGCGGTATCATCATTCCGGCGGGAAACCTGCCGGAATTGATGCAGCCCTTCGTGGAGATCCTGCCCTCGGCCGCACTGGGTGAAGCCATGCGGTCGGCGCTGATTGATGCAGCATTCAATATCCCCGCCACGCTGATCCTGCTGGCGTGGACAGTCCTGGGCGGCCTCGCGGCCGTCCGCTGGTTCAAATGGAGTTAGATTCCGTGTCCCCAACATCCGCCGGCACGCCGGTTAGTTCCTCCCCCGCACCCGGCACGCCGGCGGCACGCAAGACGGTGCGCTCCCTGGCGGTCGCCTCGCTGGCGGCCAACATCGCCATTGTCGTCACCGGCGGCGCCGTCCGACTGACTGCGTCCGGCCTGGGCTGCCCGGAGTGGCCGCTGTGCACCCCGGACTCGCTCACCACCACACCGGAGATGGGCCTGCACGGCGTCATCGAGTTCGGGAACCGGATGCTGACCTTCGTGCTGGCAGCCATCGCCTTCGCCATGGTCTTCAGCGTCTGGAAGGACCGTGCCGCGCGCCCGGACCTGTTCCGGCTTTCGGTCATCCTGCTCGCCGGGATTCCCGCCCAGGCCCTCCTCGGCGGCATCACCGTCTGGACCGGGCTGAACCCCTGGATCGTCGGCGGGCACTTCATCCTGTCCATGGTGCTCATTGTCCTGGCCACCGTCCTGGTCAACCGGGCCTGGCTCACCCCGGCGCAGCTGGTTGCCATGAACGGGCCGCTGGCCGGCCGGACCCTGCGGCCGCTGCTTGGCGCGCTGGGCGTGCTTTCAGCCCTGTCAGTGGTACTCGGCGTCATCGTCACCGGCTCCGGCCCGCATGCCGGGGACCATGGTGCGGCCCGCAACGGGCTGTCCCCGGACCTGATGACCCGGCTCCACGTGGTTCCGGTCTACCTGCTGGTCTTTGCCCTGATCGTGTCCCTGTACCTGGTGCACCGGCACACCACGGACGGCCGGCTGCGCCGCTCCCTGCTGCTGCTGACCGCTGTCGTCCTGATCCAGGCAGTCATTGGATACACGCAGCACTTCCTGCACCTGCCGATCATCCTGGTGGGCCTGCACATGCTTGGCGCCTCACTGCTCACCGCTGCTGCCGCCCATGTGGTCTATACCGGCTTCGCCCGCCGCGTGCCCGGCGTGGATCCCGTCGACGCGACGTCCTCGGAGACTGTGCAGTCCCGGAGTGCCGGCCGCCGGTAAGCCCGGGCGTTTTCGGGGGCTGCCACCAAGGTCCAGGGCCGGATTCCTTCGGGAATCCGGCCCTTTTGCGTTCCACCCCAGTGTGGGGCTAATGCCGGAAAGGCCGACGGATACCGGCATCGTCCCGACACTCGGCGGGCCGGCAGGGCATCACCCCGACACTCGACCTTCCGAGCGCCGCGAGTGTGGAGCTAATGACGTTCTGCTTCGCCCACTGGGTCCCACTCGTCGTCCACCTCCGTGACGGCTTGTGATACCTTGTCCCCGCGCCACCGAGCGCCGAGAGTGCAGTTATGGAGATTGCGGCCCGCTGATAGTCGCCACACATGTACTCTCGCGGTCCGGGGAGGGGTCCTTTCCGGCGTTATGTGCACTCTCGGCGTCGAGTGTGCAGCTAATGCCGTTCTGCTTCGCCGAGTGTGGAGCCAATCCCGGAAAGGCCGAGGGATACCGGCATCGTCCCGACACTCGGCGGGCCGGCGAAGGCGTCACGCCGACACTCGGCGGGCCGGCAGGGCCTGACCTCAACACTCGACCTTTCCAAGGCCGCCCGGCCCAAGGCAGCCCAGCCCTCCCGGACAGCAAAAAAGGACCGGAGCCTGCTCCGGTCCTTCATCACTTCACCAGCTGCTAGAGCAGCGGGCCGCCCACAAACGGATCGATCGCCAGGGCCAGGAACAGCACGGTGAGGTAGCTGATCGAACCATGGAAGACCTTCATGGCCGTCTTGTCGGTGAGGTTCTCATGCTGGGCCCGGTTGTGCAGCCGGTGCGTTTCGGCCAGGAACCAGACACCGCTGAGCACGGCAGCCACGGTGTATACCCAGCCGGCGCCGCCCACGGGGACCAGCAGCAGCGAGCAGGCCACGGTGGCGTAGGCGTAAAGGACAACCTGGACGGAGACCAGCTTGGCCCCGGCCACGGCGCCGAGCATCGGCACCGACGCATTGCGGTAGTCCTCGCCGTACTTCATGGACAGCGGCCAGTAATGCGGCGGCGTCCACAGGAAGATGATCATGAAGAGGATGACGGCCGGCCATTCCACCGAGTTGGTGACTGCGGCCCACGCGATCAGCGCCGGCATGCAGCCTGCGGCTCCGCCCCAGACAATGTTCTGGGTGGTGCGGCGCTTGAGGATCAGGGTGTAGAGGACCACGTACAGCAGGATGGCACCCACGCCCAGGAGTCCGGTGAGCGGGTTGGCGCCGAACCACAGCAGGGCGATGGAAATGATGCCCAGGACCCAGGCGAACACCATGGCCTCGCGCGGAGTCACCTCGCCGGTGACCAGCGGACGGTTCTTGGTCCGCTTCATCAGCTTGTCCATGTCGCGGTCGATATAGCAGTTGAACGCACCTGCGCTGCCGGCTGCGAGGGCACCGCCGATCATGGTGAAGACCACCAGCCAGAGATCCGGAAGGCCACCCTGGGCGAAGATCATTGTGGGCAGCGTGGTCACCAGCAGCAGTTCAATGACCCGGGGTTTGGTCAGTGCCACATAAGCACGGAGCTTACGGCCTGCCGTCATCTTGCCGGTCTGCACCGGAAGGTCGGCGGGGGCTTGCTGCGTTGTCACGGGGCGATCACATCATCCATTCTGGGCCGGAAAAGTCCACCATCATCATAGCCTCTATCGGCTGTAGAAAACGAAGCCCTGCGTTGCCCTGCCCGCAGGCCGCATATCTGCCTTCGGGGTCTCACTCCGGAAAGGATACGCCCATTGCCCCAGCCCACGGGATAAGGTTGGAACGGACCTTTCCCGGCGGCATCACAATCGCCGCCAGGGGCAGCACCATGCAGGGCAAAAATAAAACCGCCACCGGCGGTATGGATTATCCGCATCCGCCGGTTGTAGTGGTTAGTGAACCGGGCGCTATGAAAAGGGTGCCCGGTCAGTCTCCGGCGTTTCATCGCCGGTCATCTGTAAAGAGAGGGGCCCGGTAAACGTGCCACATATGGAAGAGCAAGAACTGACCTGGACAGACCTGGACCGCAAGGCAGTGGACACTGTCCGCGTCCTGGCCGCCGACGCCGTCGAAAAGGTCGGCAACGGACACCCGGGCACGGCCATGAGCCTGGCCCCGGCAGCCTACCTGCTGTTCCAGAAGCTGATGCGCCACGATCCCTCGGACCCCCAGTGGACCGGCCGTGACCGCTTCGTGCTCTCCCCCGGACACACGTCACTGACGCTTTACATCCAGCTGTTCCTCTCCGGCTACGGACTGGAAATCGAAGATCTGGAATCACTGCGCACCTGGGGCTCCAAGACCCCCGGCCACCCCGAATACCGCCACACCGCCGGCGTCGAAATCACCACCGGACCGCTGGGCCAGGGCCTGGCCTCCTCCGTGGGCTTCGCGTTTGCCCAGCGCCGGCTCCGCGGCCTGCTCGACGCCGATGCGCCGCAGGGGCAGAGCCCGTTCGACCACACCATCTGGGTGATCGCGTCCGACGGCGACCTGCAGGAAGGCGTCACGTCCGAGGCCTCCTCGCTGGCCGGCCACCAGGAACTGGGCAACCTCGTTGTCATCTACGACGAGAACCACATCTCGATTGAAGACGACACGGACATCGCCTTCACCGAAGACGTCCTCAAGCGCTACGAGGCCTACGGCTGGCACACCCAGCGCGTGGACTGGACCAAGACCGGCGAATACGTCGAGGATGTCAACGAGCTTTACGGCGCACTGCTCGCTGCCAAGGCCGAGACCAACAAGCCGTCCATCATTTCGCTGCGCACCATCATCGGCTGGCCGTCCCCGACGAAGCAGAACACGGGCAAGATCCACGGCTCTGCGCTCGGCAAGGACGAGGTTGCCGCACTGAAGGAAGTTCTCGGCTTCGATCCGCGGAAGTCCTTCGACGTCGATCCCGCCGTCCTGGAGCACACCCGCCAGGCCGTTGCCCGCGGCGCCGGAGAGCGCGCCGAGTGGAACAAGGGCTTCGAGGCCTGGAAGGCAGCCAACGACGACGGCGCCGCCCTCCTGGAGCGCATCAGCACCGGAACGCTGCCCGAGGGTTGGGAAAAGGCACTGCCGGAGTTCGAAGCCGGCAAGGATGTCTCCACCCGCGCCGCTTCCGGCAAGGTCCTCTCCGCGATCGGCCCGGTACTCCCCGAGCTGTGGGGCGGCTCCGCTGACCTGGCCGAATCCAACAACACCACCATCGAGGGATCCCCGTCCTTCATCCCGGCCTCCAAGCAGACCAGCGCCTGGTCCGGCAGCCCGTACGGACGGGTGCTCCACTTCGGCATCCGCGAGCATGCCGCCGCCGCCATCGTCAACGGCATCACCATGCACAGCGGGACCCGCGCCTTCTCGGGCACGTTCCTGATCTTCAGCGACTACCAGCGCCCGGCCATCCGCCTGGGTGCCCTGATGGGCGTTCCCTCGATCTACGTCTGGACGCACGACTCGATCGGCCTGGGTGAAGACGGACCCACCCACCAGCCGGTGGAGCAGCTGGCCTCGCTGCGCGCCATCCCGGGCCTGGACGTTGTCCGCCCCGGCGACGCCAACGAGGTGGCCGTGGCCTGGAAGACCATCCTGGAGAACACGGAGAACCCGGCCGGCATCGTGCTCACCCGCCAGAACATCCCCACCTACCCGCGCGGCGACGGCGAAGCCACGGCTGAGTCCTTCGCCTCCGCAGAGGGTGTTTCCCGCGGCGGTTACGTCCTGGCCGAAGCGGTCCGCGACGGCGCCGTCGTTCCTGCCGATGTAATCCTCATCGGCACCGGCTCCGAGGTCCAGCTGGCCGTGGCTGCCCGCGAGGCCCTGGCCGCAGAGGGCATCGCCGCCCGCGTCGTGTCCGTGCCTTCCCTGGAGTGGTTCAACAAACAGGACGCCGCCTACCGCGAAGCCGTGCTGCCCAAGGACATCAAGGCACGCGTGTCCGTCGAAGCCGGGATTGCCCAGGGCTGGCGCGAACTGGTTGGCGACGCCGGCCGCAGCGTCTCGCTGGAGCACTTCGGCGCCTCGGCCGACTACAAGACGCTCTACCGCGAATTCGGCATCACCGCCGAGGCGGTTGCGGAAGCAGCACGTGAGTCCATGGCTGCAGCCAACGGCTCCGACACGGCGCCGGCGGGTACCACTGCGGCGCCGTCCGGGGAAGAGTCCACCGAGACCGGCGACCAGAAGTAATTCCAGCGTCGCATTTCCACAGCTACGCAAAGCACTTACAAGGAGAGACATTCATGACTTCCACCCCCACCGCACGGCTTTCCGAAGCCGGCGTATCCATCTGGCTGGACGACCTGTCCCGCGAACGCATCGTCTCCGGTTCCCTCAAGGACCTGATCGAGCACAAGAACGTCGTCGGCGTCACCACCAACCCGAGCATCTTCGCTGCGGCCCTTGCCAACGGTGAGTCCTACGCCGCCCAGGTGCAGCAGCTCTCCCGCTCGGGAGCCGACGTCGACAAGGCCGTCTTCGAAATCACCACCGATGATGTGCTCCAGGCCTGCGATGTGTTCGCCCCGGTGGCCGAGGCCACGCACGGCGTCGACGGCCGCGTCTCCATCGAGGTCGACCCCCGCCTGTCCCGCGATACCGAAGGCACCATCAAGGAAGCCCGCGAGCTGTTCGACAAGGTCGGCCGCTACAACGTGCTGATCAAGATCCCGGCCACCAAGGAGGGCCTGCCGGCAATCTCCGCGACGCTGGCCGCCGGGATCAGCGTCAATGTCACGCTGATCTTCTCCCTGGAGCGCTACCGCGAGGTCATCAACGCCTACATGGTGGGCATTGAGCAGGCCCGGGAAAACGGCCACGACCTGTCCAAGATCCATTCCGTGGCGTCGTTCTTCGTCTCCCGCGTGGACGCCGAGATCGACAAGCGCCTCGAGGCCATCGGCACCGACGAGGCCCTGGCCCTGAAGGGCAAGGCCGGACTGGCCAATGCCCGCCTGGCCTACCAGGTCTTCGAAGAGCAGTTCGCCACCGAGCGCTGGGCAGTGCTGGCCGAAGCCGGCGCCAATGCCCAGCGCCCGCTGTGGGCCTCCACCGGCGTCAAGGATCCGGCCCTGCCGGACACCCTGTACGTCACCGGCCTGGTGGCCCCGCACACAGTGAACACCATGCCGGAGAAGACGCTGGACGCCACGGCGGACCACGGCGAGGTGACCGGAGACACGATCACCGGCACCTACGCGGAGTCCAACGCGGTCCTGGACCAGCTGGACGGGCTCGGGATCTCCTACACCGACGTCGTCGAACAGCTTGAAACCGAAGGCCTGGACAAGTTCGTGGTCAGCTGGGGAGAACTCCTGGAGACCGTGAAGACCGCGCTGGACAACGCAAAAGAGGCATAAGCAAAATGACCACACTGTCCTTCGAAGCAGCCGCAGCTGCGCTGGCCGCCGTCGACAAGAACGTTCCTGCCCTGGTCCGTGACGAAGTCGCCACCCGCCTGCTCGCCCAGGATCCCACCCTGTGGGGCCCCGACGCCGAAGCAGAGGCTTCCATCCGGTTGGGATGGTTGAACCCGTCAGCAGCCTCCCGGCCGCTCGTTGGACAGATCCGCAGGCTGCGGGAAGAACTGGCCGCCGAGGGAGTGACCCGCGTGGTCCTCGCCGGCATGGGCGGTTCTTCCCTGGCCCCGGAAGTCATCACCGGCACCGCGGGAGTGGAGCTGACGGTCCTGGACTCCACGGATCCGGACGCTGTCCGGGCCGCCCTGGCCACCGGGCTGCAGGAGACCGTCATTGTGGTCTCCTCCAAGTCGGGTTCCACGGTGGAGACCGACTCCCAGCGGCGCACCTTCGAGCAGGCGTTTACCGACGCCGGTATCGACGCGAAGTCCCGCATCGTCATTGTCACCGACCCGGGTTCACCCTTGGATGAGGCCGCCCGCGCGGCCGGTTACCGCGCAGTCTTTAACGCCGATCCCAACGTCGGCGGCCGCTACTCGGCGCTCACCGCCTTCGGCCTGGTCCCCTCGGGACTTGCCGGCGCCGACATCGAGGCACTGCTGGACGACGCTGAGGATGCCCTGGAAATCCTCAGCGACAACGCCGAAGACAACATCGGCCTGCAACTCGGTGCCGCACTGGGCGGCACCGACCCGCTGCGCAACAAGGTCGTCATCGTTGATGAAGGATCCGGGCTGGCCGGCTTCCCCGACTGGGCCGAACAGCTCATTGCCGAATCCACCGGCAAGCTCGGCACCGGCCTGCTGCCCGTCGTCGCCGAACCCGGAGCACCGGAAACCGCATCCGGCGCCGCCGACGTGTTGACCGCCCGGCTGGTGGCCGTTGATTCCGACGCCGAACCCGTTGGCGACCAGGTGGTGGTGGCCGGCTCCCTCGGCGGGCAGATGATGCTGTGGGAATTCGCCACCGCCGTCGCCGGGCGCCTGCTGGGCATCAACCCGTTTGACCAGCCCGACGTCGAAGCAGCCAAGGTGGCTGCGCGCGGCCTGCTCGACGCGCGCCCCGAGGCCACCGAACCGTCCTTCGTGGACGGCTCCGTGGAGGTTCGCGGTCCGGCGGAGCTGCTCGGCGACGCCGGCACGCTGCGCGGCGCGCTGGACGCCCTGCTGGGCGCGCTGGACACCGACGGCTACCTGAGCATCCAGGTCTACCTGGACCGCGAGGCCCAGGGCGAACTGGCAGGCATCCGGCCGGAACTGGCCGCCGTCACCGGCCGGCCGGTGACCTTCGGCTGGGGGCCGCGGTTCCTGCACTCCACCGGGCAGTTCCACAAGGGCGGACCGGCGCAGGGTGTCTACCTGCAGGTCACCGGCACCCCGCGCCAGGACCTGGCCATTCCGGGCCGGCCCTTCACCTTCGGCCAGCTCATCAGTGCCCAGGCAACCGGAGACGCCCAGGTCCTCGCTGACCAGGGCCGGCCCGTGCTGCGGCTGAACCTGCTGGACCGGGAGGCGGGGGTCCGCGAGCTCGAGGCTGCTGTCCGTTCCCTGTCCGCAGAAGGGGGTAACGCATAAATGGCGGATGAGAAGCACAGTTCCAACCCGCTCCGGGATCCCCGCGACCGGCGGCTCAGCCGGATCGCCGGCCCCTCCTCGCTGGTGATCTTCGGTGTTACCGGCGACCTGGCACGGAAGAAGCTCATTCCGGCCGTGTACGACCTGGCCAACCGCGGCCTGCTCCCGCCGAGTTTCTCCCTGGTCGGTTTCGGCCGCCGCCCTTGGAGCCATGAGGATTTCGCCGCCCAGGTCAAGGAATCGGTCCAGGCCCATGCCCGCACCCCGTTCGACGACGGCGTGTGGAAGCAGCTGGCGGAAGGAATCCGCTTCGTTGAGGGCGGCTTCGACAGCGACGAGGCGTTCGTGAACCTCAAAGACACGCTGCAGAGCCTCGACGCGGAGCGCGGCACCCGCGGCAACCATGCCTTCTACCTGTCGGTTCCGCCCAAGTCCTTTGAGGAGGTCTGCCAACAGCTCTCCCGCAACGGGCTGGCCAAGACCTCGCAGGGCAAATGGCGGCGCGTGGTTATCGAAAAGCCCTTCGGCCACGACCTGCAATCGGCCCGTGAGCTGAACAACGTGGTGGAGTCGGTCTTCCCCGCTGATTCGGTGTTCCGGATCGACCACTACCTGGGCAAGGAAACGGTCCAGAACATCCTGGCCCTGCGCTTCGCCAACCAGCTCTTCGAACCGATCTGGAATGCGAACTTCGTGGACCACGTCCAGATCACCATGGCCGAGGACATCGGCATTGGCGGGCGGGCGGGATATTACGACGGCGTGGGCGCGGCCCGCGACGTCATCCAGAACCACCTGCTGCAGCTCCTGGCGCTCACCGCCATGGAAGAGCCCATTTCCTTCGACGCCGACCACCTGCGCGCGGAGAAGGAAAAGGTGCTCGCGGCCGTCCGGCTTCCGGAGGACCTGTCCAAGCACTCCGCACGCGGGCAGTACACCGGCGGCTGGCAGGGCGGCGAAAAGGTCACCGGATTCCTGGAGGAAGAGGGCTTCAACCCCGATTCCACCACCGAGACCTTCGCCGCGATCCGGCTGGACATCAACACCCGCCGCTGGGCCGGCGTCCCGTTCTACCTGCGCGCCGGCAAACGCCTGGGCCGGCGGGTGACCGAGATTGCCGTGGTGTTCAAGCGGGCTCCCAACCTGCTCTTCCGCGACCACAATGACCACGACTTCGGCCAGAACGCCGTGGTGATCCGGGTCCAGCCCGACGAAGGCGCCACCATCCGCTTCGGGTCCAAGGTCCCGGGCACGCAGATGGAAGTCCGGGATGTGTCCATGGACTTCGGCTACGGACATTCCTTCACCGAATCCAGTCCCGAAGCCTATGAACGCCTGATCCTGGACGTATTGCTCGGCGAGCCGCCATTGTTCCCGCGGCATCAGGAGGTGGAGCTGTCCTGGAAGATCGTCGACCCGTTCGAGGAATACTGGGCATCCCTGGGCACACAGCCCGAGCCGTACGCCCCGGGCAGCTGGGGGCCGGAATCGGCCGATGAACTGCTCGCCCAAGACGGAAGGACCTGGAGAAGGCCGTGATTGTAGAACTGCCGGACACAACAACGTCCAAGGTATCCAAGGAAATCGTGGCCATGCGCGAAAAGGGCGGGGTGGTCACCCTGGGGCGCGTGCTGACCCTGGTGGTGGACACCCAGCCCGATTTCGTCGAGGAAGCCATTGCCGCCGCCAACGAGGCCAGCCGGGAACATCCCTGCCGCATTATCGTGCTCGCTGAGGGTTCACCCACCGATGAAACCCGCCTCGATGCCGAAATCCGGGTGGGCGGCGACGCCGGTGCCTCCGAGGTGATCGTCTTGTCCGGCTCCGGTGAGCTGGCCGGGGAGTCCGTCTCGCTTGTTTCGGCGCTCCTGTTGCCCGATGCCCCGATCGTGGTGTGGTGGCCCCACGGCGTGCCGGCCAACCCGGCCCAGACGCCGCTGGGCAGCATTGCCCATCGGCGCATCACAGACGCCGCTACCGAGGAAGATCCCAAGAAGGCCCTGCTGGCCCTGGGCGAGGAATACGCCGACGGCGACACCGACCTGAGCTGGACCCGGCTGACCAACTGGCGGATCCAGCTGGCAGCGGTGCTGGACTTGGCCCGGGGAGACCGGGTGCGGGCCGTGACGGTGGCCGGAGCCTCGGATTCGGCCAGCACCTTCCTGCTCGCGGCGTGGCTGAAGCACGCCCTGAAGGTTCCAGTGAAGATCGTTGAAGGGGAACCCGGAACCGGCATCCGCCAGGTTGTCTTCGAACGCGACGGCGGCAAGGTGGAGCTGTTCCGCCCGGACCAGGCCACCGCACACCTGACCCAGCCCGGCCAGCCCGAGCAGCAGATCTCGCTGCCCCGGCGGAGCCTCCGGGACTGTCTGGCGGAGGAACTGCGCCGGCTGGATCCGGATGAAGTCTACGGCGAAGTACTGACGCAGGGGCTGGCAGCATGCCTGTCCCAGGAAGGGGTCCCGGCATGAGGAATTTCCCCAACGGAGTGAGCATCCATCCCGATATCCAGTCGCTGACGGCGGCCACCGCTGCACGGCTCATCACCAAGCTGGTGGATGTGCAGAGCCGCCGCGGTGTCGCCACTGTGGTGCTGACCGGGGGCACGGTGGGTACGGCGGTGCTCGACGCCGTTGCCTCTGCCGAGGCCAGGGCGGCCGTGGATTGGTCACGGGTTAATTTCTGGTGGGGCGATGAACGCTTCCTGGCCGCGGACTCCCCTGACCGGAATGCGGTGCAGGCCGCCGGAGCGATGCTCTCCCGGCTGCCGGTAAGCCCGGACCGCGTGCATCCGGTGCCCTCGTCCGACGATGCAGCCTCTGTCCAAGACGCCGCCCTGGGTTATGCCCGCAACCTGGCCGAGGCCGCTGCCGCAGAGCAGCTTGCACCCGGCTTTGATGCCGTGGACCCCCGGCTCCCCCGCTTTGATGTGCTGCTGCTCGGCGTCGGGCCCGATGCCCATATCGCCTCGCTCTTCCCGGAAATGGCTGGCGTCCGCACCACCGGTGAAACCGTGGTTGCAGTCACCGACGCCCCCAAGCCGCCGCCGGAGCGGGTTTCCCTGACGCTGGAGGCGATCAACACGGCAGAGGAAGTCTGGCTGGCCGTGGCGGGCGAGGATAAGGCCGCTGCCGTGGGCCTGGCCCTCGCCGGCGCCGGGCCGGTGCAGGTTCCGGCCGCAGGCGCCCACGGCCGGTCCAAGACCCGGTGGCTCATCGACCAGGCCGCGGCGTCACAGCTGCCTGAGCGGTTGCTGGACCCGGACGGCACAGGCGCGGGCAGGGATGCCGGCAGCACGGAGGACAGCATCCGCTCCGAACACTAGGCCCTGCTGCATCAGGACCTGCCGCACCAGCCCTGGTGCGGTGCCCGGACAGGTGGCCGGCCGCGTCGCTGCGGGCGGGCCGCCAGGCGCTGGTTTTCTCAGCCGCGACCGACGCCAAACACAAAGCCCCGCAGGCCGTGTGGCCTGCGGGGCTTTTGGCTCCCCGTTGGGGTGCTGCGCTCAAATGGCTTGTCTACGCTTCGCCGGCGAAACGCTGGATCAGGCCCAGGGCAATGATGACGGCACCCCAGGACAGTCCAAGGATGACGGTGAAGCGGTTGAGGTTCCTTTCGGCAACACCTGAGGATCCCATGCTGCTGGTCATGCCGCCGCCGAACATGTCCGACATGCCGCCGCCGCGCCCCTTGTGCAGGAGGATGAGAAAGGTCAGCAACAGACTGGTGATGGCAAGAAGAACCAGCAGGACAATCTTCAGAATTTCCACTTACGGCCTTTCAAGGGTGACGCATGGATGGAGACGGACGCTGCGGTGCAGGTCAGCTGCAATCAGTCGGTCACCAGATGTTGTTCGAACCTGACAATATTAGCAAATTCGGTCACATCCAAACTGGCCCCGCCAACCAGCACGCCGTCGACATCCCGCTGCTTCAGGATGCTGGCCGCATTTGCCGCCTTCACGGACCCGCCGTAGAGCAGGCGCGTCTTCGCCGCCACGGCGTCGTCGTACAGATCCGCGATCTCAGAGCGGATGGCCGAGCACATTTCCTGTGCGTCCTCGGGGCCGGCGACCTCGCCGGTACCGATGGCCCAGACCGGCTCATAGGCAATGACCAGAGCGGATACCTGCTCGGCGTCCAGGCCGGCGAGGTCGCGGCGGACCTGCTCCAGGGTGTGCTGGACATGCTTGCCTGACTGGCGGATTTCCAGCCCCTCCCCGACGCAGAGCAGCGGCACCAGGGAGTTGCGGTAGGCCGCGACCAGCTTCTCGTTGAGCAGCTCATCGGTCTCACCGTGCACGGTGCGGCGTTCGCTGTGCCCCACCAGGACATACCGGCAGCCCAGTTTCGACAGGAACTGCCCGGAGATGTCGCCGGTGTAGGCGCCGGAGTCCTTGGGGGAAAGATCCTGGGCACCGAACTCAATGTCCAGCTTGTCGCCCCGGATCAGGGTCTGGACGCTGCGCAGGTCCGTGAACGGAGGAAAAACGGCCACCTCAACGCGGTTGTAGTCGTGCTGGGCGTCCTTCAGGGTCCAGGCCAGCTTCTGCAGGAGCGTGATGCCCTGGACGTGGTCCATGTTCATCTTCCAGTTGCCCGCGATCAGCGGCTTCCGGTCAAACTTTCCATTGGTCGAGGTGGTCATCATCGCTCCGGTTTCATCAGTAGATCTGTTGGGGTGGGTCCGCTTCGGGCGGATCCGGGGTAAGAATAGGCGTAAAGATACAAAGGGCGGACATAGAAGTGCGGGCCCGCCCCATCAGGCGGGCCCGCACTGTGGAGCTACAGGCCCAGGACGGTCAGGCCGGGCAGCTTCTTGCCTTCAAGGTATTCAAGCGAGGCACCGCCGCCGGTGGAGATGTGGCCGAAGTCGCTGTCGCTGAAGCCGAGCTTGCGGACGGCGGCGGCCGAGTCTCCGCCGCCTACCACGGTCAGGCCGGATGAATCCTTCAGGCCCTGCGCAATGGTGCGGGTCCCGTTGGCAAAGGCATCGAATTCAAAGACACCCATCGGTCCGTTCCAGAACACGGTCTTGCCTGATCGGATCCGTTCAGCAAAGGCGGCGGCCGAATCGGGGCCGATGTCCAGCCCGATGCCGGAAGCACCGAAGCGGCTGTTCTCCATCCCGTCTGCAGGCACCACCTCCACGTCGGCATCGGCAGCGAACTTGTCCGCCACCACGATGTCGGTGGGCAGCACGAACTCGCAACCCACTTCCTTGGCACGGGAGAGGTAGCCCTTGACGTTCTCGATCTGGTCCGCTTCAAGCAGCGACGCGCCCACCTTGTGGCCCTGCGCTGCCAGGAACGTAAAGACCATGCCGCCGCCGACCAGGAGGTAGTCTGCGCGGTCCATGAGGTTCTCGATCACCGCCAGCTTGTCGGAGACCTTCGAACCCCCCAGGACCACCACGTAGGGCTGCTCGGGGTTCTCCGTGAGCCGCTTCAGCACCTGGACCTCGGTGTTCACCAGGTCTCCCTCATACGCCGGAAGGACCTCCGCGATGTCGTAGACACTGGCGTGCTTGCGGTGCACCGCACCGAACGCATCATCGACATAGGCGCCGGAGTTATCCGTCAGCCCGGCAAGTTCCCGCGCCAGCGCCAACCGCTCGTCGTCGTTCTTGGAGGTCTCACGCGGGTCAAAGCGGATGTTCTGCAGCACCAGGACCGATCCGGCGGCCAGCGAGCCGGCGAGGCTGTGCGCGCTCTCCCCCACCACGTCGGCGGCAAACTCCACCGGGAACGGTGAAAGTTCATCCAGCCGGTCCGCGGCGGGCTGCAGCGAGTACTTCTCGTCCGGAGCGCCCTTGGGCCGTCCCAGGTGGGCCATGACGATGACTTTGGCACCTTGCTCCACCAGTTTCTGCAGGGTGGGGATGGAGGCGCGGATGCGTCCGTCGTCAGTAACGCGGCCGTTCTCGAGCGGTACATTCAGGTCCGAGCGGACCAGCACGTACCGGCCGTCGACGCCGTCGCTGATCAGTTGATCAAGAGTCTTGACTGTCATGTCTACCTTTACGTCCCTTGCGGGCATTGGGATCTTGGATCGGGGTGCGTGCAGGGACGCTTAGAGCTTGGAGCCGACGAGCGCGGTCAGGTCCACCAGGCGGCAGGAGTAACCCCACTCGTTGTCGTACCAGCCCACCACCTTGACCTCGTTGCCCATCACGCGGGTCAGTCCGGAGTCGAAGATGCACGACGCTGGATCGGTGACGATGTCCGAGGACACGATGGGCTCGTCGGTGTAGCGCAGGATGCCGTTGAGTGCTCCGTCCGACGCCGCCTTGTAGGCGCTGTTGATCTCGTCGACCGAGGCCTCCCGGGCCAGCGTCACTGTGAGGTCGGTGACCGATCCGGTGGGTACGGGCACGCGCAGCGCGAAGCCGTCCAGCTTGCCTTCCAGCTCCGGAAGGACCAGGCCGATCGCCTTGGCGGCGCCGGTTGAGGTGGGCACGATGTTCAGTGCCGCAGCACGGGCGCGGCGCAGGTCGCGGTGCGGTCCGTCCTGCAGGTTCTGGTCGGCGGTGTAGGCGTGCACCGTGGTCATCAGGCCGCGCTCAATGCCGAAGGCCTCATGGATCACCTTGGCCAGCGGACCCAGGCAATTGGTGGTGCAGGAGGCGTTGGAGACGATGTTGTCGGTGGCCGGGTTGTAGTCGCCGTCGTTCACGCCCATCACGATGGTCCGGTCCGCTCCCTTGCCCGGAGCTGAAATCAGGACCTTCTTGGCTCCGGCGTCGAGGTGCTTTTTCGCATCCTCGGCCTTGGTGAAGAACCCGGTGGACTCGATGACGACGTCTACGCCCAGGTCCTTCCACGGGAGGTTGGCGGGATCCCGCTCGGCGAGGACCTTGATGGTCTTGCCGCCTACAACCAGGTCGCCGCCGCGGACTTCGACGTCGGCACCGATGCGGCCGGTGACGGAATCGTACTTCAGCAGGTGGCCCAGGGCTTCGGGGCTGGTGAGGTCGTTGACGGCCACGATTTCAAGGTCGGCGTTCTGCTCCAGTGCGGCGCGGAAGTAGTTTCGCCCAATGCGTCCGAAGCCGTTGATTCCAACACGAGTAGTCACTTTTCTGTCTCCTTGATGTGGGGTTATCGAAGAAATGTGACCTCGGTGTGCGGGAAGGCCACTGGTCTGACAGGTTTCGGGGTGCCGGGACTGTTATCGAAGCGGCCGGTGGACACCCTTCCGGCCGGCCCGAGGAGCCCGCCGGGCCTCAACGGCCCGGGCGGGTGCCCTCGGACTCATCTTACGCGCCGGGTCTCTCAGGGGGACCCGTGCGGGAGCAGATTTGTGCCTTGGCGACGCTGATTACGCGGGGAGAACCAGTCCGTGGGCGCCGTTGCGGGCAGCCTCGAAGCGGGTTGCCACGTCTGCCCAGTTCACGATGTTCCAGAAGGCCTTGACGTAGTCTGCCTTCACGTTCACGTAGTCCAGGTAGAAAGCGTGCTCCCACATGTCCAGCATCAGCAGCGGGATGGTGCCCACGGGCACGTTGCCCTGCTGGTCATAGAGCTGCTCGATGACGAGGTTCTTGCCCAGCGGCTCGTAGGCCAGCAGTGCCCAGCCCGAACCCTGCAGCGACATCGCGGCTGCGGTGAACTGGCCGCGGAAGGCGTCGAAGGAGCCGAAGAAGTCATCGATGGCGGCAGCAAGCTCGCCAACCGGCTTGTCGCCGCCCTCGGGAGAGAGGTTGTTCCAGAAGATGCTGTGATTGACGTGGCCGCCAACGTGGAAGGCCAGGTCCTTGGACAGCTTCGGGATCGTGGCGAAGTCGCCCTTTTCGCGGGCTTCAGCCATCTGCTTCAGTGCCGTGTTGGCACCGGCAACGTAGGTGGCGTGGTGCTTGTCATGGTGAAGTTCCATGATCCGGGCCGAAATATTCGGCTCCAGGGCAGCGTAGTCGTAGGGCAGTTCCGGCAGTGTGTACTCGTTCACAAAATCCTCCAGATAACGTCGGATCGGTCCTCCGGACGGCGTTTCCGCCCGGAAACCAAGGTGCCGCCGAAAGGCAGCAGACTTAGTCCATCCTATGACTTAACGCTACTCGTCAAGCATCTCAGGAGTCACATTGGCCTCAGTGCCCGGGATGCCCAATTCGGCGGCACGCTTGTCCGCCATGGCCAGCAGCCGGCGGATGCGTCCGGCGATGGCGTCTTTGGTCATGGGAGGATCAGCCAGGTGCCCCAGTTCGTCCAGGCTCGCCTGCTTGTGCGCCACCCGCAGCTCGCCGGCGTAGCGCAGGTGCTCGGGCACGTCCTCGCCGAGGATGTCCAGGGCGCGGTCCACCCGGGCACCGGCGGCAACGGCGGCCTGGGCGGAACGGCGCAGGTTTGCGTCGTCGAAGTTCGCGAGCCGGTTGGCCGTGGCCCGCACTTCCTTGCGCATGCGGCGCTCTTCCCAGACCATCAGCGCGTCGTGGGCCCCCATGCGGGTGAGCAGCGCGGCAATGGTGTCCCCGTCGCGGATGACCACGCGGTCGATTCCGCGGACCTCGCGGGCCTTGGCAGCGATACCGATCCGGCGGGCGGCACCGACCAGTGCCAGTGCGGCCTCCGGTCCCGGGCAGGTTACTTCCAGGGAGGATGAGCGGCCTGGCTCGGTCAGGGACCCGTGGGCCAGGAAGGCGCCGCGCCATACGGCTTCAGCGTCGGCAGCTGAGCCGTTGACGACGGCGGACGGCAGCCCCCGGACCGGACGCCCACGGGCGTCCAGCAGGCCGGTCTGGCGGGCCAGGGACTCGCCGTCCTTGACCACGCGCACCACGTAGCGGTTGCCGCGGCGCAGCCCGCCGCCGGAGACCACAATGATGTCCGAGGCGTGGCCGTACACCTCGGCGATGGCGGCACGCAGCCGCCGGGCGGTGGACGCCAGGTCCACCTCGGCTTCAATGACTATGCGGCCGGAAATAATGTGCAGTCCCCCGGCAAATCGCAGCAATGCCGATACTTCCGCTTTGCGGACGGAGGACTTTTTCACATCCAGCCGTGAAAGTTCCTCTTTTACTGCTGCGGTCAATGCCACAAATACACTCCTAGTTCTCCCCAAACATATCGTGGTACGCGGTGGCCAGGCGCAGCGGATCATGGATCGGCCGCCCGGTCGCTGCCCCCACCTTACCGAAGACCGGCCGGCCTCCCATCCCGGCTACCGCCTCGGCAAACGCGTCCTGGTCCTCGATGACCGAGGGATCGGCGAGGACGGCGTCCACGCGGAGATCCGGGGCATAGCGGCGGACCTCGGCCAGATGGTCGAGCGCCGACATGCCGGCTGTTTCCGTGGTTTCGTTGCTCAGGTTCATGGTGAGGCAGCGTTTGGCCTTGGTCTTGCACAGGGCAGTGCGCAGCTCCGGAAGCATCAGGTGCGGCAGGACCGAGGTGTACCAGGAGCCCGGGCCGAGGATGATCCAGTCGGCGCGCTCGATCGCGGTGAGCGCTTCGGCGCAGGCCGGGGCGTCGGCCGGGCTCAGCCGCACCTCGCTGACCTTGCTCTGCACCCCTGCGGCGGCCAGGCGCGCCTGCCCTGTCACCACCTCCAGCCGGGTGCCCTGTGCCGTGCGGCGCAGCACATCACCTTCGATGGTCAGCGGGTGCGTGGACATGGGCAGCACCTGCCCGCGGGCGCCGAGCAGCGCACCGGCCCACTGGAGCCCGGCGACGGGGTCGCCAAGGAGTTCCCAGAGGGTCACGATCAGCAGGTTGCCCAGCGCGTGGTTGTCCAGGGATCCGCTGATCCCGGGCCGGGACTGGAAGCGGTGCTGCATGACATCCCGCCAGGTGCGCCCCCAGTCCGTGTCGTCGCACAGTGCAGCCAGGGCCATCCGCAGATCCCCGGGCGGAAGCACGTCCAGTTCATGACGCAGCCGCCCGGAGGAGCCGCCGTCGTCGGCCACCGTGACCACGGCGGTCAGGTCAGTGGTCAGCAGGCGCAGGGCGGACAGTGACGCGGAGAGGCCGTGGCCGCCTCCAAGGGCGACGACGGCGGGGGCCCCGTCAGTGTCTCCGCCCCGGCCCGCGCCGGTCTGCGGAAGCACCGGCAGGGGCCCGGTAAGGAAGGTCATCTACTCGCGTCCCAGGTCGCGGTGGTGTGCACTGACCGTCACGTGGGGCAGCTGGGCCAGCCGCTTGGCCAGTTCCTCCGTGACTGCCACGGAACGGTGCTTGCCGCCCGTGCAGCCCACGGCGATGGTGGCGTAGTGCTTGTTTTCCCGGCGGTAACCGTCGATGACCGGTTCCAGGGCGTCCACGTAGCGGTCCAGGAAGTCCCCGGTGCCGGCGGCACCCATGACGTAGTCGCGTACGTCGGCGTCCAGGCCGGTGTGCGGGCGCAGCTGCGGTACCCAGTGCGGGTTGGGGATAAACCGGACGTCCGCCACGTAGTTGGCGTCCACCGGCAGCCCGTATTTGAAGCCGAAGCTCATCACGTTCAGCCGCAGCACAATCGGCCCGGACTCGGTGAAGAGTTCGGTGATGGTCGTGGCCAGGGCGTGGACGTTGAGCTTGGAAGTGTCCACGATGACGTCGGAGGATTCCCGCAGTTCCTTGAGCACATCGCGTTCCGCGCCGATGCCGTCCAGGATGGAGCCGTCCTCCTGCAGCGGATGCGGCCGGCGGCCCTGCTCGAACCGGCGGACCAGCGTTTCGTCTTCGGCGTCCAGGAACAGCAGCCGGTAGGTGACGCCGGCTGCGCGCAGGTTGCTGAGCGCCTCGCGGATGTCCTGGAAGAGCTCCTTGCTGCGCACATCGATGACCACTGCCAGCTTCGGAATGGACTGGGGCATGCGGGATACCAGCTCGGTGAGGGTGCCCAGCATCATCGGAGGCAGGTTCTCCACCACATACCAGCCGTGGTCTTCGAGGGCGTTGGCGGCCGTGCTGCGACCGGCTCCGGACATGCCTGTGACCACCAGCAGTTCCGACTCGTCGGGCTTGACCGGGGTCAGCGCGTCCTGTTCCATCATCTGTTGTCCCGTCCTAGTGGTTTTTCGGCTCCCGGAGCAGCGCAGCCGCACGCTTGGGTGCCGGCTGCGCTGTATGGTGAGGCGGCTTACCAGCCTAGCTAAGTTTCCAGGATTTCGCCGGTGGTCATGTTGACGGCCGGCGCCGCGCCCGCCCCGCCCTTCGCCGCCAGCTGCGCGTGCACCGATGCGGCCAGCGCCGGACCGATACCGGGAACCCGCTGCAGATCCTCGGCGGAGGCGGTTCGCAGCTTCTTCACCGAGCCGAATTCCTTGAGCAGCGCGGCACGCTTGGCCGGACCCAGTCCGGAGATTTCATCCAGCAGGGACGCCGTCATCGATTTGGCCCGCTTCTGCCGGTGGAAGGTGATGGCGAACCGGTGGGCTTCATCGCGGATGCGCTGCAGCAGGAAGAGCGCCTCGGAGGCACGGGGCAGGATCACCGGGAAGTCGCTGTCCGGCACCCAGACCTCTTCCAGGCGCTTGGCCAGGCCCACCACGTAGATGTCGGTGATGCCCAGGTCGGCCAGGGCACGGGAGGCCGCAGCCACCTGCGGCTGCCCGCCGTCGACCACCACCAGGTTCGGCGGATAGGCGAATTTTGTCCGCGGCGCGGCAGTGAGCGTATCGGTGAGCGGCTGGACGTCGGTGCCGGTGCGCTCGACGGGCAGCGTTGCGGGAGCATCGGGGTCGGCCGCCGGATCGGCGTTCTCCGCGAGGTAGTTGCGGAAGCGCCGGGAGATCACGTTGTACATCGCCGAGGTGTCGTCCCGCGCGGCGTCCCCGGTGATGGAGAACTTGCGGTAGTCCGATTTCTTGGGCAGCCCGTCCTCGGCCACCACCATGGACGCCACCACGTTGGTGCCGGAGACATGGGAGATGTCGTAGCACTCGATCCGCAGCAGAGCCACGGGCAGGTCCAGGGCTTCCTGCAGTTCCTGGAGCGCGGCGGAGCGGGTGGTGATATCCCCGGCCCGGCGGCTCTTGTGCAGCCGCAGCGCGTCAGCGGCGTTGCGGGCCACCGTTTCCATCAGCGCTTTTTTGTCGCCGCGCTGCGGGACCCGGATGTCCACCCGGGCACCGCGCAGCCCGGAAAGCCATTCGCCGAGCTCATCGGCATTGGACGGAAGCGCCGGAACCAGCACCTGGCGGGGAATGCGGTCGGTGGAGGCTGCCTCGCCGTAGACCTGCTGGATCAGGTGTTCCACGAGGTCCCCGGTCTCGGCGTCCTCAACCTTTTCCACCACCCAGCCGCGCTGGCCGCGGATACGCCCGCCGCGGACGTGGAAGACCTGGGCCGAGGCTTCGAGTTCATCCTCTTCGAGGGCGAAGATGTCAGCATCGGTGTCTTCGCTGAGCACCACGTTGTTGCGTTCGAAGACCTTCCGCAGCGCGGCGATGTCATCGCGCAGCCGGGCTGCTGTTTCATAGTCCAGCTCGGCGACGGCTGCCTGCATTTCCTTCTCCAGGGTGGAGATGAAGCGCTTGCCCTCGCCGGACATGAAGTCGCACAGCTCGGCGGCCAGGTCGCGGTGGTCCTCGGGGCTGATCCGGCCGACGCAGGGGGCTGAGCACTTGTCGATGTAGCCGAGCAGGCACGGGCGGCCGGTGCGCTCGGCGCGCTTGAAGACACCGGAGCTGCAGGTGCGGACGGGGAAGACGCGCAGCAGGGTGTCGAGTGTCTCGCGGATGGCCTTGGCCGGGTAGAACGGGCCGAAGTAGCGGGTGTCCTTGCGCCGGTCGCCGCGCATGACCTGCGCCCGCGGGTACTTCTCCCCCATGGTCACGGCGAGATAGGGGTAGGACTTGTCATCCCGGAACATGATGTTGAACCGGGGGTTGAATTCCTTGATCCAGGTGTATTCCAGCTGGAGGGCCTCCAGCTCGGTTCCCACCACCGTCCATTCGACGCTCGCCGCGGTATGGACCATTGCCCGGGTCTTGGGCAGCAGGCCCCGCGGATTGGCGAAGTAGGAATTCAGGCGGGAGCGGAGGTTCTTGGCCTTGCCCACGTAAATGACCCGGCGGTGCTCGTCACGGAAACGGTAGACGCCGGGGGCGGTAGGGATTTCCCCGGTTTTGGGCCGGTATGTTGCTGGATCTGCCACGCTTCCATCCTACGGTCGGCGCTGGTACCCCCTGCGCCGCCACAGGGGGCTTTCGCCGGACGCTGAAACGGCTAGCCTTCGGGCTTGCTCTGGTTGTAGCTGCCGGCGCGTTCCTGCCCGGACAGTTCGGCAATGGCATCCATGACCCGGTCGGTTGCCTGCCGGCGGGCGGGCAGCGCGTGGTCGGGTCCGGTTTTCTGGAAGTACAGCGGCCGCCCGATCTTCATCGTGAAGTGCTGTGGTTTGATCCATTTCTTACCTGCGGGCTGCAGGTTTTCGGTTCCGATCAGACCCACGGGCACTACCGGTGCGCCCGAGGTCAGGGCCAGCCAGCCCACGCCGGTGCGGCCGCGGTAGAGCAGTCCGTCGCGGGACCTCGTCCCCTCGGGGTAGATCCCTATCCCGCTGCCCGCCTCCAAGCGGTCCAGCAGCGTTTTCAGGGCGGCAACGGACGCAGCCTGCTGGCCGCGCTCTACGGGGATGGATCCCACCCCCTCGAAGAACGTCCGCATGGCGGCGCCCTTGACCCCGGTGCCGGTGAAGTATTCAGCCTTGGCGAAGAAGGCGACCGGCCGCGGCATCAGCGCCTGGGTCAGCACGCTGTCCAGGAAGGAGAGGTGGTTGGCCGCAACAATAAAGGCGCCGGAGCTGGGAACATTCTCCAGGCCGGTGACCGTGGGCCGGCACAGGGTGGCGATCAGGCCGCGGGTGGAGGCCCGGGTGAGGTCATAGACTCCCATTTGCGCAGGCCCCTTCCTGCGCACGGAAGCCGTGCTGTCCACTGTGCGGCTTGGTGAGGCTGTGCGGTTCGGTGAGGCTGTGCGGTTCGGTGAGGCTGCGCAGTTCGGCGAGCAGATCTTCTGCGGTGCCGACGACGGCAACGGCGCCTGCCGCTTCCAGTTCACCTGCAGCGGCGAACCCCCAGTCCACGCCAATGCAGTCCAGCCCGTTGGCTGCGGCGCCGTGCACATCGTGCCGGCGGTCCCCCACCATGACCGCCCGGTCGAAACTGCCCGCATGACGGGCCAGGGCGGCAGCGATGATCGTGGTTTTCCCGTCCAGGGCCGCTGCGGCCTGTTCATCGGCGGGAGAGCCATGGACGGAATCGAACAGAACCAGGAGGCCCTGGGTGGTGAGCAGCTCCATGGCCAGCGGCTCGGGCTTCTGGGTAGCCACGGCCACGAGGCAGCCTTCCGCGCGAAGCCTGGCCACCGTATCGGCAATTCCCGGGTAGGGACGGCTCTGTGCCATTCCCGCGGAGCGGTAACCGGCCCGGTAGATGGCGATGACCTCGTCAACACGGTCCGCGGGGACGCCGGCGATATCCCGGAGTGAAGTCACCAGTGCCGGTCCGACCATGCGCTGCAGGTCGGCAGCCGGCGGAACGGGCAGCCCGCAGGAGGCCAGGGCGGCGCTGATGCCGCCGGTGATGGCCCCCGCCGGATCCACCAGGGTTCCGTCAAGGTCAAAGAGCACTAAGAGCCGGGATTCTTTCACCGGGACAGTTTCCCACACCTGCGGCCCGGGACGGAAAAAGGTATTCCCGGTCGGGAATACCTTTTTCCATTATGTCTAAAAAATACCCGGTCCGGCATTCACCGGCAGGGCTCAGGCCTGCTTGGCAAACATCTCCGCCAGGAAATGCCCGGTATGGCTGACATCGGACTTCGCGACCTTTTCGGGGCTTCCCTGGGCGATGACCTGGCCTCCTCCATTGCCGCCCTCGGGGCCCATATCGATGATCCAGTCAGCACTCTTGATGACGTCGAGGTTGTGCTCGATGGTAATCACGGTATTGCCCTTATCCACGAGCCCCTGCAGCACGAGCAGCAGCTTGCGGACGTCCTCGAAGTGCAGGCCGGTGGTCGGCTCGTCAAGGACGTACACGCTGCGCCCGTTCGAGCGCTTCTGCAGTTCCGCCGCCAGCTTGACGCGCTGCGCCTCGCCGCCGGAGAGGGTGGTGGCAGGCTGGCCGAGACGGACATAGCCCAGGCCGACATCCACCAGCGTGTTCAGGTGCCGGGAGATCGGTGAGAACGCGGCGAAGAACTCCGCTGCCTCCTCGATCGACATCGCCAGGACCTCGGCGATGTTCTTGCCCTTGTAGTTCACCTCAAGGGTTTCGCGGTTGAACCGGCCGCCGTGGCAGACCTCGCAGGGCACGTAGACGTCCGGCAGGAAGTTCATCTCGATCTTCAGCGTTCCGTCGCCGTGGCACGCCTCGCAGCGGCCACCCTTGACGTTGAAGGAGAACCGGCCCGGCAGGTAGCCGCGGACCTTGGCTTCCGTGGTCTCCGCGAAGAGCTTGCGGATGTGGTCCCAGACGCCGGTGTAGGTGGCCGGGTTGGAGCGCGGGGTGCGTCCGATCGGGCTCTGGTCCACGTGGATGACCTTGTCCAGGTTCTCCAGGCCGTCAATGCGCAGGTGGCGTCCCGCGACGTGCTTGGCGCCGTTCAGCTTGGCGGCCAGGGTCTTGTAGAGAATGTCGTTGATCAGGGTGGATTTACCCGAACCGCTGACACCTGTCACCGCGGTGAAGACCCCCAGCGGAATCGAGACGTCGATGTTGCGCAGGTTGTTCTCCCGGGCCCCGACGATCTTCAGCTGGCGGGATTTGTCCACCTTGCGGCGCTTGGCCGGAATATCGATCTTCCGGCGTCCGGAGAGGTAGGCACCGGTCAGTGACCGCTCGTTGGTGAGCAGGTCCTCCAGGGACCCGGAGTGGACCACTTCACCGCCGTGTTCACCGGCGCCGGGTCCTATGTCCACCACCCAGTCGGCTTCGTGGATGGTGTCTTCGTCGTGCTCCACCACGATCAGCGTGTTGCCCAGGTTGCGCAGCCGGGCCAGGGTCTCGATCAGGCGGCGGTTGTCCTTCTGGTGCAGTCCGATCGACGGCTCGTCGAGAACGTACAGCACTCCGACCAGCCCGGAGCCGATCTGGGTGGCCAGGCGGATGCGCTGGGCCTCGCCGCCGGACAGGGTGGCGGCGGCCCGCTCCAGGGAAAGGTACTCCAGGCCGACGTCGAGCAGGAAGGTCAGGCGGGCCAGGATTTCCTTCAGGACCTGGTCGCCGATCTTGGCTTCGCGGGCGGTGAGGTCCAGTCCGCTGAGGAACTGCGCGGCCTCGCGCAGCGGCATGGCCGCCACCTGGGCGATGTTCCTGCCGTTGATCAGCACGGACAGCGAGGCCGGGTTCAGGCGGGCTCCCCCGCACTCGGGGCAGGGGATTTCCCGCATGTACTCCTCGTACCGGTCGCGGGCGCTGTCGGATTCGGTCTCGAGGTGCTTGCGGTGGATGTACTGGATGACGCCTTCGAAGCCGGTGCTGTATTTGCGCTCCCGGCCGAAACGGTTCTTGTACTGGACCACAACCTTGTGGTCCTTGCCGTTGAGGATGGCTTCGCGGGCCTTGGCGGGCAGCTTCTTCCACGGCACGTCCATGGAGAAGTCCATCTCCTTGGCCAGGCCGGCCAGCAGCCGGTTCCAGTATTCAAGGGTGGCGTTGCCCAGGGCCCAGGGTGCCACGGCTCCGGCGGCCAGGCTCAGGTTGGGGTTGGGGATGACCAGTTCCTCGTCAACCTCCAGCCGGCTGCCGATGCCGGTGCAGACCGGGCAGGCGCCGAAGGGGTTGTTGAAGGAGAAGGACCGCGGCTCGATCTCGTCGATCGCCAGCGGGTGTTCGTTGGGGCAGGCCAGGTGCTCGGAGAAGGCCCGGATCCGGTCCTCGCTCTTCTCGTCCAGGTCCACGAAGTCGGCCAGGACCCGGCCGTCCGCGAGGCCCAGGGCGGTTTCGATGGAATCGGTGAGCCGCTGCCGGATGCCGTCCTTGGCCACCAGGCGGTCCACCACCACCTCGATGGTGTGCTTGTACTGCTTGCCCAGCTTGGGCGGGTCGGAGAGCTGGATCTGCTCGCCGTCGACCCGGGCCCGTGAGTAGCCCTTGGCGGCAAGTTCCTTGAACAGGTCGACGAATTCGCCCTTGCGGCCGCGCACCATGGGCGCCAGGATCTGGAACCGGGTACCCTCGGGCAGCTCCAGCAGCTGGTCAACGATCTGCTGCGGGGTCTGCCGCGAGACGGGCTCGCCGCACACCGGGCAGTAGGGGGTGCCGACACGGGCCCAGAGCAGGCGCATATAGTCGTAGATCTCGGTGATGGTGCCGACCGTGGAGCGCGGGTTTTTCGAGGTCGATTTCTGGTCGATGGAGACCGCCGGGGACAGGCCTTCGATGAAGTCGACGTCCGGCTTGTCCACCTGGCCCAGGAACATCCGTGCATAGGACGACAGGGACTCCACATAGCGCCGCTGCCCCTCGGCGAAGATCGTGTCGAAGGCCAGGGAAGACTTTCCCGAGCCGGACAGGCCGGTAAAGACAATCATGGCGTCGCGTGGCAGATCCAGGTCCACGTTGCGCAGATTGTGTTCCCTGGCGCCCTTGACGATGAGGCGGGAAAGATCGTTGCCGCGATGCGGCTCGTTGGCGTTATCGGCCATCAAAGAGGTAGCTGTAGACACAAATTCCACTGTAGTTCACCGGTTGGTTCGAAGAAGTATTCGACACCGCGGTGTTCACCGCAGGCGAAGAGCGGTCTCGACGTACGTGAGGGCTTCCTTCGCGTCCAGCCCGTTGGCGCGCACGGAATCAGCGAAAACGCGGGCGGCTTCGGCTACCCGGCGTCGTCCGTTGTCACCGGCGGCCGCAATGACGGTTCCTGCCCGCGAGCGCGTGGTGACCACTTCGGCCTGTTCGAGTTCGCGGTAGGCCCGCGCCACGGTGTTGACGGCCAGGCCCATCCGGGCGGCGAGCGCGCGGACCGGGGGCAGGCGGGTTCCGACGGCGAGGCGTCCCTCATTGGCGGCGTCGAGAATCTGCACCCGCAGCTGCTCAAAGGGAGGGACCGAGCTGGCCGCGTCGATGCGGACCCAGGACAGGACGTCGTCGCTCATGGGACCGCCTTCTTCGTTTCAGTGCTGGAACCTCCCGGGATCCTCCGGCAGGACGGGCCGCTGCAGTTCACAGGTGCCGCTGTGTCTATTTTGCCACGCCGCCTGCTTCGCCGTGTCCGGCGGCGCCTGCCTCTGCCGCTGCGGCGGGGTCGACGGCGTCGGATTCGTCCCGTTCCTCAGGTTCGGCGGGTCCGGCGAACTGGGAGCGGTACAGCCCGGCATAGAACCCCTCAGCGGCGAGCAGTGCCTCGTGGGTCCCCTGTTCCACGATCTCCCCCTGCCGCACCACCAGGATCACGTCCGCATCGCGGATCGTGGAGAGCCGGTGCGCAATCACGAAGCTGGTCCGTGCCTGGCGCAGCGCGTTCATGGCCAGCCGGATGGAAATCTCGGTCCGGGTGTCCACCGAGCTGGTGGCCTCATCCAGGACCAGGATGGACGGATCCGCCAGCCAGGCGCGGGTGATGGTGATCAGCTGGCGCTGTCCCTGGCTCAGGGATCCGCCGTCATCCCCCAGGACGGTGTCATACCCGTGGGGCAGCGAGCGCACGAAGTGGTCCACATGGGTGGCCTGCGCTGCCTGGACAATCTGCTCCTCCGTGGCGCCCGGAGCGCCGTAGGCAAGGTTCTCCCTAATGGTCCCCTCAAACAGCCAGGCATCCTGCAGCACCATGCCGATCAATCCCCGCACGTCATCGCGCCGCATCGCAGCGGTATCGACGCCGTCGATGGTGATCCGCCCGGCGTCCACGTCATAGAAACGCATCAGCAGGTTCACCAGCGTGGTCTTCCCCGCCCCCGTGGGGCCGACGATCGCCACGGTCTGCCCGGGCTCTGCCGTGAAGGACAGGTCCTTGATCAGTGGTGCGTCCGAGGAGTAGCTGAAGTCCACGTGCTCAAAGGCCACCTGGCCGCGCACCCGGGGGATGGTCAGCGGATCCGCCGGATCCGGGTCCTGTTCCCTGCCGTCGAGTAATTCGAACACACGTTCGGCTGAGGCGACGCCGGACTGCAGCATGTTGATCAGCGAGCCGAGCTGCCCCAGCGGCTGGGAGAACTGCCGGCTGTATTGGATGAAGGCCTGCACTCCCCCGATGGTGAGCCGTCCGTTGGCCACCAGAAGGCCGCCCACCACTGCCACCGCCACGTAGTTGAGGTTGGAGACGAACTGCATGACGGGCATGATGACGCCGGACACGAACTGTGCCCTGAAGGATGAACGGTAGAGGGTCTCGTTGGCCGGGGTGAATCCCGCCACCACGCGTTCGGTCTGGCCGAAGGCCTTCACCACATCGTGGGCGCTGAACATTTCCTCGATGTAGCCGTTGACCTCCCCCGTGGATTTCCACTGCTGCATGAACTGCACCTGCGAGCGCCGGGCAATGAGCACTGTGACGACGGCGGAAACAGGCACCGTCACCACTGCGATCAGGGCCAGCAGCGGAGAGAGCCAGAGCATCATGCCCAGCACCCCCACAATGGTCAGCACCGAGGTGATGATCTGGGTCAGGGTCTGGGCGAGGGTCTGCGCCAGGTTGTCGATGTCGTTGGTGACCCGACTGAGCACGTCTCCCCGGGATCCGCGCTGGAAATGGGACATGGGCAACCGGAACAGCTTGCCGTCCACATCCTTCCGCAGCCGGTACATGGCGTTCTGCACCACCCGGGCCGTGACCCGTGCCTGCAGCCATCCGAAAGCAAACGAGGCCAGGTAGATGCCCAGCACCCCCAGCACGAGGACTCCGAGCCTGCCGAAGTCCAGCCCCTGCCCGGGGACCACGTCCATTGCGGCGAGCATGTCCGCCAGCTGGTCCTGTCCGGTCCGGCGCAGCGCCTGTACCTGCTCGTCCTTGCTCAGGCCCGGTTCCAGCCCGGCACCGATCACGCCGTCGAAAATCACGTTCGTTGCTTCGCCCAGGATCCGCGGTGCCGTGACCGTGAGCGCCACGGAGACGACGGCGGTCACGATGACCAGTGCCACCCGCAGCCGGTCCGGGGCCATGAGGTGCAGGATCCGCCGGACGGTGGCCCGGAAGTTCAGGGGCTTTGCAACCGGAGCACCGGCGCCGGGTCCGCGCGGTCCGGGACCCCGGAGTGCCGGCCCTCCCCGCATGGCACTCACGCGACTTCCTCGGCGGTGAGCTGGGATTCCACGATCTCCCGGTAGGTGGGCGAGGAGTCCATCAGCCCGGCGTGGGTACCCGTTCCGGCGATCCGCCCTTCCTCCAGCACGACGATCTTCGCGGCGTCGGTGATGGTGTTGACCCGCTGGGCCACGATCAGGACGGTGGAGTTCCGGGTCCGCTCCCTCAGGGCTGCCCGCAGCCGGGCGTCGGTGGCGAAGTCCAGCGCGGAGAAGCTGTCGTCGAAGAGGTAAATGGCGGGCTTGACCACCAGGGCCCGGGCGATGGCCAGGCGTTGCCGCTGCCCCCCGGAGAAGTTGCCTCCGCCCTGCTCCACGCGGTGTTCCAGCGCCCCCTCCGCGTTCCGGACAAACTCCGCAGCCTGGGCAATTTCCAGGGCCTCCCACAGTTCCGCGTCAGTGGCTTCGGGTCTGCCGAAGCGGAGGTTGGAGCCGATGGTTCCGGCGAAAAGGTAGGCCTTCTGCGGCACCAGGCCAATGCCGCTGCGCAGCGAGTGCAGCGTCACCGCGGCGATGTCCTGCCCGTCGATGCTGATTCCCCCGGACGTGGCATCCAGCAGCCGCGGCACGAGGTTCAGCAGGGTGGACTTGCCGGCGCCGGTGGAGCCGATGATGGCCGTCGTCTGCCCGGACTCCGCGGTGAAACTGATGCCATGGAGTACCGGGGACTCCGCCCCGGGGTAGCTGTAGCCGACGTCGTCGAACACCAGGGTGCCGCCGTCGTACACCAGCGGCACGGCTGCCGCCGCGTCCCGCACCGTGCTCTCCGTGTCCAGGACCTCGCAGATCCGCTCCGCGCAGACCGCGGCGCGCGGCAGCATCATGATCATGAACATGGACATCATGACGGCCATCAGGATCTGCATGATGTACGCGAGGAAGGCGGTGAGGGCGCCGATCTGCATCTGACCGGCGTCGATCCGGTAGGCGCCGAACCAGACCACGGCCACGGAGGCGAGGTTCGCCACCAGCATCGCGGCCGGAAACAGCAGCGCCAGGTACTGCGAGGTGCGCAGCTGGGTTCCGGTCAGGTCCCGGTTGGCGGCGTCGAAGCGGTCCTCCTCGGTACGCTCCCGCACAAAGGCCCGAATCACCGCGATGCCCATGATCTGCTCGCGCAGCACGGAGTTCACGCGGTCGATCTGCTTCTGCGCCCGGCGGAAAAGGGGAATCAGCCGGCGCAGCACCAGCCCGATCACCGCGAACAGGACCGGCAGGATCAGCAGGAGGATGCCGGAGAGCGGAATGTCCTGGTTCAGCGCCAGGAGTACGCCGCCCACGCCCATGATCGGCGCCGACACCATCACGGTGAAGGTCATCAGAAGCGCCATCTGCACCTGCTGCACGTCATTGGTGGTGCGGGTGATCAGGGACGGGGCGCCGAAGACCCCCATCTCCCGGGAGGAAAAGGACTCCACGGTGGTGAAAAGGCTGGAACGGATATTCCGCCCCACCCTCATGGCCACCCGGGCGGCGAAGTAGGTGGCGGTGATGGCGCAGGCCACCTGACCGGCCGTTATGGCCAGCATCCAGCCACCGAGGCTCAGGATCACGCCGTTGTCCGCTCTCACCACGCCGCGGTCAATGATCTCCGCATTCAGCGTGGGCAGGTACAGAGTGGCCACTGTTTGCAGGAACTGCAGGATGACGACGGCGGCAACGGCGCCTTTGTAGGGCGCCAGGTACTGCCGGACGAGCCGAAGGAGCACGCTTTCCTCCTGGACCTGCCGGATTCGGTCCCCGGCACCATCCGAACGTACGCCCGCCCTCACCGGCAGGCAATACCTGCACCGACACCTGCGAGCGCGCAGTTCAGGTCAGGGCGGGCCGGAACTAGACTGGCCGCCATGATTGATTTGCAGAACGTCACCATCCGCAGCCGGTCCGTGGGCAGCCTGGACAACAACGTCTACGTCATCACCGCAAAGGACAGCGGGTCCCAGGTGCTCATCGACGCCGCCGACGACCTGCCGGCAATCCGGGAGCTACTGGCCGAAGCAGCCGCAGACACCGCCGCCCCGGCGCACGTGGAGCTCATCGCAACCACGCACAGCCACTGGGACCATGTCCGGGCGCTCGCCGCAGCCGTTCAGGAGACCGGAGCCCGGACGGCGGCCGGGGCCGAGGACGTACCCGACATCCTGGTACCCACGGATGTGCCACTGGGGCACGGGGATATCCGGCGGTTCGACGGTTTCGAGCTCGAGGCGATCAAGCTGCGCGGGCATACCCCCGGCTCCGTTGCCCTGCTGTACCGGGACCCGGCTGGCCCGGCCCACCTGTTCACCGGAGATTCACTGTTTCCCGGCGGCCTGGGAAATACGCAGAAGGATCCGGAACGGTTTGCCTCGCTTTACGCCGACGTAGTCGAACGTGTGTTCGATTACCTGCCTGATGACACCGTGGTTCACCCGGGGCACGGTGCCGGCACCACCCTCGGCGCGGAGCGTCCGCACCTGCAGGAATGGAAGGAACGCGGCTGGTAGGGGTCCTGCGGCTGCTGTCCCATTGACCGGCTCCGGCGAGCGCCCCTAGGCTCCAAGTTCAGGCCCAAAAGGAACCGGATGAAAGCGTGCAGCTGTGGAAAACTTACCGTCCGCGGCTTCTTCGTCCCCGGAGTCTCCGCGTAAACCGCAGATCGGGCTCCTCTCGTGCGTGGCCTTCGGTGTGGGGACTACGGTGGGAGGCGGTGTTTTCACCCTCTCCGGCACTGCCGTGAATCTGGCCGGGTCCGGGGCGGTCCTGAGCTATGTCATTGCCGGGCTGGTGATGTGCCTTTGCGCGCTGTCGTTCATCGTAGTGTCCACCCGTGCGCAGGACGGCGAGTCCGGGTATGGCCCCGTCGGCACCATCCTGAGCCCGTTCTGGCGCTTCGTGGTGATGTGGGCGTTCTATCTCAACGGCGCCACGATCATCGCCTACTTGGTGGATTCGTTCGGAGATTACCTCCACGAGTACTTCCTGCCGGCTGCCGGGACGCTGGTGCTGGCCCTGGCGGCAACCGTCCTGGTCACCGCGCTGAACCTGGGCCCGACGGCGCTGGTGGCGAAGGCGGAAACATCGGTGGTGGGCATCAAGCTCGTCCTGCTTGTCCTCTTTGCGGTCTGGGGCCTCACCGAACTGAAACCTGAACAGTTGGAGCGTCCGTTGCCGCAGGGCACCGGCGGGGTCTTCTCAGCGGCTGCGCTGCTCTTCACGGCCTACACCGGCTTCAACGTCATTACAAACATGGCCGGTTCGGTGAAGAACCCCCGCAAGACCGTTCCCCGCGCAATCCTGCTGACGCTGCTGGTCTCCGGTCTCATCTACCTCGGAACAGTCCTGGCCATGATGGCCAGCGGCATCACCGTCTTCACCGCCACCGGAGTCTCCCAGGCAGCAGAGACCGTTATGGGTTCCTGGGGCGGCCCGCTGATTGCCGTTGCCGCCTGCCTCTCCACCTTCTCCGGTGCCAACGCCAATGTGCTCGGCGCCTCCGAGATCATGCTGCGGCTGGTGGGCCGCGGTGACGTCCCGCCGGCGCTGGGGCGGCACACCCGCAGCGGCCATCCCTATGTGAGCGTGCTCCTATTGGGCATCATCACGGTCATCCTGGTTTTCCTCAACGACACCACCTTCGTTGTGTCGATCGCCAACGTGGCCGCGATCATCGCGATGATCATCGTCAGCGTTGCCGCCGCAGTGCTGGGCCTGCGCAAATGGCCCGGCGATGGAGCACGGCTGCCGCTGGGGCCGGTGATTCCGGTCCTGGCGATTCTGGCCGCTGCCAGCCAATTGCCGTCGCTGGACCCGACAGCCCTGCTCACGGGCTTCCTCCTTACAGGCCTGGGCGGAGCCCTGTATCTGGCCCGGCATGCGGAGCGTGGAGGCCGCGGAACCCGGGCCCAGGCCAACCGGCAGATCGAGACCCTCGGCACTCCGCTGATGCGGGCGGCACGCCGGTCCTACCGGAAGGGCTAACCCAGCTTCCGCCCCACCATAAAGATGCGGCGGAAAGGAAACACGGTGCCCCAGGAACGGGCCGGGTACGCCGCGCGCAACTGGTGCGCGTACTGCGCCTCAAACCGGGAAAAGTCTTCCGGCTCCAGGGCGGCAATGACCGGGCGGAGCGCCGTGCCGCGCACCCACTCCAGCACCGGGTCCTCACCGTGCAGGACCTGGGAGTAGCTGGTCTCCCAGACGTCGGCCTCGAAGCCGGTTTCCGTGAGCAGGCCGAGGTAGTCCTCCGGTTCGTCGACAGCGTCGCCGTGCCGCAGGACGCCGTCGAGCTTGTGCTTCCATGGCGCGCTCGCGGCCAGCTCCCGCATCAGGGCATGCGAGGGCGCCCCGAAGTTTCCCGGAACCTGGACCGCCAGCCAGGCACCGGCGTCGAGCTGCTTGGCCCAGCGGCGCATCAGGTCCTGGTGTCCCGGCACCCACTGCAGCGCGGCGTTGGAGACCACCACGTCCGTTCCGGGCTGCGGCTCCCACTCCTCGATGCCCGCCTGGACAAAGTCCAGGTTGTCCGGTGCCTGATCCAGCGCCTGTGCCTGGTCCACCATGTCCTGCGAGGAGTCGACGCCGGTCACCTGCGCGCCGGGCCAGCGGGCGGCGAGCGCCGCGGTCAGGGTTCCCGGTCCACAGCCCAGGTCGACCACCCGGCGGGGCGCGTCTGCTGCGATGCGGGCCGTGAGGTCAAAAAACGGCCGGTCACGGTGCGAGGAGAACTGTGTGTACTTCCGGGGGTCCCATTTCATGCCGCCGAGCCTAGCAAAGCGGTCCCACCGGCAGCTGCATGCCCTTCATCCGGGGTCATGCCGCATGGGCGCAGGTGCGTCACTTCTCGTAGCCGATCCAAGGGGCGGCCCAAGCGACGGTCCATGGGGCATAGCCACGCCCGATAGTCTGGTATGGACATGAAACTTCTTGAACAGCTTGCCTCCGGCCCGTCCAGCACCCGCACCGTCGACCCCGACGAGACCTACACATCCTTCCTGGAATGGGTCGAGAGCCGGGGCATGTCGCTGTACCCGGCGCAGGATGAAGCGGTGATGGAGCTGGTGACCGGCAACAACGTCATCCTCGCCACGCCCACGGGTTCCGGCAAATCGATGGTTGCCATCGCCGCGCACTTCCACGCCATGGCGCACGACGAGCGCAGCTACTACACCGCGCCCATCAAGGCGCTGGTCTCGGAGAAGTTCTTCGCCCTGTGCGAGATCTTCGGCGCCGAAAACGTCGGCATGGTCACCGGCGACTCCTCGGTGAACAAGGACGCCCCGATCATTTGCTGCACCGCGGAGATCCTGGCGAACATTGCCCTGCGCGAAGGTCCGGACGCAGACCTGGGCACCGTCATCATGGACGAGTTTCACTTCTACTCCGATCCGCAGCGCGGCTGGGCCTGGCAGGTGCCCCTGCTGGAGCTGCCGCAGGCGCAGTTCCTGCTGATGTCCGCCACCCTGGGCGACATGACCCGGATCGCCAACGAACTCAGCGAGCTGACCAACCGGGACACCGTGACGGTCTCCTCGGTACAGCGGCCCATTCCCCTGCACTACTACTACGTGGAGACCCCGGTCCAGGAATCCCTGGAGGAGCTGCTGGCCACCAAGCAGGTGCCGGTCTACGTGGTGCACTTCTCCCAGATCGAGGCGATAGACCGGGCCCAGGCCCTGATGAGCATCAACGTCTGCACCCGCGAGGAAAAGGACAAGATCGGTGAGCTGATCGCCGGCTTCCGCTTCGCCCCCGGCTTCGGCAAGACCCTGAACCGGCTGGTCCGGCACGGCATCGGCGTGCACCACGCCGGCATGCTGCCCAAGTACCGCCGTCTGGTGGAGCAGTTGGCACAGGCCGGACTGCTCAAGGTCATCTGCGGCACCGACACCCTGGGCGTGGGCATCAACGTGCCCATCCGCACCGTGCTGATCACCGCCCTGTCCAAGTACGACGGCGTGCGCACCCGGCCGCTGAAGGTCCGCGAGTTCCACCAGATCGCAGGCCGCGCCGGCCGCGCCGGCTACGACACGGCGGGCACCGTCGTCGTGCAGGCACCGGAACACGTGATCGAAAACGTCAAGGCGATGGCCAAGGCGCACGCCAAGTTCGGCGACGACCAGAAGAAGCTGCGCCAGGTGGTGAAGAAGAAGCCGCAGGCCGGATTCGTGTCCTGGGGCAAGCCCACTTTCGAGAAGCTGGTGGACGGCACTCCTGAGCCGCTGACCTCCAGCTTCAACATCACCCACTCGATGCTGCTGAACCTGCTGGAGCGTCCGGGTGATCCGTTTGCCGCGGCCAAGAAGCTGCTCACGCACAACCATGAGACCCGCTCCTCGCAGCTGGCCCTGATGAAAAAGGCGCTGAGCATCTACCGCGAGCTGAAGACCGCCGGGATCGTGGAGGTCCTGCCGGAGCCCGACGTCGACGGCCGTACCGTGCGCCTGAAGGTGCACCTGCAGCCCAACTTTGCCCTGAACCAGCCGCTGTCCCCGTTTGCCATGGCCTCCCTGGAGATCCTGGACCCGGAGAGCCCGTCCTACGCCCTGGACGTGGTGTCGGTGATCGAGGCGATCATGGAAAAGCCGCGGCAGGTCCTCTCCGCCCAGGAGAAGAAGGCACGCGGCGAGGCGATCGCGGCGATGAAGTCCCAGGGCATCGAGTACGACGAGCGGATGGCCCTGCTGGAGGAAGTCACCTATCCGCAGCCGCTGGCTGAGCTGCTGGAACAGTCCTTCGAGGTGTACCGTTCCGGTGCGCCGTGGCTGGGCGAGTTTGAGCTCAGCCCCAAGTCGATCGTGCGGGACATGTACGAGCGCGCCATGAGTTTTGGCGAGTACGTGCAGTTCTACTCGCTGGCCCGCTCCGAAGGCGTGCTGCTGCGCTACCTCTCGGACACCTACAAGGCGCTGCTGCACACCGTTCCGCCGGAGCGGCTGCGCGAGGACCTCGAGGACATCATCGAGTGGCTCGGCGAACTCGTCCGCCAGACCGACTCCTCGCTGCTGGACGAATGGGAAGAGCTGACCAACGGCATCAACCCCGATGCCACAGCCGAGCCCGTCCTGCCGCCGGTGCCGGACAAGCTCACCGCCAACGTCCGTGCTTTCCGCGTCATGGTCCGCAACGAGATGTTCTCCCGCGTGAAGCTCTTCGCCGACGAGGATGACAAGGCGCTGGGAGAGCTCGACGGCGGCAACGGCTGGGACGCCGACCGGTGGGCCGACGTCCTGGACGCCTACTTTGAAGAGCACGAGGACATCGACGACGGCCCCGACGGCCGCGGCCCGAACCTGCTGATCATCAAGGAGGTCCCGGGCAAATGGGAGGTCCGGCAGATCTTCAAGGATCCGGCCAACCATCTGGACTGGGGCATCAACGCCGAGGTGGACCTCGCCGCCTCCGACGAGGCCGGCTACCCCGTCATCAAGGTGATCCACGCAGGCCGGCTCGACTAGGCTGGGCAGCATGGAAATCCGCCCCGCCCGCCCTGAAGATGTCCCGGTCATCCTTGAGCTGATCCATGACCTGGCGATCTACGAAAAAGAGCCGCACGCCGTCAAGAACACGGTCGAGGCGTTGGAGAAGAACCTCTTCGGGGAGCACCCGGCCATCTTCGCCCACGTGGCTGTGGAACAGGGGACGGTGCAGGGCTTCGCCCTCTGGTTCCTGAACTACTCCACATGGGAGAGCGTCCATGGGATCTACCTGGAGGACCTCTACGTCCGCCCGGAGACCCGGGGCAAGGGTGCCGGCAAGGCCCTGCTGCGCACTCTGGCCGCGATCGCCGTCGAGCGCGGGTACGCCCGGGTGGAATGGTGCGTGCTGAACTGGAATGAACCCTCCATCCGTTTCTACGATTCCCTCGGCGCCGTGCCGCAGGACGAATGGACCACCTACCGGCTCACCGGTGAGGCGCTGGAGTCCTTCGGCGGCACGGCGGCTGCAGCATCGGAATCGGAACAGCCGGCATGAGCATCCCACACACCGCTTCGGCGCCCTATGACGTCCGCGGCATGCGGGTCACGGACCACCGCTTCACGGTTCCCCTGGACCACGCCGAGCCCGATGGCGAGAGCATCACCGTGTTTGCCCGCGAATACAGCGACGCGGAGCTGCCGCAGGCTGAAGCGGAGCAGCTGCCCTGGCTGTTGTACCTGCAGGGCGGACCCGGAGGCCGGGGCAACCGGTTGCTGCAGTTCGGCGGCTGGACCAAGGCAGCCTCCAAGCACTTCCGCATCCTGATGCTGGACCAGCGCGGCACCGGTCTCTCCACCCCGGCCACCCGGCAGACTCTGGCCCTGCGGGGCGATGCCGCGGCGCAGGCGGAGTACCTGAGCCGCTTCCGGGCGGATTCAATCGTGGCCGATGCGGAACTCATCCGTGAGACTCTGGGGTCCGGTCCATGGACGACCTACGGGCAAAGCTACGGCGGCTTCTGCACGTTGACGTATCTGTCCTTTGCTCCGCATGGGCTGCGCGAATCGCTCATCACCGGCGGACTGGCTCCGTTGACCGGGCCGGCGGACCGCGTCTACCGCGCAACCTTCCGCCGTGTCGCCGCGCGTAACGCCGAATACTTCGCCAAGTATCCGCAGGATCGGGAAGCGACCACGCGCATTGCCCGGCATCTGGAGGCCGTCCCGGAGTTCCTGCCCTCCGGTGAGCGGCTGACCGTCCGCCGGTTCCAGATGGCCGGCTCGTTCCTGGGCGGGAACACCCGGATGGATGGCCTGCACCATCTGCTGGAGGACGCCTTCGTTCCCACGCCCCACGGCGACCGGCTCTCGGATTCCTTCCTGGAGCAGGTCCACTCCTTGGTCAGCCGGGCCTCCAACCCGCTGTACGCGCTGATCCACGAGTCCATCTACGGCCAGGGCGAAGCGACGAACTGGGCAGCGGAGCGGGTTCTGGCGGAGTTCCCGGAGTTCGAGCCCACGGCGGCCGAGCCGCTGTACACCGGTGAAATGGTCTACCCCTGGTATTTCGAGGAAGATCCCGCGCTGGTCCCGCTGAAGGAAACCGCGGAACTGCTGGCGGCCAAGGCGGACTGGCCGGCCCTGTACGACGTCGGGCAGCTGGCCCGGAACACCGTGCCGGTCGCCGCAGCCGTCTACACCGATGACATTTACGTGGACCGGGACCTGTCCCTGGAAACGGCGGGGGCAGTGAAGGGCCTGCAGGTCTGGGAAAGCGCCGACTTCCACCATGACGGCATTGCCGACGACGGCGAGGGTATCTTTACCCGGCTGCTGGGGATGGTGCGGGGCGGACCGGAGCAGGAGTCAACGGCCTAGCCGACCCTACCTCCCCCGGACGCAGAGCCAGTCAGCGGGCGGCCAGCCAATGGGCATGCGCGGCAAGGGTGAGTGCGTCGGCAATCTCCCCGGAAGCCATCAGCCTCGGGAACTCCTCGACGTCGACCCACCGCAGGCCGTCAATCTCGCCGTCCAGCGGCCCTAAGGTGTCAGCCGGGCAGAGATCGGCGGTGACCACCGATGCAGAACCGGCCAGCAGCGACGTGTCAGCCCAGACCTGGCCCAGTAACCTGAAGTGGGTTCCCGCCAGCCCGGTCTCCTCGCGCAGTTCGCGTGCGGCGTCCTCCAGCACCCGCTCAGCGGCATCCCGTCCGGGTCCCGCTCCCGGCGTGCCGAAACCGCGCGGGAACTCGAGGAAGCTGCGGCCGGCGGCAGGGCGCCAGTGTTCAACCATGGCGAAGCGGCCCCCGTGGACTCCCACAACCACCACGCCCGGTGTCCCGTTGTCAGCGACCAGGCGGTGCTGCCGCCACGACCTGCCGTTATGGGAGACCTGCTGCGTCCAAAGCTCCAGCCGCGGAGGTCCGTCCCATGCGTAGGCCAACTCGGGCCCTGCGCCTTCCATGTTCACCGCGGCACCGCCGGGAAATGGATGTGTGCCCGCATTTTCTTCCTGCCGCTCTCACGCAGTTCAAGGAACTCAGCCAGGGGAACCCCCAGCAGTACTGCGGCAACTGCGGATACCAGGCCTGCAGTGATGTTTGACGCCAGCGTACCCACCAGCACCGGGAAGAGTGTCAGCAGCACCCTCGTCCGCACGGTGCGGCGGGCCTGCCTGCGGCTGATTACTGCGTCCGCCCGGGCCACCGCGTAGGCAAGTTCATCAGAGGACTTCTGGCTCGGACTGCGCTGCCATTCGCGGATGGCCGCCCTGGCCTGGTGCCGCAGGAGCGCGTACACGGGAGGCTGCATTTCATGCAGGGTGCTCACTAGACTGCCCTGGAACTGGATGGTCGCACCGTTCCGTCCCATTGCCCGGCGCCGAGACCCAAACCGCCTGGGCGGCAAGGAGTCCTGGGTGCCCGGATCCGGGCTGAACCGCAGCCAGTTGGTGCCATGCATGGCGGCCAGCGCATCAAAGTAGGCGTTCATCCACCAATCGCGCAGCAGCTGCTCCCGGTCGTTGAGTGCTGCGGCATGATCGCTGAGATAGGCCAAAGCCTCGGTCCGGTAGACACTTCTCGACAGGAAAGCCACAGCAGCGTCAACCGCCGGATCCCCTGCGGTGGCCAGCCCGGACGGGACGACCCGCCGCTCCAAGGCCGCGGCGAGGTCGAAGCCACCGTCCCATTCCTTCAGGCTCAGGCGGCCCGAATCCACCTCGTCGATCCAAGCCGACCACGCCAGTTCCAATTGGGCGAAGGGCCCGGTGGGTTCATGGACCTGGTGCGCCGGGTTATCCGACTCCGCGGCAGCCTGGAGCTCCGCGGCCACCGTTCTGGCCACCTCCTCCGGCGGGCAGTTCCGCAGTCTCTCACTGTCGCGGAGTTGGAGCCGGTCCGCCAGCGGAAGCGGCTGCACGCAGAACGCGGTAAGCGCGGAGAATTCAAAGCGCGCCAGGACAGTCCTGTCCAGATCGCTCCCGAGCAGAATGGATCGCAGGCTTTCCGCGAGGGTCGGCTTCCGAGAGGCCACCGCGAGGACCCCGTCCAGGGAATCGGTGCGGGCCAGAATATTCCGGATGCCATCAGGGCCCAGGGTCAGGAACAACGCACCGTCGAGAACCTGCACGTCGAGCAGGAGGATCCGCTGACTGAGGATGTCGGCAGCACGGAGCACTCCAGCGAAGGGCAGCCGTCCCGCGGGGCCATTCCCGGGATCCACCGCCGGGTCCAGGGATTTCTGCTCCAAGGAGTCAAAGTCGAAAACCAGTGTCTGGTCTACATGGATCGCCGGAGAAACGACCCCGGTACGCCGAACGGCCGGTTCCTGACGGCTACCCTGTAACACTCTGTCCCCCACGACCGGCGTCGAAACCGGCGTTCTACATCAGCCGCCGTGGTCGGCAGCGGCGAAAAGTCAAAACCAGCTGGACGGGTTCGTTCCTCCGCCCTTCGGCTACAGCGGCTTTCTGGCGAGCTCCACAACCCAGTCCGGAGTAGTCTTTCCGAGTTTCCGGTCAGTGGTCAGCCGAAGCCGTGCAGCCCGGATCTGCACCCGTTCGCGGTCCCTGTCCCGGGTGTCCTTCTCGGCCCTGGCGGCGGACTTACCTCCGTGTGCCAGCGGCAGTGCTGCTGTGCTCATCGTCAGCTTCCTCCGATCCGGGTGTACTAGTGGTTTCATTCTGGCCCATCTCAGCGTTGGAGTCCATTAGAGCCGTCAGCGGGCGCGCCCAGGCAATGCTGATGATAGCGGTTTCTTCCTCTCCGGCCAGATCGCTCTGCGCCAGCAGGTCCAGTACTCCCAGTCCGGTTTCCTGCCGCCGGGGATCATCCGACATAGACGCCTCGATAGCCCACTGGGCGCGGTTCCACCATTCGGACCGCTGATCCGCCCTGCGGCGCTGGTCCAGGGTCTTCCAACCAATGATAAAAGTCAGGACCGCGGCCATCAGGACGGCCAGCGGCCCCAGGGCGCCGAGAACCTCCCACCATTGGGCGTAGCTGCCCGCGGTGGAGGCAATGTCCGGCGGAGAAGCCGGCGGCGGAGTGATGAGGATGGACAGCATCTGCTCACCCTATCGGCCGCCGCCCACACCTCCCCGGGGCTGTCACCAAGCCAGATCCGGAACGGATTCAGGACCTGTTGAACTCGATGATTCCGCGGATATTGATGCCTTCACGCATATCGTCGTAGGCCTCGTTGATCTCGTCGAGTGAGTAGCGCCGGGTGATCAGTTCCTCGAGCTTCAGCTTGCCGGACTGGTAGAGGCGCAGGAGCATGGGCATTGCCTCGCGCGGGGACGCCATGCCGTAGAGGGCACCCTGGATGCGCTTTTGGAACATGGCCAGCGTGAAGGCATTGATGCCGGGAATCCCGTCGTCGGTGTCCTTGCCGATGCCGGTAACGACGACGGTTCCGCCTTTGCGGATGGCACCGTACGCCCGCCCGATGTCTGCGCCCGACACCACGCCGATACAAATGATCGCCGAGTCGGCTCCCTGTCCGTTGGTGATGCTCTTGACGAAGGCATCAGCCTCGTCGAAGTCTGTAAACACCTCGGTGGCACCGAACTGCGGGGCGAAGTCCTTCTTGGCCGGCGCTGGGTCCACCACCACCACATGGGCAGCACCTGAGAGCGCAGCGCCCTGGACGGCGTTCATGCCAATGCCGCCGGCACCGACGACCAGCACCACGTCCCCGGCGCGGACCGCTGCGGCGTTCGTGGCCGAGCCGAAGCCTGTGGCAACACCGCAGGCCACCAGGCAGGCAACGTCCAACGGAACCTCTGGATCGATCTTCACCACTGACATCTGGTCATAGACCTGCCACTGGGCAAAGGTGCCCAGTGTGCTGACTGTGCCGACGTCCGTTCCGTCAGCGTGCATCCGAAAGCCGCCCGTGGGCTGGGCCCCTTCGAGGATAATGGCCCCGTAGTCGCAGAGATTCTGCATTCCCATCGCGCACCAGCGGCACTTCCCGCAGGCAGGGATGAAGGCCGTGACAATATGGTCGCCCTCCGCCAGGTCATGGACCTCGGTCCCGACCTTCCGGACAACTCCGGCCCCTTCATGGCCGCCCACCATTGGTGTCATGCCAATCTGCAGATCACCGGTGCCAAAATGGTCATCGGAATGGCAGAGCCCGGTGGCCACCATTTCCACCAGGACTTCTGTTGGGCCCGGTTCATCCAGATCGACTTCCTGGACTGTCCATTTTCCGGGTGCTTCCCATAAAACAGCTGCACGTGTCTTCATCGCGTTCCTTCACGTCGTTGTGATTGGAGCGGCAGCCGAGGGGTCCCGGCAGTGCCCCGGCGCCCCAGCAAAGCCGTAGCCGCGATGGTACAACAGGGCCGGGAAGGGTCGGCAGGTAGTCCCTACAGACTCTTCCCGGTCACACTGCACCACTCGTGCGGCCTGGCGAGTTTGAACCCGCTCGGCACGGAAGTTCCGATAGTCTGACGGTATGGACACCCCATCCCACTATTTGGTTGCAACGGCCGGTTACCCAAATTTCGGCGACGAATTCATAACTGCCTCTTGGCTTCGCTTCCTCGCGGAGACCGCTCCGGACACTGATGTCTGGCTCGATTGCCCACAGCCCGGCGTTGCGCAATTGCTATTTGAGAACCTGCACCCGCGCCTGCGAATTACCAACACTCTCTGGCGCGCGATTTGGGAGGCCGGGGACCTCGTCCCGAGCGACGTCTCTAAGCGGGTGTCGGACCTCGTCCACAACCTGGGGTCACCCAATTACGATCTGGGGTTGGTCAAACTTCGTACAGCAAAATCCCTGCACCTTTTGGGCGGGGGCTACGTGAATGGTATCTGGCCTCATCATGCTGCCCTGGTCAGCGGCATGAAGGCGGTCAAAGAGATCACCGGAGCACAGCTGTTCGCAACCGGGCAAGGTCTGATGCCCCTAGTCGGCACGACTTCGGAAGCCTTTGAGTTGTTCGATGGCTTCGACCATGTCAGCGTGCGGGATGCCGAGAGCGCCCAGGCCTACTCGCTTCAACTGGGCATCGACGATGCGTTCCTGGGTGCGGCTGCCGAGACGGCAAAGGCAGTCAATGGTCCCGCTGCCATGTTTGTTTGCATTCAAAGCGATATGAATGATGAAGGCCGCTTTAGCGACATTGTAGCTGCTGCACGGGTACATATCAGGGCCGCAGTGGATCAGGGAAAGAAGGTCTATTATCTCGAGGCCATCCCGGGCATCGACCGCCCGGCGTACGACCTGCTCTCCGATCTGATCCCCGAGGAGGACTTTCTCCCCTTCACAAGGGTCTGGGAGGAAGGACTGCCTCTCGGGTCCAATCACGTCTGGATTACCACCCGCTTCCACTTTCATCTGCTGGCATCCGCAGCAGGCGCCCGTGGCATCGCCTACGGCGTCAAGCAGGGGTACTACGACATCAAGCACACCTCTCTGATTTCGCTGGGCAGCGGCTGGGCCCTGGACACTCCCGATGCGCCTGTCAATAAAATCCCGCCGGGTGTCGAGGCCCTACGCACTAAGCTAGGGAAACTCACCGACCAAAAGCGTGCCGAAGCTTTAAAACTCTATCCGCGCAGCGGGCGGGTCGAAGACCCACAGTCCAAAGGATCTTCGCTGAACGCCCTTCGCCGATTCGTCCCGTCTTTGGTATCACGCTAAGCCTGTCACCATTCACATCCACGAGGCGCCCGGTCCGACTCCCGAATCACGGGGTCGGGCCGGGCTTCGTTTTCGCGCTCTTTAAGCGTGCCCGGCGTTCTGCATCTGGCGCAGTTCCTTCTTCAGGTCGCCCACCTCATCACGCAGCCGGGCGGCGAGTTCGAACTGCAGTTCCGCCGCGGCGGCGTGCATCTGTTCGGTCATCGACGCAATCAGCCCGGCCAGATCCTCGGCCGGAGCGGCAGCCAGGCCGTCCTTGCGGATGCCGCCCTTGCCCTTGCCGGTGGTCTTGCGGTTCTTCTTCTCCGCCGCTTCGGCCAGCAGCGCCTTGGTATCGGCGTCTTCCCGGGCGAGGGAATCGGTGATGTCGGCGATCTTCTTGCGCAGCGGCTGCGGATCCACGCCGTGGTCCTTGTTGTACGCAACCTGGATGGCGCGGCGGCGGTTGGTTTCGTCAATGGCCTTGGCCATGGAGTCGGTGATCCGGTCCGCGTACATGTGCACTTCGCCGGAGACGTTACGGGCAGCACGGCCGATGGTCTGGATCAGCGAGGTGGAGGAGCGCAGGAAGCCTTCCTTGTCGGCGTCCAGGATCGACACCAGCGACACTTCGGGCAGGTCCAGGCCTTCGCGGAGCAGGTTGATGCCGACCAGCACGTCGAAGGTGCCCATCCGCAGTTCGCGGAGCAGCTCCACGCGGCGCAGGGTATCGACGTCGGAGTGCAGGTACTCGACCTTGATTCCGTGCTCCAGCAGGTAGCCGGTCAGGTCCTCGGCCATCCGCTTGGTCAATGTGGTCACCAGCACGCGTTCGTTCCGCTCGGTGCGGATCCGGATCTCCCCCAGCAGGTCATCAATCTGGCCCTTGGACGGCTTGACGATCACCTGCGGATCGACCAGCCCGGTGGGACGGATGATCTGTTCCACGTAGCCGTCGGACTTGGAGAGCTCGTACTTGCCCGGCGTCGCGGACATGTAGACCGTCTGGCCGATGCGCTCCAGGAACTCGTCCCACTTCAGCGGCCGGTTATCCATGGCAGAGGGCAGCCGGAAGCCGTGGTCCACCAGGGTCCGCTTCCTGGACATATCGCCCTCGTACATGGCGCCGATCTGCGGGATGGTCACGTGTGATTCGTCCACCACCAGCAGGAAATCGTCCGGGAAGTAGTCCAGCAGGCAGTGCGGTGCCGTTCCCGGTCCGCGGCCGTCGATATGCCGCGAATAGTTCTCGATGCCGTTGCAGAAGCCCATCTGCTGCATCATTTCCAGGTCGTAGGTGGTGCGCATGCGCAACCGCTGCGCCTCAACCAGCTTGTTCTGGGATTCCAGTTCCGCCAGCCGCACCTGCAGCTCATCCTCGATCTGCCTAATCGCCCGGTGCATCCGGTCTTCCCCTGCCACATAGTGCGAGGCAGGGAAGACGTACATTTCCTCTTCGTCCCGGATGACGTCTCCGGTCAGCGGATGCAGGGTGTAGATGTTCTCGATCTCGTCGCCGAAGAACTCGATGCGCAGCGCGTTTTCCTCGTACATCGGGATGATCTCCACGGTGTCCCCGCGCACCCGGAAGGTGCCCCGGTGGAAGTCCATGTCGTTGCGCGCGTACTGCATCGACACGAACCGGCGCAGCAGGTCGTCGCGGTTCATCTGCTGGCCCTTGCGCAGCGTGACCATGCCCTCGATGTACTCTTCCGGCGTGCCCAGGCCGTAAATGCACGAAACGGTGGCCACCACGATGACGTCGCGCCGGGTCAGCAGCGCATTGGTCGCGGAGTGCCGCAGGCGTTCCACTTCCTCGTTAATCGAGGAGTCCTTCTCGATGAAGGTGTCAGTCTGCGGGACGTAGGCCTCGGGCTGGTAGTAGTCGTAGTACGAGACGAAGTACTCCACCGCGTTGTTGGGCAGCAGCTCACGGAATTCGTTGGCGAGCTGCGCGGCGAGGGTCTTGTTCTGCACCATCACCAGCGTGGGCCGCTGGACCTGCTCGACCAGCCAGGCCGCCGTCGCACTCTTACCGGTACCGGTGGCACCGAGGAGGACCACGTCCTTTTCGCCGGCGTTGATGCGCTCGGCAAGTTCCTTGATGGCGGTTGGCTGATCGCCTGCCGGGGAGTAATCGCTGATTACTTCGAAGGGGGCAACAACTCTCTTGATGTCCTGCGCAAGACTCATGATTAAAAGCTACTCCGCACTGCGGTCAGGTCACGTCCGCAGAGACGGCGGTTAGCTATCGGCGGAACCGCACGGCCATCACTTCCCCGCATCCCGTTTGGCGGCATTCATCGGCACCAGCCGGCTCTCCCACAGCTCGCGCACCGCGTCCACCAATTGTTGCGCCGCGCCGTCGTTGATGAGGACGACGTCGGCAGCCGCGGCGCGCTCCTCGGCGCCGGCCTGGGCGGCAATCCGTGCCCGGGCCGCTTCTTCACTCATGCCGCGGTCAGCGGCCATGCGGCGGATCCGTTCCTCCTCGGGGGCGTCAATCACCAGCACGAAGTCGAAGTTCCGATGCTGGCCGGTCTCCACCAGCAGAGGAATGTCGTGGACGACGATCCTCCCCGGTGCCGCAGCCTGCTCCAGCTCCGCGGCCCGCGCCCGGACCCGGGGATGGACGATGCCGTTCAGGGTGTTCCGTTTCTCCTCATCACCGAAGACGACGGCGGCCAGCGCCGGGCGGTCCAGCCGGCCCTCGCCGTCGAGCATTCCGGATCCAAAGGCCTCGACGACGGCGGCCAGCCCCTCGGTGCCGGGCTCCACCACCTCGCGGGCCAGCGCGTCGGCATCAATCACCAGCGCCCCCAGCTCCCGCAGTGTGCTTGCGGCCAACGATTTTCCCGCGGCGATTCCGCCGGTCAGTCCTACTCTCAGCATGGGCCAAGGCTACCGTGGAACCTTGGCCCGTGCGGACGGCCCAGGGCGCCGCCCCACACCGCCTAAACTGGAGGGGTGAATGAACTGGTGGGCACAGCGGGACGCTACACCACCGTCGCCGGCGAACACCGCCATGAGCTGGAGATCAAGCGCTCACGCTTCATCACCGTCCTGCGCCGGGTGGAAACCGAGGAGCAGGCCCGCGAGCTGGTGGCCGGGCTTCGCCGCGAGTTTCATGACGCCCGGCACCACTGCAGCGCCTTTGTGCTGGGCCCGGACCGGAGCGTACAGCGCTCCAGCGACGACGGCGAGCCCTCCGGAACCGCCGGCATTCCCATGCTGGAGGCCCTGACCAAACGTGAGACGTTCGACGGCGCCGCCGACCTGAGCGACATCGCAGCCGTCACCGTGCGCTACTTCGGCGGCATCCTGCTCGGTGCCGGCGGCCTGGTGCGCGCATACTCCGAGTCGGTCTCCTCCGCAGTGGCAACGGCCCGGCTCATCCGGCGCCGACGGATGCAGCTGTACGGCATACCTGCCGGGCACTCCGCCGCGGGACGGCTGGAGAACGACCTCCGCTCGGCCGGCGTGAGCGTGCTGGGCACCGACTACGGGGCCGACGGCGTGCAACTCAATGTCGCGCTGCCGGACCGCCCGGACGCACTGGAGACCTTCCATGCCCGGCTTGCCGCCCTGACCGCCGGAACCTCCGACCCGGTCCCCCTCGGAACGAAATGGATCGACCTTGACTGACTCCGCCCCGGGCTTCGACTTCACGGGCCTGCGCCGCCGCCCCGATGTGGAGGCGGAGAACCTCCAGGCGTACGACGCCGCTGACCGGCTCCTGCTCGACACCGCCGCCCACGAACTGGAAACAGCGGCCACCCGGGCTGGAAACGGCGCGGCGGATGGCGGCGTCGTCGTCATCGGTGACGCCTACGGCGCCCTGACCCTGGGCGCTGCAGCCGGCCACGGACTGCGCGGCATCCGGGTGCACCAGGATCCGCTCACCGGTGAGCAGGCGCTCGAGGCCAACGCCACAGGCCTGGGACTGGAAGACGCGTATGCGCACCACCATCTGGACGCCCGGCTGCTGGCCGGCGCCCGGGTGGTGCTGCTTCGGCTGCCGCGCTCCCTGAACGCGCTCGAGGAAATTGCCTCGCTGATGGCCGAACATGCCGCTCCCGATGTCATGGTGTTCGCCGGCGGCCGGCTCAAGCACATGACCACGGCCATGAACGGCGTCCTGGGACGGTACTTCGGCTCCGTCACGGCGGGGCTGGCCCGGCAGAAGTCCCGGGTCCTCACCGTTTCGGCTCCCCTGCCTGCGGAGGCGCGTGGACCCCGCCGCTTTCCGGTGTGCGAACGGCACGACGTCGGTTTGGCGGCACCGCTGGAACTCTGGGCCTACGGCGCGGCCTTCGGCGGTTCGGCCTTGGACCCCGGCACCCGGTTCCTGCTCCCCCACCTGTCCGGCGCACGGGACGCGGAACGCGCCGTGGATCTTGGCTGCGGCACCGGCACCATCGCGGCCTATCTGGCCTTGACCCGGCCGGACCTGCAGATCATGGCGTCGGACCAGTCGGAGGCCGCTGTGCGGTCCACCGCCAAGACCCTCTACGCCAACGGGGTGTCGGAACGGGCGGTGGTGACCCGGGCCGACGGGCTGAGCTGGCTCCCCGAGCGTTCCGAGGACCTTATCGTGCTCAATCCGCCGTTCCACATCGGCGCCACAGTGCACGCCGGGATTGCGCTGAAACTCTTCGCTGACGCCGGCCGCGTGCTGCGGCCCGGCGGAGAACTCTGGACCGTTTGGAACAGCCACCTCATGTACAAGCCGGCACTCAACCGGCTGGTCGGCCCCACCCGGGAGGTCGCCCGGAACCCCAAATTCACCGTGACCGTCAGTACACGCCGCTGAGACCGGAGTAGTCCTCGCTGCCGAAGAGCCTGCTGCGTCTCATGTCCGCCGTGGATCAGGTCAGCCATCCGGACCGGGTCCAGGGTCCCCACGGCGGCCCTGGTGCGCCTGCGGATATCATCCTCCGGATGCTGCCCGGAAGCATCCGCAGGATAGGCACGGCTCACAGCAGCACCGGTCCGGCGACGACGGTAAGGATGACGAGCCAAGCCAGCAGCACGGCACCGAACAGGACCAGCCCCGCCACCCGCAGCGACAGCCGGCGCAGGATTCCGTAGCCTGCCCACGCCGCTGCCAGTGCCACCACCGGGCCCGGAAAGAGCACGGACGCCAGGAACCGGTCAGCGGCCTCGTCCCGCGGCGCATTCGAGTACTCAGGGACCAGGAAGATCCCGGCCCATGCGAACAGTCCAAGCGCCATCGTCAGCCCTCCGACGACCAGTATGAGAACTGAACCGCCAATGAGGACCCCGAGCTCGGCGGCGGGCCGCTTGGGGCGGTGCACAGGGTCCGGCCACTGCGGCTGCTGGCCATACGCCAGCGGCGGGGGCTGCTGATACATCGGCGCCGGTTGATGCATCTGCGGTGGTGGCGGCCCGGAGTACATCTGTCCCTGCGGCGTCGGTTGATACATCTGCGGTGGTGGCGGCGGCCCGGGCTCGGCCTGCCCGGCGTTGGACACCGGCATGTTTTCCCCCTGGTTATGGACGGTGCGTGGTCGTGTGCGGCGTCGATCAGCCTAGCCCACCGGAGTCAGCGCCGGCCGGAAGCCCAGCGTCCTGCGTGCCTGCCGAAAAATCTCAGAGAGCGCTCTCTTGACAGTGATCCCCATCACTCCTAGGGTGAGGGTGAAGTCAAGAGAGCGCTCTCTCACACGGACACGGAATTCCACCCGTTTCCACCGGAGCGTACGACTCTGTTCCGCTTTCGCCTTCGCTTCCCGCTTCCGTTGATCAGGCCTCCCAGTTCCACACGGCACGGTCCACTGCTCCGGGATATCAAATGTGCTCTATCCACACACAAAGGAGTGACCGTGAAGAATTTCCGACATCCCGCAGCGGCAATTGCCGGTGCTGCCGTCGTGGCGCTGCTCGCCACAGGCTGCGGCGGCGGCGACAAGGAAGCGGCAAGCGCCGACAATCCCGTCGAGCTGACCGTGACCACCTTCGGAACCTTCGGGTATGACGACCTGTACGCCGAGTACGAGGAAGCCAACCCGGGCATCACCATCAAGCCCACCAATATTGACCGTGGTGAGAACGCCCGCACCGATGCCTTCACCAAAATCTCTGCCGGCTCCGGCCTCAGCGACGTGGTGGCCATCGAAGAAGGCTGGCTGGGTTCCATCATGGAGGTCTCCGATCAGTTCGTTGATCTCAACGAATACGGTGCGGAGGACATCAAGGACAACTGGGTCGATTGGAAGTTCAACCAGGGCACCGATCCGGACGGCCGGGTTATCGGCTACGGAACGGATATCGGGCCCCAGGGCCTGTGCTACAACGGCAAGCTCTTTGAAGCCGCCGGGCTGCCGAGTGACCGCGAGGCTGTCGCTGAACTCTTCGGCGGAGACGACGCCACCTGGGAGAAGTACTTCGAGATCGGCCAGCAGTACCACGCCGCCACGGGCAACCCCTGGTATGACCAGTCCGGGTTTGTCTGGAACTCCATGGTGAACCAGATGGAAGAGGGTTACTACACCGCAGAGGGCGAGCTGAACATCGAAGGCAATGCCGCCATGAAGGAGCAGTTCCTGCAGCTGGCCGCCGGAACAGAGGCAGGACTGTCTGCCAATGAGAAGAAGTGGGACTGGGGTAAGGGCAAGGCCTTCACCGACGGCTCCTTTGCAACCTTCGTTTGCCCGGGCTGGATGCTTGGCACCATCAAGACCCAGCTCGAGTCCGCAAATGCGGGCGAAGAAGCCGGCTGGGACTTTGCCGATGTGTTCCCCGGCGGAGCCTCCAACTGGGGCGGCGCTTTCCTCTCAGTTCCGGAAATGTCCGAGCACAAGGAAGAGGCCGCAGCCCTCGCTGCCTGGCTGACTGCACCGGAGCAGCAGGTGAAGCAGTCCGCCGCGGCGAACAACTTCCCCAGCACCGTCGAAGCGCAGAAGCAGCTGGCAGAGGAAGCCACACCGAACGCGCTCTTCAACGACGCACCCACCGGAGCAATCCTCGCGTCGCGCGCGGAAGGCGTGAAGGCTCAGTTCAAGGGTCCGGAGGACTCGATCATCCAGGACAAGGTCTTCAGCGCCGCGCTGGGCAAGCTCGACGCCGGCGACGCCGATGGTGAAGCCGCGTGGAACGAAGCGATTACCCTCCTGAACGAGCTCGTAGTCAACAACTAGCACATCGTCGACCGCGGGGCCTCCGGCGCAGCCGGAGGCCCCCCAGATGGACTGCGAGACCAGTCATGACCGTTACCCTGAAGCCTCCTGCCCCAGCGGCGCTGCCGCAAAAAACCAAGTCCCCGTTTAAGCACCGGCTGAGTGCCTGGGACGTAAAGTTCTCTCCTTATCTCTACATTTCTCCGTTTTTCCTGCTTTTTGCACTCGTGGGCCTGTTCCCGCTGGGCTATACCTTCTGGGTATCGCTGCACGACTGGCACCTGCTCAAGGGCCAGGGCGACTTCGTGGGAATATCAAACTTCATCGAAGTGCTGCAGGACCGGTTCTTCTGGAACTCGCTTCGCAACACCATGAGCATCTTCCTGCTCTCCTCCATTCCGCAGCTCGTGTGCGCCCTGGTTATTGCTGCGGTGCTGGACCAGAACCTGCGGGCCAAAACCTTCTGGCGGATGAGCGTCCTCCTCCCCTACGTCGTCACGCCCGTGGCCGTCGCGCTGATCTTCACGAACATGTTCGGCGAGGATTACGGCTTGATCAACAACATCCTGGGCAACTTCGGCATTGACCCCATCATGTGGCGGACGGACACCATACCGAGCCATATTGCCATTGCCACCATGGTCAACTGGCGCTGGACCGGCTACAACGCCTTGATTCTGTTGGCCGCCATGCAATCAGTTCCCCGTGACCTGTACGAATCCGCTGCCATTGACGGGGCGGGAGCAGTCCGCCGCTTCTTCAGCATCACGCTGCCGAGCATCCGTCCCACCATGATCTTCGTCATCATTACCTCGACCATCGGCGGCCTGCAGATCTTCACGGAACCACGGCTCTTCGATCCCACCGATGCCGGCGGAGCCCAGCGCCAGTTCCAGACCACGGTGCTCTACCTCTGGGAGATGGGCTTCCAGCGGCAGAACTTCGGCAAGGCCTCCGCCATTGCCTGGCTGCTGTTCGTGCTGATCGTCATCATCGGAATCGTCAACTTCTCCATCTCGAAGAGGATTGCGTCAGCCGATACCAAGGCCCCGGCAAACCGGGCCCAGCGCCGCGCCGCCGCCGAAGGGAAACGCAGATGAGCATCCTGGAAAAAAACACACCGAAACACACCGCTTCCGTGCCCGCCCGCACCGGGCGGCCCCTCAGCCAGCGGATCTTCGGCAATGCACTTCGGCCGGGGTACCTGACCTATGGCCTGCTCCTGGCATTCTTCCTGGGGTCGGCCTATCCACTGTGGTGGTCCGCCGTCGTCGGCAGCCGGTCTAATGAGGCGCTGGGGCTGGAATGGCCTCCGCTGCTTCCGGGCGGCAACTTTTGGACCAACGTCGGGGAGGTCTTTGACACCATCCCCTTCTGGACCGCGCTATGGAACAGCATCCTGATCTCCACCATCATCACTGTGTCAGTGGTGACGTTCTCCACCTTGGCCGGCTATGCCTTCGCCAAACTCCGGTTCCGCGGAAACGCCGCCCTGATGGTGGCGGTCGTAGCCACCATGGCCATTCCCACCCAGCTGGGCATCATTCCGCTCTTCATGGTCATGAGGACCTTCGGCTGGACGGGCGAAATCGGCGCCGTCATCATTCCCACGCTCGTCACCGCGTTTGGTGTCTTCTTCATGAGGCAGTATCTCGTGGACGTCATTCCGGATGAGCTCATCGAATCCGCCCGTATGGACGGCGCCAATATGATCAGGACGTTCTGGCATGTGGCACTGCCGGCTGCCAAGCCGGCCATGGCCATCCTCAGTTTGTTTACCTTCATGATGGCCTGGACCGACTTCCTCTGGCCCCTGCTGGTCCTCGACCCCGGCAACCCGACGCTGCAGACGGCCCTCAGCCAGCTGCAGTCCAACAGGTACGTGGACTACTCGGTGGTCCTCACCGGCGCCGTCATGGCGACCATCCCCCTGCTGATCCTCTTTGTAGTGGCAGGAAAACAACTTATATCCGGAATTATGCAGGGAGCAGTGAAGGGTTAATGACGAACAACACCCCGAAGGGGAACAACTGGCCGGACGGATTCATCTGGGGCTCGGCCACCGCGGCCGCCCAGGTCGAAGGCGCCGCCGCCGAGGATGGCAAGGAGGACTCAGTCTGGGACGCCTTCGCCCATACCCCCGGCAACGTCCTGAACGGGGACACACCGGCCATTGCAGTGGACCACTACCACCGGATGCCGGCCGACGTCGCGCTCATGAAGGAGCTGGGCCTGGATTCCTACCGGTTTTCCACCAGCTGGGCGCGGGTCCGGCCCGGTGGCCGAACCACCAACGCCAAGGGCCTGGACTTCTACTCCCGGCTCGTGGACGAACTGCTTGAGGCCGGGATCCTGCCCTGGTTGACCTTGTACCACTGGGACCTGCCGCAGGCACTGGAAGAAGCCGGCGGGTGGGCCAACCGGGACACCGCCTACCGCTTCGTGGATTACGCCAACGATGTCTACGCGGCTCTCGGCGACCGGGTGCAGCATTGGACCACCTTCAATGAGCCCTTCTGCTCCTCGCTGCTGGGCTACGGATCAGGCGTCCACGCCCCCGGCCGCCAAGAGCCCCGCGCAGCCATCGCCGCTGTGCATCACCAGCATCTGGCCCACGGCCTGGCCGTTAACGAACTGCGCAGCCGTGGCGCCCAGCACGTGGGGATCACCCTGAACCTGAGCAACTCCATCCCCCGCGACCCGGCCGATCCGGTGGACCTTGAAGCGGCGAGACTCTTCGATTCCCTGCAGAACCGCATTTTCCTCGACCCCATCCTGCGTGGGGCCTATCCGGCGGATTCCCTGCGGGACCTGGAACCCTTCGGCCTGTCCGAGGTCATCCGGCCCGGCGACTTGGAGATCATTTCCGCGCCCATCGATTTCCTCGGCGTGAACCACTACCACGATGACCAGATCAGCGGGCATCCGGACACCTCCGGGGCGGACGGGCACTCCGGCGGTTCGGGGCGCAAAGCGCCGTCATGCTGGATCGGTGCGGAGCACATCAGCTTTCCGAGCCGGGGGCTGCCGCGCACAGCGATGGATTGGGAGGTCAATCCCGACGGCCTGCGCAAACTGCTGGTCCGTCTGGGGAAGGAGTACCCGTCCCTGCCTCCGCTGTACATCACGGAGAATGGCGCAGCGTACGACGACGTCGTCGCCTCCGACGGCAGCGTCCCGGACATTGAGCGCAAGCAGTTCATCCTCGACCACATCGCCGCCGTTGGCCAGGCCATCGACGCCGGCGCAGATGTCCGCGGCTATTTTGTCTGGTCGCTGCTGGATAACTTTGAGTGGTCCTGGGGCTATGAGCGCAGGTTCGGCATTGTCCGCGTGGACTACGAGACACAGCTCCGCACCATCAAGGACAGCGGACTGGCCTACAGCCGGTTGATAGCGGACAGCCGCAGCCGCGACGCGGATTCGGACCGGGCCAACGCTGCCGCTCCGGTAGCTTGAAAACCCATAAAATGGACCTCCAGCCGCAAATCCGGCCCAACCATGCAGGGAGCCAGAAGTGAGTGCTGAATCCGGTGCCGACAGGCCCACCCCCACCCTCGAAATGGTGGCGGCCCTGGCTGGCGTATCCCGGGCCACAGTGTCGCGCGTGGTCAACGGCGCACCATCCGTTGACCCGCATCTGGCCAGCTCGGTGGAGAAGGCGGTTCAAACCCTGAATTACGTCCCCAACCGGGCGGCGCGGACCCTGGCCAGCCGGAGAACCTATACGGTGACCCTGCTCGTTCCGGAGTCCACGTCGAAGGTTTTTGCCGATCCGTTTTTCGCCACCGTGGTGGAAGGCGTGGCCCGGTATTTGAACACCACCGACTACATGCTGAACATGGTGACCTCTTCGGAGGCGAATCCGGAGAAGACCCGCCGGTACCTGCTGGGCGGCAACGTGGACGGCGTCCTCGTGGTCTCCCACCACAGCGGAGACCACTCCTGGACGCAGTTGAACGCTTCCCTGCCCACTGTCTTCGCGGGCAGGCCCCTGGTCAACGCCGCCAACAGCTATTTCGTGGAAGTGGACAACGAGGAGGGTGCATCGGCAGCAACGTCCCGCCTGATCGAGGGCGGACGCCGCCATATCGCCACCATCGCGGGCCCGCAGGACATGCCTCCGGGCGTGGACCGGCTCCAGGGCTGGCGCTCAGCCCTCCTTGATGCCGGGCTGAGTGACTCACTGGCCGAAACCGGTGACTTCACCGTGGTATCGGGGGCGGTCGCGATGCGCCGGCTGCTGGACCGCGGCCAGCCACTGGACGCGGTTTTCGCTGCCAATGACCAGATGGCGGCAGGCGCCTACTCCGTCATCAAGGAACGCGGGCTGCGCATCCCGGAAGACATCGCTGTCGTCGGCTTCGATGACGACCTGTACGCCACCAGCCTCAGTCCAGCGCTGACCACCATCCACCATCCCATCGCCGCCCTGGGCGAAAAGATGGCGGAGCTGTTGGTGGAACTGATCGAAGGCAGGGCCGCTGAACGGATCCATCGGCTGCCGACGTCGCTGGTGGTCAGGGATTCCGCCTAGCGGGACTTCAGCGGACACGGGTTTTCACAGGACACAGCAAAGCGGGCCCCCACCGAAGTGGGGGCCCGCTTTTTGGCTATTTCAACCGGTTAGTTCAACCAGGGGAAATTAGTTGCCCGTGAGCTTCTCGCGCAGAGCGGCGAGAGCTTCGTCGGAAGCCAGCGTGCCGGCACCCGTCTCAGCAACGGCCGGCTCGGAGGAGTAGCTCGTGGTGCCGGATTCGGACGTATCCGAAGCAGCTGCGATGTCCTCGGAAGCGTGCTGTGCAACCTGCTTCTTGTGGGATTCCCAACGAGCCTGGGCGTCAGCGTACTGCTGCTCCCAAGCTGCACGCTGGGTCTCGTAACCTTCGAGCCATTCGTTGGACTCGGGGTCGAAGCCCTCCGGGTACTTGTAGTTGCCGGCTTCGTCGTACTCTGCGGCCATGCCGTACAGAGCCGGGTCGAACTCGGTGCCTTCGGGGTCTACACCCTCGTTGGCCTGCTTCAGCGACAGGGAGATCCGGCGACGCTCGAGGTCGATGTCGATGACCTTGACGAACAGTTCGTCTCCAACGGAAACAACCTGCTCGGCCAGCTCTACGTGGCGGACTGCCAGCTCGGAGATGTGGACCAGGCCTTCGATGCCGTCTTCGACGCGAACGAACGCACCGAACGGAACCAGCTTGGTGACCTTACCCGGCACAACCTGGCCCAGGGCGTGGGTGCGGGCGAAGGTCTGCCACGGATCTTCCTGCGTAGCCTTCAGCGACAGGGAGACACGCTCGCGGTCGAGGTCAACTTCCAGAACCTCAACGGTGACTTCCTGGCCAACTTCAACGACCTCGGAGGGGTGGTCGATGTGCTTCCAGGACAGCTCGGAAACGTGGACGAGACCGTCTACGCCGCCAAGGTCCACGAATGCACCGAAGTTGACGATGGAGGAAACAACGCCCGGACGAACCTGGCCCTTTTCCAGCTTGTTGAGGAACGTGGAGCGAACCTCGGACTGCGTCTGCTCGAGCCATGCACGGCGGGACAGAACAACGTTGTTGCGGTTCTTGTCCAGTTCGATGATCTTGGCTTCGATCTGCTGGCCGATGTACGGAGCCAGATCGCGGACACGACGCATCTCGACGAGGGATGCAGGCAGGAAGCCTCGCAGGCCAATGTCCAGGATGAGGCCACCCTTGACAACCTCGATAACGGTACCGGTGACGACACCGTCTTCTTCCTTGACCTTTTCGATGTCGCCCCAGGCGCGCTCGTACTGTGCGCGCTTCTTGGAGAGAATCAGGCGGCCTTCTTTGTCTTCCTTGGTGAGGACCAAAGCTTCGACCAGATCGCCGACGGAAACTACGTCTCCGGGATCTACGTCGTGCTTGATGGAAAGCTCACGGGAAGGGATGACACCCTCGGTCTTGTAACCGATGTCGAGCAGGACCTCGTCGCGGTCAACCTTGACGACGGTACCTTCGACGAGATCGCCGTCGTTGAAGTACTTGATCGTTGCGTCAATGGCGGCGAGGAAGTCCTCGGCAGTTCCGATGTCGTTAATAGCGACCTGCGGGGTACCGGACTTCTCGGTGGTGGTGATGGTCATGTAGTTGGGACTCCGATGTGGAAGTTGTTTTGTATTCCGGATGGGCTCCCACCGAACTAGGACAGCCATGGAGGCCTGCCGCAAGACAGTGCGTGTTTGTCCGGAGATGGACAGAATTGGTAATCTACTGCGCAATTACGCGCCAGATCAGTCTAGCCGCAGCGTGCAACTCAGGTCAAAGCACCGGGGACACTTTCCTGCGGGTAATCTGATGCTCCCTCAGAAACGCTCGCTGCAGCAGGGTGCACCGGCGCCTGCCTAGTGCCCGGCTTCGTGCCAGCTGACACCAATACCGACCGAAACATCCAGTGGGACGGACAGGTCCGCTGCGGAGGCCATCTGCTCCCGCACCAGCTTCTCCACCGCGTCCCGTTCCCCCGAGGCGACTTCGAGCACCAGTTCGTCATGGACCTGCAGCAGCATGCGGGATTTCAGGCCCTGCGCCTTCAGTTCGGCGTCCACGCCCAGCATGGCCTTCTTGATGATGTCCGCTGCGGAACCCTGGATGGGGGCGTTCAGGGCGGCGCGTTCGGCCATTTCGCGCAGCTGCCGGTTGTCGCTGGAGAGGTCCGGAAGGTAGCGGCGGCGGCCTTCGATGGTGGAGGTGAAGCCGTCCTTGCGGGCCTGCTCGACGACGCCGCGCAGGTAGTCGCGGACGGCACCGAACCGGTCGAAGTAGTCGCGCATCAGGGTGCGGGCCTCGTCCACGGGAATGGTCAGCTGCTTTGACAGCCCGAAGGAGCTCAGCCCGTAGACCAGCCCATAGGACATTGCCTTGACCTTGGAGCGCATGGCGCTGGTGACTTCCTCCGGCGCGACACCGAAAATGTGGGAGCCGACGAACCGGTGCAGGTCCTCGCCGTCGCGGAAAGCCTGGATCAGGCCCTCGTCACCGGAAAGGTGCGCCATGATCCGCATTTCCACCTGCGAGTAGTCGGCGGTCAGCAGCGTTTCGTACCCCTCGCCCACGGTGAAGACCTCGCGGATGCGCCGGCCTTCCTCGGACCGGATGGGGATGTTCTGCAGGTTGGGGTTGGTTGAGGACAGGCGTCCGGTGGCCGCCGCGGTCTGCACGTACGTGGTGTGCACGCGTCCGTCGTCGGACACTGCCTTCCGCAGACCCTCTACGGTCTGGCGCAGCTTGGTGGCATCACGGTAAGCCATCAGGTTGGCCAGGAAGGGGTGCCCGCCGGTTTTGATGATCAGGTCCGCAAGGGCATCGGCGTCGGTGGAGTAGCCGGTCTTGATCTTCTTGGTTTTGGGCAGGCCAAGTTCGTCAAAGAGCACCACCTGCAGCTGCTTCGGAGAGCCAAGGTTGATTTCCTTGCCGATGATGCTGAAAGCTTCGCTGCTGGCCTGGGCGATGGTTGCACTGAAATCGTCCAGCAGGCGTTCCAGCTTTTCAGTGGAGACGGCGATGCCGGCCAGCTCCATTTCGGCCAGGACCTCGGAGAGCGGCAGTTCCAACCCACCGAGGAGCTGGTTGGCACCGCGGTCCACCAGCTGGCCGGCGAAGTGGTCGCTCAGAGCCAGCGCCGCAAAGGCCTCCATCACGGCCGGGGAAGCAACATCTTCCTCTTCGAGCGCGAGCTGGAGCTGGTTGGAGCCCGGAGCGGACGTGGCCAGGGACATCCGCAGGTGGTGCAGGCTCAGGTCCGCGAGGTCATAGCTGCGCCGGTCCGGCTGGATCAGGTAGCCGGAAATGGCGGTGTCATCCACTTCGCCGGCCAGGTGGAGTCCGCGGGCGGCCAGCGCCTTGTAGGCATCCTTGAAGTCATGCACAACCTTCGGCGCGTCCAGGTCCGCGAGCCAGCCGGCGAGCACCTGCTCGGTATCGGCGTCGATCTCGGTCAGCGGCACATAAGCGGCCACGGTGTGCGTCACCAGGGCGAGGCCGACGACGTCGCGTCCTCCCGCGGCGCCCTCGGTCACCAGCTGGACGGCGGTCTTGGCCTGGTTGGTGGAAGCGATCCAGTCCTTCAGGGCGGCCGCGTCTGTGATGACGACATGCGCGGGAGGGGTGAGTTCGGCTCCCGCAGAAGCCGTTTCCTCCTCACCGTAAATGTCGAAGAGCCGCTTGCGCAGGGCGTTGAACTGCAGCGCGTCGAAAAGTTCCTCGACCGCTTCGCGGTCCGGACGCTGCGCCACCATGGCATCGAGATCCACCGGCAGGTCCAGGTCGCGGAGCAGCCGGTTCAGGCGGCGGTTGCGCTTGACGTCTTCAATGTTGGCGCGGAGCGAGTCTCCGACCTTGCCCTTGATGGCGTCGAGATTCTCCAGGATGCCCTCGAGCCCGCCGTACTGCTTGATCCACTTGGCTGCGGTCTTGGGTCCGACGCCCGGAACGCCCGGAAGATTGTCTGCCGACTCCCCCACCAAGGCGGCCAGGTCGGAGTACTTGTCCGGCGGCACCAGGTACTTGGCCTCCACCGCGGCGGCATCCATCCGTGGCAGGTCGGAGACACCCTTTTTCGGGTAGAACACGGTGACGCGGTCATCGACGAGCTGGAATGCGTCCCGGTCGCCGGAGACCACCATGACGTCCCAGCTCCGGGCCGAGGCCTTCTCGGCCAGGGTCGCCAGGATGTCGTCTGCCTCGTATCCGTCCATCGAGAGGGTAGGGATACGCATGGCTTCCATCACCTTGATGATGAGGTCCACCTGGCCGTGGAACTCCTCGGGCGTCTTGTTCCGGCCGCCCTTGTACTCGGTGTACTCCTCGGAGCGGAAGGTGGGGGTGTCGAGGTCGAAGGCCACCGCCAGGTGGGTGGGCTTCTCCTCCTTGATGAGGTTGATCAGCATGGAGGTGAAGCCGTAGACGGCGTTGGTGTGCTGACCGGTGTCGGTGGAGAAATTCTCGGCGGGAAGTGCATAGAAGGCACGGAACGCCATGGAGTGTCCATCAATCACCAGCAACCGGCTGTGCCCTCCCGCTGAAGCGTTTCCGAGCGCTTCGGGTGCGGGTGCAGAACCGGGTTCCGCTACCCCGTCGAGAACGGTTTCGGCAGGGATTTCTGCTTGTACATCGGCCAGTTTGGTAGATTCACTCACAGATGTAAGCCTAGTGGGCATGAGCGACAATTTCACGCCGGGCGCCGGCGCCCCCTCCGAGGCTCCCCGGGACTACACGGAGGAGCTGGTGGCGGCTGGGATCCCGTCCGAGATGCACGGTTGGTTGAGCGCTCACGGCCCTGGATCCCTGGTGGTGAAGCTGGGTATCAGGTTCACCGAGATGTCGGCGGAACGACTGGTGGCCACGATGCCGGTGGAGGGCAACCAGCAGGTGGCCGGCATCCTTCACGGCGGTGCCCATCTGGTACTGGCCGAGACTTTGGGCTCGTTCGGTGCCGCGATTCATGGTGGTCCCGGGCGGCAGGCCTTGGGGATTGAACTCAACGCAACCCACCACCGCGCGGTTGCGTCCGGACTCGTGACCGGTACTGCGACTGCAATCCATCTCGGCGGAACCCTGGTGACCCACGAGATTGTCATGACCGACGAGCAGGGACGCCGGCTCAGCACCGCCCGGATGACGAACATGCTCCGGGACGCCCGCTAGGTTCTTGCTCGCCGGGTTCTTGATCATGCCGCCCGCAAATCGATGAACTGCAACGGAAACAGCCCGTCCGGATGCGGAACAACGGTGAACGGTCTAATGATTGCCTCCGCTGCGGAGACTGACTCATTAAAGAGGTGCTCATTGGAGTCGGATTCGGACTGAGCAGACTCCGTGGCTCCTGGCAGCGGTGGTGACGTGGATCCGTAGCGGTGTCCGGTGGGTGTGATGGTCTCGACCGTGTGCCTGGTTGCGGCTGCTGCGCCCGTGTTGCCAGGAGCGGGTTGTGTCACCACGGCCGCGCTCCAGCCCGGTGCTTCCTTGGCCTGGTTGCAGGCCTCGCATAAGCCCTGGATATTTTCTGCGCTGGTTGTGCCGCCGTCGCGGAATGGTTTGATGTGGTCGAAGTGCCGGATCGGCGCCCCGCACCACGGCATCCGGCAAACCTGGTCCCGGACCGCAATGAACCGTGCCAAACCCTCCGGCACCAGCCGCGCCAGGGAGTCCATCCCGACCAGCTGGCCGGTGGAGGGCTCCGTGTACAGCCGCCGCAGCCAAGTCCGGGTGGCCTTATCAGTGCGGCTGCCTGTCTTCCGCACCAAATCCCGGGCGAACTGCGCCGGAACCATCCCGTATCCGGGCAGCACCGCCGGCTCCGCGGACCCGGCCAACAAGGCCCGGTCCGTCATCACCAGCTGCACCTGAACCCGCACATCCTCGGCCTTCGCCCGGCCGGTGACCCGCTCCACCAGGGTGTCGGCCATGATCTGGCCCTTCGTGCGGGAATCCCCGGCCGCCCGCAGCCGGTCCGCTTCCCGCGTGAGCGCCGCAAACACCCCCACGCCCTGGGCGACCGGCAACAGCCCGGTCAGATACGTCATGGTGTCCGGTGCCGGACGGCAGGACACATACCGTTCCGAGGCCGCCTTGGACGCCCGGTTCACCACGCTGTGCGGATCCAGGGCGTAGGAGAGGGTCTTGGTCCGGGCAATCAACTGGTTATCCCCCAGGGATTCCAGCTCGGCCAGGTTCCCGGCGACCTGCTCATCGATGCGCTGCCGGTCTTCCAGGGACAGGCAGGCGGTTTCCTTCACCAGGATGGTGGCCCGCCACTCGTTGATCACTCCCCGGGTCAGGGCGTGCAGCGTATGCGGCATTTCCCGGGTCAGGATCCGGGAAATGCCAAGCATCCGGGTGCCGCGGTTCGGAGACTCCCGCCGCGCCAGCCCGATCTGAGCCCCGACCCCTTTACCGAGTTGATCGGCCTTCAACCCGGCTGTGGCCTGGGCCTGCCGGGTCAGGGCGTCAAAGACCGCGGTGACCCGGACCTGCGCCGCTGAGGCAGCTGCCTTCAACTCCTCCAAGGCCCGGATCTGATCGATGAGTTGAGCCGGGTTGGCGTCCGCCCGCCTCACTCCGGCTGGGTCTCCAGCCGCAGGGTTGAAGGCAGCTGTCTGCAGCGGGGGTTCCATGCTTACAACGTGCTGATCCTGAAGTAGCTGGTCCAGGATTTCGTGGCCGCTAAAACGGCCCAACTGCTCCATCCAGGAGGAAACTTCCGGAAACCCTTGTTCAGGCTCCACACTCTCTTGTGGAGGTTCCGCACTTTGGGCCCGCCTCGATTCGAACATGTTTACTAGTCTATTTTCCTAGAAGTCACCACTCAATAGTCCTGACGCGGTTGCCCTACCGGACTTATACTCACTTTTGCAGCGTCAATTACTAGCGGCCGCTGACACCAGCACTAATGCACGAAGGATCCGTTAACGCGCAAAGGAATAGTGCAGCTCGACCAACCCGGGTCCGTGGGAACGACTGCCGGAAAGGACCGCGAAATCCGTGGCATTGCTGACCGGCAGCATCGGACGCCCACCGCCCAAGACCACGGGGACAAGGGTCAGCACCACCTCGTCCAGGAGTCCGGAATCCAGGAACTGCGCGGCAAGGTTGCCACCGCCGATCAGTCCGATGTCCTTGACGCCTGCATCGTGTGCAATATCCGGATGGAATTCGGCAACGTCACCGCGGACGAAGGTGATATCGGCACCCGGAATTCCGGGAAACTCATGATGCGTAAAGATCCAGGCAGGAATGGTGCCGAACGCCCAGGCGGCCGGGTTTTCCTCGATGAACGACCGGTAGGTCTGCGCCCCCATGACAATGGCCCCAACCGACGCCGGATCAACAATCGACAGCCAGTCTCCGCCATCCTCCACGCCCGTCGCAGGGCCCGCTGCTTGGAGCCCCGCTGCCGGCCGTGGCCCGGTTAGATAGCCGTCAAGGGACGCAGCAACATGATAAACAGTCGTGGCCATGGCGCCCATGCTAGCCCCGCCGCCGGGTAAACACAGGAGAGGGGCACCCACATGAGAGGCGCAACGCCCAAGCTGCGGAACCGAGCCGAGGGCAACGCCAAAGCTATGGAACCCAAGCTGCGGAACCCGAAGCTGCGGAATACTCAGCGCACCGTCCCGGTTGGCCCAGTAGGCGCATACCAACCAGTTGCACCAGCAACAACGTTGCATCACAACGCGAACTGGAACGCTGAACACCAGCGCAATCTACAGGAAGAGCCTTTACCCTTGAACCTTTTTTCACCGATGACCCTGGGCGCTCTTGAACTGCCCAACCGCCTGATCATGGCTCCGCTGACCCGCACCCGCAGCGGCCGGGACGGCGTCCCGACGGCGCTGATGGCCGAGCACTACAGCCAGCGTGCGTCCCTGGGCCTGATCGTCAGCGAGGGAACCTATACGTCGTTCACGGCCCAGGGCTTCACGGGCCAGCCCGGGCTTGTCACGGACGAGCAGATTGCCGGCTGGAAGAATGTCACTGACGCGGTCCACGCGGCCGGCGGACGCATTGTCGCCCAGCTGATGCATGCGGGCCGCGTGAGCCACCCCGGCATCACCGGAGGCCGCGAGCTTGTGGCTCCCAGTGCCATCGCAATTGACGGCATGACCCACACCTATGAAGGCAAGCAGCCCTACCCGGTGCCGCACGCCCTGACAACGGGCGAGCTGCCCGGCGTCGTCGCCGAGTTCGCCGCGGCGGCCGTCGCGGCCATGAAAGCAGGGTTCGACGGCGTCGAGCTCCACGGTGCCAACGGTTACCTGCTGCACGAATTCCTCTCGGCGGAATCCAATCAGCGGACAGATATGTACGGCGGCTCGCCCGACAACCGCGCCCGCTTCGTCGTCGAGGTCTACCAGGCAGTTGCCGAAGCCATCGGCGCAGACCGTACCGGACTTCGCATTTCCCCTGAACACAATATCCAGGGCGCCCTGGAAACCAATCCTGCCGAGGTCCTGGCCACATACACAGCATTGGTGCGGGGAATCGCTCCGCTGAAGCCGGCGTTCCTGAGCATCCTGCACCAGGACCCGTCCGACATCCTGGTCCAGGAACTGCGCAAGGCCTTCGGCGGACCGGTGCTGCTGAATTCGGGCTTCGGCATGGTCACCACCCGCGAGGAAGCCATTGGCCTGCTCGCCAATGACCTGTGCGACGGCGTAGTGGTGGGCCGTCCTGCCCTCGCCAACCCTGACCTGGTGCACCGCTGGCAGGAAGACCTGCCGCTGAACCCCATGGACCCCTCCACCTTCTACACGCAGGGCGCAGCCGGTTACACGGACTACCCGGAGTACGCCACAGCTTCCTAGGCACGGAGCTTCCTGGACCTGGAAATCCCTGGGCACATTATTCTCAGGCACAGAAAAGCCCGGCGGCAGCAACCGTTGTTGAGGTTGCCTCCGCCGGGCTTTTGCGTGCTCTCGTCTCCGGAGGGCGCTGACCCGGAACCCTTAGCCGTGCAGGGCCGGAATGATCAGGTAGACGCCAAAGAGCACAGCTGCTCCACAGACGGCGAAGCAGGCGTACGCGCCGGCCTTGACCAGGGCCAGGCGGTTCTTTGCCTCCGGTCCCGGATTGCGGTCGGATGCGACGGCGTAGAGGCGGACACCGGTGGAATACAGGCCGACGACGACGAGCGTGGCCAGCAGGGTGACTCCGGCGACAATCAGGTAGGCAACCCAGTTGATGCTCACTTTGAGTTCTCCTTGATCTTGGTGCGGTCTGCATTCTTGGTGCGGGCCGCTGCGGCGCTCTTGGTGCGGGACTTGCGCTTCTTGATGCGTACGGCTCCCCCGGCGGTATCGATGTTGCTGACGGCGTTGTCATGGCCGACGCGGTTGGTGCGGGACCGGAAGAAGATAAACAGCATGATGGCCAGGCCAAGGACGCCGTCAATAATCACGCCGACCGTGCCGATGCTGGCGACGGCGGCCGCTGCGGCGCCCATAACGGCGGCAGCGGGAAGGGTCAGCAGCCAGCCGCCGGCGATCCGGCGGGCAGTTCCCCAGCGGACCTCGGCGCCCTTGCGGCCAAGGCCTGAACCGATAACGGACCCCGAAGCGACCTGCGTGGTCGAAAGCGCCATGCCAAGGTGGGTCGAGGTCAGGATCGCTGCGGCGGTGCTGGTCTCGGCAGCGAAGCCCTGAGCCGGCTTGACGTCGGTCAGGCCGGTGCCCATGGTGCGGATGATGCGCCAGCCACCGGCGTAGGTGCCGGCAGCAATTGCGACTGCACAAGCTGCGACAACCCAGAACACCGGACCGGTGCCGACTACCTGGAACCCGCCGGAAATCAGCACCAGGGTGATGACACCCATGGTCTTCTGCGCGTCGTTGGTGCCGTGGGCCAGTGCGACCAAGGAGGAGGAGAAGATCTGGGCGTAGCGGAAGCCGCCGCGCTTGCGGGGCAGCTTGTCCCCGGAATCTGCATCGTGCCGGCGCGTGATGGAGTAGGCGAGCCTGGTTGCCAGGTACGCCACGCTCAAGGCAATCGCCGGGGCAATAAAGGCCGGCAGGATCACCTTGGACAACAGCACCGAGTAGTCCACGGAACCAAAGCCGGCGCCAACAATGGCGGCACCGATCAGGCCTCCAAACAGTGCATGCGAGGAACTGCTGGGCAGCCCGAGGAGCCAGGTAATCAGGTTCCAGATCACGGCGCCAAGGAGTCCGGCGAAAATCATCACCGGAGTAATTTGGATGCCGCCGTCACCTTCCCGGATGATGCCTCCGGAAATGGTCTTGGCGACTTCGGTGGACATGAAAGCGCCCACCAGGTTCAGGACTGCGGCAAGTGCCACAGCGTTCTTCGGCTTGATCGCGCCGGTAGCAATGGGCGTTGCCATTGCGTTGGCTGTGTCGTGAAAGCCGTTGGTGAAGTCGAAGAATAAAGCAAGCGCGATCACCAGCGCCACCATGAGGGTGAGATCCACCACATACCCTAACTAAAAGACAAAAAGGAAAAGGAGTCCCGTCTCCCCCTCGAAACCACATCCGCGGGCTTCGAAGCGGCGGACGGCGGCGCAGCTTGCGCAGTCCGGCAAACCCGGATTGCAGGGCCCCCTCCGGTGCTCCAGGGCACCGCACCCGCTTTACGCCAGATTGATCCTATGCGCTCAACCGATCCGGGACCAAAGACAGGGATGTGCCCTTGGTCTCCCCGGAACGGCCGGGGCGACATTGTGGCCTTAGATCCGCAGCCCGGTGGTGGGGCTTTCATTGCCGAGTTCGACGTCGATCACGGTGCCCGGTGCCGGCAGCAGCACGCGCCGGGTGTGGGTAGTGATGCCGTCGGGCTCCACCACTGTCAGTACGTAGGTCCCCGGGCGGGGCAGTTCCAGTTCGTAGTTCCCGCGGCGGTCGGCCCGGACGGCCGCGGTGTTCCGGTTCTCCGGCCCGACCAGGCTCACCAGCGCCCCGCCGACCGGGCGCCGGTTGTGGCGCACCTGCCCCGTCAAGACCAGCCGCTCGGAAAAGCTGATGTCATGCCTGGCGACTTCAGCCCCGCCGGGAACCGTCAGGATGCCCGAGACGGGCCGCCACTGCCGCTGCGTCGCCACCAGCAGATAGCGCCCGCTCCCCGGCAGAACGACGGCGTATCGGCCGTCGTCGCCCGCCCGGTCCCAGTCCACCGGCTCGCCGTCCTCATCCAGCGCGGTGACGATGCCGCCGGGAACCGCAGTGCGGCCGTCTGCGGCAAGCAGGGCACCGGCCACCATGACCTCCTGCTTGGATCCGGCCTGTGGCGGCTGGTGCCTGCCCGGGGCTGCATGCAACTGCGGGTGGGTGGACTCCCGGCGGGTGGAGCGGGGAATCAGGCAGGCAATGCCGGTGGCTGCGAGCGCCGCGAAACCGGCGAGGGCGAAGATCAGGCGGAAGGCATCCAGTGCCGGGAAGACCCTCTCCCCCGCCACCATGGTGATGGAGGCGAGAATGGTGGCTGCTGCAGCGCTGCAGGTGGAAGTCCCGACCGACCGGAGCAGGGTGTTCACGCCGTTGGCGGCAGCGGTGTCCGTAAGTGGAACGTTACTCATGATGATGGTCGGCATGGCCGCCATGGCAATGGCCGTTCCCACCGAGACAATCACCGCTCCGATAATGATCCCCGTGGCAGTGTGCACCAGCACCATCCGGCACAGATAACCGGCCGCCATGATGGCGCACCCTGCCACCAGGGTGGTCTTCGCACCAAAGGTGTTGGTGACGCGCGCGGACAGCGGTGCCGCAGCCACCATCGCCAGCCCCGAGGGGATCATGGTCAGCCCCGCCACCAGCACGCTGAACCCGAAGCCGTACCCGGTTTCCGGGGACAGCTGTAGCTGCTGCGTGGTGATCAGCATGTTCGCGTACATGGAAAAGCCCACCAGGACCGCTGCCACGTTGGTCAACAGGACCGGCCGGCGGGCGGAGGTCCGCAGGTCCACCAGGGGCTGACCCTTGCGCAGCTCCAGGGGAAACCACAATCCCAGCAGCACGGCGGTGGCTGCGAGCAAACCCAGAACCTGGTCGCTGGTCCATCCCCAGACGCCGCCCTTGGTGATCGCCAGCAGCAGGGCGGTCATGGCTCCGGACAGCAGGAACGCTCCCTGGTAATCAAAGCGCCCCGGACTCCGCACCCGGGATTCAGGCACAAACACCACCACGGCTACGATCAGCAACGCCGCGATCACGCCGACAACCCAGAACGTTGCCCGCCAGCCAAGCCGCTCATAGATGAGCCCCGCCAGCGGAAGGCCCAACGCGCTGCCGATCCCGAAGCTCGCACTCATCAATGACACGGCAGCGGCGATTTTGCGCTGCGGCAGGGCATCGCGCAGGATGCTGATCCCCACCGGAATCACCGCTCCACCGAAACCCTGCAGCCCGCGCCCGACCAGCGCCCAAGCGAAGGTCCCACCGACGGCAGCGGTTAATGACCCGGCCACCATCATCGCCATAGCCAGCAGCAGCATCCGCCGCTTGCCGTACATGTCCGCGAGCCGGGAGACGATCGGCGTGGCCACGGCGGCGGTCAGCAGCGTGATGGTGACCATCCAGGAGACGTCGTCGCTGGAGAGGCCAAAAATCCGGGGATACTCCGGCAGCAGCGGAACCACCGCCGTCTTTTCCAGGGAGACGACGACGCCGCCGCAGGCCAGGGTGGTTATGACCACCCAGTCCGGATACTTTCGGCCGGTCACCGGGTTAACCCGATCTCCCCCGCCGTGCTAACCCCGGGAGATGGGCACCTTGGTGGTGGAGGTACCGACGTCCGGCACCGGAATCCTCACTTCCAGGACGCCGTCGTTATAGGAAGCCGAGACGCTATCCTGGCTGCAGCCGGCGGGCAGCGGAATATCGCGGGTGAAGGAGCCATAGTGGAACTCCGAGCGGTAGCCGTTTTTGCTCTTGTGTTCCGTCTGCTCCCGGCGCTCACCGCGGATGTGCAGAACGCCCTCGCTCACCGTCACGTCCAGGTCCTTGTCCGGGTCGATGTTGGGCAGCTCGGCCTTCACCACCATGGTGGTGCCGTCCCGGTATTCCTCCACGGGGAACGCCGGAACCTCCCAGTCGCCTTCGAAGAATTTGCGGACCGGTTCGGGCAGTTCAAACCGGTCACGCCGTGCAAGTCCAGCCATGGGTTTCTCCTCACAGGTGTGCCCCGCTGGGGTAACCGGCGCCACTGCGTTGCCGGGCCAGGGGCGATGGATGGTGGTTCATCGGTTGCGGTTCAAACAGTACGCGGGCCTTTCAGGAGCCTCAACGGTCCGGGCGGCTCCTCCGGCGGAGAGGGCCGAACCGGACCCCCACTGGCCGAAAGTCTGGTCGCGAACGGTCCCCGGGGCGCCCGAACCTAGCCACCCCTTTGGGCCGCGCGTAACGTTTCAGGGGCACGCGCAGCCTTACCCCCTGAGGTCACAACCTGCTTCGGAAAGCCACAGCAGCCGCTCACTACGGCCGGGTTTTCCGATTCCGAGACTGCCATGAAAGGTCAAGGACCATGCCTGAACGCGACAGAAGTTCATTGAGCGTAAACCCGTTGTTTTCCCGTCCCGGCGAGGACTCGGTTGCCCTGAAGACCAGGCTCGCCGACGGACAGATGCTGCCCGAAACGGCGTATCAGATAGTGCACGACGAAACCATGCTGGACGGGAATGCGCGCCTGAACCTGGCGACGTTCGTCAGCACCTGGATGGACGAGCACGCCAACAAGCTGTACGCCGAGACGTACGACAAGAACATGATCGACAAGGACGAGTACCCGCAGACCGCCCGGATCGAGCAGAACTGCGCAACGATCCTCGCCGACTTGTGGCATGCACCGGATCCGGACGGCACCATCGGGACGTCAACCGTCGGCTCTTCCGAGGCCTGCATGCTGGGCGGGCTGGCCCTGAAGCGGCTATGGCAAAACGCGCGCAAGGCGAAGGGCCAACCCACCGACAAGCCGAATCTGGTCATGAGTTCGGCTGTGCAGGTCTGCTGGGAGAAGTTCTGCAACTATTTCGACGTCGAGGCCCGGCTGGTTCCCATCAGCGAGGAGCATAAGTGCCTGGACGGCTTCGAGCTGGAGAAATACGTCGACGAGAACACCATCGGCGTCGTCGCCATCATGGGCGTCACCTACACCGGCATGTACGAACCGGTGAAGCAGATCGCGGCCAAGCTGGACGAGATCCAGGCCTCCACCGGACTGGACATCAACATCCATGTGGACGCGGCCTCGGGCGGGATGATCGCGCCGTTCATCCAGCCGGAGCTGGAATGGGACTTCCAGATAAGCCGGGTGCATTCCATCAGCACCTCGGGTCACAAGTATGGGCTGGTGTATCCCGGCCTCGGCTGGGTGATCTGGCGGGAACGGCAGTGGCTTCCGGAAGACCTGATCTTCTATGTGAGTTATCTGGGCGGGGACATGCCCACGTTCGCGCTGAACTTCTCCCGGCCCGGGGCACAGGTCGTCCTGCAGTTCTACTTGTTCCTCCGTCTGGGACGTGAAGGCTACGCCAAGGTCCAGCAGGCCTGCCAGGACGTGGCACGGTATCTATCCGCCGGCATTGCAGAGCTGGGTGCCTTTGAGTTGTGGAACGACGGCTCGGATATCCCGGTGTTCGCGTGGCGGCTCAAGGAAGGCCACACCGACAAATGGACCCTCTACGACCTGGCGGACCGGCTGCGGACCAAGGGCTGGCTCGTCCCGGCGTATCCAATGCCTTCCAACCTGGAGAACCTGACTGTGGAGCGCATCGTGGTCCGCAACGGTCTCAGCATGGACCTGGCCGACAGCCTCCTGCAGGACATCCGGACCGAAACCGAGTTCCTCGACCGGCTTGAGTCGCCGATGCCCCAGGAAGCCGAACAGCCGGGCTTCCACCACTAGACCCAGGAGCTGAGCCCCTATGACTGATTCCACTTCATCGAGTGACTCCACGGCGTCGACCGGCTCATCCGTCCCATCGGGCGACCAGGCGAAAGCCAAGGCCAAGCAGACAGCCAAAATCACCATCGGCGCCCTGGCCGTCATGAACATCGTGGCCGTGGTCAGCCTCCGCGGCCTGCCCGCCGAGGCGGAGTACGGGTTGAGTTCGATCTTCTACTACGTGCTTGCTGCTGTGGTCTTCCTTATTCCGGTGTCCCTCGTCGCCGCCGAACTGGCCACGGGCTGGCCGGAACAGGGCGGCGTGTTCCGCTGGGTGGGTGAAGCGTTCGGCCCGCGCTGGGCCTTCGTCGCCATGTTCATGCTGTTCATCGAGGTCAGTATCTGGTTCCCCACCGTCCTGACGTTTGGAGCCGTGTCACTGGCCTACACCGGGACCGACCAAAACCTTGATGCGCAGCTCTCGGGAAACAAGGCCTTTGTCCTGGCGGTGGTGCTGGTGGTCTACTGGCTGGCTACCTTCATCGCCTTCCGGGGCGCCTCCGCGTTCTCGAAGGTGGCCCAGTGGGGCGGCATCGTCGGCACCATCATTCCGGCCGCCGTCCTGATCGTGCTGGGATTCTCCTACTACTTCGCAGGAAACACCCCGCAGATCGAGATGGGCTGGGGTGAACTGGTTCCGGACTTCTCCAACTTCTCCAATGTGGTGCTGGCGGCGAGTATTTTCCTCTTTTACGCCGGCATGGAAATGAACGCCATCCACGTCAAGGAAGTGAAGAACCCGACCCGTGACTATCCGCTCGCCGTGCTGATCGCTGCACTGGGGACCGTGGTCATCTTCGTGCTGGGCACCTTGGCCATTGCGTTCGTGGTGCCGCAGGCGGACATCAACCTCACCCAATCCCTGCTGACCTCCTACAACGACATGTTCGAGTGGGCCGGCATCGGCTGGGCCGGGCCCATCATTGCGGCCATGCTGTTGATCGGCGTCCTCGCCGGGGTGGTGACCTGGGTGGCCGGTCCGTCCAGCGGCCTGCTCGCAGTGGCGAAGGCCGGCTATCTGCCCCGGTTCTGGCAGCGCACCAACAAGCACGGCATGGGCGTCCACATCATGCTTTTCCAGGCATTTGTGGTCACGGCCCTGGGGCTGGTCTACGTGGTGCTGCCTTCAGTGCAGGCCGCGTACCAGATCCTGAGCCAGCTCACCGTGATCCTGTACCTGATCATGTACCTGCTGATGTTCGGGGCCGCCATGTACCTGCGGTACACCCAGCCCAACCGGCCCCGGCCCTACCGGGTGCCCGGCGGCGAAGCAGGCATGTGGGTGGTGGGCGGCATCGGTTTCCTGGGCTCGCTGATGGCCTTTATCTTCAGCTTCATCCCGCCGGACCAGATTTCCGTCGGATCCCCCGCGCTCTATGTGGGCATCCTGGCGGGCGGGGCGGCGTTCTTCTTCATCCTTCCCCTGGTGATCTACGCACTGCGCAAACCGCACTGGCGGGATCCGGCCAACAGTTTCGCACCCTTTACCTGGGAGCTGGAGCACCGCCATCCGGGGGTGCAGACACAGTCCTCGGTTCCAACCGCGGTGCTGACTGACCGGGCGCTCGGCGCTGCCGGAAGCTCCGCGGGGCAACCGGGCACGGCAGCCGGTGACGCACCTGCTGCAGGACAACCCGGAGAAGCCGGCAAACCGCCGCTTCGGCCCCGTCCGGGACCGGCCATGGGAGGAAGTGCAGCACCGTGATCCCCGACAAAGCGGCCATCAGGCAGGCTGTCCAGGCAGCCCACGCCGACCATGCCAACGACACCGGCGGCGCCAACGCCAGTTACATCCCCTATCTGGCGTCGGTGGATCCGGCCTTGTTCGGCGTATGCGTGGTGACGGCAGACGGCGAGGTGTTCGAAGCCGGTGATGCCCGGTTCGAATTTGCGCTCGAATCCATCTCCAAGGTGTTCTCCATGGCCCTGGCCATGCAGGACGTTGGCCTGCCGGAGTTCCACGACAAGGTGGGGGCCGATCCCACCGGTGAGCCGTTCAACTCCGTCATTGCGTTGGCACTGCACGGGGACAAACCGCTGTCCCCGCTGGTAAACGCCGGTGCCATGTCCACGGTCTCACTGATACCGGCGGCCTCCCCGGAGGAACGGTGGGCAAAGATCCTCAATATGCAGAGCGCCTTTGCCGGCCGCCGGATCAGCCTGAGTGACGATGTGAACAACTCGGAGCAGTCCACCAACTTCCACAACCGGGCGATCGCGTGGCTGTTGTATTCGGGCGGCACCATGTATTCGGATCCAATGGAGGCGTGCGAGGTGTACACCCGCCAGTGTTCCACCCTGGTCACCACCGCTGACCTGGCCACCATGGGGGCTACCGTGGCTGCACGCGGCCGGAACCCGGTGAGCGGCGAACAGGTCTTTGACCCGTCACTGGTCCCGCCGATCCTGGCGGAAATGACGATGGAAGGCCTGTACACCGCTTCCGGGGACTGGGCCTACAAAGTGGGTCTGCCGGGCAAGAGCGGCGTGGGCGGGGGGATCCTGGCCATCATGCCGGGCACCTTGGCCATCGCCGCGTTCTCACCGCCGCTGGATCCGGCGGGCAACAGCGTCAAGGCGCAGAAGGCGGTAGCCCAAGTGGCTTCGGCGCTGAACCTGAACATCTACAACGCGACGGACTTCGCCCAGTAGGTGCTGCCCGTTCAGCGGATGTTGAGATCGGCGGTGATGCGCTGCGCCGCCGATCTCAGCAGGGGCACCACGGTTTCCTCCAGCGACTCATCCGGATCGCGGTGCATCTGCAGGGACACATTGGCCGCTGCGACCACTGACCCGTAGCGGGACACCGGCACCGCCACCCCGCGCAGCCCGCCCTCGAGTTCGTCACTGACCCTGGCCCAGCCGCGGCTGCCGGCCAGCTCCACTTCCGCACGGAGCTCGTCCAGGGTCGAAACGGAGTGCGGCGTGTAGGGCTTCAGTTCCACGGCGTTCAGGTGGGCCTCACGCGCTTCCGGTTCCAGGGCCGCGATCAGGACCCGGCCCATTGACGTTGCCCAGGCCGGAAAACGGGTTCCGACATTCACGGAAACGTGCACCAGCCGTGGCGGTGCCACCCGGGCGACATAGACGACATGCATACCGTCCAGGATGCACAGTGAGGTGGTCTCCCCCAGCTCGGCAGCCAGCGCCTTGAGATGGGGTTCCGCCAACGTGGGCAGGGAGAGCGTGGCCAGGAAGGCAGAGCCGATGTCCAGGGAGCGCGGCGCCAGTTCAAACAGGGAACCGCTGCTGCTGAGATAGCCCAGATCGCACAGCGTCAGCAGGAACCGCCGTGCAGCAGCGCGGCTAAGATCAGCGGCCGCTGCCACCGAGCTGACGCTGTGCCGGGGGTGTTCGGGCGTAAAGGCTCCAAGGACCGCGAAGGTCTTCTCCACGGATTTGACGTAGTACGGGTCGTCGGCCCCCACGGCTAGCGCCGTCCCGCCCTGCCGGCACTGCGGACGCTGCCGGCACTGCGCGAACGGGCGTACTGTGCGGCAAGGCGCACCGGTGCGTTGGGGGCGCCGTAGCCGTCGTAACCGCTCCGGCGCTCCACGACCTCGAAGAACACGTTTCCCACGGTGGCCGTGTAGAAATGCAGGAATTCGCCGTCGGCGTCGCGGTCATACAGCAGGTTCAGCGACCTCAGGGTCTCCAGCAGATTCCCGTCCAGCCGGAAGCGGGCCCGCAGGTCCTCATAGTAGTTGGGCGGGACCGGCAGGAATTCCAGGCCACGCTGTTGCGCCTGCCGGGCCAGCGCCACCACGTCGGTGCAGGCAAAAGCCACGTGCTGCGGATAGTCCGAACCGCCGCGGGGGCCGCCCTGCTCCAGGGCAAGCGGCGCGATGTTCAGGGCCAGCCGGACCGTGCCGTCGTCGTTGCGCATCACCTGGCTGCGCACCAGGCCCATGGGGCTCGGAACTTCCTGCGAGGCCCGGGGCGCCAGCGAAAGGGTGGATTCGTAGAACAGCACCGCCTCGTCAAAGTGCTGCCAGGGCTGGGACAGGTTGATGTGGTCAATGTGCGTGATCAGCCCGGCCGGATCCGGCCCGGAGCCGGCTGCCGTCTCCTGCGGTGCGCCAAATTCCTCCGCCCAGGCCACTATGCCGTCCGGAGTGGATTCGCAAAGGAAGATTTCAGTGGAATCGGGAGCCGAGACTGCCTGCAGAACGGCTTCGTCGGCCTGGCTGCGCCTGCTGACGGGCAGGGCCTTCAGCTGCACGGCCCGTGAGGCAGCCGCCAGCGGATCCTGGACATCCAGCCCCAGCGCGGAGATGCCCGGCATCAGCCCGCGGGCCTGCTGCTGGTTGATGATCATCCGGGCACTTCCGGCACTCCAGAGCTGCACCGGCTTGCTGCGGTGCCTGCCTTCGCACCGGAACCCGAGCTGGAACAGCAGCTCCTCGACGTCGGCGGTTTCTTCGGCCTTGACCTCGGCGAAATTGAAACCGGTCGGCTCGGCCACTGCCGGCAGCGTGGCGAGCTTCATGGGGTAGGCGTTGGCTTCGGCATCCTGTTCGGCCAGGAAAACCGAGGTGCGCTCCTCCAGCCAGATCAGCGAACGCATGGCATCCACGGCCGTGCGTTCCTCGGCGGTCTGCCGGAACACGTCATTGAAGATTTCCAGTGACACAGGCCCGTCGTAACCGCTCCGGACCAGGTGGGCCATGAAGGTGGTGAGGTCAAAGGCGCCCTCACCGGGGAACACCCGGTAGTGGCGGCTCCAGGAGAGCACGTCCATGGACAGCTCCGGTGCGTCAGCCAGCTGGACAAAGAAGATCTTTTCGGCAGGGATTTTCTCGATTCCGGCCGGATCCCAGCGGCGGGAGAGGATGTGGAAACTGTCCAGGCAGGTGCCAACGTTTGGATGATCGGCCAGGTCCACGATCCGCTGGGCGTGCTCAAAGTCGTTCACGTACCGGCCCCAGGCCAGTGCCTCGTAGGCGAGCCGGATACCGTAACGGGCGGCGAGCTCGCCCAGGCGGCGCAGCTGGGCGGCCGCGAGGACGTCGTCGTCGATGGTGGCGGTGGCGACGTTGCTGCAGACCAGCATGGTGTCGGTGCCCAGACGGTTCATCAGCTCGAATTTGGCCTCCGCCCGGTACAGATTTTCCGCCAGGAGGTCCTCGGTCACGCCTTCAAAGTCCCGGAAGGGCTGGAACAGGTCCAAGGTCAGGCCCAGCCCTGCAGCCAGATCGCGGATTTCCTCCGGGCTGGAGGGGGAAACCAGCAGGTCCTGCTCGAAAATCTCGATGCCGTCGAATCCCGCTGCTGCACACGCGTTCATCTTCTCTTCGAGTGTGCCGCTGAGGCAGACCGTGGCAATGGAGGTACGCATGATCGGTTCTCCCCTACAGTCCGCGTGCAATCAGGTCCAGGAAATGCTCCCGCATTCGCTGCGCATCGGGCCGGATGCCCGTGATCAGCTCAAAGGCATCAACGGCCTGCCCCACGGCCATATACCCGCCGTCGAGCACCGCGCAGCCCTTGGCCCGCGCACCCAGGACCAGTTCGGTCTCCAGCGGGCGGTAGACGACGTCGGCCACCCACTGATCGGGGGAGATCAAGTCCAGGTCCAGCGGCAATCCGGGATGGGAGTGCATTCCCACCGGAGTGGCGTGTACCAGCCCGTCCGCCTCGGCCAGGGCTGCCGGCAGCCCGGCCGCCGGGGCAGCGGTTACCAGGGCCTCAGGGAACAGCCGGCCCAGGGCCTCGGCGCGCTCCTGCGCCCTGGCCGGAGCCAGGTCGATCAGGGTCAGCTCCGCCGCTCCCGCCTTCAGCAGGGCGTAGGCCACGGCTGCACCGGCGCCACCCACGCCAAGCTGGACCACGCTGTCCAGCGCCGCCGACGGCAGTCCGGCCGCCAGCGCCGTGGTGAACCCGGAGAAATCGGTGTTGTGCCCCACGAACTTTCCGTCCCGGATCAGGACGGTATTCACAGCACCCAGCCGCGCGGCGTCGTCGGACACCTCGTCCAGGAACTGCAGGACCAGCTGCTTGCAGGGATGGGTGATGTTGAAGGCGTTGAAGCCCAGATCGCGGCCGCGGTGCAACAGTTCCCGCAGCTGCGCTGCCGTGTCCCCGGGACCGCCGTCGTCGCCACCCACCGGAACCAGCGTGGAGAGATCGACGGGGCGGTAGAGGTAGCGCAGGCCCAGCTGGCCAGCCTCCTGCTCATGCATGGGCGGGGTCAGCGAGGGCGTGACACCCTCGCCGATGAGGCCGACCAAATAGGATTCCGAGGGGCTGCTCACACCGATGTTCCTTCCGCTGCCGCCGGGCGCTGCCCGCCGTGTCCGTGCTTTCCTGCCGGTTTGTCATCTGGGGGGCCACGTTGCCGCACCCCACCCTTGTGAGCTACATTACTTGAACTGTACGAATTATGCACACGTGTGCGCTAAGCGCACAGTGGAGAATGGCCGCAGTTGATAGACCGCGCCAAATCACCAACAGCGCACCTGCCAACAGGAGACCCCCCCCATGACCGAGACTGTTCCGGCCGATAAGACACAGGCCAAAACACCCAAAAAGGCAGCGGCCGCCAGCTTCATGGGCAGCGCCGTCGAGTACTACGATTTCTTCATCTTCGGAACAGCTGCAGCGCTGATCTTTCCGTTTGTCTTCTTCCCTGACTCCAGTGCGCAGGCCTCCGTCATGTCGCTGGCGACGTTCGGCTTCGCCTACATTGCCCGCCCCGTGGGCGCAGTGGTGCTGGGCCACTTCGGGGACCGCGTGGGGCGCCAGAAGGTCCTGATGTTCACGCTGGTCCTCATGGGTGCCTCCACCTTCCTGATCGGCTGCCTTCCCAGCTTCGACGTCATCGGCTGGTGGGCACCTGTTCTTCTGGTGCTGTGCCGCCTGATGCAGGGCCTCTCCGCCGCAGGCGAGCAGGCCGGTGCCAGTTCCCTCACGCTCGAGCACGCACCGGAAAACCGCCGCTCCTTCTTTACCTCCTGGACCCTCACCGGCACCCAGGGTGGACAGATCCTGGCCGCCCTGGTCTTCATCCCCGTCCTGGCGCTGCCGGATGACATCAAATACGGCATCGGCTGGCGCATTCCGTTCTGGCTCAGCGCCGTCGTCGTCGTAGTCACCTACTTCATCCGCCGTTCCCTGCATGAAACGCCCACCTTCGCGGATGCCAAGGCCAACAACCAGATTTCCAAGCTCCCCGTCGGCGATTTGCTGAAGCACCACTGGCGCGACGTGCTGCGCGTGATCTGCTGCGCGTTCATCGCCGCTGTTTCCACCGTGTACGGAACGCTGGCGATCAAGTACGGAACGGAAGTCGGCAACGTCAAGGAGGACATCACCCTCTGGCTGGTGGTGGCCGGCAACGTGGTGGCCCTGGGCACACAGCCGCTGTTCGGCAGCCTGGCTGACCGGATCGGCCGCAAGCCCGTCTTCATTTACGGCGCCCTGTCCTCCGCCGCGATCATGCCGTTCTACCTGCTGTCGATGGAATCGGGAAACACGCTCCTGCAGTTCGTGCTGTCCGTGGCGGTCTTCTCCGGCGGCTACGCAGCGGCCAACGCCGTCTGGCCATCCTTCTACGCTGAAATGTTCAGCGCCAAGGTGCGGTTCTCGGGCCTGGCAATCGGCACCCAGCTGGGCTTCCTCATGGCCGGCTTTGCGCCGTCCATCGTTGCCGCACTGGGTGGCCTGGAGCCGGGCGGCTGGGTGGTCATCAGCCTCTTCACTGCGGCGATCAGCCTGATTGCGTCCGTATCGGCGCTGACGGCCAAGGAAACGTACAAGATTCCCACCGCACAGCTGGGCATGCGCTAAAGCTGGATCCCCCGGGACAGTCCGCCGTCCACCAGTATGTTGGCCCCCGTGACCCTTGAGGCACGGGGGCTGGCAACGAAGACGACGACGTCGGCCACCTCCGCCGGAGTGCCCATCCGCCCGGTCGGGTTGGCGCCCAGGGCCGATGCAAAACCCTCTGGATCCTCTTCCTGCATGATCGCAAAGAAGCTGCCCGGGAAATAGGTGTGCCCCGCGCTGACTGTATTGGCCCGGATACCCCGGGCCGCAAGCCGGTGCGCCTGGCCTGCCACGTAACCGACGACGGCTGTCTTGGCAGTGCCATAGGGACCGGCGGCGAAGTCAGCTTCGCGGCCCGCGACGCCGGAGACGGCCACTATTGATGCCGTGCGGCTTTCCATCAGGTAAGGCAGGGCGGCCTTCACCAGCCGCACTGTCCCCATCAGGTCAACCTGCAGGGCGAGGCCCCAGGTTTCATCGGTGTCATCCAGGACCATCACGGCAGCGCAGGACACCACGATGTCGATTCCGTCGAAGAGCAGTGCACAGTCACTGACCCACCGGGCCAGCTCGCCCTGATGGGTGACGTCGACGGTGGAGCCGGCAATCCGGCCTTCGGCGTTCGCCGCCACCTGCTCCTCGGTCATGTGGACCTCATACGCGGTGCGCGCACAGAATCCAACGCTGGCGCCCTCCCTGGCGAATGCCTGCACCACTGCGCGGCCAATGCCGCGGGTGCCGCCGGTAACGAGTACTTTCTTTCCGGCCAGTGACAAGTCCATTTACAGCTCCCGAATCCGTTGCCTGCGCGCTGACCACGCCAAATACCCGCCCAGCAGGCCGGTGGAAGCCAGACCTGCGGTCATCAGCGGCGCCTGCCAGGTCTTCCAGCGGTCAGTGTCTCCCAGGGTCAGTTCCCCCACCCCCCGGATGAAGGCCGCAGCGAAAATCGCCGCCACCATCCGGTTGCCCACACGTTCCAGCCGCTCGACCAGGGGCAGCAGTTCCGCGGCGCGCAGGTGCACCTCCAGTCCCTCGATGTCCAGCGTGTTCAGAAGCCGGCGGACCTGGTCCGGCAGCTCGGCTCCCAGTTCCAGGGTTTCGACTCCCGCCTGGCCCAGGCGTCGGGCGAAGTTCACCGGATTCAGCTGTGCCATGGTCATCCGCCGGGCGTAGGGCGCCAGCGTGTTGCCCATGCTGAAGTCCGGATCCAGCACCTCGCCCATGCCTTCGGTCATGATGAGCATGCGCAGCAGAAGCGCCATTTCCCGGGGAAGCTGCAGATGGTGGTTGCGGACAATGGCCAGGGCTGCATTGATGATCCGTCCCACCGGCGCCTCGCCCAGGGTCTTTCCGGAATAGAGCCGCATGAGCTGGCGCAGGTCCAGGCTCAGCCGGACCCGGTCCGGGCGCCTGGCAGTGGCACACATCCGCAGCAGGGAGGAGGCCATCCGGTCCGGGTCCCTGCGCATGATCGAGATAAACAATGCCGAAAGCTGGGCCCGGAGCTTGTCATCGACCTCCCCCACCATGCCGAAGTCGATCAGCCCGATCCGGCCTCCGGATTCCACGAAGATGTTGCCCGGATGGGGGTCGGCATGGAAAAAGCCGTCGTCAAAGACCATCTTCATTTCGGCATCCGCTGCCTTCACGGCGAGCGCCTTGCGGTCGATTCCGGCTGCATCGATGGCAGCGGTGTCGGTGACCTTCAGCCCGTAGAGGCGTTCCTGGGTCAGGACCGTTGAGGAGCTGTAGTCCCGGTAGACGGCTGGAATCTGCACTGCCGGATTCGCTTCGAAGTTCATCCTGAAGCGTTCGGTATTCGCGGCTTCCCTGGCGTAGTCCAGTTCGGAGCGCAGCGTGTCGGCAAATTCGTCCATCAGCCCCGGGAGGTCGTAGTCCCGGGCAGCTTCCCAGTGCTTGCCGGCGTACCCCGCCAGCCCCTGCAGGATGTCCAGGTCCCGGTTCACTTCCACGTCCACTCCGGGGCGGCGGATCTTCACCACCACGTCGGTGCCGTCCGGCAGGCCGGCGGAGTAGACCTGTCCAATGGAGGCACTGGCCAGCGGTGTTGTATCAAACCGCGTGAAGCGGTGCAGGGCACCGGCCCCCAGTGTCCCGGTGAGCACCGGCTCGATCTGTTCCCACGGTACTGGCTCGGCGTTGTCCTGCAGCTTCGCCAGGTCCGCCTGGTACGCAGGCGGGAGCAGGTCCTGCCGGGTGGAGAGCAGCTGGCCCAGCTTGACGAAGGTGGGCCCCAGCTCTTCCAGGGCAATCCGCAGGTACTCGGGGCGGCTGGCGGGCCCGTCCGGACGGTCTCCGGGCCGTGGTCTGCGGCCGAACGGCAACCGCTCCTCCAGGCCCGAGGCAGCCACCAGGTAACCGAGTCCGTTGCGGTAGAGGATCTCGGCAATCTGCCGGTAGCGGTCGAGGTGGGTCTTCACGCTGAGCTCCCCTTTCCCGGCGACGGCTCGCATTTGAACCCTATCGGTCCCGGCTGACGTTGGAACAGGGCCCGCTGCCTTCTCGCAGTTCAGGCCGGCGCCTTAGACTCGGGGCGGGCAAGGGAGCCGTGGATACGGGTCCAAGCCAGAGGGGAAGCCGCACACATGGAGATCCCACCGTTTCCGGACCTGCCCCGGGAGGAGAACCTGCCCCGGGAGGAAAAACTCGCCCTGCTGTCCGGGGCCGACATGTGGCGGACAGCCGCTGTTCCCGGCCGCGGGATCCGGTCACTGGTGCTCGCTGACGGCCCGCACGGACTTCGCCGGCCCGACGAAGAGAGCCAGGCCGCGCCGGGCGAGTCGGCGCCGGCCACCTGTTTTCCTGCCGAATGTGCCACGGCGTGCTCCTGGGACCGCAGCCTGCTCGCTGAACTGGGCACCGCCGTCGCGCACGAAGCCCGCGCCCAGGGCGTGGATGTCCTGCTCGGACCGGGGCTGAACATTAAGCGCACTCCCCTGTGCGGCCGCAACTTCGAGTACTTTTCCGAGGATCCGATGCTGGCCGGGGAGCTCGGGGCCGCCTGGACCGCAGCGGTGCAGGCCGCCGGCGTGGGGGCCTGCCCGAAGCACTTCGCCGCCAACAACCAGGAGGCGGACCGGATGCGGGTGGATGCTGTCGTTGACCTGCGCACCCTCCACGAGATCTACCTGCAGGCGTTTGAGATTGTGGTGCGCAAGGCGCAGCCCTGGACCGTGATGGCTGCCTACAACTCAGTGAACGGCCTGCACGCCACGGAGAATCCGTGGCTGTTGGACACCGTGCTGCGCGGGACGTGGGGCTATGACGGCGTGGTGGTCTCGGACTGGGGTGCGGTCACGGACCGCGCAGCTGCGCTCGCCGCCGGCCTGGACCTGGAAATGCCCTTCAGCAATGGACTGGGCGCACGCGAACTCGGTGCGGGGCTGGAGGCCGGCACCCTCACCGAAGAGCAGGTGGATACCTCCGTGAACCGGATCCTCGACCTGGTCCACCGAGCTGACAATGGATCCCGCAGCACTGGCCGGGGAACAGGACCGGATGCCGTGGACCTGGCCGCCCATCACGAACTGGCCCGCCGCGCAGCTGCCGCGTCGATGGTCCTGCTCAAGAACGACGGCGGGATCCTCCCCCTGGACGCCGGCGGCAGCATCGCCCTGGTCGGGGAGCTGGCGCGCCGCCCCCGGTACCAGGGCAGCGGGTCCTCACAGGTGAATCCGGTCCGGCTGGTCAGCGCGCTGACGGCGCTCCAGGATGCCGCAGCGGAGTTGGTCTTTGAACCGGGGTATGTCCTGGGCGCCGATTCGCCCTGCAACCCGGATGATCTGCTGGAGACAGCCGCTGCAGCCGCAGCAGCCGCCGATACCGCCGTCGTCTTCCTTGGCCTGCCCGAAGAGGCCGAGTCCGAAGGCCGGGACCGGACCACGCTGGACCTGCCCGCTGCCCAGCTGGCGCTGCTCGCCGCCGTCCTGGACGCCAACCCGCGGACTGTCGTCGTGCTCTGCAACGGCGGCGTGGTGGAGACCGGGTGGGCGGAGGCCGTCCCTGCGGTGCTGGAAGCCTGGCTGCCGGGCCAGGCCGGCGGCAGCGCCGTCGCCGATGTCCTGTTCGGGCTTGCCGATCCCGGTGGCCGCCTGGCCGAAACGATGGTTCACCGGCTGCAGGACACTCCCGCCTTCGGAAACTACCCCGGCGAGGGTGGCACCGTCCGCTACGGCGAGGGGTTGTTGGTGGGATACCGCTGGTACGACACCCGCGGCCTGGACGTTGCCTTTCCCTTCGGCCACGGACTTTCCTACACCACCTTTGCGTACAGGGACCTGGAGGTCCGGAGCGCCGGGACGGGGTCCGGGCAGGTGGTGCGGGTGGGGCTGACAGTCACCAACACCGGACGCCGTACCGGCACCGAAGTGGTACAGCTGTACACGGGCGCCCCGGAGGACGACGGCGGCCAGCAGCGTCCGCTGCGGCCGTTGCGGGAACTGCGCGGATTCGAAAAGCTGGCCCTGGCGCCCGGAGAAAGCCGGCGGGTGGAGTTCGAGCTGGATGTCCGGGCCCTGTCCCGTTTTGATCCGCAGTCGAACGCGTGGGTGGCCGATGCCGGCGAATACCGGGTGGAAGTCGGAGCCTCTTCACGGGACATCAGGCTGGCCTCGGCCGCGGTCCTGGACGGCACGGTTCCCGCCCGGGCGCTGACTACCTCGTCCACCATCCAGGAGTGGCTGGAGAATCCGGAGGCTGCCGGTGCCTTGGTCGCTGCACTGAGCGGTGCGGGCGGTACGGGAACGGGCGGTACGGGCGAGGCAGGTGCGGCTGACCCGGCCGACGACGGCGGTACCGGAGGCGGACTCGGCGGCGCCTTGGCCCTCATCGGGAACCTCCCGTTGAACCGTCTCGCCCGGTTTCCCGGAACACCGGTGACCGAGGAGGTGCTGGAGACGCTGGAGGCAGGCCTCAGGCGATCCGGCGGTCCCTCAGCCTGACCCCTGGATCCTGTCTGGCCCTGAACTCCGCCTGACCCTGGATCCTGACGAGGCTAGGCGAGGCCCCAGCCGTCATCGGCCGGCAGGATGGCGCCCGTGACGTTGGCGGCGTCGTCGCTCAGCAGGTAGGTCATCGGCGAGGCGATCTGCGCTGCCTCTGTCTCGGGCGATGTCAGCGGCCCGGACGGCAGCGGGCCGGCGCCGCCCAGGGAGCCGTAGTTCGATTCCAGGGCAGACTTGGTGGGCCGCGGGATCACGGCGTTGACCCGGATCCCCCGCGGGGAGTAGATATACGCGGCGCTTCGGGTCAAGCCGATCACCGCATGCTTGGAGGCGGTGTAGGCAGAGCCGGCGATGGACCCCCGCAGGCCGGCCTGCGAGGAGACGTTGACAATTGATCCCACCCCCCGCGAGAGCATGATCGGGATCAGCGCCCGCGAGATCCGAAACGGGCCGTCCACGTTAATGCGGAAGACGCTCTCCCAGAGCTCGTCCTCCACTTCGTGCAGGGCCACCATGTTGTCCGCTACCCCGGCTACAACGGCGAGGGCGTCGACCCGACCGCGAACCCGTACGGCGATCTTGTTGACGTCGTCCTGGTTGGAGATGTCCCCCACGACGCCGGTGATATCCAGGTCCTGGTTCTTCTCCAGCAGGGCCTCCATCCGCAGAGTGCTGAGATCGATGGCGAGCACATGGCCACCCTCCCGGGCCACACGGACTGCCGTGGCCCGGCCGATCCCTGAGGTGGCTCCGGTGACGACCACCGTCTTGCCCCGGAACCGGCCCTCGATCAGTGGTTCTTCCCAATCATCCGGAGCAGGCGGCGGGGCGGAGGCGAAGAGGTGCCCCGTCGTGGTGTCCCCCGGGGTCCGGTCCGTCATCCGGTTGGCTGCCTCGACGAGGAGCTGGAGGTAGTCAGTGGTCACCCGCCCGTTGCTGAGGGTGATCAGCGAAGACAGCGGCAGTTCCCGGATGGCGTAAAGGGCACGCGCGTCGGGACTGCGGCGGGCGAGCATGTCGATCAGGACGGTGCGGCCGGCGGGGTTCTCCAGCCAGTCTCCGATCAGCGATTCCGTGCTGAGATGCTGGCGATTCGGCATGCAGGCTCCGTTCCTCCGCTTGCCTCGAGTATCCCACGGCCGCCTGCCCCCTGCCTGCCCCGAAAGCGTGCTGCCGACTCCGCCCAGCCGAAAAATCCAGCTGCGGATCAGGCGTCGAGCATCACCGGGGGGATGTGATGGTCGGGAAGCCGGTCCCGGTCATACGTGATCTCGGTGAAGCCGTGGGGCACCGGATGGCCATGCTCGTCCAGGCTCACGAAGACAATGCGGTCGATGGTCAGGATGCTGCGCCGGGTGATCATGTTCCGCACTTCGGCGCGCATGGTCAGGGAAGTCCGGCCGAATTTCGTGGCACGGAGTCCCATTTCGATCATGTCGCCCTGCTGTGCCGAGCTCACGAAGTTGATCTCCGACATGAATTTGGTGACGACGCGTCCGTTGCCCATCTGCAGGATGGCGTAAATAGTGGCTTCTTCATCGATCCATCGCAGAAGGCTGCCGCCAAACAGGGTGCCGTTGGCGTTGAGGTCTTCGGGACGGACCCACTTCCGAGTGTGGAAATTAATGTTTTCGTGGTCCATGTTTCAAGACTAACGAGGCGTAAAGGGCACCGGGTGACGGCTGTGACCGGGCTGACGGACCACGGTCACAGCCGCGCTCCGCCTCTTCTCCGCCTTCACCGCCATGCCGGGGTTTCCCGTCGCCGCCCGGTGACGGGAAACACCGTGAGCGTAAGGTATTTTCCCGTGAAGGATTACGTTGATCGTGCACAGGAACAGTGGCGGGACGTGAACCCGGATTTGGTAACGGACACAGCTGCGCTGGCCGGCCGCATCCAGCGCGTGGCCCAGCACCTGCAGGCAAGCACCGATGCCGTCCTCCTCCGCCACGGCATCTCACGCGCGGAATTTGATCTGCTGTCGCTGCTCCACCGGACCGGGCGGCCCATGAGCCCCTCGGAACTGGCCGCCGATCTGATGACGTCGGGAGCCGGGACCACCAAGCGGATCCGCAAGCTGGTGGCGGCCGGGCTGGCCCTGCGCGAGGCTAATCCCCTGGATGGACGCGGAGCCCTCGTCCGCATGAGCGAAGGGGCTCCGGATTTCCTGCTGCCTGTCCTGGCCGCGGTGGCTGCCCATGAGGCGCAGGTGATGTCCTCCCTCCCCGACCAGGACCGTGAGCTGCTTGCCGGTCACCTTCGGGTGCTGCTGATCGCTTTTGAGATCGACGCCGTTGCCGGCGAGGGCCCCGCTCCTCTTTCCTGACCAGCCGCAGCAGGAACATGCCCTGGAATAAACCATCCCCCTTCCGCAACAGTCGTTCCACCTGCAAGGGTGCTCATGGGAAATTCCGTCATTGCTGCGTGCCCGTCTTCGAATAACCGCTTGCCGCCAGTACGCTTCCCGCTACCCACGCTTCCCGCCGCTACCACCGTTGCCTCCCCACCGCTACCCACCTTTAGGAGCCTGAAAATGACCAGTGCATTCTCTTCCTTTGCCCTCGATGCCGTCGATACCCGGCGGATGGCCGAGTTCTGGACCCAGGCCCTCGACTACCGGATCGCCGAAGAGGACGGCGACTTCATCTTCCTCGCTCCCAATGATGGTTCCGGTCCTCCGCTGGACATCCTGCCGGTGCCGGAGCACAAGACAGCCAAGAACCGGCTGCACCTTGACCTGCATGCCGTGGGCTGCACGCAGGAAGAGGAAGTGGAGCGGCTGCTGGCACTGGGAGCCGTACGGGCCGACGTCGGGCAGGGTCCGGACGTGTCCTGGATTGTCTTGGCGGACCCCGAAGGCAATGAATTCTGCATCCTAGGCTCACGGCAGGAGCAGGGTCAGACGCAGGGTCAGGAACAGGCCTCAGCGCAGCCGGCGTCCCCGGCCTAACCGGTTCCGGCGCCTGGACCGGGGACCGGACGGCCCAACCCCGCGGCTTCGTCGCGGCGGTCGGTCGGGCCCTGGTCCAGCCGGAACGGCGGATACTCGTCCCGCATCAGTGCCCCGTAGGCCAGGACACGGTAGGTCCAGCGGTTCAGGCCCATCACCAGGTCAAAGAGCTGCCGCGGATAGCGGCCGGTGAACAGCAGAATGATCACCGCAATCAGGACCAGGAGTGAAAGCAGCGACAGGCCCTCCCAAACGGTGACCGCCGGCCATTGCTGCCCCCACCGGCTACCGGAGAACATGCCGTCGTCATCCCAGACCTGGTTCCAGCCTCCGGCACTGGCTCCGCCGGCGCCGGGGCCCCAGAAACGGTACACCACCGTGGCTGACTCGGTGATGGCGCTGACCACCAGCGCCTGCGGAATAACCAGCAGCCACCATTTGACCAGTACCAGCCAGCGGCTGAGTTCGCGGGGGTAGTCGACGCTGAAATCGGCCGGATAGTCGGTCGTCTCGAGGGTGAACGGCGGGTACCTGTCGGTGCCCAGGACCCGGGTGGCGTAGAACGTCACGCGCCAGCTCCACCGGATGACTCCCACATTGAAGTCGAACAGGCCCCGCGGGTACCGGCCGGTAAAGAGGATCACGATGCCGGCAATCACCGTAGCCACGAAGAACGCGATCCAGAGGAAAAAGAGCACGACGTAGTGGGGGATGGCCAGGAACCACTTCACCAGCCACATCCAGCGGGAAAGCCCCGGATCCAGCTCCCCGTAGAGCCGCGCCGGATAGCGTGGCCCGGACAGCCCCGGGTCCCTGACTCCAACTGCGGTTCCTCCGCGGGATCCCCCGCGGTATCCCCCTGCCCCGGCGATCCCGGCGGCGGTAGCTCCCGCCGCCGCCGTGACGCCGCCCGCCGCGCCGGACCCCGTCCCGCCGGCCCCGGGTACGCCCTGTTGCTGCTGCCGCCCGTACGCATCCTGCATCTGTCCATAGGTCTGCGGAGCCCGCCCGGCTGCCTGTCCCGCCGCAGCCGGAGGGCCGGTCCCCGGGCCCTGGCCGGCCGCAGCGTAACCGCCGGCACCGGAGTAACCGCCGGCGCTGCCTCCGGGCTGTCCACCCTGCCCACCGCCGACACCTGCTGCAGCATCCCTTCGCCGCAGTCCGGCGGCACCCGCCACCGCCAGCCCGATTCCGGCGATGAGCAGGACAATGCTGCTGATCAGCAGGGTCCAGGTCAGCGGCCCGAGCAGGTCGGAGCGGACTCCCATCTGCAAGTCCGCGGCGACCGGCCGGCTGCCATCGGCGTTCATCACCACGACCGTCCAGTCGCCTTCTTCGAGATTCCATTCCACGGACTGCTCTCCGCTGCCGCTGGCGGAGGCTGCCCAGAAATCCTGCTGCCCGGGAGGCGCCGGCTCGGCCGTCCCTTCCAGGTCCTGGTAATAGGCGCGGAACGGGTTGAACGTCACGTCCTGGAGCTCACTGTGCGCTACATCAAGGAGGTAACGCTCGACGGCGATCCTGGGACCGATGCCGATGAACAGTTCCCCGCCGGTACCGGCGCTCTCCCCGGATACCTGCAGCGTGCCATACGCGTCCTCCCCGCTGACGCCGTCGTCCACGTCAATGTCGGGCAGGGTCAGGGCATGGCCGTCCACCTCGTAGCGCTCGTCCGGAACGGACAGGAAGCGGTCCTCGCCCTGATTGGCGTTCAAGACCCCCAGGGCGGCCGCGCCGGCGGCCAGGCCAAGTCCGATGAGGATCAAAAGGCTCCCCACGACCAACATGATGATCCGGCTAGTTCTCATGATGCCGCCCTTCCGGTGGGGCCCCTGTGCCGGGGGTTCCCGGGTCTAGTCAGAAATTGATCATGTGCCCGGTCAGGCCATGGAATGTCTCCTGCAGCGCTTCGCTGAGCGTCGGATGCGTATGCACGTTGCGTGCCAGTTCGTGGGCGGTCAGGTCCCACTTCTGCGCCAGCGTCAGCTCGGGCAGGAGCTCGGAGACATCGGGGCCGATCAGGTGTCCGCCAAGCAGCTCCAGATGCTCCTTGTCTGCCACGAGCTTCACGAAGCCCACCGGTTCACCCAGGCCGTGGGCCTTGCCGTTGGCGGTGAAGGGGAACGTGCTGACCACGACGTCGTGCCCTTCGTCGCGGGCCTGCTGTTCGGTCAGACCGAAGCTGGCCACCTGCGGCTGGCAGAAGGTGGCCCGGGGCATCATCCGGTAGTCCCCCAGCGCCATCGTTTCGGCGTTGCCGATGGTCTCGGCCGCCACCACGCCCATGGCTTCGGCGACGTGGGCCAGCTGCAGCTTGGCGGTGACATCGCCGATCGCATAGATATGCGGCACGTTGGTGCGCATGAAGTCGTCGATGGCTATGGCGCCGCGTTCGGTGAGCGACACACCGGTCTTTTCCAGCCCGTAGCCCTCGGTCCGCGGCGCGAAGCCGATCGACAGCATTGCCCGGTCCGCTTCGATGGACCCGGGCTTACCGTCCTTATCCTTGTACGTGACAGTGACCGAGGAGCCGTTGTCGGTGACCGTTTCCACCTTGGTGGAGGTCAGGATGGGGATGCCCAGCTTCTTGTACTGCTTGGTGATTTCCTTGGAAATGTCAGTGTCCTCGTTGGGCAGGGCACGGTCCAGGAATTCGATAATGGTCACGTCCACGCCATAGCTGCGGTGGACATACGCGAATTCCATGCCGATGGCACCGGCACCCACAATCACTATTTTCTTCGGCAGGTCCCGGTCCATGATCTGCGCCTCATACGTCACCACGTTGTCGGAGAGTTCCACCCCGGGCAGCAGCCGGACGTAGGTCCCGGTGGCAATGATTGCGTTGTCGAAGGTCAGGGTTTCGGTACCGCCTTTTGAGAGCGAGACCTCCAGCGTGTGGTCGTCGGAGAACACCCCGTGGCCGTCGTACTCGGTGATTTTGTTCTTTTTCATCAGGAAGTGCACGCCCTTGACCCGCCCGTCGGCCACCACCCGGCTGCGGTCAAAAGCGGCACCGAAATCGAAGCTGACATCGCCGCTGATACCGAAGGTCTTGGCCTGGTTGGAGAAGATCTGCGCCAGTTCAGCGTTCCGCAGCAGTGCCTTCGAGGGAATGCACCCCACATTCAGGCAGACCCCGCCCCAGTACTTTTCTTCCACCACGGCCACGCTCAGGCCAAGCTGGGCCGCGCGGATGGCTGCTACGTAGCCGCCCGGGCCGGCTCCCAGGACCACGACGTCGTAATGTTCACTCATGCTGGCCAACTCTCCTTATACGCAACGGCGGCAGGGGTTAAAACTCACAAGCTCGGTTAACCCTCTCACGCCGGGCCTGTGGACTCCATCACACATAGCCGCGGTAACCTGACCACGCGCGACGGCGTTCGGGAAAAGGATCGGATTCGATCCGGTCTTCCAGATCAAAGATCCTCGTCCGGCGTTCCACCGGTTCATAGCGGGGCCAGTCCGGGCCCGGGCTGCCGGTACGGGCCAGGCTCAGGAGGGTGCCCTGAAACCTGGCCGAGAGTTCCTTCAGCGCTGCGGCGCCTCCCAGCAGGGACAGCGCCCGGGTGATCGGTTCCCCCGTCTCCCCGAACATCACCGGAACATCCATGGCATGGGTCGCACCGAAGCCCAGCAGATTCATCAGGGGCGTGGCGAAGTCGTAGCGGTAGGACCATGTGGGGGCGACCAGCGAATGGGACTCCGCCACCATGGTGGAGGGATACCAGAACACCAGGTCACCACTGATTTCCACGGCCCGTTCCTTGGACGGATAACCGGGGTACGCGGCAACCACCCGGTCATGGGCCTCGGGATCGGTGCCGGCGAACATCCTCTCGATCCGCTCGGGCGTGGAGGGCAGGATATCCACGATCTTGGCGAAGAGCGCCCCTTCCCGGGCCATCGTTCCCAACACCAGCGGCACCGGAGCCGCCCGGCCCTCCCTGAAAGTGTCGATCGGGTGCTGGGGAAGGATCACGCCATCGATCACCGGGGAAACGCTCAGCGAACCGGGCATCGCCACCGGACCGATCTTGGAGGTCAGCCGGCTGGTGGCACGCACCAGGGCCTTGGCCGGGAGGACGCTCAGCGCCTCGGCGGCATCCGTGTACGGGACATTAAGGATCTTCAGCAGGTCCCGTGCCCACGCAGCGTGCAGTTCGCGGGAGTACGCACTGGAGGGAGCCGGACTCTGGGCGTAGGCCTGGTGGAACAGCCCTGCGGCCGCCGGGATGCACATCAGCGTGGTCACGGAGATCCCGCCGGCCGATTCGCCGAAGATGGTCACGTTCCCCGGATCTCCGCCAAAACCGGCGATGTTGTCCCGCACCCACTCCAGTGCCGCAATCTGGTCGCGCAGCCCGGGGTTGGAATCGAACGTGCGGCCGGCGGTGGAGAAGGAACTGAAGTCCATGAACCCCAGGGCGCCGATCCGGTAGTTCAGCGAGACGTACACCGCTTCCCCGGTCCGGACCAGACGGGACCCGCGGTAGGTTTTGACCGCGGCGGAGCCGGAGCTGAACGCACCGCCGTAGAAATAGACGAGCACGGGGAGCCGCCCCGATGCCGGTTCCAGCGGTGCAGAGACATTCAGGGTCAGGCAGTCTTCGTCCATGGTCACCGCGCGGCGGCGCCCGGTCAGCGAGGGATTGCGGGACTGCGGGGGCGTGGCTCCGAAGCTGCCCGCATCCCGGGTGCCGCGCCATGGATGCGGCGGTTCGGGAGCCCGCAGCCGCAGCTCGCCCACTGGCGGTGCGGCGTACGGGATGCCCCGCCAGGTGCGGACGCCGTCGTCGACCACGCCGCGGACCACGCCGGAAGCGGTGGAGACGAGCAGGGAGGCCACGTTCGTGCTCATGAGCAGCTCCTCTCGACGGTCAGGCGGGCGGCCCTAAAACCATAGACCCGTTCCTCGTCCGCTTCCTAGGCAGCAGGCCGGGCGGAGGGCCCGCCCGGCCAAGAATCCCGGCCCGTCAGCCGGCTGCCGTCACGTACGGGTACTCTGCGGAACGGTCCTGGAAGGCCAGGATGGCGGGGTTCAGGATCCGCCCGTCCCGGATCTCAATGGCCCGGGCAACACTGGTGTCCTGGTCCCAGGCGGCAGGACCGGACATGACCGTGCGCAGGAAAGGCAGCACGGCTTCGCTGATCTCCCAGGTGGCCGAGTCCCACAGATGCGAGGGGCTGTGGTCCACGGCGTAGTACCGGATGCCGTCCCCCACCTCGAACATGGGGGCCGCGAACGTGGTGGGCTTGGCCCAGGCAAAGCCCATGCCTTCGTCGCAGGAGACATCAATGATGAGGCTGCCCGGTGAGAAAGAGGCCAGGTCGGCGTCCTGCAGGTAGGTCAGTGGTGCGTTGGGGTCCTGCAGCGTGCAGTTGACCACGAGGTCAAAGCTGGCCAGGAAGGGCGCCAGCGGCTCGGCGCCGTCGTCGGTGAGTACGTGGCTAAGGTGCGGCTGATCGGCGTCGCGCTCAAAGCGCAGGATCCGGGCGGAATGGATAGGAGAGCCCACGGCCGCGGTGTCGCGGTTGGTCAGCACCTGGACGTCATGGATCCCCAGAGCATTCAGGGCTGTGACGGCGCCGCGGGCGGTGGCGCCGAAACCGATGACGACGGCACTGAGCCGACGCCCGTAGTCGCCGGTGGCCCCGGTCAGCTCCAGGGCATGCAGTACGGAGCTGTAGCCGGCCAGTTCGTTGTTTTTGTGGAAGACGTGCAGTCCGAAGCCGCCGTCTGCGGTCCAGTGGTTCATGGCTTCAAAGGCGATAAGTGTCAGGGATTTGTCCACCGCCAACTGCGTGATGGCCCTGTCCTGGACGCAGTGCGGCCAGCCCCAAAGCACTTGGCCGTCGGAGAGTTCCTGCAGGTCGGCGGGCTGCGGCTTGGGCAGCAGGACAATATCTGCTGCCGCAATGACCTCGCTGCGGGGAGCCATCCGGCCCACCAGCGGTGCAAGCTCGGCATCGGAGAGGCCGAAGCTTTCCCCGAACCCCTGCTCCAGGATCATCCGGGACCGCAGGTCCGCGTCGATCCGTTCGACGTGGCGGGGGTGAAGGGGCAGCCGCCGCTCGTCGGTCTTGCGCGAGGTGGCGATCACGCCCAGCGTTTTCAAAGCGCGGTCCGTGGCTGTGCTGCTCATGCATACTCCCAAGTCAGACCGGCAGGGTGCCGGGGTACCGAGACTACTCCTGTGCCGGTCGACCTGTGAGCGCGGTCATGTCGGCGCCAGGTCCAGGAGGATCGCTGAGAGGCTCAGGCCGCTGAGAGGTTCAGGCCGCTGACTGGCTCAGTCTGCCGACAGGCCCGGGAAGCGGAGGCAGCTAGGCAGCCGCGAAGGAGCGGTGCCGGGCTTTCGCTGCGGACGTGCCTGCAGCGGTCAGGGCCAGCCGCTGAAGGCGGCGGTGCAGCAGCACTTCCTTCAGGCACAGCACTGCCACAGCGGCAACGTTGAGGGCGATTTTGGTGCCGGTGGACCAGTCGGTCGCGACACAGAGGACCCAGACGCTCAGCAGTACCGGCACATCAATGACGTGCGGGCCTTTCACAGGTCAGTCCCTGCAGGCAGCTGCGTTGAAGCCATGTTAACTTCTCCCCCCGGATCCAGCTGCATTACCTGTTTCGATGCACGCCGTGTGTAACTTTTACCACACTGTTTACCCACTGTGGTAACCGGGGGCTGCCTCACCGGATTGTGACGGTGCCCCCTGAAACGTCCCACCGGGCGTCCAACTGCACGTTTTCCAGCAGCCGCCGATCGTGGGAGACGAGCAGCAGGGCTCCCTCATAGCTTTCCAACGCCTCTTCCAGCTGCTCGATGGCGGGCAGGTCCAGGTGGTTGGTGGGCTCATCCAGGACCAGCAGATTGACTCCGCGTGCCTGCAGCAGTGCCAGCGAGGCGCGGGTGCGTTCGCCTGGGGACAACGCCTGGACGGAGCTGTTCACCTGGTCAGCCTTCAGCCCGAACTTGGCCAGCAGGGTGCGGACTTCGGCACTGTTCAGCGCCGGAACGGCCGCCTCGAAGGCGTCCCCCAGGGGCAGGGACGGATCCAGCTGGCCGCGGGCCTGGTCGATCTCCCCCACCGCCACGGAGGAACCGACGGAAGCCGTTCCGCCGGAGGGTTCCAGCCGGCCCAGCAGCAGTGCCAGCAGGGTGGACTTGCCGGCGCCGTTGGGGCCGGTGATGCCGATCCGCTCACCCGCGTTGACCTGCACGGAGACCGGGCCCAGGGTGAAGGAGCCGCGCGTTGCCACGGCGTTGTTCAGGGTGGCAACCACGGAGCTGGAGCGCGGAGCCGACCCGATGGTGAACTGCAGCTGCCACTCCTTGCGCGGTTCCTCCACCTCGTCCAGCCGGGCGATCCGCGACTCCATCTGCCGGACTTTCTGGGCCTGCTTTTCGGAGGATTCCATCGAGGCGCGGCGGCGGATCTTGTCATTGTCCGGCGCCTTTTTCATCGCGTTGCGGACGCCCTGCGAGCTCCATTCCCGGGTGGTCCGGGCCCGGGAGACCAGGTCCGCCTTCTTGTCGGCGAATTCCTCATACGCCTCGCGGGCGTGCCGGCGGGACACATCGCGTTCCTCCAGGAAGGAATCGTAGCCGCCGTCGTACACAGCCACCTTGTTTTGCGCCAGGTCCAGTTCCACCACCGTGGTCACGCAGCGGGCAAGGAATTCGCGGTCATGCGACACCAGGACGACGCCGCCGCGCAGTCCCTGCACGAACTCCTCCAGCCGGGCCAGCCCGGCCAGGTCCAGGTCATTGGTGGGCTCGTCCAGCAGGACAATGTCGAAGCGGCTCAGCAGCAGGGCGGCCAGTGCGACCCGTGCCACCTGTCCGCCCGAGAGCGAGGTCATCAGGGCGTCCGCCCCCACCTCCAGGCCCAGTTCGGCCAGGACGGCGGGAATCCGGTCTTCCAGATCGGCCGCGCCGCACGCCAGCCAGTGATCCAGGGCAACGGCGTAGGCGTCGTCGGCCCCCTTTGCCCCGGACCCCAGCGCCTCCGCCGTCGCTTCCATCGCCTCGGTGGCGGCGGCGGCACCGGTCCGCCGGGCAATGTACCCGGCGATCGTTTCGCCTTCGATGCGTTCGTGTTCCTGGGGCAGCCAGCCGACAAAGGCATCGGCCGGGGAGGTGGAGACAGTGCCGGCCTGGGGTTCGTCGGCTCCGGCGAGCAGGCGCAGCAGGGTCGATTTTCCGGCACCGTTGGAGCCCACGACGCCGACGACGTCGCCCGGCGCGACGGTCAGGTTCAGGTGGGAGAAAAGGGTGCGGTGGGCGTAACCGCCGGAGAGATCCCGGGCTACGAGTGTTGCAGTCATACCTCCATCCTATTTTGTGCCCGGAGGGCTTTTTGCTGATCCGGCCGCCTGCAGGGGCCCTAACCCTTATCCGGGCCGCCGCGGGCGGCGTAAGTTGGGGCCCATGACGTCGTTTCCCCCAACCGGACCCGGTGCGCTGCGCCTCATGTTCCCGCAGTGGCAGGGCGCCTCCGGACCCCAGCGGCACCAGGCGCTGCCCGGCGTGGACAGCCATGAGGGGCAGCTCTCCTATCACCTGGGACCGGCGCTGCTGGAGCTGATGTCCCCCAACCATGACGGGCCTACGGCGTATGTGCCGGTCAGTACCGACACCAGCGACGAGGCGCTGGCGACGGTGGACGGTATCTACGCCCGTGACGCCATCGTCCGGCAACTTGGCGAGGCCCTGCGGGTGCTCCGCGACGCAGCACCTGAATCGGTGGTGACCTTTGGCGGGGAATGCTCCGTGAGCGTGGCACCATTCAGCTATTTGTCGTCGGTCTACGGCGACTCTCTGGCCGTCCTGTGGATTGACGCGCATCCTGACACCGGCGTACCCGGGGATTCCTACACGGGGTTCAGGTCCATGGCGCTGGCCACCCTCGCCGGTGAGGGCGATCCCGGCATTGTCGCCTCGCTGCCCGCGCTGGTGCCGCCCAGGAACATCCTGCTGGTGGGGCTGGCGCACCGCGACGATGCGGGCATGGCCGTCAAAGAGCGCCTGGGCATCCAGAGCGTGGGCATTACCGGAACTCCGGAGGACAACCGCCGGGTCATGGACTGGATAGCGGCCTCCGGCGCCACGGCGCTGGCCGTGCACGTTGACCTGGATGTGCTCGATCCGCGCGATTTCACTGATACCCAGGGGCGGCAGACCAGTGGTCTGCGGAGTGCCGAGCTGGTGCGGCTGGTCAGCGACGCAGCCGCCGTGGCGCCGATTGTCGGGTTCAGCCTGGCCAAACACATTCCGGTGGAAATGATGCGCCTCGGAGGGCTGCTGCGGGATCTGCCGGTCTGAACCGGGCCGCCTGGTCCGCCGCCTGCTCAGCCATGAGCGGAACGGGTAGGCGGTGAAACGATCAGCGTGCTTAGGGTGGCAGGGACACTGTTCCCCATGAAAGGACTCCCCATGTCACGCATCACCATCATCGGCGGCCACGGCAAGGTTGCCCTGCACCTGGCCCGCGACCTCACCGCCAATGGGCACCAGGTCACGTCCCTGTTCCGCAACCCGCAGCACACGGCCGATGTCGAGGCCACGGGCGCCACCGCCGTCGTCGCCGATGTGGAGAACCTTTCAACCGAAGAAATCGCGCAGAAGCTTGAGGGCGCCGACGCCGTCGTCTGGTCGGCCGGTGCGGGCGGAGGTGCGCCGGAGCGCACCTATGCCGTTGACCGCGATGCCGCGATCCGTTCCATTGATGCAGCCGTGGCAGCGGGTGCGCGGCGCTATGTGATGGTGTCCTACTTCGGCGCCGGACCTGAGCACGGTGTTCCCGAGGACAACGGCTTCTATGCCTACGCCGAAGCCAAGGCCGCCGCGGATGAGTACCTGCGCCACAGCGGGCTGGACTGGACCATCCTGGGCCCCAGTGCACTGACCATGGATCCAGGCACCGGCAAGATTGAAATCGGAGCCGGGATCGAAGGTACCCAGGTATCCCGCGAGGATGTTGCCCTCGTGGCTGCCGCCGTTCTCGAGCGGCCCGGTACGATCGGGCAGACCATCCAGTTCAACAACGGCAGCGTCGCCATTGACACCGCCCTGGACAGCTTTAAGGAGCAAAACGCATGAGCCTGGTCATCGTCGCCACCATGTTTCCCAAACCCGAGTTCCGGGACGAGGTCATTTCCACCCTCGAGACCGTGATCGACCGGGTGCACTCCGAAGATGCCGGCTGTGAGCTTTACAGCCTTAACGAGGGCCGGGACCGGCTGGTCATGATCGAGAAGTGGGCCACGCCGGAGGACCTTCAGGCCCATTCCGTCAGCCCCGCCTTCAAGGCCCTGACCGCTGCCCTGGAGGGAAAGATGGCTGCTGACATGGACGTCCAGGTGCTGCAGCCGCATCCCGCCGGAAGCGCCGGGCAGGGTCTGCTCTAGGCTCTGCTCCGGCGCCTGGCTGAGGTACCCGACACAGGTAAAGGAGCGCCTAGCCAGGTAATTGACCTGAAAAGTCGGGTATCTGAGGGCCCCAAAAAGCAGCTGATTTGGCGCTTTTGGGGCCCTTTTCGCGCCGGAAATGTCAGAGGCAGATGAAAGCCTTAAGGCATGGATCATGACAGGACGTTTCCCGGCAACAGCGCCAGCAATAACGCCGGCTACGACGACGGCGGTGGGGCCGACGGCGGTTGTGGCGGGGCGGGCGCGACCGCGGCGGAGCGCAGCCGGGCGGTTTTCGACGCCGGCCTGGAATCCTTCACCGGGTCGCTGGTCCTGCAGGGCGTCGAAATTCTGGATCAGGACCAGGCCGGGGTGGTGTTGACCCGGCTGGATCAGCTGGGCAGATGGGTGCAGGCACAGCAGGCCAAAGTCCTGCACCGAATCGAGGACATCTTCCGGGACGAAATGTTCTTCGCATCAGGGAAACCCGAGCCCGGCCTGGCATTCAGTCTCGCCGCCGAAGAGGCAGCCACCATCCTGGGGATCCCCACCGGCACGGCGGCCATGCGGATGAACGAAGCCGGCTCTCTCTGCGGGACCCACGCCGCCACACTGGCGAAGCTCGAGTCCGGGGCGCTGAGCTACGGACATGTGCAGACGGTGCTGGATCAGTCCCAGAGCATTCCCGCCGGCGAGCTGCCGGGTTTTGAGGCGGAGCTGTTGGGCGTGGCAGTTGCGGGGCAGACGGGTTCCCAGTTTCGGGTCAAGGCCCGGCGGCTGCGGGAGAACAAGTATCCGGAGACGATGCAGAAGCGGCAGCGCACGGCCTTTGAGAAGCGCCGTGTGGTGCTGGATCCGGACTGTGACGGGATGTCCTGGCTTTCGGCCCTGCTCCCGTCGGAGAAGGCCCAGGCGGTGTTTATCCAGCTGACCAAGGCCGCCCGGGGCGAGCGGTCCGCCGGAGACCCGCGCATGGTGGATCAGTTACGGGCGGACATCCTCGAGGACCTGCTGCTGGACCGGGATGACCGCGATACCTCGGGCGGCTCCTCCTGTGGTGGGAAGGGGGCTGGCGGCAGGAAGACTGGCGGCAAGACCCGCGGGAGGACGAACCGGAGCAAGGCACGGACCGAGATCCTGGTCCTTATCAACGCCGAAACTCTCTTCGGAGCGGACGAACAGCCCGCGGAGCTACACGGTTACGGACCCATCAGCCCGGAAACCGCCCGCCGGATGGCCCGCGAGGCAGCGAAATGGACACCGGTGGAACGGGACCCGGTGACCGAGGAAATCCTGCGGGTCGGACGACGGCGGAAAATCCCCGCCGGGCTACAGCGCTGGCTGCGCGCACGGGACGGAACCTGCCGGTTCCCGGGTTGCCGGTCGAACGCGGTGATCTCCGAGATCGACCACACCCGGCCCTGGGCGCAGGGCGGGAAAACCGACCATGACAATCTCGAGCACCTCTGCCGGCGGCACCACATGTTCAAAACCGAAGGGTTCTGGAAGGCCTGCCAACCGGAAGCGGGGATTATCGAGTGGACCTCACCGGGTGGGCGGACCTACCGAACAGAACCCCACCTGCAGATGGTGACCTCGCCGGCCGTGCCGCTGGCAGCCGATGCGCCGCTCCCGGTCGTCCCGCTGCCAGTCAAAGTGCCGCCGCCAGCCGAGGTGGACGACTTGCCTGATTCCGACGCAGATCCGCCGCCCTTCTAACCTTCCAGCCTTCCAGGCTTCTCGAAGTCGCCGGCCTCCAGCCGGAAGCGGGTCAGGATGTCGGTGAGGGCGGCCAGATCGTGCCGGGAGAACCCAGGGCGGGAGAACACCTCGCTGTTGAGCGCTTCGGCGGCGACAGGCACCAGTTCCCGCCCGGCGTCGGTGATTTCCACCAGCACGGTCCGGCCGTCAGTCGGGTGCCTCTTGCGCGAGGCCAGCCCTGCCTGTTCCAACCGGTCCACGGCGCTGGTGACCGAGGTCGGATGGACCTGCAGCCGCGCCCCGGCTTTGGCCATAGGCAAGGCTCCGCTTCCGGTAAAACTCAGGAGGGCCAGCAGCTCAAACCGGGCGAACGTCAGTCCGAACGGCTTCAGCACCTTCTCCACCCGGGTCAATAGAATCTGGTGGGCACGCATCACTGCGGTGACTGCAGCCATACCGTCCGCGGCCGCACCCCACCCATGGTCTTCCCAGTGCCTCCGTGCCTCGGCTATCGGGTCCTGGGGCAGGGGCGGAGGCTCCGGCTTCGGAACGGGTGTTCCGGGGACCGAGGAATGTGTTCCGGAGACCGAGGAATCCCGGGCGGATTCCAGGCCAGGTGCTCCGGGGACCGGCGTGTCAGGTGATGATCCGGATTCAGGTTCGGATCCAGATCCGGTTCCAGGTGCTGGCGTCACTGGCGCAGCTCCGGAAACTCATCGTCCCGAAACTCCGTGCCAGCCCGGCCCGCCCGGCTGCCCGCTCCCCCGCCGTCGCCGTCGCCGTCGCCGTCGTTCTCCATGGCCCGCAGCTGCACGCGGCGGATCTTTCCGGACATCGTCTTCGGCAGGTCGTGGAATTCCAGCCGCCGTACCCGCAGATACGGGGCCAGATGCTCCCGGGCATAGGTGAGGATCGACAACGCCGTCTCCCGGTTCGGTTCCCAACCTTCTGCGAGCGCCACATACGCCTTGGGCACGGCAAGGCGGAGCTCGTCGGGGGCGGGGACGACGGCGGCCTCGGCCACCGCAGGATGCTCGATCAGGACGCTCTCGAGTTCAAAGGGGCTGATCTTGTAGTCGGAGGCCTTGAAGACGTCGTCGGTCCGGCCAAGATAGGTGATGTACCCGTCGGCATCACGGACAGCGATGTCTCCGGTATGGAAATATCCGCCCTCCATCACAGCGCTGGTCCGTTCCGGATCACCGCGGTATCCGGTCATCAGGTTCAGGGGCCTGCGGGCCAGATCCAGGCAGATCTCCCCCTCGTCGGCCGGCTCCCCGGTCGCCGGATCCACAATGACCACCGGCACGCCCGGCAGCGGGCGGCCCATGGATCCGGGATGCAGGTCAGCGCCCGGGGTGTTCCCGACCAGGGCCGTGGTTTCGGTCTGGCCGAAGCCGTCGCGGATGCTCAGCCCCCACGCCGACTGCACCCGGGAAATCACTTCGGGGTTCAGCGGCTCCCCGGCGCCGATCAGCTCCCGCAGCCGGGCCGGGCGCTCCCCCAGCGTCGACTGGATCATCATCCGCCACACGGTGGGCGGCGCACACAGGCTGGTGACCTCCGCACGGTGCAGCTGCTCCAGCAGGGCCTCGGGCCGAAAGCGGGCGTAGTTGTAGATGAAGACCGTGGCCCCGGCATTCCACGGCGCGAAGAAACTGCTCCAGGCGTGCTTGGCCCAACCGGGAGCGCTGATGTTCAGATGCACGTCACCTGGCTGCAGGCCCAGAAAGTACATGGTAGAGAGGTGGCCCACCGGATACGACACCTGGGTGTGCTCCACCAGCTTGGGCCGGCTGGTGGTGCCCGAGGTGAAGTAGAACAGCAACGGATCGCCGGCATCGGTGACGGTTTGCAGCGGGACAGCTTCGACCTCGGAAGAGCGGGCGTAATCCAGCCAGCCGCTGCCGGGACCGGAACCGGCATCCCCGACGAGGATCCGGCCGTACCCCCCGGCAACGTCGTCGAACTTTCCCGCATCGGCCGCATTCGCGATCACCCAGCGGGCGCCTCCCCGCTCGATCCGGTCGGCAAGGTCGGCGGTTCCCGCCGCGGAGGCAGTGGGCATGATGACGGCGCCCAGCTTCATCGCCGCCAGCATGCACTCCCAGAGTTCCAGCTGGTTGCCGAGCATCAGCATCACCGGGTCACCGGCACGTACACCCTGTCCCGAGAGCCAGGCAGCTACTTGGTCGGACCGGCAGGACATGAAATCAAAGCTGTATTTCTGCTCCGATCCGTCCTCCTCCACGATCCACAGGGCGCAGGCGTCGTTGCCGCGGGCCATGGCGTCGAAATAGTCCACGGCCCAGTTGAACCGGCCCTCGAGCCGCGGCCAGGTGAACGTTTCGACTGCCTTTTCATAGTTGCCGGCCAGGGCCAGGAGCTCGTCGCGGGCCTCGCAAAACACGGTGGTGGCGCTCTTCGGGGTCATCGTGCCTCTTCCTGGTTGATGTTGGTGCCGTGGCGGTGTGGAGTCGAGGCCGCCGGAGCAGCCGCAACCGTCGGAGCAGTCCAGATAAAGACCGGCTCCTCCTTGGCGAGGAACGCCCGGACACCAATAGCCGGATCCGGTGACGCTGACATTTCCTGCTGCCAGCGGCGGCTTGCCTGCTCCACGGGCCCGGGGCTACCGGGGATGCCGGGGATGCCGGTGCCGGCTTCATTGCCCGCTCCGTCATCCGGGCCCACGGCGGCAATGACGTCTACGAGTTCCTTCATGGCCTGCAGCGACAGCTGGGACCGGCCGGCCAGGCGGCGGGCAAAGGAGGTGACGTCGGTCCAGAAGTCGGCCTGCGGAATCACCCGCTCCACCAGCCCCAGGCGCAGGGCCTGCTCGGCGGGCACAAAGTCGCCGCTGAACAGCAGGTACTTGGCCGCTCCGGGACCAGCCAGCCGGACCAGCCGCCGGATGCCCGAGAGCGGATAGACGATGCCGATCTTCGCCGGGGTAATGCCGAAGACGGCCCGGTCCGAGGCCAGCCGGAAGTCGCAGGCCCCGGCCACCTGCCATGCTCCGCCCAGGCAGTAGCCGTCCACTGCGGCAATCACCGGTTTGGGGAACGCCGCAATGGCTTCCTCCCCGGCGGTGACATGGCCGCCGTCGTGCAGGCCGTTCTCCGGATTGTGCAGGATGGTGCGCAGGTCGGAGATGTCGGCCCCCGCGGAAAAGTCCTCTCCCTCGCCGCGGATGATGACGACCTTGACGCCGTCGTCCTGCGCCAACGGAGCCAGGACGACGGCGAACTCGCGCCACATCCCCGCAGTCAGCGTGTTGCGCCGGCCGGGATTGGACAGGAAGACCGTCGCCACCGGTCCGTCCCGTTCCACCCGCAGCGTCCCCTTGCCCATGATGGCCCTCTAGCCGCGCAGCTTGACGTTGATCTGCTTGGTCTGGGTGAAGCCGGCGAGCATCCCCTCCAGGGACACTTCGCGGCCGATTCCGCTCTGCTTGTAGCCGCCGTAGGACTGGCCCACCACCTGGCCGCCGCCCTGGTTGACCTGGACCCAGCCCGCTTCCACCCGGTGGGCGGTGTTCAGTGCGTTGTCCAGGTTGTGCGACCAGACAAAGGCCGCCAGTCCGTAGTGCGACTCGTTGGCCATCCGGATCACCTCGTCGGTGTCCCGCCACGGGATGGCCACCAGCACCGGCCCGAAGATCTCCTCCTGCGCCAGCCGGAAGTCATTGCGGCCCCCGCCGAAAATCGTGGGCAGGTGGAAGTAGCCTTCGGTGAGCGGGCCCTGCTCCGGAACCGAGCCGCCCAGGATGGTCGTCATCGAGCTGCGCCCCTCGTCCAGGTACCCGCTGATCGAGGAGAACTGGCTGTTGTTGATGATGGCGCCCATGTCGGTGGCCTCGTCCAGCGGATCGCCCACGGTCAGGGCGCCCAGCTTCGCCGCCAGCTTTTCCAACACCTCGTCGTAAATGTCCTCGTGCAGGAACAACCGTGAACCGGCCGTGCAGCTCTGACCCTGGCGGGTGAACCGGGAGGCCAGCAGCAGCCCGTCGATCAGGTCATCATCAACGGCGTCAGGGAACACGATCGAGGGGTTTTTCCCGCCCAGTTCCAGCGAGACGTGGGCGAGCCGCTCACCGGCAGTGCGTGCGACGCCGCGGCCCACCTCGGTGGATCCGGTGAAGGACACTTTGTCGACGCCGGGATGCTCGGCCAGCGCCGCCCCGATGACGGAGCCGCGGCCGGTCAGCGCATTGACCGTGCCGGCGGGCAGGTGCCGTCCACAGATCTCCGCCAGCAGCAGGATCGTCAGCGGCGCATCATCGGCTGCCTTGAGGATCACGGTGTTGCCGGCTGCCAGTGCGGCGGGGAGCTTGAAGCCGGCGATCATCAGCGGTGAGTTCCACGGCAGGATGCAGGCCACCACGCCCAGCGGTTCCAGCCGGGTGTACTGCAGCTGGCCGTCCCCGGCCGGCAGCGTCACGCCCTTGACCTCCCCGGCGATCCCTGCGAAGTAGCGGAACAGCGCCACCAGGGTGGCCACTTCGGGCCGGGCCTGGGTGCGCAGGGCGTTGCCGGTATCCAGTGCGGTGAGGCGGGCAAAGTCTTCGGCCCGGGCCTCGATGTCATCCGCGATCAGGTTCAGGGCCCTGGAACGGACGGTGAAGTGGGCGCTGCTCCAGCCGCCGAAGGCGGACCGGGCGGCCGCTACGGCCCGGTCCACGTCTTCCGGGCCGCCGGCAGGAACGCGGGCAATGACGGCTTCCCGACGGGCCGGGTTCTTCACCTCGCGCCACTGCCCGGAGGCAGCCTCCACCGGTTCGCCGCCGATCCACATCGGCTGGTCGACCCCGGAGAGGAACGCGCTGTGGTCGGCACCAGCGCTGGAATCGGGTGTGCCGGCGGGACCGCTGGCTGGACGGCTTGCAGTGGTGTCCTTCGCTGGGTCCGTCGGGGTGTTGAGCTCGGTCATGGTGCCCTCGTTTTCGTTGGTCGCTGGTTGCCGCTGGTTCCCTGGTTGCTGCTGCCGGTATTGGTGCCCTGCCGGGCTGTCGTGCCTGCTGGGAGAGCTCCCGCTTACCGGTGCTTGAACTCCGGCTTGCGCTTTTCGATAAACGCAGCCATGCCTTCCTTCTGGTCCTCCAAAGCAAACACGGAATGGAAGACCCGGCGCTCCAGCCGGATGCCCGAGTCCAACGTGGTCTCGAACGCCGCGTTCACCAGTTCCTTGCCGAGCATGGCCACCGGAGCCGACATGGAGGCAATGGTCTCGGCAGTGGAGCGGGCGTCGTCGAGCAGTTCCGCAGCCGGCACCACCCGTGCCACCATTCCTGCCCGCTCGGCCTCCTCGGCACCGATGGTCCGGCCGGTGAGGATCATTTCCATTGCCTTGGCCTTGCCGACGGCACGGGTCAGGCGCTGCGAGCCGCCGATTCCGGGAATGACGCCGAGCTTGATTTCCGGCTGCCCGAACTTCGCCGTGTCGGCCGCGATGATGAAGTCGCACAGCAGCGCCAGTTCGCAGCCCCCGCCCAGGGCATGGCCGGCGACGGCGGCAATCACCGGGGTGCGCACTGCAGCGAGGGTGTCCCAGCCGCGGAACCAGTTCCCGAGGTACATGTCCACGTAGGTCTTCTCGGACATCTCCTTGATGTCCGCTCCCGCGGCAAAGGCCCGTTCCGATCCGGTGATGATGATGGCGCCGATCTCCGGGTCCTCGTCCAGGTTGGTGGCTGCGGCCACCACGTCCTGCATCAGCCCGAAGTTCAGGGCGTTGAGCGCCTTGGGCCGGTTCAGGGTGATGATGCCCACCCGGCCGCTGCGCTCCAGGAGGATGTTCTCGTACTCGCTCATGCTGTTCCACTCTGTTCTGCCGGCTGCTGCCCGGCTGTTCTCTGGCTTGCGGTTCCTGCGACGCCCGCGGACCCGGCAGGACCGGGCTGGGTGCTGTTGGCGCGGATGGTGTTGATGATTGCGGAGAAGTCCTCTCCCCCGCCACCGGACTCGGTGAGATTACGGTAGATTTCCCCGGCCCGCCGGCCCAGCTCCGCGCTGACGCCGGTCGAATCCAGGGCATCGGCGGCCAGGCCCAGGTCCTTGGCCATCAGCGCCGCGGCAAAGCCCGGGCGGTAGTCCCGGTTGGCGGGGCTGGCCGGCACCGGGCCGGGAACCGGACAGTTGGTCGTCAGGGCCCAGCACTGCCCGGAGGCGGCAGACGCGACGTCAAACAGCGCCTGGTGGCTCAGGCCCAGTTCCTCGCCCAGGACAAAGGCCTCGCTGACGGCGATCATCGAGACGCCAAGGATCATGTTGTTGCAGATTTTCGCTGCCTGTCCGGCGCCGGGTCCGCCGCAGTGCACCACGCGGCCGCCCATGACCTCCAGCACCGGCAGAGCTGCGGCGAAGTCCTCCGCGGCGCCGCCCACCATGAAGGTCAGGGTTCCGGCCTCTGCGCCCACCACGCCGCCGGAGACCGGCGCGTCCAGCCCGCGGTGCCCGGTCTCGAGCATCAGCGCGTGGGCGGTGGTGGCGTCATCGACGGAGATCGTGGAGCACTCCAGGAACAGGGTGTCACCGTCCGCTGCGGCCAGCAGGCCGGGGGTGTCGCCGTCGCCGGACAGCGCGTTGAGCACATGCCGGCCGGTGGGCAGCATGGTGATCACGACGTCGGCCTGCGCCACCGCCTCCGCTCCCGTTCCGGCCATCCGCACGCCGGCCGCGGCTGCGCGCTCCGCCGCAGCCGGTACCGGGTCGTACCCGGTCACGGTGTAGCCGGCAGCGACCAGGTTAGCGGCCATCGGTCCGCCCATGTTGCCCATACCGATGAATCCCAGCCGGGGCAGGGTCTGCTGTGTGTCGCTCATCGTTGCTCCTGGGATGTGAGTGGATGGTTCTCCCACAGGCCGGGCCGGCCCTGCGGCGCGTCAAAGTACGCGTGGACATCGGCCTGCCGCACCTCGGCCAGCGTGGCCGGCCGCCATTGCGGGGACCGGTCCTTGTCGATGACCTGGGCGCGGACGCCTTCGGCGAAGTCGGGGGCGGCCAGCGCGTTGAGCGAGACCCGGTATTCCTGTTCGAGCACGCTTTCCAGGTCCGGCAGGGCCCGCGCCCGCCGCAGCGATTCCAGGGTCACCTTCAGCGCCGACGGGGACTTTGACAGGACGACGCCGGCGGCCTGGTTTGCGTCGGCGGTGCCGGCGCGGTGCAGCGCATCCACGATGGTTTCGACGTCGTCGTGGCCGTAGCAGTCATCAATCCAGGGCCGCGCGGCGGCCAGCGGGGCCGGCGGCACCTCCTGCGCGAACGCGTCGAGGACCTCCTGTACCGGCTTTTCCGCGAGCGCGGCGGCAAGATCCTGAAGCCGTCCGCTGTCTACGTAGATGTCCGCCAGGCCCATGAGCACGGCATCCGGCCCGGTCAGGGTGCCGGCGGTCAGGGCCGCATGCGTACCCAGCTCCCCGGGGGCACGGGAGAGCAGGTAGGTGCCGCCGACGTCGGGAATGAAGCCGATGCCGGTTTCGGGCATCCCCACCTTGGTCCGTTCGGTGACGACACGGTGCCGGGCGTGTGCGGAGATGCCGACGCCGCCGCCCAGGACAATCCCGTCCATCAGTGCGACGTAGGGCTTGGGATAGGAACTGATCCGGGCGTTGAGCCGGTACTCCTCGGCCCAGAACCGGGCCGAGTCCGCACCGCCGTTGGCTGCGTCCCGGTAGATCGCCACGATGTCCCCTCCGGCGCAGAGCCCGCGCTCGCCGGCGCCGGAGAGCAGGACGGTGGCCACGCCGTCGTCGTGCTCCCATGCATCGAGAGTGTCGGCGATCAGCGAGACCATGGTGGCGGTCAGGGCGTTGATGGCGCGCGGCCGGTTCAGGATGATCCGGCCCAGATGCCCGGTGCGTTCGAACCGGACCTCGGGTTCGGGGTGGGTGTGCGTCATGCTCCGGCCTCCGCCAGGTTCCGGCCGACAATGAGCTGCATGATCTCGTTGGAGCCTTCCAGTATTTGATGGACCCGCAGGTCCCGGACGATTTTCTCCAGGCCGTATTCGGAAAGGTAGCCGTAGCCGCCGTGCAGCTGCAGGGCCTCGTTGGCCACCCGGAAGGCGTTGTCAGTGGCCACCCGCTTGGCGATGGCGCAGAGCTTTACGACGTCGGGGGCGCCGCGGTCCAGCGCCTGCGCGGCGCGCCACAGCATGGTGCGGGCGGTCTGCAGGTCCATCTCCATGTCGGCGAGCCGGAACAGCAGCGAGGTCTGCTCGATCAGCGGCTTCCCGAACGCCGTGCGCTGCTTCAGGTGCGCCACAGTTTTGTCCAGGGCGGACTGGGCACCGCCCAGGGAACAGGCGCCCATGTTGATGCGGCCGCCGTTCAGCCCCTTCATGGCGATGCCGAAGCCGTCGCCTTCGGCGCCCAGCAGGTTGCCCGCGGGAATGCGCAGGTCGGTGAAGATCACTTGTCCGGTGGGTTGGGCGTTCCAGCCCATTTTGCGCTCGGCCGGGCCGAAGGACAGCCCGGGGGTATCCGCCGGCACCACGAAGGCGCTGATTCCGCGTGCCCCGGTGCCGCTGGTCCGGGCCATCACGATGTAGTACTTCGATGCCCCGGCTCCGGAAATGAACTGCTTGACGCCGTTCAGGACGTACTCGCCGCCGTCGCGCTCCGCCTTGGTGGTCAGTGCTGCCGCGTCCGAGCCTGCGCCGGGTTCGGTGAGGCAGTAGCTGCCCAGGGCAGTCATGGAGGCGAGCTCCGGGACCCACCGGGCGCGCTGGTCAGCGGTCCCGAAGGAATCGATCATCCACACCACCATGTTGTGGATCGAGATGTAGGCGGCAATCGACGGGTCTGCCGCGGAGAGCTCCTCGAAGATCAGCACCGCGTCGGAGCGGGAGAGGCCCGAGCCGCCGTATTCCTCTGCAGCGTAGATGCCGCCCATGCCCAGTTCACCGGCCTGGGCCAGGACATCCACGGGAAAGTGCTTGGTTTCATCCCATTTCGCGGCATTCGGCGCCAGCGCCTCGGCGGCGAAATCCCGCACCATGTCCCTGATCGCCAGCTGATCTTCCGTAAGTTCGAACATGCCCTGCCCTCCATCGGTGCCGTGCACGCCAACTTACTTGGACTTCCTAGTAATTGCTAGCGTTCCGGAATTTTGATTCCGGGCTCTTGGGGTGCGTGGGAGGCTGTGAGGGGAGGCTGTGAGGGGAGGCTGATGGGCCGTCCCGGGTGACCCCGGTTGTTGCATTGCCCACATTCCGGTGACCGGAAGTTCATGCGGAGCCACATTCTTTGGTGCACCAAAACCGCGGCGGCTAGCGTTGATGGCCTTCATCCCGCAGCTTTTGTCCTCCACGGAACGGATTCTTCTCCATGCTTATCTCCGGCCTGTTTGTGGGCATCGCCCTGGGCTTTGTCATGCAGCGAGGGCGTTTCTGCGTCACCGGCGCATTCCGGGACATCTGGGTCACCCGCAACACCCGCTGGCTGACTGCCTTCATGGTGGTTGTGGCCGTGCAGAGTGTCGGGGTGTTCGCCCTGGATGCCGCCGGCGTGATCGCCCTCGAGCCGGCTGCCTTCCCCTGGCTGGCCACCATCGTGGGCGGCCTCATTTTCGGATTTGCCATCGTCCTGGCGGGCGGGTGCGCAACCGGTACGTACTACCGTGCCGGTGAAGGCCTGGTGGGCAGCTGGCTGGCCCTCATCACCTACGCCCTCTTTGCCGCCATCATGAAGACCGGTCCGCTGGCCGGATTCACTTCCTCCATGCGGTCGGTGACTGTGGAACAGGGCACGTTCCACTCGGTACTGAATGTCTCTCCGTGGATCCTTGTGGCACTGCTGTCCGCCGCCGTCGGCGTCGCCGTCCGCCACCACCTGCGCAAGCCGAAGTTCACAATGGCGGCCTTGCCGGCGTCCAAGTCCGGGCTGGCCCATCTCCTGTTCGAGAAGCCCTGGAACGCCTTTGCCACCGCCGTGGTGATCGGGCTGATTGCAATTGCGGCCTGGCCGCTGAGCTGGGCCACCGGGCGCGAGGCCGGACTGGGCATCACCACGCCATCGTCGAACGCCGTCAACTTCCTGGTCACCGGAGATGCCGAACTCGTGGATTGGGGCGTCTTCCTGGTCCTGGGCATCCTGGTGGGCTCCTTCATCGCGGCCAAGGGCAGCGGCGAGTTCCGGATCCGGGTGCCCGATGCCAATACCGTGCTCAAGAGCCTGGGCGGTGGAGCGCTGATGGGTGTCGGAGCGGCACTGGCCGGCGGCTGCACCATCGGCAATGCCATGGTCGAGACCGCGCAGTTCAGCTTCCAGGGCTGGACCGCACTGGTCTGCATGATCCTCGGCACCGGTCTTGCCGCGCGGCTCACCATCATGAAGCGGCGCCCGCCAGCCGGCTCCGGCGGCGGTGCCGGAGCCGTTTCGGGTGCGGCACGCCCTGCCGGGGCAGCTGCCCCGGCGCGCTCCTGATGCCTCCATCCCTCCAACCTTCCCGGGGATTGATCCCCCGGCGCACAGCACCCCTCCTGAAAGGAAACGATTCACATGGCACAGGTACTGCTTGAAACCAACGGGCAGGTCTGCCCCTTCCCCCTCGTCGAAGCCAAGGAGGCCATGACCACCATGGCTGACGGCGACGAACTGGTCATCCGGTTTGACTGCACCCAGGCCACCGATGCCATTCCCCGCTGGGCCGCCGAAAGCGGCTACCCGGTGACCGATTTCTCCAAGATCGGCGCGGCGGAGTGGTCCATCACGGTGCAGAAGGCCTGAGCCTCCGCATCCTGACGAGCACCGGCACATAAAACACGTGCGCATAAAAGTGTGGACCGGCCCCTGCAAAAGCAGGAGCCGGTCCATCACTGTGTGAACAGCTGTGTTCCTTAATCCATCAGCACATCAGATCCATCAGCACATCAGCCGACGTGTGCCACCACGGGAGCCTGCACCAGGTCCGCCTTGGTCATGCGGATCATGAAGAAGCTGATCGGGGCCGCCAGAAGGATCGCGGCGCCGGCCCAGACGAAGGCCGACGAGTAGCCGCTGACCAGGGCCTGAAGCTGCGCATCCGGCAGGGCACCATTGCTCTCCAAGTAGGTTGAGATGGCGGCGGTGTAGATGGCAGTGAACAGCGCGGTTCCGATGGAACCGCCGATCTGCTGGGTGGCGGAAACGGCGGCGCTGGCCACACCGGCGTCGTGCTCGTTGACACCCGCCAGGGCGACATTCTGCAGCGGTACGAAAATCATCGCGAGGCCGAAGCCCAGCAGCACCAGTCCGGGCAGGACCTCCACGGCGTAGTTGCCCTCCACCGTGATGAAGGAGAGCCAGAAGAGGCCGACGGCGCCAACCACCGGTCCCAGCGTCATCGGCAGCCGGACACCGGTGCGCGGCAGGAAGTTGGACAGCACACCCGCGCCCGCCGTGATGGCCAGGGTCATGGGCAGCGATGCCAGGCCGGACTTCAGCGGCGAATAGCCCAGCACAATCTGGAAGTAGAAGACCAGGAACAGGATGCCGCCCAGCAGGGCCGCACCGGTCAGGGTCGAGACAAGGAACGCCCCGCCGCGGACCCGGTTCGTCAGCACCCGCAAGGGCAGCAGCGGGTTGGAGACCTTGGACTCCACAAACACGAAGGCGGCCAGGACAACGACGCCGGCTACGAGGAAGCCGATGGTCCCGGTCCGGGCCCAGCCGTTTTCAGCCTGCGCAAAACCGTAGACAAGCGCGGCAAGTCCGCCCACCACCAGGATGGCACCGGGCAGGTCGTAACGGGTGTTGCCGTGCGCCTTGCTCTCGCGGATCAGCGGAAGTCCGGCAGCTATGGCGACGACGGCGATGGGCACGTTCACCAGCAGGCACCAGTGCCAGGAGGCGTACTGCGTCAGGACGCCGCCGAGCAGAAGCCCCACCGCGGCGCCGCCGCCGCCGATGGCACCGTAAACGGCGAACGCCTTGATCCGGTCCTTGCCGGAGGGGAAGGTGATCGTGAGGATAGCCAGCGAAGCAGGTGCCAGGAGCGCGGCGAAGGCGCCCTGCAGGCCGCGGGCAACAAGGAGCATTTCGGTGCTCTCGGCGAAGCCGCCCAGTGCCGAGGCCAGGGCGAAGCCGGCCATGCCAACCATGAACGTGCGCTTGCGGCCCCAGTAGTCGGCAATGCGTCCACCGAGGAGCAGCAGCGAGCCGAAGGCCAGCGCGTAGATGGTAACTACCCAGGTGCGGTCGCCGTCGGACATGCCGAGCTCGCGCTGGGCGTCCGGCAGGGCGATATTAACGATGGTCCCATCCAGGACCACCATCAGCTGGGCCAGGGCCAGGACGGAAAGGAGCAACCAGCGGTGCGGGTGCGCTGCATGGTCGTGAGCCGGAGGCAATCCGGCTGAGGTGGTGCGGCGGTTCATATACGGGAGATCCTCATTCAAACGAACTAGTTGGTTGGCTTAGCTAGACTACAGGTATGAGATCAGACGGCGAAGCGACCCGGAGCCGGATCCTCGATGCTGCGCGGACGGAATTTGCCCGCTACGGACTGGCCGGGGCACGAGTGGACCGGATCGCCGGCGAAGCCCGTGCCAGCAAGGAACGCCTCTATGCCTACTTCGGTGACAAACGGTCCCTGTTTGCCACTGTCCTGGCCCTGAACCTGCAGGAGACCGCCGACCTGATCCCGCGGGACGCCCGGGACCTGTCCGGCTTTGTCGGCGCCATGTTTGACCACGCGGAGGAACATCCCGAGCACCTGCGCATGCTCGACTGGGCCAGGCTGGAGGAGAATCCGGACCTTCTGCCCCGGGTCCCCTGCGGCCGGCCCGGGCCCACCTCCGATGCAGTGCTCCGCGCGCAGGAGGCAGGCGTTATTGACCCGGCCTGGAATCCCGACGACCTCCTCATCCTGCTCTTTTCCCTCGCCACCGCCTGGGCGCAGTCCCCCGAAGCCCTGTTTACCGGCGCCGCTGATCCGGACACGGACTCACGGGGACGACGCCGGAACGCCGCCGTTGCTGCTGCCTGCCGGATCCTTGAACCACGCTCCGGTCGCTGAACCAGGAACCTGCGGCGCACTGCACGGGTAACACGGCGCAACCCGGGCAACGATGCATTGGCTGATCGCGGGCACCGGGCAATACTGGGAGAGTCCCCACCCGAGAGGCCTCCTGTGTCCAACCGAACCATCGTTATTACCGGCGCCAGCGACGGCATCGGTGCCGCGGCGGCCCGAGCGCTGCACAACCTGGGGAACCGCGTCGTCGTCGTCGGCCGTTCTCCCGAGAAGACCGCAGCGGTGGCCCGCGGGCTGGACTGTGACTACCTGGTTGCCGATTTCGCCCGGCTCGACGACGTCCGTTCCCTGGCCGGAACCCTGCTGGAGCGGTATCCGCGGATCGACGTCCTGGTGAACAACGCCGGCGGGATAATGGGCAGCCGCGAAGAGACCGTCGACGGCCACGAAAAGACGCTGCAGGTCAATCATCTGGCACCGTTCCTGCTGACCAACCTGCTGCTGAGCGCCTGATTGACTCGCGGGCGTCCGTGATCAACACGTCGAGCGTGGCCAACAGTCTTTTTGCGCACTTCGACATCGATGACCTGGAAGCACACCGCAGATACACCCCGAACCTGGCCTACGGCAACGCCAAACTGGCCAACATCCTGTTCACCCGCGAGCTCGACTCCCGGTACCGCGCAGACGGCATTTCCACTGCGGCCTTCCATCCGGGCGCTGTTGCCACCTCCTTCGCCAAGGGGTCCACCAGCATCATGCGCGTGATGTACCGGAGCATCCTGAACCGGTTCCTGATTTCACCGGACCAGGGCGCCCGGACACTTCTCTGGCTGGCCACCACCGAGCCCGGGCACGACTGGCAGCAGGGCAAGTACTACTACAAGTGCAAGATCTCCACCGCCAACAAGGACGCGTACGACGCCGCCCTGGCCGCGCGGCTCTGGGACGAGAGCGCCTGGATGGTGGGGCTGGCGCGGGCGGCCTGAGAGGCTGCTCCCCCTGTTCCGGCGCCGCTGCGCTGGCTACCGTGGATGCGGGGTGGTCCGCGGAAGAAGGTTCCATGTATGACGTAACCGGCATCAACGCAGGCGTTCCACCCTCCGGCCCCGGCTGCGTGGAATGCACCTCCGAGGGAAGCTGGTGGTTCCATCTGCGCCGCTGCGCGGAGTGTGGACACATCGGCTGCTGCGACTCGTCGCCGAACCGCCACGCCTCGGCACATGAGGAGGCCACCGGCCACCCGGTGATCCGCAGCTATGAACCCGGTGAGGACTGGTTCTGGGACTACCGGACCTCTTCCACCTTTAAAGGGCCGCTGCTGGCACCGCCGCAGCACCATCCGGCCACCCAGGCCGTCCCCGGTCCGGCAGGTCGGGTACCCGCGAACTGGCAGGACCTGTTGGGCTAGTTTCCGGCGAACTCCGAAACGGCTGGCCTATCCTCCCGGGGTTGGACGCTTTTCCATGTATACGGCGTAAACTAGAGATATGACTCGTACATACATCGTTACAGGATCAGGATCGGGAATCGGCGCCGCCACGGCCGAACTGCTGCGTGAGCGCGGCTACACCGTTGTGGGCGTGGACCTGCGCGGCGCCGAGGTTGAAGCGGACCTCAGCACGCCGGAGGGCCGCCGCACCGCAGCCCAGAAGGCGCTTGAGCTCGCCAACGGAAAGGTGGACGCCGTCATCGCCTGTGCCGGCATCTCCGCGCCGGCACCGATCACGGTGGCCGTCAACTACTTCGGCGTCACGGAATTCCTCGAGCTGCTGGCACCGACGCTGGCCAAGAGTGATGCACCGCGCGCCGCAGTAGTGAGCTCCATGGCATCCCTGCAGCCGAACTCCCCCGAGCTCGTGGACGCGCTCCTGGCCGGAGACGAGCCTCGTGCGCTGGAAATCGGTGCAGCCCTGGCCGAGCAGGGTCCGCGCGTGGGGTACCTGAACTACCCGTCCTCCAAGCGCGCCCTGAGCCGCTGGGTACGCCGCGCAAGCATTTCCGAGCAGTGGGCAGGCGCCGGGATCCCGCTGAACGCCGTCGCTCCCGGAACCGTCCTTTCCGCCATGACCAAGGACCTGCTGGCCACCCCCGAGGGTCGCCAGATGGTCGACTCCTCCGTGCCGATGCCGCTGAACGGCCACTCCGAGCCGGTCGTCATCGCCCGGCTGCTGGCCTGGCTGACGAGCGAGGAAAACACGCACACCACCGGCCAGACCATCTACACCGACGGCGGCGCCGACGCGACCCTGCGCGGCGACGACATCTGGGGCGGCAGCGGGCAGAGCATCTCCGCCTGAGAATCCTCCTGCCGCGGGTAGGCAGTACAGCCGCTTTACCCGCACGCACGACGGCGGCCCCGGGACTTTGAGCCCGGGGCCGCCGCCGTATCCGGGCCCGGGGCCGGTCTCGCGTCCGGACCCGCTGTTACTGCGCCGGGCGCACGTCACTGCGCCGCAGAATGCCGCAGCACCCCCAGCCGCAGCGACAGGTATGCCAGGGCTCCCACGGGAATCGGCAGCCAGAACTGCACCACCCGCCAGCACAGCACGGCCATGACTGCCACATGCTGGGGCGCCCCCATGGCCGCGAGCATCGGCACCAGCACAGCTTCCACCAGACCCAGCCCGCCGGGCGTCAACGGCACAAGCGCCAGCAGGGTGGCGAGCGAATATGCCAGCAGCAGCAGCTGCGGCTCCAGTGCATACCCAAAACCGGCGACAAAAACCCAGAGGCAGGCGGCGCCCAGGACATACCTCGCTGCGGCCAGCACAACGGCAGCCACAAGCCGCCGGGGGTTTTCGCGGAACATGTGGATCTCGGCGGCAAGGGTCCGCACGAACTGTTCAGCAGCCTCCGGCTTGATTACCCGGACTGCGCGCGCTGCCGCCCGCACGGCCCGCACAGCCCCGGCCAGATGCCGGTCCAGGACCATCAGAACGACAATCGACAGCACCAGCAGCGCCACCACCACCGCGCCGGCTGTCGTGAAATACCTACCTCCGCCGACGCCTCCGCGCGTGGCCAGCAGCGCACCCCCGAACAGTCCCGCCAGGACAAGGTTGGAACCGACAACCTGGATGGTTGCAGCACTGAGTGCATTTTGGGACATGACGCCGCAGCGCGTCAGGAGGCGGAACCGGGCTGCGGCGGCGGTGGTTCCGCCGCCCGGAACAGTGTGGTTGATTGCCAGGTCGGTCAGGTCGATCCGGAAGAGAGTGAAGAACCCCGGGAGGGTCTCGCCGGGCAGGACGGCGCGGGTGAGAAGACTGTAGCTGGCCTGCGACAGCGCCTGCAGGAGGACCGCTAGAACCACCAGGATCGGCGGCAGCTTCAGCAGTGCCAAGATCACATTGTCCGATCCGACCAGCTGAGGCAGGACAACATACTCAAACACCAGCACGAGGGCCAGGATCACTACAACCCAGCGCAGAAGCCGGGACTGCCTGGCACGACTCCAGGCGGTTCCCATGCGCTGCCGGTTCATCCATCAAGGACAACAGAGCGACGCCCAGGACAACAGTGAGCCGGGGGACGGCGCGGGATTGAGGGAAGTGAAACTTTTCTGACATGATGTTGGTATGTTCCTGACAGTCCGTCAGGATCACTTCCTACCCACGGAGTATTCCCATGTTTCTAGCACTGCGCGAACTGCGCTTTGCCAGGGCCCGGTTCGGACTGATGGGTGGCGTCATCGCCCTTATCGCCGTGCTGATGGTCCTGCTGTCCGGCCTTTCCTCGGGTCTCGTAAACGACGGCGTTTCGGGGCTCAAGAGCATGCCCGCCACCGCCTTTGCCTTCAACGAAGGCACCAAGACCGACAATGCCTTCTCCCGCAGCGTCGTCGACCCCGCGCAGGCCGAGGCCTGGCGCGGGCAGCCGGGCGTCGAGGAGGTGACCATGATGGGCTCGACCATGATGAACGGCGTGACGGATGAGGGCACACAGGTTGATCTCTCCCTGTTCGGCATCGACACTGAATCCTTCCTGGCTCCCGTTGTAGGCGAAGGGCGCGGCATCAACGCCGTCAATGAGGTGGTGGTCTCCCCCACCGGCGCAGACGAAGGACTGCACATCGGATCGGTCATCACCCTGGAGCGCCTCGACGTCGAGCTAACCGTTGTCGGGTACACCGAGGGCCAGGCGACTTTCGGACACGTCACTGTGGCCTATCTGCCGCTGGAAACGTGGCAGCTGATCGCCAGCGGCTCTTCCAGCCCCGGCGCCCCTACTGAAGCCGATACCGCGGCCCTGGATTTTGACACCGCCAGCACGATCGCCTTGCGCGCCGCCGACGGCGCAACGCTGGACCTCGCTGCCGGCGATGCAGCGGCAGGGACTGTCAGCTCAACACTCAAGGAATCCTTCGGCGCCTCGCCCGGGTATTCCGCTGAAACCCTCACGCTGCAGATGATCCAGGTCTTCCTGTACGCCATCTGCGCCCTGGTGGTCGGCGCCTTCTTCACCGTCTGGACCATCCAGCGCAAGCATGAGCTGGCAGTCCTTCGTGCCCTCGGTGCATCCACCGGATACCTGCTGCGCGACGGCATCTTCCAGGCCGTCGTCATCCTGGTCCTCTCGACCGCCGTCGGCCTGGCCGCAGGGCTGGGAATGGGTGCCTGGATGTCCGGCACCGCCATGCCCTTCGCCCTCGAGCCGGCACCCATAGCCGCAGCGACGCTGATTACCATCCTGATGGGTATTCTCGGCGCTGCCGTGGCCATCGTCCGTATTTCCAGGGTTGACCCCCTGGCTGCCCTTGGAGGACAGCGATGAGCATGCAGACCACAAATGCAGCAGATACAGTCCGCACCCGCGGATTGTCGATTGAGGGAGCAAGCCTTTCCCTCGGGGACGGCTCGTCAAGCGTCCAGGCCCTGGACGCCGTGAGCCTCCGCGTTGAACCCGGGGAACTGGTCGCGGTCGTGGGTCCCTCCGGAGCCGGCAAGTCATCCCTGCTGGCTGTCGCCGGCGCCCTCACCACCCCCGATTCCGGCCGGGTCAGCGTCAACGGCACTGACCTCTCCGGGCTGGGCAAGGCGGCCAAGGCCCGCTTCCGCCTGGAGAACATCGGTTTCGTTTTCCAGTCCGGCAACCTGATTCCGGCCCTGACCGCAGCGGAACAGCTGGAGCTTGTCCACCGAATGGCCAAAATGCCGGGGGTCTTCAACGCACACGACCTGCTTGATGCCGTGGGAATGGGACACAAGCTCAAGAGCCGCCCGGATCAGCTGTCCGGCGGCGAACGCCAGCGGGTGGGGATTGCCCGCGCACTGGTGACCAAGCCCACCCTGCTGCTGGTTGATGAGCCCACCGCAGCGCTGGACCGCCGGCGGAGCCAGGAGGTGGTGGAGCTGCTTGCCAGGGAAACCCATACACAGGGCGTTGCTACAGTTATGGTGACGCACGACCACGATGTCCTACATCATTGCGACCGGGTCGTAGAGATGGTGGATGGCCGGCTGGCCGGCTAGAGCACACAGGAACAGGAGGGGTCTTTGCCCCGTATTAATGCCCCGACGGTTGCCGAGCACCGGGCTGCCCAGCAACGGGCACTCCTGGATGCCGCCAAGACCCTCCTGGCAAAAACGGGCGAGGCACCCAGCATGGCGGAAGTCGCCGCGCTGGCGGGCCTCGCCCGGCCCAGTGCCTACCAGTACTACAAGTCCCGCACCGACCTGCTGAATGCCCTCGTGCTCGACGTGTTTCCACGCTGGGCGCAGCGGGTTGAAGAGGCAATGGCCGCCGAGCAGGATCCTGCAGACCGGGTCCTCGCCTACGTGCTCACCAACATTGCCCTGGTCGCCGAAGGCGAGCACGCCGTCGGCAGTGCACTGGCCGCAGTGGCGCCCAGTGAGGAACTCAATGCCCAGAGCTCGCTGATGCACGGCCAGCTCCTGGATCCGCTCGTTGGCACCCTCCGTGAACTCGGAGCCGAAGATCCGGCCGCCACGGCCGAGCTGATCAACGCCATTGTGCATTCGGCCACGAAGCTGCTTGAGTCCGGCTCGCCCGTTGAATCCGTCAACGCCCGCGTCACCGAACTCCTCGAACCCTACGTACGCGGGCACCGCAGCGGTGACCGCGGAAAGTCGCAGCCGTGAACGCCACAAACATCTCTCCCGCCAGCCGCAGCCGCTTCGCGCTCCTGGCCCTCGACGTCGTCCTGATCACCGTTTTTGCCGCACTCGGCCGCGACACCCACGAACACGGCCTGGACCCGGCCGGCGTTCTCGTGACTGCTTCCCCTTTCCTGGCGGCCTGCCTGGCCGGGTGGGCGCTGCTGGGCCGCTGGCGCTCCCCCGCGCGCATCTGGCCCGCCGGCATCATCCTGTGGCTGTTCACCGTGGCCGCCGGGCTGGGGATCCGTGCCCTGGCCGGAGGCGGCGTCGCGCCCAGCTTTGCCGTGGTGACACTCCTGGTCCTGGGACTCTTCCTGCTCCTGCCCCGCGCCGTGGCGGCACTGGTGCGCCGCAGCCGGCGGAACCGGCAGCCCGGGCGGTCCGGGCAGCCGGCATCCGCAGGAGATAGGCTCACAGACAGGGCCTGACGCCCCGCAGCAGTCCCAATCCCCCTCCGGCAGCCGGCACCGCGGCAGCACACGAAAGGCTCAAACCATGATCACCGCTTTTGTACTCATCCAGACCGACTCGGCCCGCATCCCCGAGTGCGCCGAGGAGATCTCCGAGCTCGACGGCATCAGCGAGGTCTACTCCGTCACCGGCGAGTGGGACCTCATCGCGATTGCCCGGGTGCGCCGCCACGAGGACCTGGCCGACACCATTGCCAACCGTCTCTCCAAGGTCGAGGGCGTCGTGGAGACCACCACCCAGATTGCCTTCCGCGCCTATTCCCAGCATGATCTCGACGCGGCATTTTCCCTCGGGTTCGACAGCTAAACAACTGCAGCGGGCAGCCGTTTTATCACGGATGGGCGACCTTTGGGTCTCATTTTGATAACAATTAGGTGCTGAGAAAAGCCGCTTTAGGCTCCGGACCCACCCCGCCTGCGGAAAATTCCGGGCGCTCCGCGGGTGGTTTTGCGGGCTGCTGCAACCCTGAAAATTCCGGAAAATTCCCGAAAAACCTAGCGGGTGACGTCGATCCAGCGGTCAAGAGCGGCCTGCGCCTGACCCGTGTCGATCGCTGCCTCGGCCCGGCGCAGCGCTGCGGCCAGCCGGCCGGTGAGGGGCCCGTCGGCGTGGGTATCGAGTGCCACCAGCGCTGCGGCGGCGTTGAGCACGACGGCGTCGCGCACGGGACCGCGGTCGCCCGCCAGGACGCTGCGCACCACGGCCGCGTTCGCCAAGGCGTCCCCGCCCCTCAGATCGTCCAGCGTGGCCCGGGGTATCCCCAGGTCCAGCGGATCCACCTTTGACTCCTCCACGGTGCCGTTACGGACCTCCCAGACGGTGGAGATACCGGTGGTCGTCATCTCGTCCAGGCCGTCCTCGCCCCGGAACACCAGTGCACGCACGCCCCGCGCAGCAAGCACGCCCGCCATCAGGGGCGCCAACCGGGCGTCGGCAACGCCGATCGCCGAAGCGCTGGGCCGGGCGGGGTTGGTCAGCGGACCCATGAAGTTGAAGGCTGTGGAAACGCCCATTTCCCGTCGGGGTACGGCGGCAAACCGCATCGAGGGATGGAAGACCTGGGCAAAGCAGAAGGTGATGCCGGCCTGGACCGCCGCTTTCGCAACGCGCTCGACCGTCAGGTCCAGGCGGACCCCGAGTGCCTCGATCACGTCGGCTGACCCGGAGGCCGACGACGCCGCACGGTTGCCGTGCTTGACCACCCGGGCGCCGGCGCCGGCGCAGACCAGGGCCGCCATGGAGGAGATGTTCACCGTGTTGTGCCGGTCTCCACCGGTGCCCACTATGTCGAGGGTCTCACCGGGGATCTCGATGGGACGGGCGTTCTCCAGCATCGCCTCCACGAGTCCGGCCAGCTCCTGGACCGTTTCCCCCTTGGCCCTCAGCGCCACGAGGAACCCTGCCATCTGCGCATCCGAGGCGTCTCCGGCCATGATGGTGTTCATCGCCCAGCGTGTCTGGCCGCTGCTCAGGTCCTGCCGCAGGATGAGGGCGTTTATCAGGTGCGGCCAGGTGTGTTCGGCGCTCGGATTCGTAGTCACATCCCCAAGGTTATCTACGAATCGTAGAAAATGCTGATTTGTTTCTGGTGAGCCAGTTCCGCGCCGTTACTGGGATCCGCGGGGTTTAGGCACTTTTTAGACGCGCCGTCCGTCTATAGCTGTTGGAGAAGTGGGGAGTTTTACGTCCATAATGTCTATGTGACAACAGCGACCCATGCCCCCAGTACCCCGGCTCACCCCACGCTGAACCGCCCCAATATGGTTTCCGTTGGAACCGTAGTGTGGCTGGCCAGCGAACTGATGTTTTTCGCCGCCCTCTTTGCCATGTATTTCACCCTTCGCTCCACGTCGAGCGATCTGTGGGCCATGGAGACGGAGAAGCTCAACGTTCCCTTCGCGTTCGCGAACACGGTGATCCTCGTTCTTAGTTCCGTTACCTGCCAGTTCGGCGTCTTTGCCGCCGAACGCCTTCAGCCGCGCCGCACAGGGGGACTCTTCAACGTTTCCCGCTGGGGCATGGTCGAGTGGTTCCTCCTGACCTTCGTCATGGGCGCCGTCTTCGTTGCCGTCCAGGCCTTCGAATACGCAACCCTCGTGACCGAAGGCGTATCGATCTCGTCGAACTCCTACGGGTCGTCCTTCTACCTGACGACCGGTTTCCACGGCCTTCACGTGACCGGCGGTCTCATCGCGTTCCTGTTCATCATCGGACGCGCCTATGCAGCGAAGCGCTTCGGGCACTTCGAAGCGACCTCCGCAATCGTGACGTCCTACTACTGGCACTTCGTGGACGTAGTCTGGATTGCCCTGTTCGTCATCATCTACTTCCTGAAGTAGTCCCAGCGGCACCAGAGCCGGCAACAGTTAAGAACCCCCAAAGTGGCACCAGCACACAAAAGACCACACAAGTTAGGAACCACCAAGTGAAGGCACTATCGCAAAGGCGACGTCATCCCCTAGCAGCAGTTGCGCTGCTGCTGCTGGGACTCCTCGTTACGGGTGGGCTCTACGCAGCAGTCTCCGGCGCCAACGAAGCCAAGGCTGCCACGAGCACCGCCGGCTACACGCCTGATGACGAAGCCCAGGGCGAGAAGCTCTTCATCGCCAACTGCGCCACCTGCCACGGCATGGACGCCTCCGGCTCCGACAACGGCCCGTCCCTCGTCGGCGTGGGCGCCGCATCCGTCGACTTCCAGGTCGGCACCGGCCGCATGCCTATGGCAATGCACGGACCGCAGGCCCAGCAGAAGCCGGTCCAGTTCACCGAAGAGCAGACCAGCCAGCTTGCGGCCTACGTTGCAAGCCTGGGCGCCGGACCCACCATCCCGAGCAGCGAAATCGCAAACGCCGAGGGCAATGCCGCCGAGGGCGGGGAGCTCTTCCGCGTCAACTGCGCAATGTGCCACAACGCTGCCGGTGCCGGTGGCGCGCTGACGGAAGGCAAGTTCGCTCCCTCGCTGGAGGGCGTCTCGGAGAAGCACATCTACGAGGCCATGGTCACGGGCCCGCAGAACATGCCTGTCTTCAACGACTCCAACATCACCCCCGAGGACAAGCAGAGCATCATCACCTTCCTGAAGACCACGGAAGCCAATGGCTCCCCGGGCGGCGCCGAACTCGGCTCCCTCGGCCCTGTTTCCGAAGGCCTGTTCATCTGGACGGCCGGACTTGGCCTCATTATCGCTTTCACCATTTGGTTGACCTCCCGGTCTTCCTAGACATCACCCGCGCTCACCCCCACGGGGTGACATCACAGTTACACATAGGTCTATAAATGCAGTTTCAAGAGAAGGATGAGGGGGATCATGGGCGACCATAGTCACGGCAGTCCGAACACCTCGGGCACCGTCGCTACGGCTGGCCAGGGCGACGAGGAGAAGTTCCGGAATCCCGGGCTTCCTCCGCACCGCCCACGGTTGGCCGATACGAATCCCCGCGCTGAGAAGCGGGCCGAGAAGCAGGTGGCGGCGCTGTTCGTCGTCTCCATCATCGGCACGCTCGTGTTTTTTGTCGGGTACTTCGGTATCAAGCTTGAAGGCGATCACACCATCGCCGATATCCGGGTGCAGAACCTGCTCCTCGGCCTCGGCACCGCTTTCGCGATGCTGGGCATCGGCGTCGGCATTGTCCACTGGGCAAAGACGCTTATGCCGGACCACGAAATCACCGAGGAACGGCACGAAATCCGTCCCGAGGAAGACCGCGTGGTTGCCGAGAAGATTGTCGGCGACATCATCGAGGAAACGGGCATCAAGCGCCGTCCCCTGATCCGCAACACCCTCCTCGGCGCGATGGTCCTCGCGCCGCTTCCCGCCATCGCCGTTTTCCGCGATCTCGGTCCGCTGCCGGGCAACACCCTGCGGCACACCATGTGGGATGAAGGCGTACACCTGACCCGCGATCCCAGCGGTACCCGGATCAAGGCCTCGGACGTGACCCTGGGTTCCGCATTCCATGTCATCCCCGAGGGCCTGAACGAGTCAGAGCACAAGCTGGAGGAGAAGGCCAAGGCCGTCGTCCTGCTCATGCGCCTGGACCCGGAGTCCCTGAACCCCTCCCCCGGCCGTGAAGACTGGAACGTGGACGGCATCGTCGCCTACTCCAAGATCTGCACGCACGTGGGCTGCCCGGTTGCGCTGTACGAACAGCACACCCACCACCTGCTCTGCCCGTGCCACCAGTCCACCTTTGACCTCACGCAGGAATGCAAGGTCATCTTCGGACCGGCTGTCCACCCGCTGCCGCAGCTGCCTATCGCCGTTGACAGCGAAGGCTACCTGATCGCCCAGAGCGATTTCCATGAACCCGTTGGACCGAGCTACTGGGAGCGTGGCTAACCATGAGTGTTCCCTCTGCTACTCCCTACGAGGCTAAAACCCGTCTCGGCCGCGTCACCAACTTCGTCGACTCCCGGGTCAGCGGATCGGCCATGGTCAAGGAATTCGGCCGCAAGGTCTTCCCCGACCACTGGTCCTTCATGTTCGGTGAAGTGGCGCTGTACTGCTTCGTCATCCTGCTGCTCTCCGGAACGTTCCTGACGTTCTTCTTCGATCCGTCGATGGCTGAGACCCACTACGAAGGCAGCTACGTCCCGCTCAAGGGCGTGGAAATGTCCGTTGCCTACGAGTCCTCCCTGAACATCTCCTTCGATGTCCGCGGCGGCCTCTTCATGCGCCAGGTCCACCACTGGTCCGCACTGCTGTTTGTTGCCGCTGTATCCGTGCACATGCTGCGCGTTTTCTTCACCGGCGCCTTCCGCAAGCCCCGCGAGCTGAACTGGGTGGTGGGCGGCGTCCTGCTGATCCTGTCCCTGGCAGCCGGCTTCACCGGCTACTCCCTCCCCGATGACCTGCTCTCCGGCAACGGCCTGCGGATCATCGACGGCGTCGTCAAGGCCATCCCGGTAGTCGGCACGTACATCAGCTTCTTCCTCTTCGGCGGAGAGTTCCCCGGCACCGACATCATCGGCCGCCTGTACATGCTGCACATCCTGCTGGTACCGGCCCTGATCCTGCTGATGATCGCCATCCACCTGTTCATGGTGGTCATCCACAAGCACACCCAGTACCGCGGCCCGGGACGCACCAACAACAACGTTGTCGGCTTCCCTGTCGGTCCGGTCTACGCCGCCAAGGCCGGTGGATTCTTCTTCATCGTCTTCGGCATCATCGCGATCATTGCCGGCCTGTTCACGATCAACCCGATCTGGAACTACGGCCCGTACGACCCCTCCCCGGTCTCCGCCGGTACCCAGCCTGACTGGTACATCGGCTGGGTTGACGGCGCGCTGCGCCTGATGCCGGGTTGGATCGGCAACATCCCGATGGAGTGGAACATTCCGTTCCCGTGGGGCACCAACACGCTCTCCATGAACGTGCTGTTCCCGGCGCTGGTTCCGGCCGGCATCGTCTTCACCCTGCTGTTCGCCTGGCCGTGGATTGAAGCCTGGCTGACCAAGGACACCCGCGTCCACAACCTGCTGGATCGCCCGCGGAACGCCCCGTTCCGCACCGGCGTCGGCGTTGCCGGCATCATCTTCTACTGCACCATGTGGGCAGCTGCCAGCTCCGACCTCATCGCCACGCACTTCCATGTGTCGCTGAACGATGTGACCTACTGGCTGCGCTTCCTGGTGATCTTCGGACCGCTGATCGGCTTTGCCGTGACCCGGCGGATTGCCCTCGCCCTGCAGCGCAAGGACCGCGAGATCGTGCTTCACGGCGTGGAGAGCGGCCGTATCGTCCGGCTTCCGCACGGTGAGTACATCGAGGTCCACGAGCCTGTGGACGAGTACAAGCGCTACAAGCTGGTTGACTTCAGCTCCTACGAAGTGACTCCGGCCCAGCCGGATGCCCGCGGCAAGATCTCCGGCAAGGAGAAGCTGCGCGGCAGGCTCTCAAGGTTCTTCTTCGAGGACCGGGTTGCCCCGGTCACGCCGAAGGAACTCGAAGCAGCGCACCACCACGAGTCCCCCGCTGAAGTTGAAGCGGTGGAAGAAGACCAGACGTCGATCACGAACCGCTAGGTTCATTCGACACTGAGATAAACGAAAGGGAGCCGGTCAGCATTTGCTGACCGGCTCCCTTTCTCTGTGTCCCTAGCCCAGGACGAAAGGCTTCTTAGCGGGCAGCGGGTGCCGGCGCTTCCACGCTGTCGGGTCGGCAAACGGAGCCGAGCCGATGCCCAGCTTGGTGAAGTCCAGGTTGGCTTCGCGCAGGACCACCAGCATGCCCTTCACTGCCTTGGGCACATCGGGGACCAGGCAGAAAATGTTGAGCTTGCCCGGCACGAATTCGCTTTCTTCCACGGTGCCGAGCCCGCGCCAGGCGAAATAGGATTCCAGTGCGGTGCGGGCCTTGTACTCAAGGTAGCGGTCACGCTCGGAGCCCTCGGCGGACTTCAATGCGTACTGGGCAACCACCCAATACTGTTCCTCTGCCGGGATCTCCGCATAGCCAAGTTCCGCGGACTTCGCAGCAAAGGCAGCAAACTTCTTCTCTGCGGCCTCGGCGTCGATGCCTGCAACAGTGCTGCCGTTGGCCATAAAGCCAACAGGACCCTGCGTGATCATGAATTCCGCGGACTCCTCGTCATACATGGCCTCACGGAAATGCAGGACCCCCTTGCCGTCCCGGTGGTACATCATGATAGTGCTCATTGGTCATAGCCTTTCTGGGCTGATCGGAAATATCGAAGCATGTGGTGTGGGGGCCGACCGCGTCCACGGCACGCCCGGCGGAGGCTCTCCCCCGCTGGGCCGGCCAAAAGGCTGGCGCAGTGCCCGCACATACAGTGCCGGCCTTTGCTGGCAGGTGCCCGGGCGGCTGGACTGGCGGGTATCCCGGCGGTCCGGAGAACCGCGTCAGGAGCCGGGATGCCGTCCCGGGTGGTAGGAACGCGGAGTCCGCATTCCCGGCCGCTGCAGCGGCACCCAGAGCTTGTAGCGGTCTGCACGGTAGTAGGAGACGGAATAGTCCACCATGGACCGTGAGACGTAAGCGTGCCGCTGGATTTTCAACAGCGGCGCCCCGAGCTCGACGTTGAGCAGCCGGGCGATCGAAGCCGACGCCGCCGTAGCCTCGATGGTGTCCTCGCCCCACTCGATCAGCATCCCGTAACGCTCGCTCAGCACCCGGTAGAGGGACGTGGGCGGCTCTTCGTCGAGCATGCCGGGGACATGCACGGCCGGGATGAAGTTCTCGTCGACGCTCATCGGCTCGCCGTCAGCGAGCAGCTGCCGCCGGAACCGGATCACAGGCTGTCCGTGGTCGATCTGCAGTTCGCGGGCCACCAGGTGCGACGCGCCGATCTGTTCGAAGCTCAGGACCCGGGCATCCGGAACCATGCCGCGGCGGTGCATTTCTTCGCTGTACGACGTCAGTTTGATCTGCAGGTCCACTTTGGGGCGGGCGACAAAGGTGCCCAGGCCGACCACGCGTTCGAGTACTTCGTCGGCAACAAGGGCGTCGATGGCCTGCCGTACCGTCATGCGGGCGACGCCGAAGTGGTCGGCGAGTTCACGCTCCGAGGGTATGGCGGAACCGGCCGCTCCACGCTGTTCGACGAAGCGCCTCAGGATGTTCTGCAGCTGCAGGTGCTTGGCGATTCCGGCCGTCGGATCAATCAGGTCCGGAAAGGTGCCAAGGGTGCGATCGCTCATGGCCGCCGGATTCCGGAACGGGTACTGCTGCGCATCCGGTTCCTTCCCTGGGCGCTGGTGCTCCTCCAAGGATAACAAGCATTAACGACGAAGGGCCCGCAGTTGCCTGCGGGCCCTTCGTCGTTGTCATGTTCTCTAGCCGTGCGGCAGCTGTTTTAGCTGCGCACAACCTGCCGTACCGAGGCCCTAGTGTGCGTGGGCTCCACGGCTGTACTCATAAACCCAGCCGACCAGGGCGATGATCGCCAGGCCTGCACTGATGTACAGGATCCACCAGCCCACGGCCAGGCCGAGGAAACCGCCGGCGGCCGAAAGGCCGACCAGCAGGGGCCACCAGCTCCAGGGGCTGAAGAAGCCCTGCTCGCCGGATCCTTCGTGGATTTCGGCGTCGAGGCGGTCTTCGGGACGGGCACCAATGCGGCGTCCGGTGAAGCCGATGTAGAAGGCGATCATGGCCGACATGCCGGCCGTGAGGAACAGGGCCAGATATCCGACCGGCTCCATCCACTCGACGAGGAAGCCGTACACAACACCGACCACCAGGAAGAACGGGGCCAGATAAGCGAAGAGCTTAGTCTCTACCTTCAATTGACCTTCTCCTTACGGTCGCCAGGTCCGAAGACCTTGCCGGCAGCCGTGGCATCGGTCACGGTCTGCTGCAGTTCAGGGTGGTGCAGGTCCAGTGCCGGGCGCTCCGAACGGATGCGAGGCAGGGACGTGAAGTTGTGGCGCGGCGGCGGGCAGGATGTGGCCCACTCGAGCGATCCACCGAAGCCCCAGGGATCGTCAACTTCAACCTTCTTGCCGTGGCGCCAGGTGATGTACACGTTCCAGAAGAACGGAATCATTGAGGCGCCCAGCAGGAACGAACCGAAGGTGGAGAACTGGTTCATCAGGGTGAAGTTATCTTCCGGCAGGTAGTCGGCGTAGCGGCGCGGCATGCCGAGCACGCCCAGCCAGTGCTGAACCAGGAAGGTGGCGTGGAAGCCAACGAACAGCATCCAGAAGTGGATCTTGCCAAGGCGCTCGTTGAGCATCTTGCCGGTCCACTTGGGCCACCAGAAGTAGAAGCCGGCGAACATCGCGAAGACAACGGTTCCGAAGATCACGTAGTGGAAGTGAGCCACCACGAAGTACGTGTCGGAAACGTGGAAGTCGAGCGGCGGCGACGCCAGGATGATGCCCGTGAGGCCACCGAACAGGAAGGTGATCAGGAAGCCGATGCTCCACAGCATGGGAGTCTCGAACGTGATCGATCCCCGCCACATGGTGCCGATCCAGTTGAAGAACTTCACGCCGGTTGGCACCGCGATCAGCATCGTCATGAAGGAGAAGAACGGCAGCATGACTGCGCCGGTGACGTACATGTGGTGTGCCCACACGGTCACGGACAGGGCTGCGATGGCGATTGTTGCGTAGACCAGGCCCTTGTAGCCGAAGATCGGCTTGCGGCTGAAGACCGGCAGGATCTCAGAGATGATGCCGAAGAACGGCAGCGCAATGATGTAGACCTCCGGATGCCCGAAGAACCAGAACAGGTGCTGCCAGAGGATGGCTCCGCCACGCTCGGGATCGAAGATATGCGCTCCGAACCGGCGGTCGGCACCCAGGGCAAACAGTGCTGCTGCCAGCGGCGGGAAGGCCATCAGGACGAGGATACCGGTGACCAGGGTGTTCCAGGTGAAGATCGGCATCCGCCACATGGTCATGCCCGGGGCACGCATGCAGATGATCGTGGTGATGAAGTTGACCGCACCCAGGATCGTACCGAAACCGGACAGTGCCAGGCCGAAGACCCAGAGGTCTCCGCCGACGCCCGGGGAGAACGTGGTGTTCGAGAGCGGTGCGTAGGCAAACCAGCCGAAGGACGCAGCACCCTGCGGGGTGATGAAGCCTGCCACCGCAATGGTGGAGCCGAAGAGGAAGAACCAGAAGGCCAAGGCATTCAGGCGGGGGAACGCAACGTCCGGCGCACCGATCTGCAGCGGCATGATGACGTTTGCGAAGCCCGAGAACAGCGGGGTGGCGAACATCAGCAGCATGATGGTGCCGTGCATGGTGAACAGCTGGTTGTACTGTTCCTTGGTCTGCAGGATCTGCATACCGGGTTCAAACAGCTCGGCACGGATGACCAGAGCCATCACACCTGCGAGACAGAAGAAAATGAACGATGCAATCAGGTACATGTACCCGATGGTCTTGTGGTCAGTGGAGGTGATCCAACTGACAATGATGCGTCCCTTGGAGACGGGGACGACGCGCGGTGCAACCTGAGTATCTTCCGAAGTGTATTCGAGAGTAGTCACAGCTTCCTCCTACCTCCTTACTTCGCTTGATTCTGAGTTGTACACGCGGTCGTACTCGGAGCCTGCCTGGCCTTCGGGCAGGGTGGCCAGGTACGCGTCGTACTCGGCCTCCGAAACCACCTTGACGTTGAAGAGCATTTCCGAGTGGAATTCGCCGCAGAGTTCGGCGCACTTACCTTCGTAGGTACCCTCGACGCCGGGAGTGATGTTGATGTAGTTCGTGCGTCCCGGGTAGAGGTCCATCTTCTGAAGGAAGGCGGGAACCCAGAACGAGTGCTGCACGTCGCGGGAGTTCAGCTGGAGCTCAACGGTCTGGTTGACCGGCAGGTAAAGGGTGGGCATTTCGGCCTCTGCCTTTTCCGTGCCGTCCAGGTTCACCTGGACGTTGAGGTCGTACTTGTCCTCATTGACGTAGTTGAAGTCCCACGACCACTGCTTGCCGCGTACGTCCACAACGACGTCGGGATCATCCACCCGCTCGCTGATGGCACGGATGTCCTGGTCGGTGAAGTAGAACAGCACCAGCACCATGAACAGCGGGATCGCCGTGTAGAAGATTTCCAGGGGAAGGTTGTAGCTCATCTGCCGCGGGTAGCCGGTTTCGTTCTTCCGGCGGCGGTAGGCGACGATGCACCAAAGAATCAGTGCCCAGGTCAGCACGCCAACTGCCAGAGCGGCGATCCATGAATTGACCCACAGGTCCATGATTCGGCCGGTGTGGTTGGTCATGTCGCGTTCCGTGGGCAACCAGCCTCTTTGGACTTCTGACGAACAACCCGATAAAAACAACGCGCCGGCCGACGTTACGGCTGAGATCTTAAAGATCCTGGCGCGTCGGCTGCTGGTTCGGTCCTGCGAACTCACAGACGGCCCTTCCTCTTGTTACGTGCAAGTGCGGCACAGCAGGCAGACAAAAGCCCCCAACTGCGCACGATCAGTTTTACTACTACGTGTAGAGCTTACCCGCACGCGTGGCCATCCAGTGACAGACCGCACCGCGTCCCGGCATAATTCCGCTTGTTACGGCTCCGCCGGGACCCCGTCAGTGAAACGGGGCATCCGGGACGGAGTCTAGTGGAACGAGTCTCCGCAGGCGCATGATCCGCCTGCGTTGGGGTTGTCGATGGTGAACCCCTGCTTGGAAATGGTGTCCTCGAAGTCGATGGACGCGCCCGACAGGTACGGCACGCTCATCTTGTCGACGATGACCTCCACGCCGTCGAAATCCCGGACGGCGTCGCCGTCGAGGACACGCTCGTCGAAGTAGAGCTGGTAAATCAGGCCCGAGCAGCCGCCTGGCTGGACAGCCACGCGGAGCCGCAGGTCGGTCCGGCCTTCCTGCTCCAGCAGGCTGCGTACCTTGCCGGCAGCAACCTCGGAGAGGGCAACATCATGGGTCGGCAGTTCCGTTTCAGGAGCGGTGGCCGCCGCAGTATCCACGCCGGTGGCCGTTTCGCTGGTGGAAGTACTCATAACTTCTCTCTTTCTCACGTGGTCCGTGCACGGGAGGGCAGTTGCGCTCCCCCGGGCCCCGGGCCAGTTCATTCTCCATGGTACGTCCGAGCGTCCCGGTGGAGGCAACGCGGCCGGGCCCGGAAACATTTCCGAACCCGGCCTCCCTGCCGGCTGCAGGTGATTGACCCACCCGCTTCCGGCCGGTGACTTAGGAGTTGCTCTGCCCCAGGCTGGCCAGCAGCAGCGCCTCGGCCAGGATGGCGTTACGGAAGTCGCCCAGGTCCAGGGATTCATTCGCGCTGTGCGCACGGGAATCCGGATCCTCCACGCCGGTGATCAGGATCTGCGCGGCGGGGAACATCTCGGTCAGATCGGCGATGAACGGGATGGAGCCGCCCATGCCCGATTCCACCGGATCCACGCCGCTCCAGGCTTCCCGCAGCGCCCACAGGGCGGTGCGCGCGGCCGGTGCGGACGTGTCGGTGGCGAAAGCCTGCCCCTGCTCCCCCGGCGTGAACGTGACCTTGGCGCCGAACGGCGCGTTCGCCTGGACGTGGCGCTCGACGGCGGCCATGGCAGCTTCCGGGCTCTGCCCCGGAGCCAGGCGCAGACTGAACTTGGCACGCGCCTTGGGCTGGATGGTGTTCGAGGACATGTCCACGGACGGAACGTCGATGCCGATGATGGACAGTGCCGGCTTGGTCCAGAGGCGGGAGGCGATGGACCCCGTTCCGGCGAGCTGAACGCCGTCGAGCACCGAGGAGTCGGCACGGAAGTCGGCTTCGGCGTATTCCACGGCGGCGTCGTCGGACGCCGCCAGCCCGGCGATGGCGACGTCGCCGGCGTCGTCGTGGAAGGTCGCGATCAGGCGTGCCAGCAAAGTGGGGGCGTCAAGCACGGGGCCGCCGAACATGCCCGAATGCACGGCGTGGTCCAGCACCTGGACCTCCACGGTGCCGTCCACCAGGCCGCGCAGGCTGGTGGTCAGGGCCGGGACGCCGACCTTCCAGTTGCCGGAGTCGGCCACCACAATGACGTCTGCCGCCAGGAGGTCCCGGTACGTTTCGAGGAAGTCACGGAAGGTGGGAGAGCCGGCCTCCTCCTCCCCTTCGATGAACAGGGTAATGCCGACGCCGGATTCTTCCCCCAGCACCTCGTCGAGGGCGCGGATGGCGCCAATGTGCGCCATGATGCCGGCCTTGTCATCCGCTGCACCGCGTCCGTAAAGCCTGCCGTTCCGCTCGGTAGCCGTGAAGGGCTCGGATTCCCAGAGGGCCAGGTCCCCCGGCGGCTGCACGTCGTGGTGGGCATAGAGCAGCACCGTGGGCGCTCCTGCCTTGGCAGGCCGGCGGGCAACGACTGCCGGACCACCGGGCTTGCCATTGTTGTCCACGCGCAGGGTCTGTACATCGGACAGGCCTGCCTCACGGATCAAGGCTGCCACGGCGGCGGCGCTCTCGTTCAGGCGTTCCGGGTCGAAGGAGTCCCAGGCGATGCCTGGAATGGCAACCAGGGACTTGAGCTGTTCAACCGTCCGGGGGAAGTCTGCAGTCACGGCTGTGCGCAGGGCATCCACGTCCACGGACGGGGAAGAGGATTCTGGATTCAAAGTCATAACAAAACAGTACAGCCGTGCACCCGGCGGCCGCCGACCGTAACCTCCCCGCACAGGGCCGGCGCCAAGGTATCCTAGAGGGGTGTTCGGACGAAAGAATGAAGCGCCCACCGCGCAGGAAACTGTGGATCAGGCTGCCGCGGCAGCCCAGACCAGCTCAGCCCGCGCCGCTGCGGGGAAGGGAACACCCACTCCTAAGCGGAAAGACCAGGTAGCTGCACGCCAGCGTCCCCTGGTCCCCACGGACCGCAAGGCCGCGAAGAATGCCAGCCGCGAAGCGATGCGTGAGGAGCGGCTGAAGACGCGCGCCGCCCTGGATACCGGCGACGAGCGCTACCTGCCGCTGCGCGACAAGGGTCCGCAGCGCCGCTTCATCCGCGACGTGGTGGACTCCCGCTGGAACCTCGGCGAGTTTGTCATGATCGCCGCCCTGGTCTTTGTGGTGGTCAGTTTCATCCCGAACCTCACGGTGCAGAGCATCATCATGCTGGCGTTCTGGGTCCTGATCCTGGCCGTCATCGCCGACTCATTCATCCTGCGGGCGCTCATCCGCCGGCGCGTGAGTGCCAAGTTCGGCGCCACCAATCCGGGCGACGTCTGGTACGGCGTATCCCGCGCACTGCAGCTGCGCCGGTTCCGCCTGCCCAAGGCCCTCGTCAAGCGCGGCGAAAAGCCCGCCTAGCCAAGGCGCGCAAAACGCATCAAACCAAAAAAGGAAGGGCTGCTCCGGTTGGAGCAGCCCTTCCTTTATGCCTGTCTATGCCGTTATCAGGCCCGGGCGGCATCCTTCTTCATCATCCGGGCCAGCTGCCGGTTGATCCGGGCAGCCCAGAACGGCCCTTCGTAGAGGAAGGCCGTATAGCCCTGGACCAGGGTTGCCCCGGCGGCCAGGCGCTGATGTACATCGGCTGCGGACTCCACGCCGCCCACCGAGATGATGACCGGGCCGTTCTCTCCCAGCGCGGCGTGCAGGCGGTTGAGCACGGCAAGGGACCGCTGCCGCAGCGGGGCACCGCTGAGGCCGCCCACACCGCAGGCGATCACCTTCTGCGGATCGGTCACCAGCCCCTCCCGGGTGATGGTGGTATTGGTCGCGATCACCCCGTCCAGCCGCAGGTCCAGGGCCAGCGCGGCGACGTCGTCAATATCCTCGTCCGTGAGGTCCGGGGCAATCTTCACCAGCAGCGGCACATGCCGTCCCGCTGCCTGGTCGGCGGCCTGCCCGACGGCGCTCAGCAGCGGCCGCAGCGAGTCGATGCTTTGCAGCAGCCGCAGCCCCGGGGTGTTCGGCGAAGACACGTTGACCACCAGGTAATCGGCGTGCGGAGCCAGCTCGCGGGCGCTGATCAGGTAATCGTCCACAGCGTCGGCCAGGTCCACGGCCTTGGTCTTGCCGATGTTGATCCCCACTACCGGGCGGGGCCGGCCATGGGTCCGCTCCAGCGCGGCGCGGGCGCGGGCAAGCCGCGGTGCGACGGCGGCGGCGCCGTCGTTGTTGAAGCCCATCCGGTTGATCACTGCCCGGTCCTCGACCAGACGGAAAAGCCGCGGCTTCGGGTTTCCCGGCTGTGCCCGGCCGGTCACAGTTCCGACCTCCACATGTCCGAAGCCCAGGTTGGCGAGGGCAGTGATACCGGAGCCACCCTTGTCAAAGCCTGCCGCCAGCCCGAACGGGGAGGGGAAATCCAGGCCCAGTGCCTGCACCGCCAGCTCCGGCGCCGGACGCATCAACCGGCGCATTACCGGTGCAGCGGGAGTCCGCGCCACCGCCTTGATCAAGTCGAAGCCGATTTTGTGGGCCTTTTCGGGATCCATGCCGGCAAAAACGACACGGAAGAAGGTGGGATAGACGCGCATGGTTTCATGGTTCCACCGGCGCTGCCCTGCACCAAATCATTTCCCTTTGCTTCGGGGGCACCGCAGCTGCCTGCCGTAACCCGGATGTCCCTGCCCTATCCTCGATATATGGGTACCCAGGTGAAACCGGAAACGCAGGCAGCACCTGCGAAGCAGTGGAAACCGGACATCCTGGGTGACGGTTACCAGTATCTGACCCTTGAACTCGGTGAGGATGACGAAGGTCCGGTGGTGGCCACCCTCGTCTCCTATACCCCCAAGCCTCCTCCCCCGCCCGGTTTCACCGGCCGTGCCCGGAACCTGCTGCACCAATTGCGGGCGCCGGTGGCCGCCGAACCGGTGCACGCAGTGCTGTATGTGCACGGCTGGAACGACTATTTCTTCCAAACCGAGCTGGCCGATTTTTGGGCGGGACTCGGCGTCGCGTTTTATGCCTTGGACCTGCGCAAATACGGACGCAGCCTGCGGCCCGGGCAGTCTGAAGGCTTCACCATGGACCTGCAGGAATATGACGCCGACATCGACGCGGCCATGGCGGCGTTGACCGAACATGTCCGGGAGCACCGCGGGATGGATACTCCCGTCCGGATTTCCCTGATGGCCCACTCCACCGGGGGCCTTGTGGCCTCGCTGTGGGCCCACCGCCATCCGGGGCGGATTGCAGCGCTGCTGTTGAACAGCCCGTGGCTGGAGCTGCGCGGCTCCTGGATTGTGCGCAATGCTACGGCCGGGCTGCTGGAACCGCTGGCGCGGCTGCGTCCCAAAGCGCGGCTGAAGGTCCCCGAGATGTCCTACTACTGGCGCAGCATCAGCACCGAGGCCGACGGCGAGTGGAACCCGGATCCGGAGCTGAAGATGCCCAATGGCTGGCCGATCCGGGCCGGGTGGATCACCGCCGTGCTCAACGGCCATGCCCAAGTGGCCCGCGGCCTGGATATCCGGGTGCCGATCCTGCTGATGGCCTCTGCGAGCTCCACCATGGCAGGTCCGTGGAACGAGTCAATGCTGACCTCGGACAGCATCCTGGATGTGAACCTTATGGTGCAGCGCGGGTTGCTGCTGGGTCCGCAGGTCACGGTGTACCGGTTCGAGGACGCACTGCACGACGTCGTCCTGTCAGCACCGGCGGTGCGGCGCCGTGCCTACGGCAAGCTGGAGCAGTGGGCGCAGGCCTTCATGCTCCGGAACTAGCTCCCGGGCGCGGCCGGGGCCTGGTCCACGGCTCCCCCGTACCGGCGGTCCCGGCGGGCGTAGATCTCCACGGCTTCCCACAGGGTGCGCCGGTCCACGTCCGGCCAGAGGGTGTCCATAAAGACCATTTCGGCATAGGCCGACTGCCAGAGCATGAAGTTGGACAGCCGCTGCTCGCCGGAAGTGCGCAGGAACAGGTCCACATCCGGCAGGTCCGGCTCGTCCAGGTACTTCTGGATCGTTTTCTCCGTGATGGACCCCGGACGCAGCCGCCCGGCGGCCACTTCTGCGGCAATGGCTGAGACGGCGTCGGTGATTTCGGCCCGCCCGCCGTAGTTGACGCACATGTTCAGGGTACAGACGGTGTTCTGCCGGGTGGCTTCCTCGGCGATTTCCAGTTCCTTGATGACCGACTGCCACAGCCGGGGCCGGCGGCCGGACCAGCGGATCCGCACGCCCCATTCGCTGAGCTGGTCGCGCTGCCGGCGCAGCACGTCGCGGCTGAAATTCATCAGGAAGCGGACCTCCTCGGGCGAACGCTTCCAGTTCTCGGTGGAGAAGGCGTAGACGGATACGTGCTTGATGCCCATCTCCACTGCCCCGGCCATCACGTCCAGGAGTGCGGCTTCGCCCGCGCGGTGGCCTTCGGTGCGTGGCAGTCCGCGCTGGTTGGCCCAGCGGCCATTGCCGTCCATGACGATCGCCACGTGCCGCGGAACCAGGTCAGCGGGAACCGGCGGCGGGACCGCCCCGGATGGATGCGGCTCGGGCCGGACGGGCGGATGCGCCAGGACTGCCGGTTGGGACTTTGAACGCAAGCTTAGACACGCTCCACATGTTGAAGTGACTTGACGACCCGTTCCAGGTGCCATTGAAGATAACTGCCAACGAGGCCGGCGGATTCGCGCCGGGCCTGGCCTTCGGCTGCGTCCGCTGTGGCCCAGTCGCCCGAAAGCAGCGCGGCGAGCAGGATCATGGTTTGGGGTGAGGGCGATGCAGACCCCGGCGGGCGGCAGGCACTGCAGACCGCGCCGCCCAGCGCGGCGGAGAACGCCGAATGCGGCCCCGGAGCGCTGCAACGGGCACAAATGGTGAAACTAGGTGCCCAACCGGCGGTGGCCAGGGCGCGCAGGAGGTAGGAGTCCAGGATCAGTTCCGGTGCGTGCGCGCCGCGGTTCAGGGCCGCCAGCGCACCGATCACCAAGTGGTAGTGCGCATTTGCGGATTCGCCGTCGACGTCGGTGAGCCGTTCGGCTGTTTCGGCGATGGCGGCTGCCGCCGTATAGCGCGCGTAATCCGAGACGATGCCGTGGCCGTAGGCGCCCAGGGTCGTGGCCTGGGTGACGATGTCCAGGTTGCGTCCCGAGTGCAGCTGCAGGTCCGCCACCATGAACGGTTCCAGCCGGGCACCGAACTTGCTGGAGGTACGGCGCACCCCCTTCGCCACTGCCCGCACCTGGCCGTGGCTGCGGGTGAGCAGCACCAGGATCCGGTCCGCTTCACCCAGTTTATGGGTGCGCAGGATGACCCCCTCGTCCCGGTATGTCCGGGAAGCAAATGATTTTCCTGCCACGGTCCTATTTTCCCATGCCTTGGCTGCCCCGCGGCGCACCCGGGGCCGCAGCCTTCCGGGCGCGCCTGCGGCCGGGTCCGCCCCGGCCGCAGGAAGCGGTCAGCTCCGGTCGCGGATGGCCCGGTTTACTGCTGATATCACGGCCATCAGTGCTGACAGGGTGGTGTTCGAGTCGATCCCCACACCCCAGAGCACCCGCTCCCCCACGGCCAGCTCAACATAGGCGGCAGCCGCTGCGTTGCCGCTGGCGGAGAGCGCATGCTCGGTGTAGTCCAGCAGCCGGACGTCGATGCCGTCTTCGCTGAGGATTTCCAGCAGTGCGGCAATAGGGCCGGTTCCGGAGGCCGTGCGCTTATTCTGCACGCCGCCGGTGACCAGCGCCGCCGTCAGCTTGAAGGTGCCGTCCTCTGCCGTGTCCGCGTTGACCGAGGCCAGCGCATAGTGTCCCCACGGTTCGCCGTCGGACTCCGGAGTGCTCGGCAGGTACTCGTCCTGGAATACCTTCCACAGCTCCGCACCGGTGATCTCGCCACCGGCCGTATCCGTGCGGCGCTGCACCACGCCGGAGAACTCGATCTGCGCGCGGCGGGGCAGGTCCATGTTGTGCTCGTTCTTGAGCAGGTAGGCCACGCCGCCCTTGCCGGACTGGCTGTTGACGCGGATCACTGCCTCGTAGCTGCGGCCGATGTCCTTGGGATCGATCGGCAGGTACGGTACCGCCCACGGGATGTCGTTCACGGTGGTGCCCGCGGCCGCGGCGTCCTTTTCCATGGACTCGAAGCCCTTTTTGATCGCGTCCTGGTGCGACCCGGAGAAAGCGGTGAAGACCAGGTCCCCGCCGTAGGGGGAACGTTCGGGCACGGGCAGCTGGTTGCAGTATTCGACGGTGCGCCGGACATGGTCGATGTCGGAGAAGTCGATCTGCGGGTCCACGCCCTGGCTGAACATGTTCATGCCCAGTGTCACCAGGTCCACGTTGCCCGTCCGCTCGCCGTTGCCGAAGAGGCACCCCTCGATCCGGTCGGCGCCGGCGAGGTAGCCCAGCTCCGCTGCGGCCACGCCGGTGCCGCGGTCATTGTGCGGATGCAGGGACAGGATGATGGAGTCCCGGTTGGCGAGGTTGCGGTGCATCCACTCGATGGAGTCGGCGTACACATTGGGGGTGGCCATTTCCACGGTGGCGGGCAGGTTCAGGATCATCTGCCGGTCCGGGGAGGCTTCCAGGACCTCGGCGACGGCGTTGGAGATGCGCAGGGCGAACTCCAGTTCGGTGCCGGTGTAGGACTCGGGAGAGTATTCGTACGTGACATCGATGCCGCGCAGCTGCTCTTCGTATTTTTTGCACAGCCGGGCGCCGGAGAGCGCGATGTCGACAATTCCGTCCTGGTCGGTGTTGAAGACGACCTTGCGCTGCAGCACGGAGGTGGAGTTGTACAGGTGGACGATGGCCCGGTCGGCGCCTTCGAGGGACTCATAGGTGCGTTCGATCAGGTGTTCGCGGGACTGCGTGAGCACCTGGATGGTGACGTCGTCGGGGATGCGGTCCCCTTCAATCAGCTGGCGCACAAAGTCGAAGTCCAGCGCGGACGCGGACGGGAAACCGACTTCGATTTCCTTGTAGCCCATCTTCACCAGCAGGTCGAACATCTTGTGCTTGCGTTCGGGGGTCATCGGGTCGATCAGGGCCTGGTTGCCGTCGCGCAGGTCCACAGCGCACCAGCGCGGGGCCTTGGTGATCAGCTTGTCCGGCCAGGTGCGGTCGGGGAGCTCGAAGCTGATCTGGTCCTGGAAGGGGACGTACTTGGAGACGGGCATTCCCGAGGGCTGCTGTGCATTTCGCATGTCTGGTCTGGGCCTTTTCTAGGAGTTAGAAGGGCGGCCGGGCAACACAAACTCCGCAGCGAGGGGTCGGCCTATAAGTGGGGTATGGCCTCGCCGCGGCAGCTAAGGAGAAGGAGCTCTGCGCGCACGTGATCAGCCTAACAGCCGGGTATGGAGCTCTCCAATTGTTAATTGCCGAACGCGGTTTGGCACGTAACCTGGGCTGCGGTCTGGCCGGTCAGGTCGCCCAGCCCGCCGCTGGCAGGCATGGTGTTGCCGGTGGTGAAGTCCTGGCCGACCTGCACGCTGACGCCGTTGACGAGGTTGCTGGCCATGACCTGGACCGTGGGAACCGCCAGGGCGGCGGCTACCTGCCCGGCCATCTCCTGGTAGCCGGGGGCAAAGAAGATCTGGGTGGCGGGGCTGGGGGCATCGGTCTGGCCGCCGGACGTGGCGAGAGTGAACCCCTGCGAGAGCAGGTAGGTGGCCAGCGCCTGGTCACGGGACTGGCTGCCGGTGCTGCCGGTGGAATCCAGGATGGTCACGGGAATGGTCGCCGGGTCGAAGAGGGGCGCTTCTTCCACGGGCGTGGCCGGTGTTTCGGTTTCCGTACCCGGCGCGGTTGTGGTCTCCGGCGCCTGCGTCGGTGCGGCTTCGGTGATGTCGCGGTCCTCGACCATGGCGGCAAAAAGCGGTGCGGCGGCTTCCTCGTCCAGGACCAGGCGGTTGGTGTCGTAGGCGTACGGGGCGACCGGCGCGGTGACAAAGGCAACCCGGCTAAGGTCGACGTCCTTGAGCCGGCCGGCCAGTGCGATCAGTGAGGAGACGTCCGTCAGTTGCTTGTCGACGGTGAGGTTTGCCGTCACCGTTTCGGCGATGGAGTACAGCTTGGGAAGGTTCTTCAGTGTGCCTTCCTCCTGGACCTTGCGGATCATGGAAGCGAGGAAGCTCTGCTGGGCGCGGATGCGTCCCTCGTCGCCGCCGTTGCCGAAGCCGTGCCGGGTGCGGAGGAAGGCCAGGGCCTGGTCCCCCTGCACGCTGCTGACGCCGGCCGGAAGGTTCAGCCCGGACAGCGGGTCATCCACCGGCTGGTTCACGCAGACCTCCACACCGCCGAGGGTGTTGGAGAGCTCCTTGACGGCGTTGAAGTCGGCCATCATGAAGTGGTCGATGTTGAGCCCGGTCAGGTCGTTGATGGCCGCCACGGTGCAGCCCGGGCCGCCGTTGCCCAGTGCGCCGTTGAGCTGGCCCAGATCCATCGCCGGATAGGTGTTTCCGCTCACCGGATCCGTGCATTCGGGCAGCGGGACCAGCAGGTCGCGGGGGAAGCTCACCACAGTGACGTGGGAGCGGTCCGCAGCCATGTTCACCAGCATCATGACGTCCGAGTTGTTGCTTTCCTGCCCTTCGCGGTTGTCGGTGCCCAGGACCAGGATCTGCAGCGGATCGGTGTTGGTGTCCACCGGAACGGCGGACTCCTGGCTGGCTCCCAGGTTCAGCGGCTGCGTGTCGAAGTTGTTCTGCAGGCGGGCGAGCTGCACGCCGACAAACACCACCCCGGACACGAGGGTCAGGGACAGGATGAGGGCTATTGCCCGCAGGGCAGGGTGGGGAACGGCGCTGCGGCCCAGATGCCGGCCGCCGGGCACCGCGGTGCGGGAGCGGTTGGAGCTTGAGTTTCCGGAGGGACCGGCACCCGTTTCGGCACGGCGAGATGACATGGCCGGTCCCCTTCAGTAATTCGTCGTCAAAAGAAAAGTGATGCACAAATGAATGTTCAAAGTGTACTCGGCGGGCCTGACCGGAATTCACCGGCAGCCCGCGCAGCGGGCCTAGAAGCCCAGCTTCACCAGCTGCTTCGGGTCACGCTGCCAGTCCTTGGCGATCTTCACGTGCAGGTCAAGGTAGACCCTTGTTCCCAGCAGCGCTTCGATGGCCAGGCGGGCATTGGTACCGACCTCACGGAGCCGTGCCCCGCCCTTGCCGATGATGATGGCCTTCTGGGAGGACCGTTCCACGTAGAGGTTCACGCGGATGTCCAGGAGCTGGTTGTCCGGGGAACGCCCTTCGCGGGGAACAATCTCATCAACGACCACTGCCAGGGAGTGGGGAAGCTCATCCCGTACGCCTTCGAGGGCCGCTTCACGGATCAGTTCCGCGACCATGACGGCCTCGGGTTCGTCGGTCAGTTCACCGTCCGGGTACAGCGGCGGCGAGGAGGGCATGTAGCCGGAGAGGACCTCAGCCACGGTGTCCACCTGGAAACCGTCGGCGGCGGAGACCGGAACGATGTCTGCCCAGCCGGCTTCGCCCAGGACCTCGTTGCCCAGGGCGGTCACGGCCATCAGCTGCTTGGCCAGGGCCGCCCGGTCCACCAGGTCGGTCTTGGTCACCAGCGCCACTACCGGCTTCTTCTTCAGGGCGGCAAGCTGCTTGGCGATGTAGCGGTCGCCCGGACCTACGGCTTCGTTGGCGGGCAGGCAGAAACCGATGGCGTCCACTTCGGAGAGTGTGTCGGCCACCAGGTCGTTCAGGCGCTTGCCCAGCAGGGTGCGGGGGCGGTGCAGGCCGGGGGTGTCGACCAGGATCAGCTGGGAATCCTCCCGGTGCACGATCCCGCGGATGGTGTGGCGCGTGGTTTGGGGTTTGCTGGAGGTGATGGCAACCTTCTGGCCGACCAGCGCGTTGGTCAGCGTGGATTTTCCGGCGTTGGGCCGGCCCACCAGCGAAACAAAGCCGGCGCGGAATTGTGGATCAGTCATTGCGGGGTACCAATTCTGTTGAGTGGACGCGGGAGGGTTCCCTGCCGTCGTCGTGATGTGTGCCTGGACCGGCGGCACGTGGCTGCTTCCAGGCGATGATGTGGGAGACCCTGTTCCGGCGGCCTTCGAGGCGTTCGGCGTGCAGGACAATCCCGCCGACCACCACCTCGCTGCCGACAATCGGAACGCGGCCCAGGGCCTTGGCCAGCAGTCCGCCGACGGTGTCGACTTCGTCGTCCTCCAGGTCGACGTCGAACAGCTCGCCGAGATCGTCGATACCGGCACGGGAGCTGATCCGGTACCGGTTGTCGCCGAGGTTTTCGATTTCGGGGCGCTCGGAGTCGTATTCATCCACGATCTCCCCGACGATTTCCTCGATCAGGTCCTCAAGCGTGACCAGTCCGGCGGTGCCGCCGTATTCGTCAATCACCACCGCCACGTGGGTGGATTCGCGCTGGAGCTCCTGGAGCAGTTCGCTGACGGCCTTGGATTCGGGTACGTAGCGCACGCCGCGGGCGAACTCCTCCACGCGCCGTACCGTGGCTTCGGCCGGGTTGGAGTGCATCTGCGCGGCAACATCCTTGAGATAGAGGATGCCCACGATCTGGTCGGCGCTGTCCTCGATCACCGGTACCCGGGAGTAGCCCGAGCGCAGGAACAGGGACATGGCCTGGCGCAGGTTGGAACCGGCGTCGATGCACACCATGTCGGTACGCGGGACCATCACGGAGCGGACCTTGGTATCGCCGAGTTCAAACACGGAGTGGATCAGTTCCGCCTCGGTGTTTTCGATCATGTCGGCGTCGGAGGCGCGGTCCAGCAGTTCACGGAACTCTTCTTCCGTGAAGAACGCGGCGTCCGGCCCCTGGGACCCGGGGGCGACGGCGCTGCCCAGCCTGACAAGCCAGCCCGGAACAGGCCCCAGCACCACCCGCAGGAAGCGCACCAGGCCGGCGGTGAGGACGACGACGGCCGTCACATGCTTGCGTCCGATCTGGCGGGGCGAGACGCCCACGAGAACAAACCCGACGCCCGCCATCACCACGGTGGCCAGCAGCCCGGCCAGCCAAAGGTTGTCCACCAGCATCTGGAACAGGATGGCCACGGCAACAGCGGTGGCCATTTCAAACCAGACCCGCCAGAAGCGCAGGGCGTGCATGTGGGCCACGGGGTGCTGCAGGATCCGGCGCAGCGGTTTTCCGGCCTTGCCCTGCAGCAGCGCTTCGGCTTCATGCCGCGGCAGGTATCCGTAGGCGGATTCGGCGGCGGTCAGCAATCCGGCCAGGACCATGAAGGCCACAGCCATCAGAATCAGCAGGCCAACGCTCAACTGCGCGTCTCCTTCGGGGCATCCCGGCCCAGGTAGGAAGACAGCAGGTCACGCTGCAGGCCGAACATTTCCTTTTCCTCCTCGGGCTCCGCGTGGTCGTAGCCCAGCAGATGGAGGACGCCGTGGGTGGTCAGCAGCAGCAGTTCCTCCTGCATGCTGTGACCGGCCGTCTGCGCCTGTTCGGCGGCAACCTGGGGACACAGGACGATGTCTCCGAGCACTCCGGCCGGCGTCGGGCGGCCGGGAACACCCGGGCGCAGTTCGTCCATCGGGAAGGAGAGCACATCGGTGGCGCCGGGGATGTCCATCCATTCGATGTGCAGCTTTTCCATGGCCTCCTCGTCCACCAGGATGATGGACAGCTCGGCTTCGGGGTGCACGTACAGGTTGTCCAGCAGGTACCGGCCCAGCCGGGCAAGTTCCTCTTCGTCTGCTGCAACCGTGGATTCGTTGTTTACTTCAATGCTCATTTGGCGCTTTCCTGTCCGGCTGTCCGGCGGCGGCCGGTGGTCGCGGAATCGCCGCGCCGTGTTTCGTCCCATTCGCTGTAGGCGGTCACGATGCTGCTGACCAGGGAGTGCCGGACGACGTCGGCTGCACTGAGTTCCTTGAACGCCACGTCATCAATGTCCCCGAGGATGTCGTGCACGATCCGCAGGCCGGATGCCGTGCCGCCGGGCAGGTCCACCTGGGTGACGTCTCCGGTGACCACCATCTTGGAGCCGAAGCCCAGGCGGGTCAGGAACATCTTCATCTGTTCGGGCGTGGTGTTCTGCGCCTCATCGAGGATGATGAAGGCGTCGTTGAGCGTCCGCCCGCGCATGTACGCCAGCGGCGCCACTTCGATGGTTCCGGCGGCCATGAGCCGCGGAATCGAATCCGGGTCCATCATGTCGTGCAGGGCATCGTAGAGCGGACGGAGGTAGGGGTCGATCTTGTCGCTGAGCGTGCCGGGCAAGAACCCCAGGCGCTCTCCGGCCTCAACGGCCGGACGGGTCAGGATGATCCGGCTGACTTCCTTCTGCTGCAGCGCCTGAACCGCCTTGGCCATCGCGAGGTAGGTCTTGCCGGTACCCGCCGGGCCGATGCCGAAGACAATGGTGTTTTCATCGATCGCATCGACATAGTTGCGCTGGTTCAGCGTCTTGGGACGGATGGTCCGGCCGCGGGTGGAGAGGATGTTCTGCGTGAGGACCTCTGCCGGGCGCGGGGCGCTCTGGTCCCGGAGCATGGTGATCAGCTGCTCCACCAGCTGCGGGGTGACCCGGGTCTGGCTGCGGGCAAGAACCCGGACTTCATTCACCAGCCTGTGGGTAAGTTCCACCACAGGAGCCGGGCCGGAGATCGACAGCTCGTTGCCCCGTACATGGAGGTTGGCTTCCGGATAGGCGGCCTCAATGATCTTGAGTGCCTCGTCATTGGCACCCAGTGACTGGACCATGTGTTCCGTTGAATCGAAAACGATGGTCCGCCGATCCAGTCCAATGGTGCCAATTCCTGAGGATTCAGTCATATGTTCGGCCTTCCCAGGCCTTTCATCGCCCCTTCGCAGAGAGAGTGTGGAGGTAAGCCCGCCGAAGTTAAGACAGACATTCCAATATTACTTGATGCCGCACCTGCGCGTCTGCTCCCGGACAAAGCGCTCGGCCCGAACGGGGTGGCGGCCGGCGCATGCCTCTGTCTCAATCGGGTCTCAGTCCGGTAGCGAGAAGGTCAAGACCGGCAATCGGCTGTTTTGCGTGTGCCAAGCTGGAAAGAGACCAACCCGGGAAAGCTCCCGGAAACTGACGCTGGGAGAGGAGGACGGTATGACCACATGGCGGAACCGCCCCCCGGGCCGGCGGACCCTTGGCCTGCTCGCGGCCTCTTCACTGCTCCTTAGCGGCTGCGGCGTAGTGGCAGCGAACCCCACCACCTCCATGCCGACGTCCTTTGGCGACGCCGCACGGGCCGCCTCCTCGCCCATGACCGTGGCGACGCTTCCCGGCGGAGAGACCGCGCCGGGCCTGATCCCCGTGTATTGGCTGGGGCTGAACGGTTCCGATGTTCTGCTGTACCGCGAATTCCAGCCAGCGGAGAAGGACGGGGATCCGATCAGTGAGGCCGTTCAGGCGATGACCGCCGGCGCACCCTCCGATCCGGACTATTTCAATCCGTGGCACAAAGCCGAATCCGTCACCGCTTCCATCTCGGCCAAAAACGTCATCACGGTGGATCTTTCCGCCGACGCGTTCAAGACCTCCCTCGATGCAGGTATGGCCCACCGCGCCATCCAGCAGCTGGTGTACACCGCCACTGCCGCTGCCGCCAATGCAGGCCTGACCACCGTAGGGCATACACCCTCCGTGGTGCTGCTGGTGGATGGCAAGGCCGGCTACCGGGCCTTCGGGCACGAGGTGCTGGAAGGGGAACTGCAGCGTGACGCAACGCTCGTGGCGCCGATCTGGATCATTGACCCGCAGGAGGGATCCGGGAATCCGACCTCCCTCACGGTCAGCGGGGCAGCCCGGTCCGAAGGCGGCCAGCTCTCCTGGCGGGTGGAACCGATCGTGGACGGCCGGCCTGCGGCAGCTGCCGTCGAAAGCGGCTTCGCCGACCTTGAGGCGCCCACAGGCGGAACCTCCCTCTACAGCTTTACCGTGGAGCTCTCTCCCGGGGACTACAGCGTGAGTGTCTTCCACGGCACCGAGCGGGCCAATGAGGATTCCAAGCGCGTGAGCATCCACTCCGACCTTAAGTAGTTCCGCCGGCCGCTGGTTCTCACCTGCCAGCCGCCCGGCGTGCTACCAGCGGCCCAGCGCGGAATTCAGGACAGCCAGTGCTGCCGGGCCGGCCGTGGAGGAACGCATCACGTGCTGTCCCAGCCGTACCGCCACCGCGCCGCCGGAGCGCAGCAGCTCCACTTCGCCGCCGCTGATGCCGCCTTCGGGCCCCACCACCACGGCAATGCTCAGCGGCCGGTCCCCTGCCCGCCGCCGGGCGTCATGGACCGCCGGCACCAAGGCGCCGTCGGCCTCCTCATGCAGCACCAGCACCAGGTCCACCGTTGCCAGCCGGCGTGCAAGGTCCTTGGAGTCAACGACCCCTTCGACCTGCGGAATCACTGAACGGCGGGACTGCTTGGCCGCCGCGGTAACGATCCCCTGCCACTTTGCCTGTCCCTTGGCCGCTTTGTCGGCGCGCCAGCGGACAATGCTGCGTTCGGACTGCCAGGGAATGACCGTATGTACTCCCAGCTCCGTTGCCGCCTCGACCGCCTGCTCGTCGCGGCCGCCCTTGGCGAGGGCCTGGACCAGGATCAGCGTGTCGGCGGGTCCGTCCTCCTCGCTGACGACGGCGACGTCGACTTCCAGCCGTGCCGGAGCGACGGCGGAGACCGTGCCGGTGAGCCGGCGTCCGGCGCCGTCGACAATGTCCACCGGTTCGCCCGGCGCCAGCCGCTTCACCGCCACGGCGTGGTGGGCCTCGGGTCCTTCGAGCACAAAAACTGACCCGGGGCCGGCGGCGCGGACGGCGCCGGGCTCACCGAAGAAGATCGGATTGGTCATTGGTCAGTGATTGCCCAGGCGGTCCCGCAGCCGGGCGAACACACCCGTTCCACTGTTGGCCAGACGGCCCTCGGCGTATTCTTCGCCGCGCAGCTGCGCGAGCTTGCGCAGCAGTTCCTCCTGCTCGGAATCCAGCTTCTGCGGGGTCTCCACATGAAGGTGGACCAGCAGGTCACCGCGGCCGTAACCGCGCAGGTGGGTGACGCCCAGGCCCTTCAGGGTGCTGATTTCGCCGGACTGGGTGCCGGCCTTGACCGTGATTTCGCGGTCGCCGTCGAAGGTTTCAAAGTTGATGACCGAGCCCAGGGCCGCTGCCGTCATGGGCACCGTCAGGGTGGCGTGCAGGTCATCGCCTTCACGTACGAAGGTGGGATCGGCGTTGACCCGGATTTCCACGTACAGGTCGCCCTGCGGTCCGCCGGCGGTGCCTGCTTCGCCCTGGCCGCCCAGCTGGATGCGGGTGCCGGTGGCAACGCCTGCGGGGATCTTGATGTTCAGGCTGCGGCGGCTGCGGACGCGGCCTTCGCCGGCGCATTCGTGGCAGGGGTCGGGAATGACCGTGCCGTAGCCCTGGCAGGACCCGCACGGCGCGGTGGTCATGACCTGGCCCAGGATCGACCGGACCGCGCGCTGCACCTGCCCGGTTCCATGGCAGATGTCGCAGGTCCGCGGGGAGGTGCCGGGCTGGCAGCAGCTGCCGTCACAGGTGGGGCAGGTGACGGCGGTGTCGACCTCGATCTTCTTGTTGGTGCCGAAGACGGCATCCTTCAGGTCGATCCGGACGTTGATCAGGGCGTCCTGGCCGCGGCGGGTGCGTGAGGCCGGTCCGCGTCCTCCGCCTCCCGCGGCGCCGCCGAAGAAGGTGTCGAAAATGTCCTGGAAGCCGAAGCCCTGGCCGCTGAAGCCCGCGCCGCCGCCGAAACCGTTGTCATTGCCGTTTTCGTTGCCCGTGGTGTCGTAGATCCGGCGCTTCTGCGGGTCGGCGAGCACTTCGTAGGCGTGGGTTACGGCCTTGAACTCATCCTGTGCCCCGGGGGCGGGGTTGACGTCGGGGTGCAGCTTGCGGGCCAGCTTGCGGTAGGCCTTCTTGATTTCTTCGCCCGTGGCGTCGCGTCCGACACCCAGAACCTGGTAGTGATCGCTCACTCGTGCACATCGCTTCCTGTAATTGGCAGTTCCCGCATGTTGGCGCGGCGCCTTCTGCGCGAAGGCCTTTCCCGGTTTCCGCGGCCCTCGGGCAGCGGAACAGCCGGAGAACTGCTGTAGCTGTATTGTCTAACGCTTTTCTAGTTGTTCAGTATCCGGGACAGATAACGGGCCACGGCCCGCACTGTTGACATCGTGTTGGGGTAGTCCATGCGTGTGGGGCCCAGGACCCCCACCTTCGCCGAAGCGTCGGGTCCGTAGCCGGTGGCCACGACGGAGGCTTCGGAGAGCGAGCCGTGCGGGTTTTCCCGTCCGATCCGCACCGAGACGCCGCGGGCATCCTGTTCCATCTCGGACAACAACCGGAGCATGACCACTTGTTCCTCGAGTGCCTCGAGGATGGGGCCGATGGTAAGCGGGAAGTCCACGGTGGACCGGGCCAGATTGGCTGTCCCGGCCATCACCATACGGTCTTCGCGGTTGATGCCGGCCAGCTGTTCCAGCGAACGGGCCAGGACCGTTGCGGTGCGGCGCTTATGCACCGGCACGGTGGCCAGGCATTCAGCCAGGTGGCCGGTGATCCGGGTCAGCGGGGTGCCGCTCAGCGACGCCAGGAAATGCTGGCGCAGGGCCATCAGGTCGGGTTCGGTCACGGGATCCGGAACCGGTACAACACGCTGCTCCACCCGGCCCGTGGTGGAGATCAGCACCACCAGCACCTGTGCCGGAGCCAGCAGGACAAACTCGATGTGGCGCACCTGTGCGTTGCCCAGATGCGGGTACTGCACCACTGCCACCTGGTTGGTCAGCTGGGACAGCAGCCGCACGGTGCGTTCCATGACGTCGTCGAGGTCTTCGGCGCCCTCGAGCAGGGTCTGGATGGCTTTGCGTTCGGCCGCGGACAGCGGCTTGACGTCGGAGATCCGGTCCACGAACAGGCGGTAGCCCTTATCGGTGGGGATGCGCCCGGCGGAGGTATGCGGGGCGACAATCAGGCCCTCTTCCTCCAGGGCAGCCATGTCGTTGCGGATCGTGGCGCTGGAAACACCCAGACGGTGGCGTTCCACCAGGGCCTTGGATCCGACGGGCTCACGCGAATGCACGTAATCCTCGACAATCGCGCGGAGCACCTCGAGTCTGCGTGGTTCACTCATGGTTGTCCTCCCTCGCTGATGTCCGGCGTTGTCCGTTGCGTTTCGGGCCGCGTGTCGTTAGCACTCACCATGCCCAAGTGCTAAGTCTAATACGGATCAGGGACGTTGTTAGCATTGAAAGTCCGTGCCGTGCACGCGCAGACGTGCGCCCTGTCCAACTGCGCGCGGCCCAACAACAGCGAGGAAACACCCGTGTCGAACTTTTCGTGGGGGCCCCAGGACATCAGCGCTCCGGCCCGCCGGGTGCTGCCCAAAGTGGGTGCCGAAGCCGGACTCGTGCTTGAAGACGTGCAGACCGGCTGGGTCGGTGCGGTGGTCCGGGTGGAGAAGTCCGGCGGGCTGCACCTGATGGTGCTGGAGGACCGGCGCGGCAAGACCAAGTCCTTTGAGCTGGGCTTCGGCTTCCTGCTGGACGGCGAGCCGGTGGAGGTGGTTCCGGCTGTGAAGGCCGCTGCCCCCGCGTCCCGGCGGACGGCGTCCGGCTCGGTCCGGGTGGAGAACGTCCGGGCCCGCACCGCCAAGGCCAGCCGCATCTGGGTGGAGGGAAAGCACGACGCCGAACTGGTGGAGAAGGTCTGGGGCGATGACCTGCGGGTGGAGGGCATCGTCGTCGAGCCCCTGCATGGCGTGGATGACCTGTACGCGGCGGTCAAGGAGTTCGGACCCGGACCCGGCCGCCGGCTGGGCATCCTGGTGGACCATCTGGTGCCCGGTTCCAAGGAATCGCGGATCGCCGCCGAGGCCATGACCTCCCCGGGGGCCCGCGGGAATGTGCTCATAGTGGGCCATCCGTATGTGGATGTCTGGCAGGCCATCAAGCCGACGGCGATCGGCCTGGCTGCCTGGCCGGTGGTGCCGCGGAACGAGGATTGGAAGACCGGCATCCTCAAAGGTCTGGGCTGGCCGCACAGGAACCACACGGACGTGGCGATCGGCTGGAAAAAGCTGCTGGGTTCGGTCACATCGTATGCCGATCTGGAGCCGTCACTGCTGGGCCGGGTGGAGGAAGTCATCGATTTCCTCACGGTTCCGTAGCTGCCGCCCCGCGGCGTGTATGCCCGATCCCGGCCCGCTTGCCAGTACTCTAGATGAGATACTCAGCAGCGTTTAGCTCCACAAGGCGTGCCGCTCCATCAGCGTCAAGAGTCAAAAGGAAACAGCAGTGTCGAACACACGTCAGAACCACCAGCCCCACCCCGACGACCGGAGTTCCGGCGAGCGTCCCCTCTATCAGGGTGCTCCGGCCAACGCGCTGCCCCTGACGGCATCAGAAGACCGGCAATGGGCCACGATGGCGCATTTCGGCGGCATCCTGGGCTTCGTTCCGTCCCTGGTCATTTATCTGGTCTTCCGGGACCGCGGCCCGTTCACCGCCCAGGAATCCAAGGAAGCACTGAACTTCACGCTTCCCCCCACCATCCTTGCGCTGCTGGCCTGGCTGCTGTCCTTCATCCCGGGAATCGGCTGGATCTTTGCCATCATCAATGCGCTGCTCTGGGTGGCCATCGCCGTGTCCTCCGTGGTGGCAGGCATTGCGGTCAACCGCGGGCGGCCCTACCGTTACCGGCTGAACCTGCGCCGCATCCGCTGACAGTAGGAACCAAAGACAAAGGCCCCGGGCCGGCATTGCTGCCGGTCAGGGGCCTTTTTGTGTTGCTGTGCGGGCTAGTCACCGCTAGTCCGGCAGCAGGCGGCGGACGACGGCGTCAGCCAGCAGGCGGCCCTTGGTAGTCAGCAGCACGCGTCCGGTCAGTGCCGCCTTCGGATCCACCAGGCCGTCGGCCATCAGGCCCGCGACGGCAAGGCGCCCGGAGTCCTTCAGCCGGGAAAGCTCCAGCCCCTCGGCCAACCGCGTGCGCAGCATGACATCTTCCACGTACCGGGTTTCGGCGTCGAGCGTCTCGCGGCCCACAGCCGGAGATTCCCCGGCGCCCAGCCGCTGGGCGTAGGCGGTCGGGTGCTTGGCATTCCACCAGCGCACGCCGCCGGCGTGGGAATGCGCGCCGGGGCCGACGCCCCACCAGTCGTCGCTGCGCCAGTAGGCCAGGTTGTGCCGGCACTGGTCAGCGGGTGTGCGCGACCAGTTGCTCACTTCGTACCAGGACAGCCCTGCGGCGGTCATCAGTTCGTCGGCGAGCAGATATTTGTCCGCATGGTCGTCGTCGTCGATCGGCGGGACTTCGCCGCGGCGCATCCGGGCGGCCAGCTTGGTGCCGTCCTCAATGATCAGCGCATAGGCCGAAATGTGGTCCGGCTCGTAGCTCAGAGCCTCTTTGACCGAGAATTCCCAGTCCGCCAGCGACTCCCCCGGCGTGCCGTAGATCAGGTCAACGCTCACCTTGAGTCCGGCGTCGCGCGCCCACTGCACGGCCAGCGGAACCCGTGACGGCGTGTGCGTGCGGTCCAGGACCGCCAGCACATGAGGTACGGCCGACTGCATGCCGAAGGAGACGCGGGTGAATCCGGCGTCGGCCAGCAGCTGCAGGGACTCCGGGGTGACCGAGTCGGGGTTGGCCTCGGTGGTGACCTCGGCGCCGGGAACCAGCCCCCATGCGCCGATGGCGGATTTCAGGATCCCGGCCAGGTCCTCGGCGGGCAGCAGCGTAGGCGTGCCGCCGCCGAAGAAGACGGTGCTGAGCGGACGGTCCGGCAGCCCTGAGGCCTTCAGGACGCGGGCGGCCAGCGCCACTTCCTGCTGCGCTGTGCCGCCGTAGGCGGCCTGCGACGCCCCGCCGCCCAGTTCAGTGGCGGTGTAGGTATTGAAATCGCAGTAGCCGCAGCGGACGGAGCAGAACGGAATGTGGACGTAGAGTCCGAACTTCCGGTCCACTGCTCCTTCCGCTGCCTGGGCGGGCAGCAGTCCGTCTACGGGTGCCGGGTCCCCGAGGGGCAGTGCACTGGGTGTCACTTCTTGGCTTTGTCCTTGGATTCGTCGGAGGAAAGGGCAGCAACGAAGGCTTCCTGGGGAACCTCGACGCGGCCCACCATCTTCATGCGCTTCTTGCCTTCCTTCTGCTTTTCGAGCAGCTTGCGCTTACGGCTGATGTCGCCGCCGTAGCACTTGGCCAGCACGTCCTTGCGGATGGCGCGGATGGATTCGCGGGCGATGATCCGGGAGCCGATGGCCGCCTGGATGGGCACCTCGAACTGCTGGCGCGGAATCAGTTCGCGGAGCTTGCCGGTCATCATGACGCCGTAGGAGTACGCCTTGTCCTTGTGCGTGATGGAGCTGAAGGCGTCCACCTGTTCGCCCTGGAGCAGGATGTCCACCTTGACCAGGTCGGCGACCTGTTCGCCGTCGGCCTTCCAGTCCAGCGAGGCGTAGCCGCGGGTCTTGGATTTGAGGATGTCGAAGAAGTCGAAAACGATCTCGGCCAGCGGCAGGCGGTACCGGATTTCCACCCGATCCTCGGAGAGATAGTCCATGCCGCCCAGGACGCCGCGGCGGGCCTGGCACAGCTCCATGATGGCACCGACAAATTCGTTCGGCGCCAGGATCGTGGCCGAGACCATCGGCTCGCGGACCTCTTTGATCTTGCCTTCGGGGTACTCGCTGGGGTTGGTCACCGTGACCACCTTCTTGTCCTCCAGCGTCACCTCGTACTCCACGTTGGGTGCGGTGGAGATCAGGTCCAGGTTGTACTCACGCTCGAGCCGTTCGCGGGTGATTTCCAGGTGCAGCAGGCCCAGGAAGCCCACGCGGAAGCCGAAGCCCAGCGCCGCGGACGTCTCGGGTTCGTACACCAGCGCGGCATCATTGAGCATCAGCTTTTCCAGCGCGTCGCGCAGCACCGGATAGTCGGCGCCGTCGATGGGATACAGCCCGGAGAACACCATGGGCTTCGGGTCGGCGTAGCCGGGCAGCGATTCCGACGCCGGCTTGGCCAGGTTGGTGACCGTGTCACCGACCTTGGACAGGCGCACGTCCTTCACGCCGGTGATCAGGTAGCCCACCTCGCCGACGCCCAGGCCCTTGGACGGGGTCGGTTCCGGAGAGCTGACACCGATTTCGAGGAGTTCATGGCTGGCCCGGGTGGACATCATCTGGATCCGCTCGCGCGGGGACAGCGAGCCGTCGATCACGCGGACATAGGTAACGACTCCACGGTAGGTGTCATAGACGGAGTCGAAGATCATGGCACGGGCGGGAGCGTTGGGGTCACCCTGCGGTGCCGGGATCTCGCGGACAATCTGGTCCAGCAGGGCTTCGACGCCAACACCGGTCTTGCCGGAGACCCGCAGTACGTCGGCGGGATCGCCGCCGATCAGCTTCGCCAGTTCCTCGGCGTACTTCTCGGGCTGGGCTGCCGGCAGGTCGATCTTGTTCAGCACCGGAATGATCGTCAGGTCGTTTTCCATCGCCAGGTACAGGTTCGCCAGCGTCTGCGCCTCGATGCCCTGGGCGGCGTCCACCAGCAGCACTGCGCCCTCGCAGGCGGCCAGGGAGCGGGAGACCTCATAAGTGAAGTCCACGTGGCCCGGAGTGTCGATCATGTTCAGGGCGTAGGACTCGCCGTCGACCTCCCACGGCATGCGCACGGCCTGGGACTTGATGGTGATGCCGCGTTCGCGCTCGATATCCATCCGGTCCAGGTACTGGGCCTTCATGTTCCGGTGCTCCACCACGCCGGTGGACTGGAGCATGCGGTCGGCCAGGGTGGACTTGCCGTGGTCGATGTGGGCGATGATGCAGAAATTTCTGATGATCGCCGGATCCGTCGCGGCAGGCACCGGTGAGAAGCGGGCCATAGGTGACACTGTGGCGGTTCCTTTACTGTTCACAGGAGCAAAGCGGCGGCCGCGGGCTGAGGCCGCGGGCCGGAACCGGACAAGGCGCGGTTCATCGGTTTTTCCTGATGGATTACATGCTGAATTAACAGTCTCCCACGAATGCCGGCCCGGGCTGGAACTGCGGAACGTCTTTGCACAGAACGTAATAGCGTAGGGAGATGTCCTCAAACCGTTCCCTCCTGTCCCTGCTCCGTTCGGCCCTGCGCCTGCTCACCCGTCCGGGCAGCACGCCGCCGGCGACGCGCCGGACCCGGACTCAGCCTTCACGCACGTCCAGGGCCACGCCGTCGGGCACGTCCCGGCCTCAGCCGTCACGCGCCTACCCCGGCGACTATTCAGGCAAGGTCACCCCGGTCTACGCCCCGACGCCGGACAGCTCGCCTGATCCCGGAGAAGTGGTCTGGGCCTGGGTGCCCTATGAGGACGACTACTCACAGGGCAAGGACCGCCCGGTGCTACTGATCGGGCGCTCGGGATCCCGGCTGCTGGCCCTGATGATGACCAGCCGCGACCGGAACAACGGCCGGGAATCGGACCCCGATTACGTGGACGTCGGCACGGGGCCTTGGGATTCCCAGGGCCGGCCAAGCGAAGTAAAGCTGGACCGCGTGCTGCAGCTGGACCCGAACGCCGTCCGGCGGCAGGGTGCGGTTCTCCCCCGCGCCGCGTTTGACCGGGTAGCCCGGGGCCTTGCCGCCGTGCGCTGAGAGCCAACGGGCCATCTCCCCCAACTTCTGCTAACATTTATTGCTGTGTGTCCGCGCAGGTCGACGGGCACTTCAGTTCAGGCGCCATTACGGTATCCCCACGCCGCTCAGTCAATGTCTGGGCTGAAATTCCCTCACCGACCAAGTCCGCAATACAAAGAGAGTTTATAAGTGGCCAATATTAAGTCCCAGAAGAAGCGCATCCTCACCAACGAGAAGGCGCGCATGCGTAACAACTCGGTGAAGTCCGAGCTGAAGACCGCAATCCGCTCCGTTGACGCTGCCCTCAAGGCCAGCGACAAGGATGCAGCAGTCGCAGCGGTGGCCAACGCCAGCCGCAAGCTGGACAAGGCCGTCAGCAAGGGTGTTATCCACAAGAACAACGCAGCCAACCGCAAGTCGGCCATCTCCAAGAAGGTCAACGCGCTCTAAGCAGTCGTGTTTTAGGCAGTTGTTCTTGCCCTAGTCTTCATCAGTCCGGCCGGTCCCTTCGGGGGCCGGCCGGACTGCTTTAACCGGTTCCAACCCGGCTCACCCGGGCTGGCCAGGCTCCTGCTTCCTGCGGAGCTCCCGCTTAGCGTCCTGCGGCGGCCAGCGAGATCACGGTCACGGCGTGCTCCACGGCGTACACCGGATCCCGCCCGGCACCCTTGACCTGCGCGTCGGCTTCCGCCAAGACCTGGACCGCCTTGATCAGGCCTTCCTGGGACCAGTGCTGGGCGTCGCGGCGGGCCTGGTCGACCTGCCAGGGTGCCATACCCAGTTCCTTGGCCATGGCGGCGGAGGATCCGCGAAGGTTCGCCACTTTCGCCACCGCCCGCACCTTCATGGCCAGGGCACCCACCAGCGGCACCGGATCGACGCCGGTGTCCAGGGCGTGGCGGAGCATGGACAGGGCCTGGCCTCCGCGTCCGGCCAGGGCGGCATCAGCGACTTTGAAGGCCGTGGCCTCGACCCGCCCGCCGTAGTACTTCTCCACCAGCTCCTCGGTGATTTCGCCGCTGGAATCATTGATCAGCTGCCGGCAGGCGGCTGCCAGATCCGCCAGTTTGGAACCGACCGCTGCGACCAGGGCGCGCGACGCCGCGGGATCGATCCGCCGTCGTGCCGCCTTGAACTCCGTCGCCACGAATTCCAGCTTTTCGGTGTCCTTCTTGAACGGCTGGCAATCAACCACGGGAGCTCCGGCAGCCTTTACGGCGTCCAGCAGTTTCTTGCCGCGGTTTCCGCCGCCGTGGTGCAGGACGAGCACCGCATCCGGAGCAGGATCAGTGAGGTAGCCGAGGGTGTCAACGAGGAACTCTTCATTCATCGTCGCCAGGTTGGTCGCCTCAATGATCTTGGCCTCGCCGAACAGCGATGGGCTGGAGTGCAGTGTCAGTTCACCGGCGGCGTAGGTGGCCGCATCCATCCGGACCAGTTCCGTGTCCGGCTGGTTCTCGCGCAGGATGGTGCGGATCCGCTCCATCGCCCGGCTTGCCAGATAGTCTTCCGGCCCGCTGAGCAGTACCACCGGTGCGGGTTCGACCTCGCGCCAGGAGACCGTCTTGCCCGCTGATTTGCCGGCGGTCTTCGAGGTGCTGCGTTTGGAAGAGGGGACGGCCGGATTCACAGCGAACAGACTCCTGGGGTGGGAACAACGACAAACGGGTAAGGCGACACTCCAACATTACCCGTCCAGCCGATTCGTCCGCCTCGGACCCTTTAGCGCCCATCCAGCCCGCCGACTCTCAACGTCTTCCCGTCCATATCCAAGCTGATCGAGCCCAGCAGATCGGTGCGCGCCACAGTGGTTCCGGTGTCCTCCAGTGCGGAGAGGATGGCCGGTCCCGGGTGGCCGTAGTCATTGTCAGCTCCCACCGAGATCAGTGCCACGCGAGGCCTGAGTTGCGTGATCAGCGCGGTCCCGCCGTTCCTCGCGCCGTGGTGTGGCACCTTGAGGACATCCACGCCGTCGGCCCTCAGCCAGGCATTACGAGACAGCAGGGTGAGGGCGGCGTCCTCCTCAATGTCCCCGGTGAGCAGCATCGTGAGCCGGGGTTCCGCCGGTTGCGCATCAGGCTCCGGATCGACTGTGACCAGGACGACGGCGCTGGCGTCGTTTTCGGTGGCCTGCGGGCTGTTGCTGGGCGGCCAGAGGACATCCCACTTCACCGGACCCGCCTGCGCCGACATGCCCTCCGTCAGCCGGGTCAGCTCCGCTCCGGATCCCTTCAGCAGTGCGTCCAACTGCGGGGGAAGCTCCGCCTCAGCCGTGGAAAAGGCGATCCGGTGCACTTCACGCTGGCGCAGCACTCCCTCTGTTCCTCCGTAGTGGTCCAAGTGGGCGTGGGTCAGGATCAGCAGGTCAACCGTATTGACCCCTAGCCGGTTCAGGCACCCGTCCATCGCCTCCGGGTCGGGACCTGCGTCAATGACCAGCGCGCTGTGCTCCGCCGTCCGCACCACGAGCCCGTCTCCCTGTCCGACGTCGCAGACCACCGCGCTCCACCCCGGCGGCGCCGGACCGGGCATCAGGTAGGTCCAGGCGGCCACAGCTGCCGGCGGCAGAAGCAGCAGCGCCACGGCCAGCGGAACCGCGGCTGTCAGGTCGACTGGCGGACAGCCCCTCCCGCGGGGCCTGCCTGCGCTTGCCGCACTGGATGCATTTGCTGTCTCTCCTGCGCTTACTGTGCTTCCCGCCTTTCCCGCCCGGAGGACAACCCAGATGACCGCGACGCCGGCGCCGGCCATCAACACCACCCCAGTTGCGCCTCCCGGCCAGGGCAGGAGGGCACCGGGCAGCGAGCTGAAGAACCGGGCAACGAACGAGGTCCATGCGGCTCCCGCTCCGGCGGCCAGTAAAAGCGGTGCGGCCAGCGGCGGTAGGGCAGCCGTCAGCACGGCCGCTGCCATGCCGGCCACGGTCACCAGCGGGATCACGGGTGCGGCAACAATGTTGGCCGGCAGGGAGTAGGCCGGCACCTGCGGCTGCAGCAGCACCAGGACCGGTGAGCAGAACAGCTGCGCGGCCAGCGGAACGGCCAGGGCTGCGGCAAGCGGCCACGGCATCCGACGCGACAGCAGTTCCGTCAGCCGCGGGCCCAGCAGGATCAGTCCCGACGTCGCGAGCACCGAGAGGATAAACGCGTAACTGCCGCTGAGCCAGGGATCCACCGCCAGCAGGACAGTGATGGACAGGCTCAGCAGGGCCGCCGGTAATTTGCCCCGGCCGGAGAGCACCGCAAGCGTTCCCAGCCCGCCCATCACGGCCGCCCGCAGGACGCTGGCATCCGGACGCACCACCAGGACGAAACCCACCAGCGCGAGCACTCCCGCCGCCGATGCCACGGCCCGGGGCAGCCGCACCGACCGGACCGTGAGGAAAACGAACGCCAGGAGATAACCGCAATTGGCTCCGGATACAGCGGTAAGGTGCGTCAGCCCGGTGTTTTGCATCGCCGCTTCGAGGTCTTTATCCAAAGTGCTCCGGTCCCCCAGGACCATGCCCGGCAGCAGCCCGGCAGCATCCTCCCCCAGCATGTCGGCCTGCCCGGCAGCTGCTTGTGCAAAGGCCACGCGGATCTCTGCGGTCTGTCCGTACCACCCGCCCGCCGGTTCAACGTCCGGGGTTCCGTTTGCATACAGCAATGCCACCGCCCGCTCCCCCGGCCCGGCTGCCTGAAGGTTGCCAGCGGCAGAGAAACGGTCGCCAAGATGGACGTCTGCGAAGCCGCCGCCGCCCAGCACGAGCACTGTCGCCGCCGCACCGAACCGCTCGCCGCCTGCCGTGGCTTCCGTCAGGACCGCCTCCACTGCGTATCGGGACCCGCCGTCAAAGCGGTCGGAAGCCACCGCCCGGGCATCAGTTGAAGCGCGAAACTCACCGGTGATTGACGCTCCGGCCGAGATGGCGGGACCAATGGGGCCGGCAGTGCGTTCAGCCACAAGCACGCCGGCACCCACACAGACCATGCCCGCTGCCGCCAAGGGGGCAGCCACAGTCCGGGCAAGACGTCCGGCCAGGGGAAAGAGGCGTGTTCCCGGGGCTGAGGGAATCAGGGCCAGGACCAGCGACAGCGCCGCGGTTCCGGCCAGGACTGCCGCGGCTATGCAGGCTCCACGGCTTCCCGCCCGCACTGCCAGCGCAGCGGCAACCCAGGATGCGGCAGCCACCGGCACCAGCCGCAACTCCAACAACGGATAGACACTTGTCCGGGCAGAGCCCCCTTTTGGCATGACCGCCCGGATCCGTTGCAGCACCGCTGTCGCCGCCGGGCGAAGGCCGCCCGCGCGACGGGCAGCCGGAAACTCCTGCCTCCCCCGCTGAACCTCGTCGTTTCGACCCACTGCGGCTGTGGCGTAACGGTCCCAGCGGCTGCGCCGACTGTTTCGACCTCCAAAGGTCCCCGCGTCATCGTCAGGAATGTCAGGGGTCGGCATCGGACGGCCTACACCGTTATCAGTGGAAGAAGGGCCACCAGCATGGCCTCACCGCCCGGTGTCCCGCCCCGATAGGCAAAAGCCGCCGATCGGGTGGTCCGGATCGATCACTGCTGAATCGATCACTGCTGAGGAGGGTTCGGTGTCCCAACGGTGCTCTGCCATGTCCCGAACCTAATTCCGGCGAAAGGGCCCACCCAAAGGCAGCTCTCTGTTGTGGAAATACACAGGCGTGGGCGGGGCCGGCCGCTCCTGTGCAGGAACCACCTATGAGGCGGGAGGGCTATTAGAAATCCCCGCCTGGGTAGGTGCCCTCGGGCAAGGTGAAGCACGCAGACCCTGACGCGATACGGATTTCGTTTGGGGAGAATCCTTCGGAGACGAGATGACTCTCCCCTGGAGCAGGCGGGTCGATCTGGATCCGATAGTCTTCATTTATATCCCTATCGACGGATACTTCGGTTCCGTTCGCCCGGTAGTGGGCTTCGATGGCTCGCACGATGGGCTCTATCTCGGTTCCTTCGGCGACCGTGACCGTCGTTGAAGCAGCCCAGTGGTGCTGGGTCTTATTGCAGGACAGAAGCACGCCCGTCTGCTGTTGATCGATTGAGAGAACAGCATCCTTCGGGATCAGTGCGGCGATCTCCCGTTCCATGGCCTGGGTGTGGGCTTTGGCTTCCTGCCAGGTGAGTTCAGCGTTCATCGGTTCCTTCTGTGTTTGAGCAGCCGTTGGCGCAGGTGGCTCGGTTGAACTCGCGTTTGGGTTTCCGGCACAACCGGCAAGCCCTAGCAGACCCACCAGCAACAACGTCATGGCACCGCTCCACGCCCTCATCGAGTCACAATTTTCAGCATGTTTTCCAGCGCTTTCATGTTGTCGTCGCTGTTGGAGGCGATGAGGCTGTGGTTATCCATGAGGATGTTCCCTTCTTCGATGCTGTTGATCGCACCGTCGAGTTCGTCGTCGTCGGGTCCGCGGTAGAAGTTCTGGTCGAACTCATCGCGATGAATGGGGCTGTTTCCATCCCACACAACCCCGTTACCCGTGATGGGGCCTGTGTAGAAGCTGGTCATTCCGGTGAACGTCCCCGGAACGTAGGTGATCACGTGCCGTGTGTTGGGGTCTGGAGTGCCGATCATTTCCACAATCCGGGGCTAGAGGTAAAGCTGTACGTCCCCTGCTTCCATCTGCTTCAGGTATGCCACCGCGGAACTGAAGTTCCGCCTGCCGCCCGGAGCTGCCAACCGCCATGATCGAAGTCCGCAACTCAGCCGTCTGGCTGGTTCATCTCGCTGCAGGGCACGCGACAGGTATTTTCAACGCCTCCGGCAACCCGCTTCCGTTCCCCGAAGACGTCAGGATCACCCAATCTGCTACTGGCGATGTCCAGTTCCATAGCCTGCGTCCGCGCCTTGGCTTCCCGCCACATCACCCTTTTTCGCCACGGGTGTGTCCCCTTCCGCTGAACCCGCAGGTGTCGGTACAGAACTCACTGCGCAGGGAACCCTAGAACTTCCCACGCTTATACTTGCCGTCATCGACCCAGGCGAAGCAGACAGAACCCGAAGCAATACGGATCGTACCGGGATCCCCTCCCGCTCCGATGATGTACATTTCTGCGGTATCAGGAGAGCGCAACTGCACTTCATAGTGTCCCGCCGGAGCGGGGTCCCGGATTTTAATGGTGAACCGGCTGTCCTTATACTTCGCTTGAATGGCCCTAACGAGAGGCTCCGGCTCAGTCCCTGCAGTCAAAGTAACAGTGGTGGCCCCGTGCCAGTTCACCAAAGTATCGCTGCAATCGATCACAGCACCCGTCGGGAGCTGATCCACCGTGGCCACTTTATCTGCGGGAATGGAATTGGCGATTTCCAGTTCCATAGCCTGCGTCCGGGCCTTGGCTTCCTGCCACGTCAACTCTATATCCACGGGTGCGTCCCTCTCCGTTGAACTCCCAGGTGTCGGCGCCACGGACGAATCGTCTGCGCAACCAGTAAGGCCTAACAGCAGCACAAAAACTGCGGCAGTGCGTCGTACTCGAATCATTCCGTCACCTCTCGGTACATGTCCTCAAGCGCTTCTGCATTGTCTGCGCTATCACTCGCAATGAGAGAGTGGTCCTCCATCGATATATCAGGCAGCTTGGTTCCACGATTAGGTCTATAGTACTTGTGTTGCGTAAACGAATCATGCTTGCCGGGAACATTACCGTCCCAAACCAACCCTCCTGGGATATTTTGCGTCCTATGTAAGGCATCCGCACCGTAAACATAGTTCGAGTACGCCGTATCCGCATCCGGCACCCAGTCTTCTTGCATCCCGGCCCCAGACAGGGAAATGGATTTGTCATAGTCGGCACCATAGATTTCAGAACTCGTGAGGTTTTGATACCCCCAGCTATGCCCGATGCCGATCTGCTCAGTGCCCTGAAGCAGCGGGTCCGTTCGCATCCCTTGCTGGAAGCCCGCCAACTGCTTACCGGCGTCTAGGCCAAGCTGTGGATCATTGGCTTCACCGAGACGCTTCAGGTCATGCCCACCCTCTCGCTGGTCTTCCCCGGGAAGAGCCCGTCCTTATAAACGAACGCGACCGTATGCGGATCCAAGCGCGTTATGTAACGCGAGACCTGCCGAACTTCAAGATTATAGAAACTCTTCAGACTCGTGAATGTTCCGGGAATATACGTGATCGTGCGCTGCGTGTTCTGGTCCGGGGTGCCGAGCATTTCAATGATCCGCGACTTCTCGCGATCATACAAATATATCTGTACTTCCCCGGAACCGACCCTCTTCAGGTAATCGATTTCCTTCGCCAGAAACTCGTGCCATTCCGTGGTCACGTCGCCGAGTATTGGGAGTTCCTCGGCATGAACGTACGCACGGTAAATCCGACAACGCACCCGACCGTCTTTGCAGAGGGCAGTCCCGCCCTCCGGGCTGAATTCGATACTGATGCACCTGAGAAGTCGTACAGTATCGGGGCTACTGCCCCCTGCTCACCGGGCGACGCGATTGCATTGAATGACGAGGACGACGCAGAGCGGGATCAGGACAAAGTTCTCCCCGGCGACGAAGGCCTCGTCCTACAAGACCCTCCGCAATAACTCCACGATTCAGCTACAACCGAAACCTGGCAACCCGTGCCAAAGTCAGGTATCTCAGGGCCGCGCATTGGGAGCCCTAAACCGTGATCAGCGGAAGAAGTGCCGCCAGCATGGTCTCCCCGATACCAGGAACGGCGTCGAGATCTTCCGGCCGCGAAAATGCCCCGTGCGCCTGCCGCCAAGCCACAATCCGCTCGGCGATCACAGGGCCCACCCGCGGCAGGGTGTCCAGCTCCTGGACCGAGGCGGTGTTGAGGTTGATCAAGGCGCCTGCGGTCGACCCCGCGCCAGTGCCGGCTTCCGTGCCGGTTCCGGTTCCTGTTCCACTGCCCAGGCTGCCGTCGGGCGGCTGGGCAGCCGATACGGGACGCGGCGGATCGCCGATACGGGGCACCAGCACCATTGCCCCGTCCTGCAGGGCAGCCGCCAGGTTCACGGCGGCCAGGTCAGCGTCAGGCGCCGCACCGCCGGCGGCATCGACTGCATCAACAGTGCGGCTGCCGGCGGGAACGCGGACGACGCCCGGGTGCATCACGGCACCGGCTATGTGGACGACCAGGACGGCAGGCACGGCTGCAGGCGTTTCATTGCCGGAAGAAGAGTTGTTGCCGGCAGCAGACCCGGTCGGGGTCCCACCGGCTTCGCCGGCGGCATCGCCAGGGACCGGAGACCCACCGTGGCCCCCTCCCGTGGACGGGGCGTCCCCGGCCTGCGGCGGATCCAATTCCACGCTGCTGACCTCGATATCGTCCCCTCCGCGGAACACGGCAAAGGCCGCAGCCGTACCGAGCAACAGGGACACCGCCAGGACGGCCGCCCGGAATGACAACTGCCACCGCCGGCGGATCGGAAGTCGGGTGCCTGGATCGTCGGCTGCGGAGGGCTCGGTGTCCCAGCGGTGCTCTGCCATGCACTGAACCTAGAGCGGCGTTGGACGCCCTATGGCAGCTCCTGCCGCGAATGTGTGCGCTTCCCGCCTCGCCGCCGCATGGATGGCTTCTGTGCAGGAGGGCGCGGTCTGGGAATGACGGCAGGGATCAGGCCCGGGTCTCGGGCTGTGTTACCGGCGGTGTTCCAGTAGTGGTTCCCGATGATGTTCCGGCAGCATCCGGAGGTACCGGTCCCGCAGGCAAGGCGGCAGGATCCGTAACCGTTCCCACCACGGCCACGGCGAGCACGCCAAGCCCGGCATGGGCGGCCAGGACAGCCGGCAGCGAGCAGATCATCAGCTCAGCGTCGGGAGCGTCACCGGCAATGGCACCGGCCAGCCGTTCGGCCTCGGCTTCATTCCCGAAGTGGTGCACAGCCACACGTACCCGGCCGGACCGTGCCGCAATTTCCTGCTGCACGAGTTCGGTGAGCCGGGCCAGGGCGCGGGGCGCCGAACGCACCCGCTCCAGCGGAACCACCTTGCCCTCGCGCACCACCAGGATCGGCTTGACCGCAAACAGGGTACCGAGCCAGCCCGCAGCTGCACCGATCCGGCCGCCGCGGCGCAGCTGCTCCAGGCTCGGCACATAAAAGAGGAGCGTGCTGGAAGCTGTGGCAGCGCGGGCCGCCGCCTCCACGGACGTGGCCGAGCCGCCGTCGCGCGCTTCTTCGGCAGCCGCCGCCACGGCAAACCCCAGGCCCATGGCCACCGAAGCGGTATCTATGACAGTCACGGGCACCGGCGCCGTACGGGCAGCAAGCCGGGCAGAATCAACGGTTCCAGACAGATGGGCAGACAGGTGCAGGGAAATGATGGCAGAGCAGCCGGCCGCAGCCAGCTCGGCGTAGGCTGCCTCGAACTTCCCCGGGGAAGGCCGGGAAGTACGCACCTCGGAGCCCTGCGCCAACGCCAAAGCGAGGGCACCGATCATGCGGTCGGTGCCCTCGCCGTAAATCTGGTCGCCGATCATGACCGGCATCGGAACTACCCGCACCAGATCCGTGACGGCGGCTGATTCAGCCCAACCGTCCGGAAGCGCGGCAGTGGAATCGGTGACCACGCCGACCCGCGGGGCGGAGGCAGCGCCGGGATTCCGGCCCCGCCCCCGCTTCGCCCGCGCAGCAAGCTTCTGGCGCCAATCCACATTCATCTTTGCCCCCGGCCCGCTGCGCGTCGTCTTCCCCGTCCTGCGGTCAGCCTACGCGGGAACGACGTTCACGAGCTTGGGCGCCCGCACGATCACCGTGCGGATGCCTCGCCCGTCGAGCGTCTTCTGCACAGCATCCGAGGCCAGCGCCAGTTCGCGCAGGTCCTCTTCGCTGATATCGGCCGGGACCTCGAGCCGGTCACGGACCTTGCCCTGGACCTGGACGACGGCGGTGACCGTGTCCTGAACCAGCAGTGCCTCGTCGACGGCCGGCCAGCCGGCGTTGGCCACCGAGGCCGGGCGGCCCAGCAGGGACCACAGGTCCTCGGCGGTGTACGGGGCGAACAGGCTCAGGATGATGGCCACGGTCTCGGCGGCTTCACGGACTGCGGGGTCCGCGCCGCCGACACCGGAGTCGATCGCCTTGCGGGTGGCGTTGACCAGTTCCATGGTCTTGGCCACCACAACGTTGAACTTGTTGTTCTCCAGCAGATCGGTGGCATCGGCAATGGTGCGGTGCGTCAGGGCGCGCAGCTTCTTGTCGCCTCCGGCGAAGCCGACGCCGGGTTCGCTGGTGACACCTTGGCCCAGGCGCCAGGCGCGGGCCAGGAACTTGGCCGAGCCCGACGGCGAAACGTCCGCCCAGTCGACGTCGTCCTCCGGCGGGGAGGCGAAGATCATGGTCAGGCGCACGGCGTCCACGCCGAACTTGTCCAGCTGCTGGCCCAGGTCCACACCGTTGCCGAGGGACTTGGACATGGCCTTGCCGCCATTGAGGACCTGGCCCTGGTTCAGCAGCGAGCTGAACGGCTCACTGGTTTCCAGCAGGCCCATGTCATGGACGACCTTGGTGAAGAAGCGCGCGTAGAGCAGGTGCAGGATGGCGTGCTCGACGCCCCCCACGTACTGGCCCACCGGCATCCAGTTCTTGGCAGCTTCGGGATCGAACGGTCCGTCGGTGTAATGCGGAGAGACAAAGCGCATGAAATACCAGGACGAATCCACGAAGGTGTCCATGGTGTCGGTGTCGCGCTTGGCCGGACCGTCGCAGGACGGGCACGGGACGTTGACCCAGTCCTCGACCGAGGCCAGCGGCGAGGTGCCCTTGGGGGCCAGTGCCTCGCCGCGCAGCCCGGTGGGCAGCGTAACCGGCAGCTGGTCATCGGGAACCGGAACCTCGCCGCAGTTTTCGCAGTGGATGATCGGGATCGGGGTGCCCCAGAACCGCTGGCGGGAGAGCAGCCAGTCGCGCAGCCGGAAGTTCACGAACTTCTCGCCGGTGCCCTGTTCTTCGAGCATGGCGATGGCGGCCGGGATCGCTTCGGACTTCGGCAGTCCGTCCAGCTTGCCGGAATTGATCAGCGTGCCCTCGCCGGTGGTGGCGGTGCCGGAGACGGACGGATCCTCTTCACCGGTGTCCAGGACCGGGCGCACCGGCAGGTCGAAGGTCTTGGCGAAGTCCAGGTCGCGCTGGTCATGCGCGGGCACGGCCATGATCGCGCCGGTGCCGTAGTCGGCCAGCACGTAGTCGGCGGCCCAGACGGGCAGCTTCTCGCCGTTGAGCGGGTTCACGGCGTAGCGGCCCGTGAACACGCCGGTCTTGACGCGTTCGGTGGACTGCCGCTCAATGTCCGAGAGTGCCTTGACCTGCTCGCGGTAATCCAGCAGGGCGTCCATGTGCTCGTCGGTGGTCAGCTCGACGGCCAGCGGGGCGTCGGCTGCAACGACGAAGAACGTTGCCCCGTACAGGGTGTCCGGGCGGGTGGTGAAGACCGTGACCTGCTCGGCCGGCTTGTCGCCGTCGGCTTCGATGTTGAACCGGACGTGCGCGCCTTCGGAGCGGCCGATCCAGTTCTTCTGCATGGCCAGCACACGCTCGGGCCAGTGGCCCTTGAGCTGGTCCATGTCATCGAGCAGCCGGTCGGCGTAATCGGTGATCTTGAAGTACCACTGGTTCAGGGACTTCTTGGTGACCTGGGTGCCGCAGCGTTCGCAGGCGCCGTTGACGACCTGCTCGTTCGCCAGCACGGTCTGGTCCTTCGGGCACCAGTTGACTGGGGAATTCTTCCGGTAGGCCAGGTTCCGCTCGTAGAAGCGCTTGAAGAGCCACTGGGTCCAGCGGTAGTACTCGGGATCCGAGGTCTGGATCCGGCGGGACCAGTCAACACTGATGGCGTAGCGCTTGAACGACGCCGCCTGGGTGTCGATGTTGCGGTACGTCCAGTCGCTGGGGTGGGCGTTGTTCTTGATCGCGGCGTTCTCCGCCGGCAGGCCGAAGGAGTCCCAGCCGATCGGGTGCAGCACGTCATAGCCCAGCTGGCGCCAGTAGCGCGCGACGACGTCGCCCATGGCGAACGCCTCGGCGTGGCCCATGTGCAGGTCGCCGGAGGGGTACGGGAACATGTCCAGCACGTAGCGGCGTTCCTTGGAACCGTCGTCGGCGGGCTTGAACACGCCGAGCTCATCCCAGACCGCCGGCCACTTCTGCTCGATGTCCGCAAAACTGTAGACGGCCTCTTCAGACTCATCCGTCTGTGACTGCGTACTCACTGTTGTCGCCTCTGTCCTCAAAGAAATCCTGTTGATCCGCGGTTCCCGGTCCATGCCGGTTCCGCCGCTTAAAACGCAAGTTCCGTCACGCTCTCCCCCAGACACACAAAAGCCCCTCGGCAGGCAAGGGGCTTGGCCGCGCACGAACGGTGCGCGGCTACCTAAGGAGGAGGGAAGCGTTCATCTTTCCACTTTACAACAGCACCGCCCGTACACCAGCCGAACCGCGGGTGCGTGAAGCGGCGGGAAGCGGTCAGCGAAGCGCCGGGCGGGCCATCGAGTACAGCAGCGAATCCTCCCACTGCCCGCGGATCAGCTTGTGCGCCGGAAGCCGCCGCTTTAGGACCATGCCGGTCTTCTCGAGCACCCGGGCAGAGGCTTCGTTGCCGGGGCGGCAGGTCGCGGAAATCCGGTCCAGTCCCAGCACGGTGAAGCCAAAATGTACGACGGCGGCGGCGGCCTCGGTTGCGTAGCCACGGTTCCAGTGCTCGGCGGCGATGACGTAGCCGGTTTCTGCGGTGCGGCCTCCGGTGCCGGAGGTTTCCGGGTCGGGTGCTTCCGCGTTGAGTGCAGCCGGCTCGGGTGCTGCCAGGTCGGGCTGTGCCTGGTCGAGTGTCAGGCCCACGGAGCCAAACGGAGCGCCGCCGTCCTTCAGGGTGAGCGCAAAGGTATAGGCCTGCCGCGGCACGGTCGCTTCTTCGGCCAGGCAGGCGGCAAGGAAACCGCGGCTGTCCTGCAGCGTGTTCGGCCCCCATTCCACGAACTGTGTCAGCCGCGGATCGGAGGCGAAGCGGTGCACGGCGGCCAGGTCCCCCGAGGTGTAGGGGCGCAGGGTCAGCCGGAGCGTGTGCAGCACCAGCGGCTCCGGCAGGTCCAGGGGTTTGTGCAGTTCCAGCGTTTCAGGCAGCTCCATGTGCCGATTCTGCCGCACAAATGCTGATTCCTTCGCCTTACGTATCTTTTCGGAGCGTCCGTGCGTCTACCGGATAGAAACGTGGCACAGTGCCATGCTTTTGGACGAGCCGACCGTGAAGCGTGCTGCGCACAGGGTCCTTGGGAAAAGGGGAAGTAGATGTCAGTCGAGTTGGATTCATCAGCAAAGCAGCAGGCAGCGGAAGTCGACGGCCGGCTGCGCGGCGACCTGCGGCAGGCACGGCGGGACTTCCTCGTGGCCCTGGAGCCGGTCCGGGCGTCGGTCTACCGCTACTGCCGCAGCCTCACCCCCAATGTGTGGGACGCCGAGGACCTGCTGCAGGAAACCCTCGCCAAGGCCCTGGCCGACGCATCCCAGCGGCACGAACCCATCACCAACACGCAGGCGTGGCTGATCCGGATCGCCACGAACACCTGGCTGGACTCCCTCCGACGCAGCGGCAGGACGACCCCGGCTGACTGGACGGATGCAAGCATCGACCTTCCCGAGGACGCTCCAGTGGACCCCTTGGTCAATCTGGCTGTGGAGGAGGCCCTGCGGCACTTGCTGCTTGCGCTGCCGCCGCGGGAGCGGGCGTGCGTGGTCCTCAAGGACGTTTTCTCCTACCCTCTGGCTGAGATCGCCGGCATCCTCGACACCACCACCGGAGCCGTGAAGAGCGCCCTGCACCGGGGGCGGGTTGCGTTGCAGGCGGCACAGGCCGGCAACCGTCCTGCAATCACCGGGTTGGAGGGGCCCGAGGCAGCCCGGCCCACTCCCCATGGGGCGGTGCTGCGGCAGCTGGCCGACGCGTTTGCCGCCTACGACATCGACGCGATGGTGCGCCTGTTCCTGTCCACTGGCCGGACCGACGTCGTCGGCAACGTCAGCGAAACCGGACACGAGCAGATCCGCACGGGATCGATGAGCCACACCTTCGGTCCGGACGCCGCCGAACTCTACCGGCCGAGCATCCACTGGTTCGACGGCGAGGAAGTCATCCTCCTGTGGGAGCGGCCCAAGAACGCCCCGGACTCCCCCGAGGTGGTCGCCGACGTCCTGCGGATCCAATGCGTCGAGGGGGAACCGCTGATCGCCGCGCTGAACTGGTACTTCTTTTGCCCCGAGCTCATTGCGGAAGTGGCAGGCGGTTTGGGCCTGCCGTTCAAAACCAACGGTGTCAGTTACTTCTGAGCATCAATTAATCGCAGTCCGGGCCCGTGCTGTCGGGGCCGGCCCGGACTGTTCGGCGGCATCCCGGGCGGCACGGAAGGCCAGGAACGCCTCGCGGCTGGTGTAGGTGGGGGTAAAGCCGAAGTCTTCCTTCAAGGCCGTGTTGTCCAGCACCGGGCGGTAGCGCAGGAACCGCAGTTGTTCCGGTCCATGCACGGTCAGCTTCAGCCGGTGCCCCAGCCACAGGGCCGCCCCCAGCACCGGGGCGGGAACCGTGAGTGTCCGGCGGCCCAGCAGTCCGGCGATCTCGCGGACCGTCAGGGCGCCGTCGCCTGCCACATTAAAAATGCCGCTGCGCCCGGTCACTACGGCGCGGACCATGGCGTCGGCGACGTCGGTGTCCCAGGCAAAGACAAACGGGGACTCGCTGCCTGCGACCCGCAGCAGCCGCGGTGCGTCGAACAGGGCGGTGATCTGGTTGCGGACCCGCTCGCCCAGGATGGTGCCGATGCGGAAGATGGTCTGCTTCAGCTCCGGATGCTCCTGCCGGAAGCGGGCCAGTTCCTCCTCGACCAGGCGCTTGTGGTGGCTGTAGGCAAACTCGTCGTTGCCGCGCAGTGCATCGTTTTCCCGCAGCCAGGCCGGGTTGTCGGGGTGGTAGCCGTAGGCCGCGCCGGAGGAGGAGATGACCACATGCTTTACCCCTGCGTCGATGCAGGCCGCCAGCACGTTCCGGGAACCGGTCACATCTACGGCGAACTCCTGCTCTCGGGTGGTGTCCTTGCCCGGATTCACGATCGCCGCGAGATGCACTACGGTTTCGATCCGGTGTTCCGCCAGCAGCCGGCCCACGCCGGGCGAACAAACATCGGCCAGGGCGTAGCTGACCCCGTCCAGGCGGCGCGCCGGGGCAGGTTCGCGGATATCCAGGGACAGGACATGGGAGATCTGCGGGTCTTCCAGGAGCCGGGCAACAACCGCGCTGCCGAGGAAGCCGTTGCCTCCGGTGATGCAGACCCGGGTCATGGGGCTTCCTTTCGAGCGGTAGGTCCTGGGGTTTCGGTTGTTCCGGGTATGGCGGAGGCCCGGGCTGCTTTACGGGCATCCCGCCGCCGCCACCAAGTGGCCAGCAGCAGGCCGGCCAGGATGTCCCAGATCCCCCACCAGGCGGCGATCATGGCCATGCCGCCGAGTCCGGCGAAGAAGGTGAGCGTCAGGCCAAGCCCCAGCCCGGTGTTGCGGGCGCCCACCTCGAAGGCGAAGGCCCTGCGGTCCGGTTCCCCCAGCCGGGCTGCCGCTGCGGTCCAGTATCCGACGGCCAGCGCAACGGCGTCGTGCAGCAGCACTACCAGGAAAATGGTGCCCAGGTGCTCGCGCAGCGGTCCGAGGTTGCTGGCCGTGCCGGAGATGATGAAGACCAGCAGCGCCACAAGTCCCACCCGCTGCACCCACGGCAGCGCCTTGGCGGTCAGGGCGGGAAAGCGCCGGGCCAACGGCATGCCGATGGCGAAGGGAACCCCGATGATCAGCAGCACCTGGACCAGCATCTCGGCACGGTTTAGGGAAAAGTCGCGCATCAGGGCATCGGTGGCCGGGTTCAGCGACGCCCAAAGCGCCACATTCAGCGGCATGACCACGATGGCCACCAGGTTCGATACCGCCGTCATTGACGCCGACAGGGCGACGTTGCCTCCGGCCCGGTAGGTCAGCACATTGGAAATTCCGCCCGGCGGGCAGCACGCCACCAGGATCATGCCCAGCGCGATCGACGCCGGCACGTCCAGCAGCAGGGCAAGCCCGACGGTGACGGCAGGCAGGAGCAAATATTGGGCGCCGATGCCCAGCACCACCGCCTTGGGATGGCGGGCAACGGTCCGGAAGTCGGACGGGCGGACCTCCAGGGCGATCCCGAGGATGATCAGGGCCAGGACCGCGTTCAGGACGATCAGCGAGGCGGGGGTGAAGTTCAGTACGACGTCGTCAATGGGCATGGGTGCCAACCCCGCCCTGGGTCGCGGCCGCTGGCTGGACCGCTGGCTGGCCTGTCTGGCCGCCCGGAGGGTCCGCGGGGTGCAGCAGCGCCAGATGGGCGGCGAGTTGCGCCCGGTACGCGTCCTTGTTGACGTAGTAGCTCATCCGGTCCAATCCGAGGTACTTGTAGCCGCCGGTCATGTCAGGGGATGGTCCGGCGATGGCCTGCCGGAACCCGGCCGCGCGCTGTGGTGCATGGACCTGCGCGGCCAGATAAGCGGCTGCGAGTTCTGCCTGCTTGTAGCGGCCCTCCCAGCCCAGACCGGAGGCTTCCACCATGCCCACGACGATCAGGTTTTCCGCCTGCCGGCTGAACATGTTCAGGTACAGCGACGGCGACGGGCCGTTCCAGCCCAGCTCGGCCCGGTCAAGGAAGGGATAGGAAAGGACGTAGCCGGTGGAGAGCAGAATCAGGTCATATTCGCGGGCGCTGCCGTCGCGAAAGTGCACCGTGTGACCGTCGAGCCGGGAAATGTCCGGCATCACTTGGAGGTCGCCGTGGCCCAGGTGGTGCAGGATCAGCGAGTTGACCACCGGATGCGATTCGTAGATCCGGTAGCCCGGTTCGGGGAAGCCAAAGCGGCGGGGATCGCCCGTGAACATCCGCAGCAGCCGCTTGTCGATGAACTGCTTCAGCGGGCGGGGCAGCGGGCGGCCCTGGTTCAGCGTGTCGGTGGGCCGGCCGAAAATGTACTTCGGGATGAAGTAGTAACCGCGGCGCACACTGATGTCCACGGCCGCCGCATGGTGCACGGCGTCCACGGCGATGTCGCAGCCGCTGTTGCCGGCACCCACGACCAGAACGCGCCTGCCGGCCAGGTCGGCGGGGTTCTTGTAGTGCGCCGAGTGCAGGATCTCACCGGAAAAGGTTCCCGGAAACTCGGGCACGAACGGGGTGTGCAGCGTGCCGGTGGCAACAATCAAGGCACTGAACCTGCCGCTGCCCGCACCGCCGTCGGCACTGCGCCACGACAGCTGCCAGCCGCCGTCGTCCTGCGTGGCGGCGGTGATCCGTGTCCCGAACCGGATGGAGCCGCGCAGGCCGAAATTGTCTGCGTACCCGCGGAAGTATTCCTGCAGGTGCCGGTGCCCGGGATAGTCCGGAGTGCCCGCAGGCATGGGATATTCAGCGAACTCGGTAGTGGTTCTGGATGAAATGAGATGGGCGGATTCATACACGGTGCTGGCCGGATTCTCTATGTTCCAGAGCCCGCCCACATCGGTGTGCTGTTCAAAGCCGACAAACTCCAGCCCCTGCCGGGACAGTGCCCGCATGGCCGCCAGCCCGCTGGGCCCTGCTCCGATGACAGCGGCCGGCAGTCCCCCGCGTCCTGCCGTAGGTGTTTCCAACACTGGTTCCCGCTTTCGTGACCTGCATCACCTTTGATGCTGCCAGAACGCTACCGACCAGGGGGATAAGGGTCAAACACCGGCCCCGGCGGGTCGCCGTCGGGCTCCATCGCGGGGACGGCGAAGGCCCCGGCGGAAATTCCGCCGGGGCCCTCGCCCTGCCGCTGAAACAGGCGCGGTGTGGTTACAACGCGTCCATGTGGTTACAGCACGTCGTCGTCGACCCAGTCGAAGGTCCGGGTGACGGCCTTGGACCACAGGCGCATCTGGCGCTGACGCTCGCTGTCTTCCATCTGCGGGGTCCAGCGCTTGTCTTCCGCCCACTTGGTGGCCAGCTCGTCGGTGTCGTTCCAGTAGCCAACGGCGAGGCCGGCTGCATAGGCGGCGCCGAGGGCAGTGGTCTCCACGATCTTGGGCCGGACCACGTCGACGCCCAGGATGTCGGCCTGGAACTGCATGAGCGCCTCGTTGGCGACCATGCCGCCGTCGACCCGCAGTTCGGTCAGCGGAACGCCGGAGTCTGCGTTCACGGCATCAAGCACCTCGCGCGTCTGGAAAGCGGTGGCCTCCAGCGCCGCGCGGGCAATGTGGTTCTTGTTCACGAAGCGGGTCAGACCGACAATCGCGCCGCGGGCATCGGAACGCCAGTGCGGTGCGAACAGGCCGGAGAAGGCCGGAACAATGTAGACGCCGCCGTTGTCGGTGACCTCGTTGGCGAGGGCCTCAACCTCAGGGGCACTCTGGATCATGCCCAGGTTGTCCCGCAGCCACTGAACCAGTGAACCGGTGACCGCAATGGAGCCTTCAAGGGCGTAGACCGGCTTGGCATCGCCGAGCTGATACGCCACCGTGGTGATCAGCCCGTTCTCGGAACGGACAATCTCCTCGCCCGTGTTGAAGATCAGGAAGCAGCCGGTGCCATAGGTGTTCTTGGCGGCACCCTGGCCGAACGCTGCCTGGCCAAACGTGGCTGCCTGCTGGTCGCCGAGGATGCCGGCAACGGGGGTTTCACGCAGCAGCTGCGACGTGTGAACGGTGCCGTAGACCTCGGAGGAGGACTTAATCTGGGGCATCATGGACACCGGCACGCCGAAGTCCTTGAGGATCTCCTCGTCCCAGGTCAGGGTTTCCAGGTTCATGAACAGCGTGCGGGAGGCGTTGGTGACGTCGGTGATGTGCACGCCGCCGTCCGTTCCACCGGTGAGGTTCCAGACGATCCAGGAGTCGGTGTTGCCGAAAAGCAGGTCCCCTGCTTCGGCACGTTCCCGTGCCCCTTCCACGTTGTCCAGGATCCACTTGATCTTGGTGCCGGAGAAGTAGGTGGCCAGCGGCAGGCCCACGCGGTCCTTGTAGCGGTCCAGGCCGCCGTCCTTGGCCAGTTCGTTCACGGTCGGCTGGGTGCGGGTGTCCTGCCAGACAATGGCGTTGTAGACCGGCTTACCCGTGGTTTTGTCCCAGACAACGGCAGTTTCACGCTGGTTGGTGATGCCGACGGCTGCGATGTCGTGGCGGGTCAGGTTCGCCTTCGACAGGGCGGTGCCGACCACCTCGCGCACATTGGTCCAGATTTCCTCGGGGTCGTGCTCTACCCAGCCCGCACGCGGGAAGATCTGCTCGTGTTCCTTCTGGCCGGTTGAAACGATGTTGCCGTCGTGGTCAAACACGATCGCACGGCTGCTGGTAGTGCCCTGGTCAATGGCAATGATGTATGTCGAATCAGGCATGAGTCGCTCCTCTTACAGATAGATGGATGGAGGGCGGGATCTTCCGCCCGTAACCGGAACCCCCGGACCGGTCTTCCTGGGAAAAAGTGCTAGAGAACCGGCATGGGCAGGCCGTTGAAGACCAGGCCGGCCAGGACACCGCCGATGATGGGTCCGAGGATCGGCACCCACGAGTAGGACCAGTCGCTGGAGCCCTTGTGGCGGATCGGGAGCAGGGCATGCACGATACGCGGACCAAGGTCACGCGCAGGGTTGATGGCGTATCCCGTCGGCCCGCCGAGCGATGCGCCAATACCGAGCACCAGGAGCGCTACGGCCAGGGGGCCGATTTCGTTCGGGGTTCCGCTGAAGGACAGAATCACGAAGACCAGCACGAAGGTGCCGATGACCTCGGTGACAAGGTTCCAGCCGTAGGCGCGGATGGTCGGGCCGGTGGAGAACACACCAAGGATGTTGGCGGCGTCCGGCTCATCGTCGAACTGCTTCTTGTAGGCCAGCCAGGTCACAAATGCACCGATCATGGCACCAAGCAACTGCCCTGCCAGGTACACAAGGACGGCCGTGAAACTCATCTCCACGCCGGGCGCCAGTTCGTCTGCCCCGTTGGCAACGAAACCAAGGGTGACGGCCGGGTTGATATGGGCACCGGACTGCACGGCAACAAAGACACCGGCGAAGACGGCAAGGCCCCAGCCGAAGTTCACCAGCAGGAACCCTCCGCCGTTGCCCTTCGTTTTGGTCAGTGCCACGTTTGCTACAACTCCGCAGCCGAGCAATATCAGAATTGCCGTTCCCGCGAGCTCACTGAGGAATACCTCACCGAGAGTCACCATTGACTTCTCCATCCTTCTGTTCGGGATGATCTGGTCCGGCCTTTCAAACCGGCCCGATACATCTCATTTCACCGGTCCAGGCACCCGTATGGGTGCACCACCGCTTATGTGTAGTAAACCGTACCGTCTAATCTCACAACGGTTTTGATCACACCGCTAAAAATGCCGCGGCCGGGGCAAGAACCACGTAGTCCTTCGTCAGTTCCGGGTATAAGTCCCGGTCCGGGGGCAATTCCACCCTCGGCGGCCTACCTCGGTAGAGTCTTATGCATGGAACCGGCACCGAAAATCCCGCTCAACAACGGCGTCCTCATCGATCAGGTGGGCTTTGGCACCTACAAGGTACCGGCCCCCGATGCTGCCGCCCTGGTGACCCGTGCGCTCAACACCGGCTACCGCCATGTGGACACCGCCACCCTCTACGGCAACGAAGAGGGTGTGGGCAACGCCATACTGAACTTCACCCGGGACGGCGCTGTTTCCAGGGATGAGATCTTCCTTACCACCAAGGTCTGGAACACCGACCAGGGCTACGACCGGACGCTGCGGGCTTTTGATGCGTCGATGGACCGGCTGGGCCTGGACATCCTGGACCTGTACCTCATCCACTGGCCCTGCCCGGAGCGCGGACTGTTCGCGGAAACCTACCGTGCCATGGAGGCGCTGTACCGGGACGGACGGGTGCGGGCAATCGGCGTTTCCAACTTCCAGCCGGACCACCTAAGGCAGCTCCTGGATGCCGCTGACGTGGTTCCGGCCGTCAACCAGGTGGAACTGCACCCCTGGCTGCAGCAGCGCGAGCTCCGTGCGCTGCACGACGAGCTCGGTATCCGCACTGTTGCCTGGAGCCCGCTGGGCCGCGGCGCCGTCCTGGCCGATCCGGTGGTGGTGAAGGTTGCCGGGGACCAGGGCATCTCCCCCGCACAGGTGATCCTGCGGTGGCACCTGGAGCAGGGCAATGTCGCCATCCCCAAGGCCAGCTCCCCGGAGCGGATCGCCGAGAACCTTGATGTCTTTTCGTTTGAACTGACCGACGCTGCCCGTGATGCCCTTGCCGGACTTGACCGCAATGCCCGCTCCGGCTCGCATCCGGACCGGGTGAACTAGTGAAAAACGCTTCGCCGGCCGGCTCCGCTGGAATCGATTTGACCCGCCGGGCCGAGGTACGGACCTTTACCGTGGCCGGAACGCTCCAGCACTGCTGGGACTATCCTCCCGTTGAAAACGGGGCGGACGGGCAGCCGCCGATCTTCATGGTCCACGGTTTCCGCGGCGACCACCACGGCCTGCTGCGCATCGTCGAGGCACTGCCGCAGCACCGGATCCTCGTCCCCGATCTGCCGGGCTTTGGTTCCGCCGATCCGCTGCCGCAGACGCACGACGTCGGCGCTTACGCCGGGTTTGTGTCCGCCGCGCTGGCCGGCGGAGTTCCCGGCCTGGGTTCGGACACGGTCCTGCTGGGCCATTCCTTCGGCTCGATCATCGCGTCCCGGGTCGCGGCCGAACACCCGCAGCTGCTGAGCGAACTGATCCTGGTGAACCCCATCTGCGAGCCTGCCCTGGAAGGATCCAAGGCGATCACCAGCAAGGCCGCTGAACTGTACTATCTGGCCGCCGCCCGGCTTCCGGAGCGTATCGGCATGGCCCTGCTGCAGCACCGCGCAATTGTGCGGGGTATGAGCATCTTCATGGCCAAGACCCGTGATCCGGCCCTGCGGCGCTGGATCCACGGCCAGCACCGCGCCTACTTCAGCGCCTTCGCCAACCGTGACGTGGTCCTCGACGCCTTCCGCGCCTCGATTTCCGCCACCGTTCGGGACGCCGCAGCGCAGCTGAGGATGCCGGTGCTGCTCATCGCCGCCGAACGCGACGACCTCGGATCCGTAGCGGGGCAGCGGAAACTGGCCGGTCTCATCCCGGACGCCGAGCTGGCGGTGCTGCCCGGCGTCGGTCATCTGGTCCACTATGAGGCCCCGGCCGAGGCCGCAGCACTGATCACGGATTTCCTGCAGCGGAGGCACCCATGACCCTGCGGATCGCCCTGGACGCACGGTTCACCCGGATTGACCAGCATGACGGCATCTCCCGGTACGGCGCATCCCTGATTGAGGCCGTTGCCAGCCGCGCCGACGTGCTGATGCTGATTTCCGACGAGCGCCAGCTGGCACTGTTGCCGGACCTGCCCTGGGTCAAGATCAACAGCCCGATCTCCCCCGCGGAATTATTCGTCGCGTTCCGCATCAACCGGCTGGGCGCCGACGTCGTCGTCAGCCCCATGCAGACCATGGGCAGCTGGGGCCGGACGTATCCGCTGATCCTCACCCTGCACGACCTGATCTACTACTCCAATCCGGCGCCGCCGGGTTTCCTTCCGCTGCCCGTGCGGGTGCTGTGGCGGCTGTATCACCTGGCCTACTGGCCGCAGCGGCTGCTGCTGAACCGGGCCGACGTCGTCGCCACCATCAGCGACACCACCCGCTCGCTGATTGCCAGGCACCGCCTGTCCAGGCGCCCGGTCCGCATTGTGGGGAACGCGCCGCAGCCCGGAGTCGTGGCCCGCGATCCGGCGCAGGCACCGGAGAAGTCCCTGCTGTACATGGGCTCGTTCATGCCCTACAAGAACGTGGAAACAGTGGTGCGCGGCATGGAGGGGCTGCCCGGCTACACCCTGCATCTGCTGAGCCGGATCTCCCCGGCCCGCCGGGCCGAACTTGCTGCGCTGGTGCCGGCCGGCAGCGAGGTGGTGTTCCACAACGGGGTCACCGAGGAGGAGTACGCAACCCTGCTGCGCTCTGCCACCGCACTGGTGACGCTGTCCCGGGCCGAGGGCTACGGGCTGCCGATGATCGAGGCGATGGCGGCAGGGACGCCGGTGGTGGCCAGCGATATTCCGATCTTCCGGGAGGTATCCGGCGGTGCGGCGCTGCTCGCGGATCCGGAGAGCCCCCAGGCGTTCGCGGCTGCAGTCCGGGAGCTTGCGGATCCGGAGTGCTGGCGGCGCGTGTCCGAAGCAGGGCTTCGCCGGGCGGCGGAGTACTCCTGGGAGCACTCCGCCGGCCAGCTGCTGGATGCTGCCGCTGAAGCGGTGCGGCTGTTCGCGGCGCGGAGGACTACTCCGTAGGGTCCAGGGCGACGATCATCTTGCCTTTATTGGCACCCTTCATCAGCGCGATGAACGCCTGCGGGGCGTTTTCGAGGCCCTCGACGAAGGTCTCGTCGTAGCTGAGCCTGCCGTCGTTGAGCCAGCCGGCGATCCGTTCCGTGGCTTCGCCGGCGTACTGGTTGTAGCTGCCCACGATGAAGCCGCGCAGGGTCAGTTCCTTGCCGATGGCCAGCGCCAGGTTGCGCGGCCCCGTGGGAGCGTCAGTGGTGTTGTACTGCGAGATGGCCCCGCACATGGCGATCCGGCCGTACTTGTTCAGAACCGAGATGGCTGCTTCGAGGTGCTCGCCGCCGACGTTGTCGAAGTAGACGTCGATGCCCTCCGGGCCCACCGCTTCCTTGAGCCGGGCCTTGACCGGACCGTCGTGGTAGTTGAAGGCTGCATCAAAACCGAGGTCCAGCAGGCGCTGGACCTTCTCGTCCGAGCCGGCGCTGCCGATGACCTTCTTCGCGCCCATGGCCTTGGCGATCTGGCCGACCAGCGAGCCGACGGCGCCGGCGGCACCGGAGACGAAAACGACGTCGCCCTCCTTGAACTGCGCAACCTTGGTCAGGCCTGCGTAAGCCGTCAGGCCGGTCATGCCGAGCACGCCCAGATAGGTGGTGGCCGGAGCCAGCGCGGTATCAATGATGCGGGCGCGTTTTCCGTCCAGGACGGCGTAGTCGCGCCAGCCCAGGCCGTGCAGCACCAGGTCGCCCGCCTTGTGCGACTCGGAGCGCGATTCCAGCACCTCGCCGATGGCGCCGCCCTCGAGCGGGGCGTCAATCCTGAAGGGCGGCACGTAGGACTTCACGTCGTTCATCCGGCCGCGCATGTACGGGTCCACCGACATGTAGAGGTTGCGGACCAGGACCTGGCCGTCTTCCAGCTGGGGCACGGGCACCTCGGCGAGCCGGAAGTTCTCGTCCGTGGGCCAGCCCTCCGGGCGTGACGCCAGCTGGATTTCGCGGCTGGTCTGAGGGTAGTCGGTCATGGAATGCCTTCCTGTTCGGGACCCGGAGGCCCGTCGGGGTTTGGTGGGAAATCTCAGGCGGCGGCTGCTGCGCTCAGTCTGCCGCAGCGCGAAGTGCGCGGGTCACTTTCGCAAGTGTCTCCTGCAGCGCACGCAGTTCCTGCGGCTCGAGCCCGGCTGCCGCGGCTACCTCCTGCGGCAGATCCAGGGCTTTGGCCTGCAGGGAGCGGCCGTTTTCGGTCAGGTGGATCTCGACGCGTCGTTCGTCCGCTCCGCTGCGGCGGCGCTGGAGCAGGCCTGCAGCTTCGAGCCGTTTAAGCAGGGGTGAGAGTGTTCCGGAGTCCAGCTCCAGGGACCGGCCCAGGTCCCGCACGCCCACGCCGTCGCGCTCCCACAGCACCTGCAGCACCAGGTACTGCGGATAGGTCAGGCCCAGCTTTTCCAGCAGCGGCCGGTATACCGCCGTGGCGGCCCGCGACGCCGAGTACAGCGAAAAGCAGACCTGCCGCTGGAGGGAATCACTCATCCGGCCAACGTAGCCCACTATTTGGTTGTGCACAACCAAACGGGAGAGGGGGTATCCTGCTGTTTCCGTCCGGGCCTGGACTGCTGCAAGGCCTGCACCCGTTGACCTGGTCCCGCTGCCGGGGCAAGGTCGCCATATGCCACATCCGTCTTCCGCAGATCCACGGCCGGCAGATCCGCCTGCCATCCGTATCTCCGGGCTCTCGGTGCGGCGCGGCGGGACCACCGCCCTGGATGGTCTGACCGTCACCGTTCCACGAGGTCAGGTGGTGGGGCTTCTCGGCCCCAGCGGCAGCGGCAAGACCACACTGATGCGGGCTGTCGTGGGCACCCAAAGGAGCACGGAAGGGACCATCGCAGTACTCGGCTCCCCTGCCGGCAGCCCGGCGCTGCGGCGGAAAGCCGGCTACCTGGCCCAGGCCGCCGGCATCTACGACGACCTGACGGTCCTCGAAAACCTGCGCTACTTCGCCCGGATCCTGGGCGCCCCGGCCTCCGACCCGGACCGGGTGATCAGGGAAACCGGTCTGGTCGGTCAGGCCGGGCGGCTTGCCGGAAGTCTCAGCGGCGGCCAGCACCGCCGGGTCTCGCTGGCCGTGGCGCTGCTGGGCGCACCGGAGCTGCTGATCCTTGACGAGCCCACGGTCGGGCTGGATCCGGTCCTGCGGCGGGACCTGTGGAATCTCTTCGCCACGCTGGCCTCCCGCGGCGTGAGCCTGCTGGTAAGCAGCCACGTGATGGACGAGGCCAAGCGGTGTGACCGCATCCTCCTCTTGCATGAGGGGCGGCTGCTGGCCGACATGACGCCGGCGGAGTTGCTGGAACACACAGGTGCTCCCGATGCCGACGCCGCCTTCCTGATCCTGCTGGGTGCCGCATGAACCCGCCTCTGGCGCTGGCCACGGCGGCACGGGTGCTGATCCAGATCCGCCATGATCCCCGGACGGTGCTCCTGCTGCTGCTGGTCCCGAGCCTGCTGATCGGACTGTTGGCCTGGATTTTCGAAGACACCGGCGTGTTTGGCGACCTGGGACCGGCACTGTTGGGACTGTTCCCCTTCATCGTCATGTTCCTGGTCACAAGCATCACGACCCTGCGGGAACGCCGCTCCGGCACCCTGGAGCGGCTGATGACGCTGCCGCTGGGGAAGTTCGATTTCATCGCCGGCTACACCCTGGCCTTCGGGCTGCTGGGGACGGTCCAATCCCTGATCGCCTCCGCCTACGCGGTCTGGGTTTGCGGGCTCGACGTCGAAGGCAGCCTCGGACTACTGGTCACCGTGGCGGTGGTCGATGCGGTGCTGGGCGCCACCCTCGGCCTCTTCACCAGCGCCTTTGCGGCGACCGAATTCCAAGTCATCCAATTCATGCCGGCCCTGGTGTTTCCCCAGATCCTGCTGGGCGGGATTTTCATTCCCCGGGAGCAGATGCCTGCGGTGCTGGAAGCGGTGTCCGGCTGGCTGCCGCTTTCCCACGCCGTCGAAGCACTGAACCTTGTCGCCGACGGCAGCGGCTCCACCGCCGAGATCATCCGCGAAATCGGCATCCTCGCCGCCTTCGCCGTTGTCTTTGTCGTCCTGGGCGCCGTCACGCTTCGGCGCCGGACGCCCTGACGCGCCGGCCCTGGGGGAACGGCCGGGCCGATTTTTTTACGCGCCCTCACCCGCCCTAAACTACTGATATTCCAGCAGCACGTGGTGTCCGGCGTGGGCAAAAGGCACCGTGAGGGAGTTGATACGCATGGTTCTGCGGTTCGATCCGCAGGGAGGAATGGAGGCAGGAGCAGCGGCAGTGATGGCAATGGGTCCTGACCTGTCCGACCCGCTGCATGCCGGTGAGTCCAGGGCCGCCGCAGAGAGCGGAGTGCCCGTTGATATGTACCGTGAAGGTGACCACTACATCCTGCATGCGGACCTGCCGGGACTGGATCCCGGCTCGTTGAGCCTCATTGTCGAAGGGCGGCTTCTCACTATTCGGGGCCACCGCACCCTCCGTGATTTCGCCGGCGCGAAGTGGCTTCTCCGGGACCGCCGCCGCGGCCTGGTCGAACGGCAGATCCTGCTGGGCAACGACGTCCTGGTGTCCGGCATCAGCACCCAGTACGCCTGCGGAGTCCTCAATGTCATGCTGCCGGTGGATCCCTCCCACCGACGGCGGAAGATCGCCGTCCGATACGGTTCCGGGGAATCTGCTCCTTCCTGACCGGACCCGGCCCTTCCTGAGATTCCTGGGCGCTCCGCGTCCAGGCTTAGAGGACGTCCGTTCCGTCCACCCGCACGTAGACCGGATCCCCGGTGCGTTTGGCTGACACTGCGGCCTTCGCTGCCCGCATGGCCGACGTCACGGCCGGAGCCGCAGCATAGGAGAAAAACAGCAGCGTCCGGTAGCGGCCGCCGGAGCCGCCGAGCTGTCCGTCCCGGTGCACGGGCGGCGGCCCGGGCGGGTCTTCCAGCGGCGCCGGACCCACCACGCGGGTCTCGGCCGGCAGGTCAAGGCGGGGCAGGAACGCGGTCAGGGCTTCACGCGAGCCGGTGAGCTCGGCATACCGTACGGCCGGCGGCAGGCCCAGCTCCCGGCGCAGTTCCAGCTCACGTTCGGCCGCACCGGCCGGATCCCAGCGCAGCAGGTGGCCGACATTCGAGGTGTCATCGGCTGTAACCACCACCAGGCCCTTGTCCGAGGCCGGGCGTACCAGGGCAGCAGCACTGAACCAGCGGCGCAGGGTGTCCTCCCCCGCACGCAGTGATTCCCGCGACATCATGGCGTTGCCGTCCAGCAGGATCGCCGCCGCGTAACCGCCGGCCGCTACCGGTTCCGCGCCCGGGGTCGCCACCACCAGGGCCGGGGTGTCGGGGACGTCGGCCCGTACATGGTCTCCGGCGGAGGAGATCACCGGAACCGAGGGGAACGCACGCCCGAGCTCTTCGGCGGTCCGTCCGGCGCCCGCCGTCGAACCGCGCAGGGACGTGCTGCCGCAGTTGCCGCAGCTCCAGACCGGTTCCGGCCTTCCGCACCAGCGGCAGGCGGGAATGCCGTTGCGGCTGGCCAGGCCCAACGGGCCGGCGCAGGCCCGGCAGCGGGCCGGTTCCCGGCAGTCCTGGCATGAGAGTGCCGGGGAGAATCCGGTCCGCGCCACCTGCACCAGCACCGGACCGCGGGTCAGGCCGTCCTGCGCCGCCTTCCAGGCAGCATGCGGAATGCGTGCCCTGGCCGCCAGCGGGTCACGCTCCATGTTGAACGAATCGGCGGTGCTGAGCACCCGCGGAGCCAGCGCCCGGACCGTGGCCCGTTCGGCGGCGATCCCGGCCGCCCAGCCGGTGGCCACCAGCCGCTGCGCTTCGGTACTGCGCGAATGTGAGGCCAGCAGCAGGGCAGCCTCCTCGGCAGCGGCCCGCAGCAGCAGGACATCCCGGACATGCTGGTAGGGCGCCCGTTGTTCGGCATGCAGGTCATCGGCGTCGTCCCAGATCACCGCCAGCCCAAGGTCCTTCACCGGCGCATAGGCGGCGGACCGGGTGCCGATGGCCACCCGCACGTCTCCGTGCACCACCTGCAGGAAGCTGCGGTACCGGGGCGTGGCGCCGTCGTCGGCCGTCAGCCGCACAAAGGCGTCCTTGCCGATCCGCCGGGACAGCGCCGCCTCCAGCCGGGTCAGGTCCTTGGCATCGGGCACGACGACGACGGCGCCGCGGCCGGAGAGCAGCGTTGCCTGCACGGCAGCGGCAATCTCCTCGGGCCAGGCACCGGGGCCGTAGCCACCCAGCGAGGAGAGCACGGCCCGAGGGCTGTGGCCGGCGGCCAGATGCGTCAGGAACCGCGGGCCGTGCGGATACCGGGCCCACGGGTTGGGGCCGGAACCTTCAGGACCGGCGAGGGCCGGGTCGGTGGACGCCGGTGCCTCATCCGCCGGGGCTGACGCGCCGGACGTCCCTCCGTCGTCGTCTGCTGTGGCGGCGGCCGTGCCGGCGGCCGCTGCGCCGGCTGCAGCCCGGGCCTTGGGAGTGAATTCCTTGTCCACGCGTGCGGCGCGCGGCGGGATCGCCACGCGCAGGACATCGTGGACGGTGCCGGAAAAGCGGGTGGCCACGGCTTCGGCAAGGGCGAGGATCTGCGGGGCCAGCACCGGCTGCGGGGACAGGACCCGTCCCAGCGGGACAAGGCGGGCCGACGTGTCGGCTTTGTCGATCCGCCCGGTGATGAAGCCGGCCAGTTCCTGGCCCCCGAACCGGACTTTGACCCGGGCGCCGGGAACGGCGTCCTCATCCAGGTCGGCAGGGACCAGATAGTCGAACGGCCGGTCCAGATGGGGCAGCGGCGAATCCAGCACCACGCGGGCTATCGGCAGCTCCGGGGCAGCCGGTGTGGTCCCCAGGTTCCGGGTCGGGGACACAAACCCGTGCAGCAGGGACTGCTGCCCGGTTTCCCCGGCAGGTTCGCGCTGCGTGGGCTTGCCCTGCATGCGCGGATCAGGCGTTGAAGTAGCTGCGGAGGTCGCCGGCCTTGTCCTTGCGCTCCCAGGTGAACTCGGCGTCCTCGCGGCCAAAGTGGCCGTTGGCGGCGGTCTTCTGGTAGATCGGGCGCTTCAGGTCAAGCGAGTTGATGATGCCCAGCGGGCGCAGGTCGAAGACCTCCTGGATGGCGTCCGCGATGCGGGCCGGGTCAACCGTTTCCGTGCCGAACGTCTCCACGTAGATTCCGACGGGGCGGGCCATGCCGATGGCGTACGCAATCTGGATTTCCGCGCGGCGGGCCAGCCCTGCGGCCACCACGTTCTTGGCGACCCAGCGCATGGCGTAGGCAGCGGAGCGGTCCACCTTGGACGGATCCTTGCCGCTGAAGGCACCGCCGCCGTGACGGGCAAAGCCGCCGTAGGTGTCCACGATGATCTTCCGGCCGGTCAGGCCGGCGTCGCCCACCGGACCGCCGATGACGAACGGGCCGCCGGGATTCAGGATGTGCTGGACGTGTGAGGTGTCCAGGTCGGTGCCGGCCAGGACGGGCTTGATGACATGCGCCACGAGGTCCGAGCGTAGCTGCTCCAGATCGACGTCGGCCGCATGCTGCGAGGAAATGACCACGGAGTCAACGGACACCGGGCGGTCTCCGTCGTACCCGATGGTGACCTGGGTCTTGCCGTCGGGGCGGAGGTAGCCCAGCGTGCCGTCCTTGCGGACGTCGGTGAGGCGTTCGGAGAGGCGGTGGGCCAGCCAGATCGGCGTGGGCATCAGCACGGCGGTCTCGTCCGAGGCGTAGCCGAACATGATGCCCTGGTCACCGGCGCCCTGCGCATCGAGCGGGTCGGTGTTGTTGCCGGCGCGGTTTTCCACCGAGTTGAAGACGCCTGAGGCGATCTCCGGCGACTGCTGGCCGATGGAGACCGAGACGCCGCAGCGGGCGCCGTCGAAGCCGTTGGCGGACGAGTCATAGCCGATGCCCAAAATGGTGTCGCGCACCAGCTGCGGGATCTCCACATAGCCTTCGGTGGTGACCTCTCCGGCCACATGGACCAGGCCTGTGGTGACCAGGGTCTCCACGGCAACCCGGGATTCCGGGTCCACCTTGAGCAGCCCGTCCAGGATGGCGTCACTGATCTGGTCACAGATTTTGTCCGGGTGACCTTCAGTGACGGATTCCGAGGTGAAAAGACGCAGCCCGTCGCGGGCAGCCGAACGTACAGAAGTTTCTGGGAAAGTCACGGAATTCACTCTACTGGGTCCGGGCCGGGTTGCCGGAATTCCTTCCGGCCCCTGTGGGCATGATCTCTGCCCGCCGTCCGGGCGGGGTTCAGCGGGAGGAGTCCCTAGCGAACCGGAACGACGGCGGCGTCGAGCTCCTGCGCGACGCGGGCCACGATGCGGTGGGCGATCTCCATCTTGGTGCCCGCATAGGTGGGCGCCGGAACGGATTCTGAGTCCTGCGGTGAAAGCAACGTCACCTCGGTGGTGTCCTGGCCGAACACCAGGGAGGTACCCACCCGGTTCAGGACCAGGAGGTCGCAGCCCTTGCGGACCAGCTTCTGCCGGCCGTAGTCCAGCACGTCGGCGGATCCGTCGCCGGTTTCGGCGGCGAAGCCCACGATCAGCACCGGCCGGGCCGCTCCCCCGCCGGCTGCGGCTTCGGTGCGCCGCTGGACTGCCTCGGCCAGGATGTCGGGATTGCGGACCAGGGTGATCACCGGATCGGTGCCGTCGTCGCGCTTCTTGATCTTGGTGTCGGAGTTCGTATCCGGCCGGAAGTCCGCCACGGCCGCGGCCATGATCAGGACGTCGGAGCCGGGGGCGGCGCGGTGCACGGCGTCGCGCAGTTCCAGGGCGGTTTCCACCCGGGTGAGTTCCACGCCGTCGGGCGCCGGAATATCCATGTGGGCGGCGATGAAGCGGACATGCGCACCGGCATCCAGCGCGGCGCGGGCCAGTGCCGCGCCCTGCTTGCCGGAGGACCGGTTACCCAGGAACCGAACCGGATCCAGGGGCTCGCGGGTGCCGCCGGCGGTAACGGTGACGGTCTTGCCCAAAAGGCTGCCGGCTCCGGCGGGACGTGCCGCTGCGGAGCCGGCCGCTCCGGTGTCCTGTGCCGCTGCCATGGCTGCGGCAAAAATGGCTTCGGGCTCAGGGAGCCGTCCGGCGCCGGAATCGGTACCGGTCAGCCGGCCCACGGCGGGTTCCATGACAATGGCCCCGCGGCTGCGCAGCGTTTCAACGTTGGCGCGGGTGGCGGCGTGGTTCCACATTTCCGTATGCATGGCAGGCGCGAAAAACACGGGGCCGCGGGCCATCAGGAGAGTGTTGGTGAGCAGGTCGTTGGCCTGCCCCGCAGCAGCGCGCGCCAGAAGATCCGCGGTGGCCGGAGCCACGACGATGAGGTCCGCCTCGTGACCGAGACGGACATGGTTCACCTTCTCCACCTCGTCGAAAACCGAGCTGGAAACGGGATTGCCGGAAAGCGCCTCCCAGGTGGCCACCCCCACAAAGCGGGTGGAGGCCTCCGTGGGGATGACGGACACGTTGTGTCCTGCTTCAGTGAAAAGCCGCAGCAGCGACGCGGATTTGTAGGCGGCGATACCGCCGCCTACGCCCAAAACGATGCGCACCGCTGCTGCTCCTGACTCTGGCCGGTGGCCAGCTGTTACCGAAGTGGTGGTGCTTGATTACTCGGCGGACTCGACCGGGCGGCTGACGAGCATGCCCTCGTTGATTTCGCGCAGTGCGATCGACAGCGGCTTCTCGTTGAGCTTGGTTTCCACCAGCGGGCCGACGTACTCGAACAGGCCTTCGTGCAGCTGCGAGTAGTAGGCGTTGATCTGGCGGGCGCGCTTGGCGCCGTAAATGACCAGCGCGTACTTCGAGTCGGCTACGTTCAGCAGGTCGTCGATCGGCGGGTTGATGATGCCTTCAGAAACAGTAGACACAGATTCTCCAAAATTCTTTGTACGGGATAAAAGCGGTACGTCAGCGCAGGCGCGGACTGATTCCCATGAGTGATACAAGCTCAGCTGCAGCCCGCTGAACGTCATCATTTACCACGGTGTGATCGAACTCGGGCTCGGCAGCAAGCTCCAGTTTAGCGGTTTCCAGCCGTTGCTGCTGCTCTTCCGCCGTTTCTGTTCCGCGCCCCACCAGCCGGCGCACCATTTCGTCCCACGACGGCGGTGCCAGGAACACAAAATTTGCCTCCGGCATGGATGCTTTAACCTGTCGTGCGCCCTGCAGATCGATCTCCAGAAGCACCGACCGGCCCGCTTCCATGGCCTCTTCGACCTTGCTGCGCAGCGTGCCGTACCGGTTCTTTCCGTGGACTACCGCCCACTCGAGCATCTGCCCGTCCTCAACGAGGGAATCGAATTCCTCGGGTGAGACGAAGAAGTAATGCACGCCGTGTTCCTCCCCGGGCCGGGGCGGGCGGGTGGTGGCCGAAACGGAAAGCCACACTTCCGGGTAGTTGTCCCGGATAAACGTGGACACCGTGCCTTTGCCAACTGCGGTTGGACCTGCCAGAACTGTCAGCCGCGGTTGCGACACTGAGGACCTCACTTGCTCTCGTTATGATTCGGCCCCGACGTTGCGGCCGCATACGAGTTGCGGCCCTAGTCGGATTCCAAAAGTTCAATCAGCGCCTTGCGCTGGTGTACGCCCAAACCCCGCACTCTGCGGGTTGGAGCAATACCTACCGTAGTCATTATTCCAGCTGCGCGGCGCTCTCCGACGCCAGGCAGTGCCCGGAGCAGATCCACTACCTTCAGCCGGCCTACTGCTTCCTCGGAAGACCGGGAGAGAATGACCTCTTCGACGGACAATTCCCCCGTCTTGATCTTGGCTTTGATGTCAGCCCGGACGGACCGGGCGGCAGTCGCCTTTTCCCGGGCCCTGGTGCGTTCGTCTTCTGTCAGTGGCTTGAGGTTCAACAGACCCTCCCGGGCAAGGACTGGCCCGGCAGTGCTGCCATGGAAGGCGGCGACGGCGCCGGGGCGGTGCTGATGTATGGGGGTACGGTCTGAACCTAACCGCAATCCCGCCGCAATTGCAATGGCCGTACTACCCGGACAAACCGGCCAGGGTCCGCGCAGCAGCGTCCCGCAGCGCGGCCGGCGCCGGACCGGCCGCGAGGATGTCCCGGCTCGAGGTCGCCAGCACATTCGGGAACGCCGGACCGAAGGTGGCCCGCAGATCCGCTCCCGTGGCGCCCTGCGCGCCGAGGCCCGGAGCCAGGATGGGCGCCTGCGCCGCAGCCAGGTCCAGCCCAAGACCGGTGAGCGCCCGGCCGACCGTGGCGCCGACCACCAGCCCGGTCGAACCCAGGCCGGTCGAACCCAGGCCGGTCGAGCCCGGTCCGGGAGACCCCAGCTCCCGGCTGTTTTCCGCTGCCGCAGCCGCCACGATCCGGGCCGCCACCGATTGGTCCCCGCCCACATGCTGCACCGAGGCGCCCTCCGGGTTGGAGGTCAGGGCCAGGACAAACACGCCGCGTCCGGTTGCTGCGGCCAGGTCCAGCGCCGGTCGCAGCGATTCGAACCCCAGGTACGGGCTCAGCGTCACCGCGTCCGCTGCCAGGGCCGAACCGTCCCGCAGCCAGGCATCGGCGTAGCCGGCCATGGTGGAGCCAATGTCGCCGCGCTTGGCGTCGGCGATGCTGAGCACTCCGGCGTCGGCGCAGGCGGCCAGCAGCCGTTCCAGGACGGCGAGCCCGGCCGAGCCGTGCCGCTCAAACAGTGCCACCTGGGGTTTCACCGCAGCAACGTCCGCCCCCACCGCCTCGAGCACGGTGAGGGAAAAGCGCTCCAGGGACGCGGGGTCGTCGGCCAGGCCCCAGGCGGCCAGCAGCGCCGGATGCGGATCGATGCCGACACACAGCTGGCCGCGGGAATCCATGGCCGTCCGCAGGCGCGACCCGAACGGGACGCGCCCGGTGGAAGTCCCCACCGGCTGCTCAGGCACCGGTGGACGCCCGCAGCTTGGCGGCGTGCTCCTGCAGCGAGGTGACATCCCATTCGTAGGAGCGCATGGCCTCAATGGCCTGGACGGCGGCACCGAATTCGGAGACCGTGGTCACCACCGGGCAGCCGATGGACGTGGCTGCGGCGCGGATCTCATACCCGTCGCCGCGGGCCTGGCCGCCGGAAGGGGTGTTGACCACCAGGTTGATGTCACCGGCCGTGATCAGGTCCGCGACGGTGCCTTCACCGTTGGGTCCGGCCCCCTCGCTGACCTTGCGCACCGTGGTGGCCTGGATGCCGTTGCGGCGCAGGACCTCGGCAGTGCCGCCGGTGGAGAGGATCTCGAAGCCCAGGTCCACCATCAGCTTCACCGGCATGATGATGGAGCGCTTGTCCCGGTTTGCGACCGAGACGAAGATCTTCCCCTCGGTGGGCAGCGCCGAGTTGGCGGCGGCCTGGGACTTGGCGAAGGCGGTGTCGAAGTACTTGTCGATGCCCATGACTTCGCCGGTGGAGCGCATTTCCGGGCCGAGCAGGGAATCCACCACGGTGCCCTCCGGGGTGCGGAAGCGGCTGAACGGCAGTACTGCTTCCTTCACGGCCACGGGGGCGTCCAGCGGCAGCACGGAGCCGTCGCCGACGGCTGAGAGCTTCCCGGCCGCCCGCAGGTCCGCAATACTGGCGCCGGTGCCGATCAGCGCCGCGGCCTTGGCCAGCTGCACGCCGGTGGCCTTGGAGACAAAGGGCACGGTGCGGGAGGCTCGCGGGTTGGCTTCGATGACATAGAGCACGTCCGAGGCCAGCGCGAACTGGATGTTGATCAGGCCGCGCACGCCCACGCCGGCGGCAATGATGCGGGTGGCTTCGCGGAC